>SRJI02000025.1 GCA_005473895.2 Carideicomes alvinocaridis
CGCCGCGCCGCGCCACCCCGGCGCTCAGCGCATGCGACAGCCGCGCCCCCTGGCCGTCGAGCAGCCCCAGCAGCTCCAGCCGCACCGGCACCGCCAGCTCCGCCGCCGCGGTGGGCGTCGGTGCCCGCTTGTCCGAGACGAAGTCGATCAGCGTCGTGTCGGTCTCGTGCCCCACGGCCGAAATCAGCGGGATCGCCGAGGCCGCCGCCGCCCGCGCGACCGATTCCTCGTTGAACCCCCAGAGATCCTCGATCGACCCGCCGCCGCGCGCCACGATCAGCAGGTCGGGCCGCGGCAGCGCGCCGCCGGGGGTCAGCGCGTTGAACCCCTCGATCGCCCGCACCACCTCGGGGGCGCAGCGGTCGCCCTGCACGGCCACCGGCCAGATCAGCACCTTGCGGGGAAAGCGTTCGCGCAGCCGGTGCAGGATGTCGCGGATCACCGCGCCCGAGGGCGAGGTCACCACGCCGATCACCTCGGGCAGGTAGGGCAGGGGCCGCTTGCGCGCCGCCTCGAACAGCCCCTCCGCCGCCAGCGCCTTTTTCCGCTTCTCCAGCATCGCCATCAGCGCGCCTTGCCCCGCGGGCTTCAGGTCCTCGATCACGATCTGGTATTTCGACTGGCCGCCGAAGGTGGTGATGCGCCCGGTGGCCACCACCTCCATCCCCTCCTCGGGCTGGATGGAGAGCCGCCCGGCCACCCCCTTCCAGATCACGCCCGACAGGACCGAGCGGTCGTCCTTCAGGTCGAGGTAGACATGCCCCGAGCGCGGGCGGGACACGCGCCCCACCTCGCCGCGCAGGCGCACATGGCCGAACTCACCCTCGATCACCCGCTTGATGGCGTTGGAGATCTCGGTGACGGAGAATTCCGGCGCGTTGCCGCCCGGTTCGGGATCGTCGATCAGGTCTGACATGGCGCGAACTTAGGCCAAGCGCCCGCCCGGGGGAAAGCGGAAAGACCGCCGCCCGCTCCCCGCTTCTTCTGACCATAAATATCCCCGCCGGAGGCAGGAAAGTTTCCGCGCGCCCCCGGTTCCGCCCCCGCGCGATCCGGTCTATGACGCGCCCCAGGGACCAGATCAGACCGGAGCGGCATCCATGAACATCCTCATCCTCGGCGGCGGCGGGCGGGAACATGCGCTGGCCTGGGCGGTGATGCAGAACCCCAAATGCGACAAGCTGATCGTCGCGCCGGGCAATGCCGGGATCGCCATGATCGCCGAATGCGCCAGCCTCGACATCCTTGACGGCGGCGCGGTCGTGCAATTCGCCGAGGCCAATGCCATCGACTTCGTCATCGTGGGTCCCGAGGCGCCGCTGGCCGCGGGCGTGGCCGACGACCTGCGCGACGCCGGCTTCTCCGTCTTCGGCCCGTCGAAGGAGGCCGCGCGGCTGGAAGCCTCCAAGCGCTTCACCAAGGAGATCTGCGATGCCGCCGGCGCCCCCACCGCCGCCTGGGCGCGCTTCGACGCGGCGGAGCCCGCGAAGGCCTACCTGCGCGAACAGGGCGCGCCCATCGTGGTCAAGGCCGACGGGCTGGCCGCCGGCAAGGGCGTGATCGTGGCCGAGACGCTCGACCAGGCGCTCGAGGCGGTGGACGACATGTTCGGCGGCGAATTCGGCGCGGCGGGCGCCGAGGTGGTGATCGAGGAATTCATGGAGGGCGAGGAAGCCTCGTTCTTCGTGCTTTGCGACGGCGAGGTCGCGCTGCCCATCGGCACCGCCCAGGACCACAAGCGCGTGGGCGAGGGCGATACCGGCCCCAATACCGGCGGCATGGGCGCCTATTCCCCGGCCCCCGTCCTGACCGACGAGATCGCGGCGCGCGCGCTGGACGAGATCGTCCGACCCACCCTGCGCGAGATGGCGGCGCGCGGCACCCCCTACCAGGGCGTGCTCTATGCCGGGCTGATGATCCGGGACGGCGCGCCGCGGCTGGTGGAATACAACGTCCGCTTCGGCGACCCGGAATGCCAGGTGCTGATGATGCGGCTCGGGGCGCAGGTCCTGGACCTCATGCATGCCGCGGCCGAGGGGCGGCTGGACGAGGCGCGGGTGAACTGGGCCGACGACCACGCGATGACCGTGGTGATGGCGGCCGAGGGCTATCCCGGCGCCTACGAGAAGGGCAGCGAGATCCGCGGTCTGTGCGACATCGCCGAGGACAGCTTTCGCATGGTCTTCCATGCCGGCACCGCCGATTCCGACGGCCGGATCGTGGCCAGCGGCGGCCGGGTGCTAAGCGTCACCGCCCGCGGCGCGACGCTGGCCGAGGCAGCGGAGAACGCCTATGGCAACGTCGCCCGGATCGACTGGCCGCAGGGCTTCTTCCGCCGGGATATCGGCTGGCGCGCGCTGGAGCGCGACGAGGGCTGAACAAGCGGCGGGGCGCGGTCCGCAGTAGTGGTCGGCAGCGCGCCTGGCCCTCACAGGCCGAACATGACGCCTCCCGCAGCGACTGGCCCGCCCGCGCTCAGACCCCGGTATCGGGGCCGAGGCAGAGCATGTCGTCCTCCTGCTCCTCCGCCTGGTAGATCGGCACGGAGCGGGGGTCGTCGCCGAAGCGCGCGGTCAGGCCGGAGGGGCCTTCGAAGAACTGCCAGCAATGTTCGCCCGGCTCGTCCTCGTAGACAAAGCAGATCTGCCGGTTCGCCGCCTCGTACCATTCGCCGTGCTTGCAGCGCCCGTCGAGGAAGGACCACGTGACCTGTCGGTCCTCCTCGTAGCGCTCCACCCCGTAGGGCGTGCCGCCCTGGCCGAAATAGAGCGTCTTTCCGGTGGTATAGCGTTCGAACTCCGCCGCGCTCATCGGCGTCTGGGCGAGGGCGGCGGCGGGCAGGGCGAGCGCCTGCAGGAGGCACAGGGCGAGGAATGCGGGTTTCATGCCTCCAACATAGGCGCTCGCACAGGGCCGCGAAAGGCGGCGCGCGTCACGGGGCGGTCGCGGGCGCCGGATTGCCGCCGGCGGTGGCCTCTGCCTGTTCCCGCGTCGTTCCGGGCCGCGTGGTGAGCCGGTCGAGCCGCGGATCCATCACCCTGCGCCAGAGCGGCGGCACGAGCGCGATCACCGCCATGACGGGCAGCGAATGCGGCAGGACGGGCATCCTGCCGGGCTCCAGCCGCAGCGCCTCGAAGGGGCGGCGCGGGCTCAGGTGATGATCCGAATGGCGCGGCGCGTTCAGCGTCATCGCCCCCGAGGCCCGGTGCGGCGCGTTCCAGCTATGCTCCGGGCCCAGTGGCACCGGCCGGCCATCGGGGCGCATGGGGCGTGTGAGCCCGTAATGCTGCACGTAATCCGACAGGAGCAGCTGGAACTGCGCATAGAGCGAAATCGCCAGCAGCGCCACGACCCCGGCCAGCCCGGCCAGCGCGAGTGCGCCGCCGAGGGCAAGCGCCGTCAGCAGGGCGTAGCGCCAGTAGGGATGCCGCCGCCCGGTCCGGGCGCTGCGCAGCGATTCGGCCCGCAGCCCGGCGCGGAAACTGCCGGTCCAGGCGCGCAGGGCGAAGCGATAGACCGACTCGCCCCGCCGCGCGGTGTTGGGATCGTCGCCGGTGCCCACATGCACGTGGTGCACCAGCAGGTGGGCCGAGGCGTGATGGCCGAAGAGCAGCGAGGCATAGATCGCCTCGCCCAGCCGGCGGAGGGGGCGGGCGCCGCCATGGATCAGCTCATGCGCGTTGGAATTGGAGATCTGGCCGAAGAAGATGCCGAAGGCGAGGAAGAGGATCGCCCGCTCCGTCCCCGTCGCCCCGGTCGCGCCGGCCAGGTGCAGGACGGCGAGGCCCAGCAGCGGGAAATGCAGGAGGCCGAGCGCCAGCGACAGCCGGCGCGCCTGCCGGGTCTCCTCCAGCGGTGGCAGGGCCGCGCCGCCATGCCGGTCGATCACGAAGGTCAGCCCGGTCATCGACAGCAGCGCGACCCACGGCCAGGCGCCGCCCAGCAGGGCGCCGAGCGCAAGGGCCGCGGCAGGGCCGAGGGTGAGGAGGGCAAAGATCGGCATCCGGTGACGTGCGGCTCCCGTTCAGGCGGCTGCACTAAGGGTAGCGCAGGAATGCGGTGCCTGTCGGGAAATTCTGCGGCCCGGGCGCGGCGGACGCGGCGGTCGACGAGGACTCAGGGATTGCGATAGACCGCGCAGGCACAGCCCGCCCGTTTCAGCCGCGCGCAGAGATCGAAGGCCGTGGCGCGGTCGGGCCGGCCGATCCGCGCCATGACGTAGCCGGGCCGCCCCTGCATGCGGTGGGCGACCGGGACCATGTCGGGCGCCTCCTGCCCGTCGAGGGCGGAACAGGCGCGCGCCTTGCGGGCAAAGCTCTGGCGGGCGGCATGTTCGTCGCGGCCGAAGGCCACCTGCACCCCCCATTCCGCCCATCGCGGCGGCGGTGCGGGGTAAGGGGTCAGCGCGCGCTCGCGGGCCAGCGCGTGGCAGGCGGGTTGGAAGGGGCGGTCGCCGTCCAGCCGGAAATCGTGGGCGTCGGGCGGGGCGTCGCGCCAGGTCTCGGCGGCCAGCCCGGTGACGATGCGGACATATTGCACCGTCTCGCGCGCCAGCCCCGCCCGCCTGGCCACCAGCCCGTCGGCCCGCGCCTCGCCGCCGTTATAGGCCACCGCCGCCAGTCCCTGGTTGCCGTAGGCGCGCCTCAGCTCCCCGAGGTAACGCGCGGATTCCTCCAGCGCGCGGGCGGGGTTCCAGGGGTCCTCCAGCCCGCG
The DNA here is from genome assembly GCA_005473895.2 of Carideicomes alvinocaridis. Classification (GTDB taxonomy): domain Bacteria; phylum Pseudomonadota; class Alphaproteobacteria; order Rhodobacterales; family Rhodobacteraceae; genus Carideicomes; species Carideicomes alvinocaridis. The sequence continues at coordinate 4,714 of SRJI02000025.1, forward strand.
GCGGGCGGCGGTGTAGGGCATGAACTGCGCGATCCCTTGGGCGCCGACCGGGCTGAGCGCATGGGGGTCGAAGCGGCTTTCCTGCCAGATCAGCCTGGCGAAGAAGCCGGGGGACAGGTCGTTGCGCTCGGCCAGCGTCTCCAGCATCGCGCAGAGGTCGTGGACGTAATGCGCCTGCCTCAGGCACAGTGCGTGGCCCTGCGCCCCGGTGGTGCAAAGCCGCTCGGGCCGCCCTTCGGAGCCCCAGATCTGGGCGCGCGCGGACCCATCGGCCAGCGTGGCCGTCATCAGGAGCAGGAGGAGGGCAAGGCGGATCATCCCGGCCAAGGATGGGGCCGGGGCGGGGCGGGTCAAATCACGCTTTGCGCGAGCTGCGGGGCCGCTGCCGGTCTGTCCGGGCGCAATCTCCCGTGCCATGGATCCGGAAGGGCCGCGGCGGGGTTTCTTCCGGGCCGGTGCCGGTCACCGGCGAGTGCGGGCGGCGGGAGAACGGAGCCAAGTCTCGGACGAGCGTCCATGTGCTCCGGAAGCCTTGCGCTGGGGACCCTGCGCCGCCGGGGCGGGCACGGCGCGGCGCATGACGGATGACCCGTCGGAGGCTTCCATCCGCCGCCGACAGGTATTAGGTGGAGATCAGGGAAACGGAGGCCAGCCATGGCGTTTTTCAAGAAACTCAAGGACCGGCTGTTCAAGTCCTCGTCCAAGCTCGACGAGGGGTTGGAGGCGATCGTCAGCGATGGCGGCGAGGAAGAAGAGGTGACCGCCGCGGAAGAGGCGCCGCGACAGGCGGAGGTCGCCGCGGCCGCGCCGGAGACGCCCGATACCCCCGGCCCCGACACTCCTGGCCCCGACACGCCGCCCGAACCGGGCCCGGACACGACGCCCGACCCCTTCCCGGCGCCGAAACCCGACAGCGTGCCCGAGCCCGAGCCGACCCAGGTGCCCGATCCCGGCCCCGACAACGTGCCGGAGCCCGAGCCCGAGCAGGTGCCTGATCCCGGCCCCTCGCCTGAACATCCGCCGGAGCCGCCGGGCCCCGACATCCCGCCGCAGCCCGGCACCCCCGGCCCGGACAACCCGGCGCGGCCCGAGACGCCGGATGAGACCCCGCCCAGCCCGAACGAGGTGCCACCCTCCACCCCCGGCGAGATGCCCGGCGGGCCGTCGGAGCTGCCGCCGTCCGGTCCGCAGGAGATCCCCGACAATCCCGGCACTCCCGGCTTCGGCCGTGGCGCGACGATGGAGGCCGAGGTGGAGCAGGCCGCCGCCGCCGGGGCCGAGGCCGCGCCGGCCCGCGGCGGGCTGATGGGGCGGCTCTTCGGCCGCGGCCAGAAGAAGGTCGTCGTGCGCCGCGTGCTCGACGACGACATGCTGGAAAGCCTCGAGGACCTGCTGATCTCGGCCGATATGGGGGTGGATACCGCGCTGCGCGTGACCAGCAATCTCGCCGAGGGGCGTTATGGCAAGAAGCTCTCGGTCGACGAGATCAAGCGCGCGCTGGCCGACGAGATCGCGCGGGTGATGGAGCCGGTGGCCCAGCCGCTGCCGATCTACGCCAAGCGCCCGCAGGTGGTGCTGGTCGTGGGCGTCAACGGCTCGGGCAAGACCACGACGATCGGCAAGCTCGCCTCGCAGTTCCGCGCCGCCGGGAAATCCGTCGTGATTGCCGCGGGCGATACGTTCCGCGCCGCCGCGGTGGAGCAGCTGCAGGTCTGGGGCGACCGGGCCGGCGTGCCCGTGCTGACCGCGCCCGAGGGCTCGGACCCGGCAAGCCTTGCCTTCGACGCCATGACCAAGGCGCAGGCAGACGGCGCCGACCTGCTGCTGATCGACACGGCCGGGCGGCTGCAGAACCGCGCCGACCTGATGGAGGAGCTGGCCAAGATCGTCCGCGTCATCCGCAAGAAGGATCCGGATGCGCCGCACAACACGCTCCTCGTGCTCGACGCCACCACCGGCCAGAACGCGCTGAGCCAGGTGGAAACCTTCCAGAAGCTCGCCGACGTGTCGGGGTTGGTGATGACCAAGCTCGACGGCACCGCCAAGGGTGGCGTGCTGGTGGCGCTGGCCGACCGGTTCGGCCTGCCGATCCATGCCATCGGCGTGGGCGAGCAGATCGACGACCTGTCGCCCTTCGACCCGCAGGATTTCGCGGAGGCGCTGACCGGCGCCGGGCCGGAGCTGCGCGCCGGGGCGGCCGCGTGATCCACCCCGCCTCGCGTCGCTCAGTGGGTCCCGAGCCAGCGTTCCAGAAGGCGAAGCACGACAAGGATCACGACCACTATGCCCGTCGCCATCGCGGCAAGCGGCATCTGCCCCGCACCGCAGCCCAGCCCCACGGCGCCCGCCAGCCAGAGCGAGGCGCCGGTGGTGATGTTGCGCACCTTGCCCCCCGAGGTAAAGATCAGCCCCGCCGCGAGGAAGGCGACCCCGGCCGTCACCGCCTCGATCATGCGGAGCGGGTCGTTGCGCTGTTCGCCGTTGCCGCCGAAATCGAGATGCGAGATCTCCATCCCCAGGATCACGAAGAGGCAGGCGGCGACGGCGACGAGGATATGGGTGCGCAGCCCGGCCGGCTTGCCGCGCCATTCCCGCTCCATCCCGATGACCGCCCCGAGAAGGATCGCCGCCAGCAGGCGCGCAAAGGCGGCCGGGGCCGGGACGACCGAAAAGGTGTTCTGGAATTCGTTCAGGACTTCGTCGAGCATCGGGCCTCCTCTCATGACGCAGGATGTCACAAACCCGTGACCCTCGCGACCGGTTCCTGCCCCTGCCGCGGGGGCGTCCCTGCGTGAGCGACTGGCTGCTGGCATTGGAGGGCACCCAGGCGGGGCATGTCGCGGCGATGTGGCTGGCGCTGCTGGCCGCCTTCCTGCACGCGGTGCTGGGGGCGATGCAGAAGGGGCGGTACGACCCCTGGCTGATGCGGGGCGCGATCGACGTCTCCTACGGCACGATGGCCATGCCGCTGGCGCTGTTCGTCGTGCCCTGGCCCGAGCCGCATCTGTGGCCGATCCTCGGCGGCGCCTTCGTCATCCACGTGATCTACAAGCTGATGCAGGCTTTGGCCTATACCAAGGGCGCCTACACGGTGGTCTACCCGGTGGTGCGCGGCACCGGGCCGCTCTTCACGGTGATCGGCGCCTGGCTGATCTTCGGCGAGGTGTTCCAGCCGCTGCAATGGCTGGGCGTGGCGGTGCTGCTGTCGGGGATCTTCGGACTGGCGGTCTACAACATGATCTTCCTGACCTCGGCGCGCGAGACGCTGGGCCTGGCGCTGGGGCTGGCGGTGATCACCGGGCTGTTCGTCGCGGCCTACACGACCTACGACGCCTACGGCATCCGCTCCACCGCCGATCCCTTCACCTTCCTCGCGTGGTTCTTCATGATCGACGGGCTGGTGATGCCGGTGATCGCCCTGCGCCGCTGGCGCGCTATGGAGGATCGCCCGGCGGTCTGGCCGCTGATGCGGCGCGGCGTGGCCGGCGGGCTGATGGCCTTTGCCAGTTTCGGCTCGGTCATGCTGGCCACGCGGCTCGACAAGGTGGGCGAGGCGGCGGTGCTGCGCGAGACCTCGACCGTCTTCGCGGCGCTGATCGGCTGGCTGGTGCTGAAGGAAACGGTCGGGCCGCGGCGCATCGGGCTGATGGCTTTGATCGCGCTCGGCGCCGTGATAGTGGAACTGGGCGGCTGAAGGAGGCACAGCGTGACTGACGAGACCGATCGCAGCGGTGGGAACAAGGCGGGGCAGGGCCCCGGCAAGGATCCCAACCCGATGCTCAAGACTGCGCTGGAACTTGGCCCGGTGGTGGCCTTCTTCGCGGCCTACCTCCTGCTGAAGGACCGGGTCTTCACCATCGGGGGGCGCGACTACGAGGGCTTCATCCTGGTGACGGCCGGGTTCATCCCGCTGATGATCGCCAGCACCGCCGTGCTGTGGAAGCTGACCGGCCACCTTAGCAAGATGCAGATCGCGACCGTGGTGCTGGTCACCGTCTTCGGGGGCCTGTCGGTCTGGCTGAACGACGACCGCTTCTTCAAGATGAAGCCGACGATGATCTACCTACTGTTTGGCGGCATCCTCGGCTTCGGCCTGCTGCGCGGGCAATCCTACCTGCGCACGGTGCTCGACGCGCAAGTGCCGTTAAAGCACGAAGGCTGGATGATCCTGACCCGGCGGCTCACGGCGTTCTTCTTCCTGCTGGCGGTCCTGAACGAGGTGATCTGGCGCACGATGAGCACCGAGACCTGGGTCTATTTCAAGACCTTCGGCCTGACCGCGGCGATCTTCCTGTTCTTCGTCACGCAGAACTCCGTCTTCCGCGAATACGGCGAGGAGCGCGAGGGCGAGTGACCGTGCCGCGGGCCGGCCTTCACCGGGGCCGGGCCGCGGGGTCGATCGCGGGTCAGTCCCGCTTGCCGAAGAGCACGTTGCGGGCCTCCGCCTGGTCCTTGCCCGACAGGTCCTTGCGCTTGTCCGCGCCGAGCGCGCGGCCCCGCTGCACGCCCTCGCGCTCGCCCACCTCGATCAGCCAGCGCGCGATATGGGTGAAATCCTCCAGCTCCTGGTCCTGCCCTTCCCAGAGCGACGCCCAGGGCCAGATCGCCATGTCGGCGATGGAGAAGAAGTCGCCGGCGACGAAATCCTGCCCCTCGAGCTGCCGGTCGAGCACGCCGTAGAGCCGCCGCACCTCGTCGCGGTAGCGGTCCTTGGCATAGGGCAGGTCCTGCGGCGGATCCATCGCGGGCGCGTATTTCAGGAAGTGATGCGCCTGGCCGGCCATCGGGCCCAGCCCGCCCATCTGCCACATCAGCCATTGGTCGACCACGACGCGGTCGCGTTCGTGCGGGCCGCAGAACTGGCCCGTCTTGCGCGCGAGATATTGCAGGATCGCGCCGCTCTCGAAGATCGAGATCGGGTCGCCATCCGGGCCGTCGGGATCGACGATGGCGGGCATCCGGTTGTTGGGCGAGATCTTCAAGAACTCCGGCTCGAACTGGTCGCCGGCGCCGATATCGACGTAATGCACGTCGTAGGGCAGGCCCATCTCTTCCAGCGCGATGGCGATCTTCCAGCCATTGGGGGTGGGCCAGTAGTGAAGCTGTATCTTGTCGTCGGCCATGGGGTATCTCCTTCTTGCCGTCCATGATGGCCCGGATCGGGCCGGGGACAAGGGCCGCGAAAGCGGCGGCAGGGCGGCAGAGGACCGTCTTGACCTGCCCGATCCTTGGGCGTATCCGAGGATCCGTGGCGCTTTGTTACCGGATTGCGGGCCACGTTAAACATTCCGCTAAAGAGGTCGGATGAAAGGACCCCCTTTCGCTTGACCGCGACCGGGGGTTTTTTCATTGGGGTGGCATCCAGCGCCCCGCAAAGGACAGGACATGACCAAACGCAAGCCCCGCACCAATCTCGTTCACGGCGGCACGCGCCGCTCGCAATACAATGAAGTGAGCGAGGCGATCTTCCTCACCCAGGGCTTCGTCTACGACAGCGCCGAGCAGGCGGAGGCCCGCTTTCTCGAGGCCGGCGACGACGAGTTCATCTATGCCCGCTACGGCAACCCGACCGTGCGCATGTTCGAGGAGCGCATCGCCCTGCTGGAAGGGGCGGAGGACGCCTTTGCCACGGCCAGTGGCATGGCGGCAGTGTCGGGGGCACTGACCGCGCCGCTCAAGGCCGGCGATCACGTGGTATCCTCCCGGGCGCTCTTCGGCTCGTGCCTCTACATTCTCGAGAACGTGTTGACCCGCTACGGGGTCGAGGTCACCTTCGTCGACGGCAAGGACAACGACGCCTGGCGCGCGGCGATCCGCGACGACACGAAGCTCGTCTTCTTCGAGTCGATCTCGAACCCCGGGTTGGAAGCGGTGGACGTGAAGGCCGTGGCCGAAATGGCGCATGACAAGGGTGCGCTCGTTGTGGTCGACAACGTCTTCGCCACGCCGGTCTTTTCCAACGCGATCGAGCTGGGGGCCGACGTGGTGGTCTATTCCGCGACCAAGCATATCGACGGGCAGGGCCGCGCCTTGGGCGGCGTGGTGCTGGGCACCAAGGAGTTCATCCGCAAGACGCTGGAGCCCTACCTGAAACATACCGGCGCGGCGCTCAGCCCGTTCAACGCCTGGGTCATGCTGAAGGGGCTGGAGACGATCGACCTGCGGGTCCGTGCCCAGGCCGCCAATGCCCAGGCCCTGGCCGAGGCGCTGGAGGGCCATGCCAAGCTCGAGCGGGTGATCTATCCCGGCCTGGCCTCCTATGCGCAACGCGACCTCGTGGCGGCGCAGATGGGCGGCAGCGGCACGGTGCTGACCTTCGACATCGCCGGCGGGCAGGAGGCGGCCTTCCGCTTCCTGAACGCGCTGGAGGTGGTGATCATCTCCAACAACCTGGGCGATGCGAAATCCATCGTCACCCATCCCGCGACCACCACCCACCAGCGCCTGCCCGACGACCAGAAGCAGGCGCTCGGCATCACGCCCGGCCTGGTGCGGCTGAGCTGCGGGCTGGAAGACCCCGAGGACCTCGTGGGCGACGTGCTGCAGGCGCTGGAACAGGCGTAGGCACCGGGCGTTGTCATTTGGAAAGCCCGTCCCGTCTGTTGCGCAGGGGCGGGTGATCCGTTCCGGATTGTGTCGCGTAAACTCCAAACCATTGGTAATTCGTACCGGAAATGCTTAGGTCTCCGGTGCGACAGGACGCACCGTAAGGGAGGGTCGGATGAACATCCACACCCGCGACACAGACAGTATTCCGAGCCGCGAAGAGGCCGAAACCGCGCTGGCCACCCTGCGCCGCTGGGCGCAAACCGCCTCGGCCGAGGAGATGAGCACGCTCGGCCCCGTGGCGGAGGCGCTGGATCTGCCGACGGGTCCGAACGCCTATCCGGTCCTGTCCCGCGAGTATCCCGAGGATTTCACCGTCACGCCCGAATACAAGGAAACCCTGCCGGACCTGCAGAACGGTCCCGCCGCCCTGATCCGTGGCGCGCAGCGACCGATCCAGCACGTGGGGATCTCCAACTTCCGGCTGCCGATCCGCTTTCACACCCGCGACAACGGTGACCTCGCGCTCGAGACCTCGGTGACCGGGACGGTCAGCCTCGAGGCCGAGAAGAAGGGGATCAACATGAGCCGCATCATGCGGTCCTTCTACGAATACGCGGAAAAGACCTTTTCCTTCGAGGTGATCGAGGCGGCGCTCGACGCCTACAAGGCCGACCTCGAAAGCATCGACGCGCGCATCCAGATGCGGTTCTCCTTCCCGGTGAAGGTGGAAAGCCTGCGCTCGGGGCTGGCCGGCTACCAGTATTACGACATCGCGCTTGAGCTGGTGGAGGCCGAGGGCGTGCGCCGCAAGATCATGCATCTCGATTACGTCTATGCCTCCACCTGCCCCTGCTCGCTGGAGCTGTCGGAACATGCCCGCCAGTTCCGCGGCCAGCTGGCCACGCCGCATTCGCAGCGCTCCGTCGCGCGGCTGTCGGTGGAGGTGAAGGAGGGCGACTGCCTCTGGTTCGAGGACCTGATCGACCATTGCCGCCGCGCCGTGCCGACGGAGACGCAGGTCATGGTCAAGCGCGAGGACGAACAGGCCTTTGCCGAGCTGAACGCCGCCAACCCGATCTTCGTGGAGGATGCAGCGCGCCTGTTTTCCGAGGCGCTGATGGGCGATCCGCGCATCGGCGATTTCCGGGTCGTGGCGAGCCACCAGGAAAGCCTGCATTCGCACGATGCCGTCTCCGTCCTGACCGAGGGCAGCACCTTCGCGGCGCAAAGCCTCGATCCCCGGCTCTTCGATACGCTCTACCACACGGGCTGAACCGCGCCGCAGACACGCTCTGCCGCTTTTCCGGGCGCGGAAAACGGGCCTCTGCGCAGTTCCGCGGCGAGGCTTGATGCTGCGTTGCGGCAGAGTCATATCGCATATGCAGCATTGACCGGTGCAAAGCGCGGGGCGAGGGCCTAGATTGGGTGGCATGGGAGGAAACCGAGCAAACCAACGAGGTTTCCGATGGCAACGCAAGACATCAAAATCACGCATTCCGAAGGTGGCCTGCGCGCCGCGCTGGACGGGTTCTTCGCCAGCCTCGGGCAAGGCATGAACGCCTATCTCGAACGCCGCTCCCGGATGGACCAGATCAACGCGCTCAACGCCAAGAGCGACGAGGAGCTGTCCCGCATGGGCATCACGCGCGACGGCATCCCGGCCTACGTCTTCCGCGACCTGTTCTACGTCTGAGCGCCTCACCATGGCCTGATCGCGGCCCGTCCGGGACCGCGCTGCGGAAAGTGATGCGCGCCGCCCGAGCGGAGGCGCGCGTTCCGCTTGACAGGGGGCGACGGGCACGCCAACGCTCGGCGCCATGTTCGACATCCGGCCCGTGGGATACGTGATCGGCCTTCTGTTGATGGCCCTGGGAACCACGATGCTGGTGCCCCTGGGACTGGACGTAGCGGAAGGCAACGATCACTGGCCCGCCTTCGCCGAAAGCTTCATCGTCACCATGCTGTCCGGCGGGCTGATGGCGCTGGCCTGCTCCAACGGGGTCAAGCGCGGGCTGACGATCCAGCAGACCTTTCTCCTGACCACCGGCGTCTGGGTGGCGCTGCCGATCTTCGGGGCGCTGCCTTTCGTTCTGGGCGCGACCGAGGCGCGCTTTGTCGATTCCTTCTTCGAGGCCATGTCGGGGCTGACCACCACCGGCTCGACCGTCTTTACCGGGCTCGACGACTTGCCTGCCGGGCTGATCCTGTGGCGGGCGATCCTGCAATGGCTGGGCGGGATCGGGATCATCGTGGTCGCCATGGTCTTCCTGCCCGAGCTGCGGGTGGGGGGGATGCAGATCTTCAAGGCCGAGGCCTTCGACACGATGGAGAAGATCCTGCCCCGCGCCGCCGAGATGGCGGCGCAGATCTCGGTCATCTACCTGGGCATCACCGTGGCCTGCACGGTCAGCTACGCGGTCTTCGGCATGGGGGCCTTCGACGCCGTGGTCCACGCGCTCACCACCGTGTCGACCGGCGGCTTCTCGTCCTACGACGCGTCCTTCGGGACCTTCTCCGGCCCGCTGGAATACATCGCCACCTTCTTCATGCTGCTGGCGGCGCTGCCCTTCGTGCGCTACGTGCAGATGCTGAACGGCAACCGCCTGGCGGTGTTCCGCGACGCGCAGGTCAAGGCGTTCCTGGGGGTCATCGCCGTCCTGGTCGTGGTCTGCGCCGTGGTGCTGGTGGCGATCTTTCCGCATGACTGGGAACAGGCGGTGCGGGAATCGCTGTTCAACATCGTCTCGATCATTTCCGGCACCGGCTATGCCAGCGTGGATTACATGGAATGGGGGCCGTTCCTGATCTCCATCTTCCTGTTCGTGGGGCTGATCGGGGGCTGCGCCGGGTCCACCGCCTGCTCGGTCAAGATCTTCCGCTACCAGATCCTGATCAACTCGCTCCGGGCGCAGATCCGCAAGATCCAGGCGCCGCACGGCATCTTCACCCCGCGCTACGACGGCCGGCCGGTGACCGAGGACGTGATGAACTCGGTCATGGCCTTCTTCGTGCTCTTCGTTGTGACGCTCGGGCTGTTCTCCGTCGCGCTGGGCCTGACCGGGCTCGACTTCACCACCTCGGTGTCGGGGGCGGTGGCGACGCTGGCCAATATCGGCCCGGGCCTGGGCGAGATCATCGGCCCGGCGGGCAATTTCGCCCCGCTCAACGATGCCGCCAAGTGGATCATGTGCGCCGCGATGCTGATCGGAAGGCTGGAGCTGCTGGCGGTCTACGCGCTGCTGACCGTCACCTTCTGGCGCGCCTGATCCGGCCATGGAGCGCATGGGGCAGAGCGGATCAGCCGGCCACGGTTGCTCTCGCGGAATGGCGGGGAGGAGCCGCAGAACGTGACCCGCTGACACGCCGGCCTCGGCTGTGGTGAAGCAGGGCGGGCGGGATCACTCGGCGATACTTGTGGCTTCAGGTGGACCTCGGCCGCTGTCAGTCTTCTCCCAACCGGGCGTTGCCCTCAGACCCGTCCGCCCCGCCCGCGGCACGAGCGGGGCCGGCGGGGCGCTCAGCGATAGATGTCGTCGATGCTCTTCTGCACGATATAGGTGGGGCAGCCGGGGCGGCGGGTGTTGGTGATGATGAACCACACCACCTCGCCAGGCCGGCCGGCGCGGGAATAGCGGCAGCCCTTGGGATGGGTCCAGACCCTCTGCCGGGCGGCGGCAGCGGTGGGGGCATCCGCCCGTGCGCTGGTGCCGGGAACGCTTTGCGCGGCGATCGACGTCGCGGGCAGCGCAAGGCAGACGGCAAGGGCGGTGGCAAGGATCGGTTTCATCATGCGTGGCATCTCCTCGTGCTGGGCGACAGGTCCTCGTGCCGGGCGGGCGGGCCCGGTCCGTGGTACGTTCCTTGGCCCGGCGGGCCCACCCTGCAGGCAGGCACCGCGTCCGGGACCGAGGCCTTGCTACCCGCCGGTTTCGGCCGGGGCCGGGCGAAAAAGCGGCGCCTTCATGGTAATCCGGTCGGAGTTTAGGAACCCTTGCGCCCGGATCACTCCCAGCAGCTGACCAGCACGGTCATCCCGGCGGCGATCTTCGACAGTTCCGCCGGATCGACTGACCGCGTCGCCTGGCGCGCCTGGGCGGACAGGCCGGCGCCGTCCAGCACCGCACGGATCGCCGAGGCGTCGGTGGCAAAGCTCACCTCGTCGGGCAGCTCGCGGTCGCCCTCGCGGCGGGGCAGCAGCATGCCCAGCACCGAGCCGCCGGTATCGAGCACCGGGCCGCCGGCATCGCCGGGCTGATGGGCCAGGGCCAGCCGCTTGACCCGGTCCTCGCCGCCGAGGCCGCGCAGGTCGGCCAGCGAGCCGTAGGTCATCGTCGGGCCGGGCAGCACGCCCTCGAAGGAATAGCCCGAGACCGCGACCTCGGATTTCAGCCGGGGCATGTCCGAGCGGAAGGCGGCCACGGACATCGGCGCCAGCTGCGTCGCGGGGCGCAGCACGGCCACGCCGCTTTCCGCATCGCTGGCCACCAGCCGGGCCTCGTAATCGTGGTCGATGGTGATGCGGCCGCAGCTTTCGACCGCCTCGAGCGTGGTGACCACCGCGCCGCCGTCATTCACGTAGAAGCCCGAGCGCGACAGTTTCGGCTTGCGGATTTCCAGCCCCGAGACCAGGTCGATATCCTGCTCCGCATTGGCGCCGGAGGCGGGATCCAGCACGCCGGGCAGGCGGCTGAAGCTCGACCGCATCTCGCGCAGGACGCGGCTGCGGCGTTCCTCGTCGCCCGCCGGCCAGACCAGGGTAAAGCCCTTGATCTCGCCGCCGCTGAGCGTGGCGCGGGTGAAGGAGACGATCTCGTCGTTGCGCCCCTCCAGCGTGAAGCCGTCGGCGTCGCGGTCGCGCGGCCCTTCGCGCGGCACGATCTCGAGCGTCTGCATGATGTCGTAGAGCCCGTGCAGCGTATCGCGGTTCCCCGCCTGGCTGATCAGCAGGACGCGGGCGCCCAGCTGCGGGTCGGTGGAGCTGTAATGGGCGAAGGGATATTCGTATTTCTCCAGCGCCACGACGCCCATCGGCAGGACCATCTCGATCCCGGCCTCGCGGTCCGCGACGCGCCGCATGTCCAGCCCGTCGAGCACGGCGTTGTACTGACCAATCAGCTCGGCCCGCTGGCGGGTGGTGAGGATGCCTGTGGGTTCGTAGCCGTTGGCCTCCTGCCACTGCGCCATGGAGCCGCGGGTGCCGCGGCCGAAGGCGCCGTCGATGGCGGCGTCGTAGAAGCCGGCCCACCGCAGGGCGACCTGCAGCTGCATCCGCTCTTCGCCGCTCAGCCGGGCCTCGGACCGGCGCGCCTCGGCCGGGGACTCGTCGACCGGTTCGGGCTGCGGTTCGGGGGTTTCGGTCTGCGCCGTGTCGGCCTCGGGTTGGGTCACCTCGGCGCTCTCGGTCTCCGCGGCCGGTTCGTTCGCGGTTTCGGGAGAGGCGGGTTCCGCCTGGGCCGGGGCAGAGAGCGCGCTGGCGCCCACGGGGTAGAATTGCCGGCGGTAGCTGTCGGACCGGGTGAGGTAGCTGTCCCGCGGGATCCGGCCCTGCGCGCGCAGCCGGGTCATGACCTGCTGCGCCGCCTGTTCCGTGTAAGGCCCGAGCGCGATGCCGTACCAGCCCGATCCCAGCGTGAAGCCGTTCACGTCGTCCAGTCCGCGGGCGAAATTGCGCGCCCGGTTCTCGGCGGTGGAGAGGCTGGGATGCGCCTCGATCTGGATCCAGACCTGCTCCTGCGCGCGCGCGCCGGTGGCCAGGGCCGTGAGAGTGAGAAGGATGGTGAAAACCAGCGTGGAGAGTGCCCGCGTCATCGTCGATATCTGCCCTTGCCCGCGTTTCTGCCGTGCGTTGCGGCCAGTCTGCCTCATGCCGCCGGCCTCTTGCGAGCGGAATATTGCATATTCGGCTGATTGACCATCTCCGGCGGCCCGCTTAGACAGCCTGCGCGACAGAAGGGGCACACCATGGTTCAAGGCACCGGAGGGCGCATGGACAAACCGCGCAGCTTCCAGGAGATCATCCTGCGGCTTCAGGCCTACTGGGCGGACAAGGGCTGCGCGATCATGCAGCCCTACGACATGGAAGTCGGCGCCGGCACCTTCCACCCTGCCACCACGCTGCGCGCGCTGGGCTCGAAACCCTGGGCCGCGGCCTATGTCCAGCCCTCGCGCCGGCCCACCGATGGGCGCTACGGCGAGAACCCGAACCGCCTGCAGCATTACTACCAGTACCAGGTGCTGATCAAGCCCAGCCCGCCCGACCTCCAGGCGCTCTACCTCGGCTCGCTCGAGGCGATCGGCATCGACATGGAGACCCACGACATCCGCTTCGTGGAGGATGACTGGGAAAGCCCGACGCTCGGCGCCTGGGGCCTTGGCTGGGAAGTCTGGTGCGACGGCATGGAAGTGTCGCAATTCACCTATTTCCAGCAGGTCGGCGGCCACGACTGCCACCCCGTCTCGGGCGAGCTGACCTACGGGCTGGAGCGTCTGGCGATGTACGTGCTGGGCATCGATCACGTGATGGAGATGCCCTTCAACGCCCCCGACGCCCCCATCGCGCTGAAATACGGCGACGTCTTCCGCCAGACGGAGGAGGAATATTCCCGCTGGAACTTCGACGTGGCCGACACCGACACGCTGCTGCAGCATTTCCGCGATGCCGAGGCCGAATGCGACCGCATCCTGTCGCAGGAAGCCGTGGACCCCAAGACCGGCCACCGCATCGTCATGGCCCACCCGGCCTATGACCAGTGCATCAAGGCCAGCCACCTGTTCAACCTTCTGGACGCGCGCGGCGTCATCTCGGTGACCGAGCGGCAATCCTATATCGGCCGGGTCCGGGCGCTGGCCAAGCGCTGCGCCGACGCCTTCGTCGAGACCGAGGCCGGCGGCTGGCAGGCCCCGGCCGCCGAGGGCGCGCCGGCGTGACGGGCAAGATCCTCGCCGCGGTGATCGTCGTGGCGGCGCTCGCCACCGGGATCGCCATCTACTACCTGCAGGTCTATGCCTTCTACGACGAGGTGGAGCCGCAGGGCGAGGGCGACGTGATGCTGACCTCCGTCCTGACCGGCATGCCGGAGCCGATCGCGCATTCCGATTTCCGCGCCATCGATTCCGACAGCTCGCCGATCCGCTACCGCGCCTGTTTCACCGCCCGCGAAGGGCTTCCCCTGCTGACCGAGGCCTACCGCCTGCACGACGACCCGAAGCCGCGCGTCGCGCCCTCCTGGTTCGACTGCTTCGACGCGGACCGTATCGGCGAGGACCTGGAAGCCGGCCGCGCGGTCGCCTTCACCGGGCAGGAGAACGTGCATTACGGGATCGACCGCATCGTCGCCATCTACCCGGATGGTCGCGGCTATGCCTGGCACGAGATCAACCGCTGCGGCGAGGAGGTCTTCGACGGCAAGCCCGCGCCCGAGGGCTGCCCCACGCCTCCGGCCGAGTAGGCGCTGAGGGGCAGGCCATTGCGCGGAGGCCGGGGCCGGATGGCCCCGGCGGTCGCATGCCCCGTCAGGGGGAGGCGGGCCACTCCCGCTACCTGACCCTCCTGCGGATGAAGCCCCGGACCGACGGGCCTGCCGTTACTTCCGCGCCGCTGGCCCCCTGTGCGAGGCTCCCGACCTTCCCGCTCCGCGACGCTCCGAAGCCTCCGGGCGGAACCGCCGGGCCCTCCCGTGCGCTTCACTCCCGTGGATAGTGGAGAGGAGACCCCCAAGATGCAGGACAAGGCACCCTTCTGGGTCGATCCGGTGATGCGCTTCGGCTACGGCGCGCGCGGCGTGGTCTACCTCATCGTCGGCTACCTGGCCCTGCTCGCCGCCTGGACCGGCGGACAGGCGGAAGGCACGAAGGGCGCTCTGGCGCAGCTTCGCGACGAGCCCGGCGGCACCACCATGTTGTGGATCGTGGCGCTGGGTCTCTTGGCCTACGCCGTCTGGCGTTTCGTCTGCGCCCTGCTCGACCTGGAGAATTTCGGCCAGGGCGCCAAGGCCGCGATCGCGCGGACGGGGCAGACCGTCTCGGGCGCGATCCACCTCGGTCTGGCCTTCTCCGCGGCCCGCATGGCCTGGGGCGGCGGCGGAAGCGGCGGCGAGAACGGCGACGGCGGCTCCGCGCAGAGCCTTGCCTCCAAGGCGCTGGCCACCGATTGGGGCCAGCCTCTGATCATGGCCGTGGGCGTCGTGACGATCTGCGCCGGGCTGTTCTACGGCTACAAGGCCTGGGCCGAGAAATACAAGGAACACCTGCGCCTGACCCGGCTCACCCGCAAGCTCGATCCGGTGGTCAAGATCGGCCTGGTTGCCCATGGCGTCGTCATCGTCCTGCTGGGCGTCTTCCTGTTCTATGCCGGGCAGAATACCGATCCCGGCCAGGCGGGCGGCATCGGCAAGGCCTTCGACACGGTCCGCGCCCAGCCCTTCGGCCGCATCCTCCTGGCGCTGCTGGCGCTCGGGACCATCGCCTTCACCGTCTATTGCTGGGTCGAGGCGATCTGGCGGGTGATCCCGCGCCGCGCCGGGCCGGACGTGGAGACGCTCGCCCACCAGGCGGAGCGCGGGGCCAAGCGCGCCGGACGCGAGGCGGAGCGCGCGGCCCGCAGCTAAGCTTGCGCGGCTGAGCCCTCGGGCCTTGGCAGATACAGAAGGGCGGCGCGGGGCCGGCGAAAAATCCCCGCGCGCCCACTGGACCCCCCGGCGCGGGGCCGTTACCTAGTCGCGGCAATTCCATGACGGGTGAGGCCATGCCGGACCTTCTGATCGAGCTCTTCTCCGAGGAAATTCCCGCGCGGATGCAGGCCCGCGCGGCGCAGGATCTGAAGACCCTGATGACCGATGGCCTCGTCGAGGCGGGGCTCACCTACGCCCATGCCGCCGCCTTCGCCACGCCGCGCCGGCTGGTTCTGGCGCTCGAAGGGCTCTCCGCCCGGTCCCCCGACCTGAAGGAAGAGCGCCGCGGCCCCCGCGCCGATGCCCCCGAGAAGGCGATCGAGGGCTTCCTGCGCGGCGCCGGCGTGGCCCGCGACGATCTGGAGCTGCGCGAAGAGAAGAAGGGCAGCTTCTACTTCGCCGTGATCGAGAAACCCGGCCGCGCCGCGCCCGAGATCGTGGCCGAGCTGCTGGAGCGCACGATCCGCAATTTCCCCTGGCCCAAATCCATGCGCTGGGGCGCGGGCAGCCTGCGCTGGGTCCGCCCGCTGCATTCGATCCTCTGCATCCTGACGGATGACGAGGGCGCCGAGGTGGTCCCGCTGGAGATCGACGGCATCACCGCCGGCAACGTGACCCGCGGCCACCGCTTCATGGCGCCGGATGCGTTTTCCGTAAGCTCCTTCGAGGATTACGCGGCGAAGTTGAAGCGCGCTCATGTGGTGCTCGACCCCGAGGAACGGGCCGAGGCGATCCGCCACGATGCCGAGCACCTGGCCTTCGCGGCCGGGCTCGAAGTGGTCGCCGACGAGGGGCTGCTGCGCGAGGTGGCGGGGCTGGTGGAATGGCCGGTGCCGCTGATGGGCGAGATCGGGGCGCAGTTCCTCGACCTGCCGCCCGAGGTGCTGCAGACCTCCATGAAGGAGCACCAGAAATTCTTCTCGGTCCGCAATCCCTCGACCGGCCGGATCGAGCGTTTCGTCACCGTCGCCAACCGCGAGACCGCCGATGACGGCGCCACGGTTCTGGCCGGCAACCAGAAGGTGCTGACCGCCCGGCTGTCGGATGCGAAGTTCTTCTGGGAAAACGACCTGCGGGTGGCCAGGGACGGGATGAAGCCCTGGCTGCAACAGCTTGAAAACGTGACCTTCCACGCCAAGCTCGGCTCCCAGGCGGAGCGGATCGAGCGTATCGCCACCCTGGCCCGCGAGCTGGCGCCCGCCGTGGGCGCCGACGCGGACCTGGCGGAGCAGGCCGCGCGGGTCGCCAAGGCCGATCTCAGCTCCGAGATGGTCGGGGAATTCCCGGAACTCCAGGGGCTTATGGGCCGCTATTACAGTGAAGCCGCCGGGCTGCCGGAAGAGGTGGCGCTGGCCTGCGAGGAACATTACTCGCCCCTCGGCCCGTCCGACGCCGTCCCAGAGGCCCCGGTCAGCCGCGCCGTTGCGCTGGCCGACAAGATCGACACGCTGGCCGGCTTCTGGGCGATCGACGAGAAGCCCACCGGCTCCAAGGACCCCTACGCCCTGCGCCGCGCCGCGCTCGGGGTGATCCGGCTGGTGCTCGCCGGTGGCCTCCGCCTGCCGCTCGCCGCCGCCGACGGCCCGCTGGCCCGCGCCTTCGCCGGCCACGCCGCCGGCACCGCCCCGGAAGGGGCGAGCGCCGACCTCCTGTCCTTCCTCCACGACCGGCTCAAGGTCCACCTGCGCGAGGAAGGCATCCGCCACGACGTGATCGATGCCTGCCTCGCCATGGAGGGCGCCGACGACCTGGCCCTGCTGGTCCGCCGTGCGCAGGCGCTGAGCGATTTCCTCAAGACCGAGGACGGGGAGAACCTGCTGCAGGGCTTCAAGCGCGCCAACAACATCCTCACCCAGGCCGAGGAGAAGGACGGGGTGGAGTATTCCTTCGGCGCCGATGCGAAATTCGCCGAGGATCCGGCGGAAAAGGCGCTCTTCGCCGCGCTGGACGCGGAGCGCCCCGCCATCGACGCCGCCATGAAGGCCGAGGATTTCGCCGCCGCCATGTCCGCGCTCGCTCGCCTGCGCGCGCCGATCGACGCCTTCTTCGAGGCGGTGCAGGTCAATGCCGACAACGCCGTGCTGCGCCGCAACCGGCTGAACCTGCTGTCGCGCATCCGCACCCTCTGCCTCGACGTGGCCGACCTGCGCCGGATCGAGGGCTGACGCCCCCCGCTTCTCTGGTCAATAAATATGGCGGGGGGAGCCGAAGGCGGGGGGCAGAGCCCCCTCCGGACCCCGCCACGGGACGCGACATTGCCACGGCGGCGCCCCATCTTCGCCGCGTGGCGGCGTTTGACTTGCCAAGCGTCCCGCCCTCACTATTGTCGGATCATGACCGCAGATGCCGCACCGCAGCACGCGCAGCCGGACCCGCTGCTGATCACCGCCACCGCGCCGGTGTCGGTGCCGCGCCATGGCGGCCGGGCGAAATGCCTGCAGCGGCTCATCCGCATGGACCTGCCGGTGCCGCGCACCGTGGCCCTGTCCTTCGACACGGTGCACGGGATCGCCCGGGGGCAGATGGCGGATATCCCGGAAATCCTTGGCCATTTCGACCCCACCGCGCTGCTCTGCGTGCGGCCGTCCTCCGAGGATCCGGACTGGGGCGGGCCGGGGGCGGTGCTCAATATCGGCATGAACCGCGCCGCGATGGAGCGCATGGCCGGCACGGTGGGGCGCGACTCGGCCGCGTCGCTCTACCTGCGATTCGTCCAGAGCTACGCGGTCCATGTCGCGCGGCTCGATGCCGATCTCTTCGACGAGATCGCGCAGGGCGGGCCGCAGGCGCTCGACGCCATGCTCGTCGCCTACGAGGAAGAGGCGGAAGAGCCTTTTCCCCAGGACATCTCGGTCCAGCTCGACCAGGTGCTGCGCTCCATGGCGCGGGCCTGGGACGGCACGACCGCCCGGCTGTTGCGCCAGGCCAAGGGCGCGCCGGCGGATGCGGGGCTGGGCCTCGTGGTGCAGGAAATGGCCCTCGGGCTGGGGCAGGGGGAAAGCGGTTCGGGCGTGTTGCAGACCGTTTCCTCGGTCACCGGCCTGCCGCAGATCACCGGACGCTACCGCAGCCAGTCTCAGGGGCGCGAGGCGCTGTCGTCCAAGGGCCGCTCGATCTACCTGGAGCGTGACCCGCGGGGCCCCTCGCTGGAGGAACTGGCGCCCCGGGCCTTCGGCGATCTCAAGCGCGACGCGCGGCTCATGCGCGAGAAGCTGCGCGAGGAGATGCAGATCGAGTTCACCATCGAGAACGGGCATCTGCACATCCTCGACGGGGTGCGCGTGGCGCGCTCCGCCCGGGCGGCGGTGCGCATCGCGGTGGGGCTGGCGCTGGACGGCATCATCACCCGCGAGGAAGCGCTCTGCCGGATCGAGCCGCGGGCGCTGACCGAGATGCTGCACCGCCAGGTGGCCAATGCGGCGCCGCGCGACCGTCTGGGGCGTGGCATCGCCGCCAGCCCTGGCGCGGCCTGCGGGCGGCTGGTCTTTTCCTCGGGCGAGGCGCAGGCCAGCGCCGCGCGGGGCGAGCCCTGCATCCTCGTGCGGCGCGAGACGGCGCCGGAGGACATTCGCGGCATGCACGCCGCCCAGGCGGTCCTGACCGAGCGGGGCGGCATGACCTCCCACGCCGCGGTGATCGCCCGGGGCCTCGGCCTGCCCTGCGTGGTGGGCGCGTCCGAGCTCAAGTTCCACTTCCGCCGCAAGCAGCTCACCGCGCCGGACGGGCGAGTGTTCAAGGCGGGCGACGTGCTCACCATCGACGGGACCTCGGGCGACATCCTCGCCGGCGAGGCGCAGATGGTGGAGGCGGCGCTCGACGATACCTTCCGCACGCTGATGGACTGGGCGGCGGAGGCCTGCGACATCGGCATCCGCGCCAATGCCGACACGCCCGCCGACGCCCAGACCGCGCGCAATTTCGACGCCTCCGGCATCGGGCTCTGCCGGACGGAGCACATGTTCTTCGACACCGACCGGCTGACGGTGATGCGCGAGATGATCTTTGCCGACACGCGCGAGGACCGGCGCGCGGCACTGGAGCGGCTGCTGCCCATGCAGCGCGCCGATTTCATCGAGCTTTTCCGCATCATGAAGGGCCAGCCGGTCTGCATCCGCCTCTTCGACCCGCCGCTGCACGAATTCCTGCCCTCGGACCGGGCGGGCATGCGCGACATGGCGGAATCGCTCGACCTGCCGCTCTCCACCGTGCAGCGCCGGATCGAGGCGCTGAGCGAATATAACCCGATGCTCGGGATGCGCGGCGTGCGGCTGGGCGTGACGGTGCCCGAGATCTACGAGATGCAGGCCCGCGCCATCTTCGAGGCCACAGTCGCCGCCTCGCGCGAGGGCGCGCCGGTGGTGCCCGAGATCATGATCCCGCTCGTCTCCGCCCGGCGCGAGGTGGAGATGGTCAAGTCACGCATCGACGCGCTCGCCGCCGCGGTGCGCAACGAAAGCGGCATCCAGTTCAGCTATCGCCTGGGCGTGATGGTGGAGACGCCCCGCGCCGCCCTGCGGGCCGGGGACATCGCCCTGCACGCGGCCTTCCTCAGCTTCGGCACCAACGACCTGACGCAGATGACCTACGGCCTGTCGCGCGACGATGCCGGGCGGTTCATGTCCGCCTATGTCCAGCAGCAGGTCTTTGCGGAGGACCCGTTCCACGTGCTCGACGTGGAGGGGGTTGGGGAGTTGCTGCGCATGGGGGCAGAGCGGGGCCGGGCCACGCGGCCGGACGTCACGCTGTCGATCTGCGGCGAACACGGGGGCAACCCCGAATCAATCGCCTTCTGCCGAGCGGCCGGATTCGACTATGTATCCTGCTCGCCGTTTCGCGTTCCGGTTGCAAGACTCGCCGCCGCACAGTTCGCGATCCGGGACAAGATCGGGTAGGGGAGCCCGAGTCGGGCGGCCTCATCTTGCGCAGGGCGACGCAACCGAAGGGCGTGCGCTTAAGCGTTTGTCAATCAAAATCCGCACGAAACTGGACCTCTGTGACATTTTCCTTATAAGGGGCCCCACAGCGAAGTCTGTCGCCAGGGGGACAGCCGAAATGCGATTTGCCATCTTGTTGCTGGCAAGCCTCGTGCTTGCCCAGCCGGTCTTTGCCGAGGCCGCGCTGACCAACGTCAATTCCGTCCTGAAGAAGGAACAGCGCGCTCTCGGGCGCATTTCCCAGGCCAAGCTCCGAACGCTGGTCAGCACGACCTTGCCGGACTCGGTCCGCTACGATCGCGGCTGGCTGTCCGAGCAGCCGGGCGCCACCGGGGGCAAGGATTTCGAATGCCTCGCCCAGGCGCTCTATTTCGAGGCGCGGGGCGAAACGGTGCGCGGCATGTTCGCGGTGGCCGAGGTGATCCTCAACCGGGTCGACAGCGCGGTCTATCCCGACAGCGTCTGCGGCGTGGTCAACCAGGGCACCGGGCGGCGCTACGAGTGCCAGTTCACCTATACCTGCGACGGCGCCAAGGAAGTGATCGCGGAGCCGCGGGCCTATGCCCGGGTGGCCAAGGTGGCCCGTCTGATGCTGGACGGCGCGCCGCGCATGCTGACCAAGGGGGCAACCCATTACCACACCACCGCGGTGACCCCGCGCTGGGCGCGCAAATTCGCCAAGACCGCCACGATCGGCGTGCACGAATTCTATCGCCAGCCCACGCGCATCAGTTCCAACTGAGCCGCCCGAGCGACCCGTCCGACACGATCCGCCCGCGCGATCCGTCCAATCGGGACGCGAGAGGGATCCGGTGCCGGGGCAGGGCTCGCCCCGCCGGCAGCAGGCCGCTGCCGGAACCGGAAGTGCCGCTCATGCACTGGTCGCCGTGGGACGGGGCTGCTAGACCCCGCCCGAGCTGCGCCCACAGCGCCGGCACCCGGGAGAGTGCGCCATGAGCAACGAAATCCGGATGGCCTTTGCCCATCCCTCGCAGCGGTCCGAAGCGACGGCCGGTGACGATCCGCTCGACCGGATCTCGCTGCGCGACCACATCAAGGAAGTCGAGATCGGCGCCTTCCAGGCCGAGCGCGGCACGACCCAGCGGATCCGCTTCAACATCGTGGTGGAGGTCCGCCCGGCCGCGGCCCGGGTGGATGACGACGTTGACCGCATCCTCAGCTACGACAAGGTGACCGAGGCGATCGACCACGAGCTGGCCGAGGAGCGGCTGAACCTGCTGGAAACCCTCGCCGAACGCATCGCGGAACGTATCCTGAAGGAGCCGCAGGCGGTTCGCGCCTTCGTCCGTATCGAGAAACTCGACCGCGGTCCCGGCGCGCTCGGGGTGGAGATCGTGCGCGCCCGCCGCGACCTTCCCGCGCGCGCCACCCGGACGAAGGACGAGGACGAGCGGCCGCATCCGGTTCTCGTCTACCTGTCCAACGCCGCCATCGCCTCGGGCGAGGTGCCCCGCCTGCTGGACCGGCTGGAGGCGCAGGGCGCGCCGGTCCTGCTCTGCGTCGGCGCGCCGGAGGAGCCCGCCCCGCGCAGCGCCCAGCCCATGCCGCAGCGCCGGATCGACCTGCTGGCCATCGAACAGAATGCCTGGGTCCTGGCCGGGCTCGACCCGCGATGCGTGGTGGTCGAGAGCCGGACGGAGCTCGACTGGTCCATGAAGAACGGCCAGATCGCCGTCTGGGCCCCGTCCAAGATCGTGCTGGACGCGGTGGAGGGCCCGCGCATCCTGCCCAAGGACAGCCCCGCGCTCGCCGCCTGGTTCGCCGGCGAGGTCTCGGCCCGCGAATTGCTGGTGATCGGAGAGACGCCGCCCGCCGACGCCTGGATCCCGGTGCGTGCCCTGACCATAGAGGAAGCCCCGTGACCCGCAGCTATCCCCATGCCATCCCCCGCACCGGCCCCAGCCGCGAGGCCGGGCCGTCCCGCCGCGCCCTCGCCGGGAGCGGCCATGTCTGGTACGACAACGTGGACGTGCTGGGCCGCGACGGGGTGCTGGAATTCCTCGACGCGGACGAGGTCCCGCCCGAGATGCGCGACCGGCTGGAGGCGCCGCGCGCCGATCTCTGCGGGCTGAGCCTCGACCGCCCGCGGGTCATGGGCATCCTCAACGTCACGCCGGACAGCTTTTCCGACGGGGGCGATCACCTTGATCTCGGTCAGGCGGTCCGCCGCGCCGTCGCCATGTCGCGCGAGGCCGACATCCTCGACATCGGCGGCGAAAGCACCCGGCCCGGCGCCGCCCCCGTGCCCCTGGCCGAGGAAATCCGCCGCACCGTCCCGGTGATCCGCGCCATCCACGAGGCGGGGCTGAAGACGCCCATCTCCATCGACACCCGCAACGCCCGCGTCGCCGCCGCCGCGCTGGAGGCCGGAGCCCACATGGTCAACGACGTCTCCGCCCTGCGCCACGATCCCGACATGGCCCGGGTGGTGGCGGAAAGCGGCGCGCCCGTATGCCTGATGCATTCCCAGGGCGATCCGGAGACGATGCAGAAGGATCCGCGCTACGACAACGTGGCGCTCGACGTCTACGATCATCTCGAGGCGCGGGTGGAGGCGGCCCTGGAGGCGGGCATCGCGCGCGAGAAGATCATCCTCGATCCCGGCATCGGCTTCGGCAAGACCCTGGCCCATAACATGGCGGTGCTGCGCCAGCTCTCGCTCTACCACGCGCTCGGCCTGCCGGTGCTGCTGGGCGCCTCGCGCAAGCGCTTCATCGGCACGATCGGCGGCGCCGAGACGGCCAAGGCGCGTATGCCCGGCTCGCTCGCCGTGGCGCTGCACGGCGCGGGGCAGGGGGTCCAGGTGATCCGCGTCCACGACGCGGCCGAGACCACCCAGGCGCTGAAGTTGCACGCGGCGCTCGCCGCGCGGGACGAGGACGCGGTCTGACCGCAGCTCGCCGCACCTCGCCGACCGATCTCCATTGACCGGCCCGCCGCCGGCGCATAGGTGAGGCGCGCGCGGAGGGCCGGATGGCCGCTGCGGCCTCGCGGCCGTGGAGGAAAGTCCGGACTCCAGGAAGCAACGGTGCCGGGTAACGCCCGGGCGGGGCAACCCGACGGAAAGCGCCACAGAGAACAGACCGCCTCCGCGCTCCGCGCGGGGGCAAGGGTGAAACGGTGGGGTAAGAGCCCACCGGGGGGGCGGCAACGTCCCCCGCATGGCAAGCCCCACCGGGAGCAATGCCAT
The DNA here is from genome assembly GCA_005473895.2 of Carideicomes alvinocaridis. Taxonomy (GTDB): domain Bacteria; phylum Pseudomonadota; class Alphaproteobacteria; order Rhodobacterales; family Rhodobacteraceae; genus Carideicomes; species Carideicomes alvinocaridis. The sequence continues at coordinate 28,077 of SRJI02000025.1, forward strand.
ATAGGGATGCCGTGGCGGGCTGATCCTCCGGGATATCGCCGCCGGGCCGCTTCCGCCCAGGCATCCGGGTAGGCAGCTCGAGGCGTGCGGCGACGCGCGTCCCAGAGGAATGGTCATCCCTTCCGGTCCGCCGGGAGGACAGAATCCGGCTTACAGGCCCTCCGCGCATCCTTGGCCCTGACCCCTCCGCCCCGCGCGCCGCCGGGGGTCTCGCGCCGTCCCCCCTGCTTCTTCTGACCATAAATATCCCGGGGAGCGCGAGGGGCTGGCCCCTCGCTCCCGCAAAATCCGCACGCGCCGGCGCCGGGCCTACGATCGCCCATGGCGCCGCAGCACCCGCATCCCCTGTTGACACCGCGTCCTACGGCGTTAAAAGCCGGGCTTCGAGAGATATCCGCGAGGCCGCCCGCTGCCTGCGCGTGCACGACCAGACCCGGAGACCTACAATGGCGAAGCCGACCACCATCAAGATCCGCCTGAACTCGACCGCAGGCACCGGCCACTTCTACGTGACCAAGAAGAACGCGCGCACCATGACCGAAAAGATGACCGTCCGGAAATTCGACCCGGTCGCGCGCAAGCATGTCGAATACAAGGAAGGCAAGATCAAGTGATCTGAGCCTCCGGCCCGTCGCTCGGGCCAAGTCGTTCAAGGAACCCCGACGGGAGGCGCCCGGCGGGGTTTCTTCGCGTTCCGGCACCCGGTACCGCGATCTCCCTTTCTGTACCCCGCTCGCGCGGCGCGTCTGCCGGCTGCTGCGACCGGAAAGGCTTGTCCCTTCCGCCGCCCCGCGCGACACTCGGGCTGCTTGAGCGACCGGAGGGGCGAGCGATGCGCGACATGACCGACAGGATCGAGGCGGGGGATTTCGAGGCGCTGGACCGGGTGATGCGCGCGCGCTTTTCCTGCCGGGCTTTCCGGGACGAGGCGCTGCCGCGTGACCTGATCGCCCGCATCGTCGAGACCGCGCAGCAGGTGCCGAGCTGGTGCAACGCCCAGCCCTGGCAGCTGACGATCACCAGCGGGCCGGCGACCGAGGCGTTTCGCGCCGCGCTGCAGGCGGCGGTGGATCGCGACGGCCATGATCCCGACATTGCCTTCCCCGACAGCTATGACGGCATCTACCGCGACCGCCGCCGCACCTGCGGCTGGCAGCTCTACGAGGCGGTGGGCGTCGAAAAAGGGGACCGCGACGGCTCGGCCCGGCAGATGCGGCGCAATTTCGACTTCTTCGGCGCGCCGCATGTGGCGGTGGTGACCACGCCCCGGGCGCTCGGCACCTACGGGGCGGTGGATTGCGGCGCCTTCGTCACCGGCTTCTGCCTGGCGGCGCAGGCGCTGGGGGTGGCGACGATCCCGCAGGCGGCGGTGGCGGGCTATTCGAAGGCGGTGCACGCCCATCTCGGGCTCGACCCGGAGCGCGACGTGGTCTGCGCCATTTCCTTCGGGCGGCCGGACATGGATCACCCGGCCAACGCCTTCCGGACCGGGCGGGCCGGTCCGGAAGAGGTCATCGACTGGCGCTGAGCCTCAATTCGCCGCGGCGACGATCGTGATCTCGACCGTGAGGCCGGGCAGGGCGAGCTTCGATTCGCCGCAGGCGCGGGCGGGAGCGTGACCCTCGGGCACCCAGGCGTCCCAGACCGCGTTCATCTCGGCGAAATCGTCCATGTCCTTGAGCCAGATCACCGCCTGCAGCACGCGGGTCTTGTCCGAGCCGCATTGCTCCAGCAGCGCGTCCACCTTGTCGAGGCAGTCCTGCGTCTGCTGCGCCACCGGCGCCCCTTCGGTGCCGACCTGGCCGGCGAGGTAGATGGTGCCGTTGTGGATCACGGCCTGGCTCATGCGCTGGCCGGTTGCGATGCGGGTGATGTCACTCATGTCGGTCCCTTCCGATGTGATGCGGTGCGGGCCCGGTCAGATCTCGATCGGGCTCAGCACCTCGGGCTCGATCACCTGCACATCCGGCAGTTCCTTGGCAAGGGCCTCGGCCGATTGCTCGAGCAGCGGGAAGGTGCGGTAGTGGCAGGGAATGATCTTTTCGAAGCGGAAGAACTTCTTGGCCGCATAGGCCGCGCGGCGCATGTCCATGGTGAAATGGCCGCCGGCGCAGAGGATGCCGATATCCGGTTCGTGCAGGTCGTGGAAGACCGCCATGTCCGCCATCACATCCGTGTCGCCCGAGAAATAGATCGTGTGCCCCTCCGACGCGATCATGTAGCCTGCCTCGGACCCGGCGGTGCGCGGCCCGTCCTCCGACGGCATCGTCGAGGAATGGGTGGCATGGACCATGGTCACCTTGACCCCGTTCAGGTCCACCGTGCCGCCCTTGTTGAAGCCCACGGTCTCGATGCCTTCCTTCTCCGCCCAGTGGTTCATCAGGTCGAACTGGCCGATGACGGGGATGTTCTTCGACTTGGCCAGCTCCAGCACGCCGCCGACATGGTCGAAATGGCCATGGCTGAGCAGGATATGGGTGGCGCCCTCGGTGGCCTCGGCCTCGCGGCCCTCGGGGAACATCGGGTTGCCATCCATCCAGGGGTCGATCAGCAGGACCTGCCCGCCGGTCTCGATGCGAAAGCCGCTATGGCCGAGCCAGATGATTTTCATTGTCCGTCTCCTTCCTTGGGTCGGGGCAGAGACTAGCATCCCGGGGCGGCGCGGCCAGTGGGAACGGGAAGAGAGGGGCGCTGCCCCTCGGCGCGTCGCGCCTCACCCCGGAGTTTTCCGGGCAAGATGAAGCGAAGCCCGGGATGCGGCGCCTTCGAGCGCAGGCACGCCCGGCGGGACGCTTGCGGGCCGGGCGCGAGGGGGGTAAACGCGGGCAAGGCCAAGACGGAGACACCCATGTCGATCGATACCGAAACCGCCGCCCGCGTGGCCAAGCTCGCGCGGATCAAGGTGGAGGAGGATGCGCTTCCGGCGCTTGCCAAGGAATTTTCCGACATCCTCGGCTTCATCGAACAGCTGAACGAGGTGGACGTGGAGGACGTGGAGCCGATGACCTCGGTCACGCCCATGCGGCTGAAGCGGCGCGCCGACGAGGTGACCGATGGCGGGCAGGCCGACAAGGTGCTGTCGGGCGCGCCCGATGCGCGGGAAGGATTCTTTGCGGTGCCGAAGGTGGTCGAGTGATGAGCGAGCTGACGAAACTGACGCTGGCCGGCGCGCGCGACGCGCTGAAGAAGGGCGACGTGACGAGCCTCGAGCTGACCGAGGCCTGCCTTGGCGCGATCGAGGGGGCCGGGGCGCTCAACGCCTTCGTGCACCAGACGCCGGACCTGGCCCGCGACCGCGCCAATGCCGCGGACGAGCGGCTGAAGGCGGGCGACGCGCCCAAGATGTGCGGCCTGCCCATCGGCATCAAGGACCTGTTCTGCACCGAGGGCGTGCCCTCGCAGGCGGCGAGCCGCATCCTCGAAGGCTTCCGCCCGGAATACGAATCCACCGTCAGCGCGCAGCTGCGCGACGCGGGCGCGGTCATGCTGGGCAAGCTCAACATGGACGAGTTCGCCATGGGGTCCTCGAACGAGACCTCCGTCTACGGCAACGCGGTGAACCCGTGGCGGCGGGGCAATGACGAGACGCAGCTGACGCCTGGCGGCTCCTCCGGCGGCTCGGCCAGCGCGGTGGCGGCGGATCTCTGCCTTGCCGCGACCGGCACCGATACCGGCGGCTCCATCCGCCAGCCCGCGGCCTTTACCGGCATCACCGGGATCAAGCCGACCTATGGCCGCTGCTCGCGCTGGGGCATCGTCGCCTTCGCCTCTTCTCTGGACCAGGCGGGGCCGATGACCAAGGACGTGCGCGACGCGGCCATCATGCTGGAGGCCATGTGCGGCCACGACCCCAAGGACAGCACCTCGGCCGAGCTGGCGGTGCCGGATTTCGAGGCCATGCTGACCGGCGACATCCGCGGCAAGGTGATCGGCATCCCGCGCGAATACCGCATGGAGGGCATGCCCGAGGAGATCGAGGCGCTCTGGCAGAAGGGCACCGAGATGCTCAAGGATGCGGGGGCCGAGATCCGCGACATCTCTCTGCCGCATACGAAATACGCGCTGCCCGCCTATTACGTGATCGCCCCGGCCGAGGCGTCGTCGAACCTCGCCCGCTATGACGGGGTACGCTACGGCCGCCGCGCCAAGCTGTCCCAGGGCGACGGTGTGGTCGAGATGTACGAGAAGACCCGCGCCGAGGGCTTCGGCCACGAGGTGCAGCGCCGGGTCATGGTCGGCACCTACGTGCTGTCCGCGGGGTTCTACGACGCCTATTACAACCGCGCGCGCAAGGTCCGCACGCTGATCAAGCGCGACTTCGAGCAGGCCTTCGACGCGGGCGTGGACGCGATCCTGACGCCCGCCACCCCGTCGGCCGCCTTCGGGCTGGGCGAGATGGCGGAGGCCGATCCGGTGCAGATGTATCTCAACGACGTCTTCACCGTCACCGTGAACCTGGCCGGGCTGCCGGGGATCAGCGTGCCCACCGGGCTTGACCGGCAGGGGCTGCCGCTGGGGCTGCAGCTGATCGGGCGGCCCTGGGAAGAGGGCGACCTGCTGAACTGCGCCTATTCACTGGAACGTGCGGCGGGCTTCGTGGAAAAGCCGGCCAAATGGTGGTAACCGGCCCGGAAAAGGGGATTTGGCGGAATGAATGCGATGCGTAACGTGACGGCCCTGGCGCTTCTGGGCGCGCTCTCTGTGACGATCTCGGCCTGTGCGCCGACGGTGCCCGACAGCGGGGCCGTGGTGGCCTTCGACAATTACGACGCCTACAGCGCGCAGCGCGATGCGGAACTCGAGGGCCGCGGCCTGCAGGCGCCCTCGGACGTGAGCCAGACCACGCTCGACGGGTCCGGCGACGATGAGGCCAAGGAACTGGCCGCCGCCGCCGTCGCCGCCGCGCGCAATTCCGGCGAAGCGCCGCTGACCGCCGACCCGAACAACCCGCCGCCGGCGCTCAACAACCCCGGCATCTCGGACGAGAACAATTTCGAGGCGGTGAGCGAACGCGAGACCATCCAGTCCGACAAGGAACGGCTGGAACGTAACCGCGAGCTTTACCGCGTGGTGACCCCGACCGCTGTGCCGCAGCGCGAGGATGTGGGGCCGAACATCGTGGACTACGCGCTCAACACCTCGCACAATGTGGGGCAGTCGCAATATTCGCGCGGCGGCTTCAACGCCGAGGGCCGGTTCCAGCGCAACTGCGCCAAGTATGCCTCTTCGGACCAGGCGCAGCGAGCGTTCCTGTCGAATGGCGGGCCGGACCGTGACCGGCTGGGGCTCGACCCCGACGGCGACGGTTTTGCCTGTGCCTGGGATCCCGCGCCCTTCCGCAGCGTCCGCAGCCAGTAAGGTCCGGCGCTGACCGCGCACTGGCATCCGTCGCCCAATCACGGGCCGCGCCGGGGCGGGGCTCTGCCGGACATGGTGGTGCTGCATTACACCGCCATGGACCGCGCCGAGGCGGCGCTCGAGCGGCTTTGCGATCCGCTGGCCGAGGTCTCGGCCCATTACCTCATCGCCGAGGACGGCCGCTCCTGGCAACTCGTGGACGAGGCGGCCCGGGCCTGGCATGCCGGGGCCGGGGCCTGGGGCAATGTGGGCGACGTGAATTCCCGCTCCATCGGGATCGAGCTGGCCAATCCCGGGGACCGCGCCTTCGCCCCGCCTCAGATGGAGCGGCTGGAGGCGCTGCTTGCCGGCATCCTCGCGCGCTGGAACATCGCGCCGGAACGGGTGATCGGGCATTCCGACATGGCGGTGGGGCGCAAGGCGGATCCCGGCCGCTGGTTCGACTGGGCGAGGCTGGCGCGCGCCGGGCTCTCCATCGCTCCGGCCGAGGGCGAGCCGGGCGATTTTCACCGTGATCTCAGGCATTTCGGCTATCGCTGGGGGGCGGGCGACGAGCCCCTTCTGCTCGACGCGTTCCGCAGCCGGTTCCGTCCGGCGGCGAGCGGTCCGCTCTGCGACGCGGATCGTCGTATTGCCGCCGGACTGGCGCGAGATTGGCCCTGCCGCGCCGAGTGACCGGATGCTGCTATGCAGCGAGCGAATACTGGCCTTGCGGCAATGGGCATTGTTAGCGCCCCTCACCTCCCTTATTTGCAGTCTCGAAGGTGGTTGCTGCGACGCAGCATCAGCCACGGGGCCGAACCTGGCCCACCCCATGGACCCGGACAGGCCGGGCCTGACAGATGACGGAGGCCAGACGTTATGGCGAGCATTACTTACACCGATATCGGAACCCGCGGCACTTTTCGCGCCGGCTGGGAACGCTTCAAGCGCAACTTCATGATCGCGCGCATGGAAACCGTGCTGAGCCAGTTCGGCGATGCCGAGCTGCGCCAGATGGGCATCACCCGCGCCGACATTCCGGCCCGCGCCCAGGCCCTGGTCGACGGCCAGTACTGAGCCCGGACAGCGCGACAGGATCGAAAGGGGCTGCGGGACACCGCGGCCCCTTCGTCGTTCCGGGGGCCTGGCTGTAGCGCAAAAAAAGCCCCGGCACGAGGGCCGGGGCAGACGGGGGAGAGAAGCCCGGGACAGGCCCGAGCCTCGAAGGTGCGGATCAGTTCCGCTCCTTGTCGACCATCTTACCGGCCGAGATCCAGGGCATCATCGCCCGCAGCTTTTCGCCCACTTCCTCGATCTGGTGAGCGTCGTTCATCCGCCGGGTGCCCTTGAAGAAGGGCTGACCCACGGCGTTTTCCTGCATGAAGTCGCGCACGAACTTGCCGGTCTGGATGTCGTGCAGGATCGCCTTCATCTCGGCCTTGGTGCGGTCATAGGGCAGGACCCGCGGGCCCGACACGTATTCCCCGTACTCGGCCGTGTTGGAGATGGAGTAGTTCATGTTCGCGATGCCGCCTTCGTAGATCAGGTCCACGATCAGCTTCACCTCGTGCAGGCACTCGAAATAGGCCATCTCGGGGGCATAGCCCGCCTCGACCAGCGTCTCGAACCCGGCGCGGATCAGCTCTACCAGGCCACCGCACAGCACGGCCTGCTCACCGAAGAGGTCGGTTTCGCATTCCTCGCGGAAGTTGGTCTCGATGATGCCCGAGCGGCCGCCGCCGATGGCGGAGCAATAGGACAGGCCCAGCTCCAGCGCCTTGCCGGTCGCGTCCTGGTGGACGGCCACGAGGCAGGGCACGCCGCCGCCCTTGGTGTATTCGCCGCGCACGGTGTGGCCGGGGCCCTTGGGCGCCATCATGATGACGTCGACGCCGGGCTTGGGCTCGATCAGGCCGAAATGCACGTTCAGACCGTGGGCAAAGGCGATGGCGGCGCCTTCCTTCAGGTTGTCGTGCACGTATTTCTTGTAGGTCTCGGCCTGCAGTTCGTCGGGCATGGTGAACATGATCAGGTCGCACCAGGCCGCCGCTTCGGCGATGCCCATGACCTGCAGCCCTTCCGCTTCGGCCTTCTTGGCCGACGAGGACCCTTCGCGCAGGGCGACGGCCACGTTCTTGGCGCCCGAGTCGCGCAGGTTCAGCGCATGGGCATGCCCCTGCGACCCGTAGCCGAGGATGGCCACCTTCTTGTCCTTGATCAGGTTGATGTCGCAATCGCGATCGTAATAGACGCGCATATTCGTCTCTCCGTCCCTCGTAGGATGTGATGCGCCCAGAATAGGGATGCCGCGAGAATAGGCGTTTCGGAATCGCATCTCTTTCGCTATTCTTTGCGTCGTTCATTCGTCACGGGGCCTATTTCGCGTAAATTCATGCTCGATGATCTCGACCGGCGCATTCTTCGGCGCCTCCAGTCCACCCCCGAGGCATCGGTGGCCATGCTCGCCTCCGCCGCCGGGACGACCGCCGCCGTCTGCTCCCGCCGCCTGGCGCGGTTGCGCGATGCGGGCGTGTTGCGCGGCCAGCAGGCGCTGATCGACTGGCGCGCGCTTGGCTGGGAGGTGGAGGTGTCGCTGCGGGTGACGCTGGACAAGACCCGCTCGAACGCTTTCGACGAATTCATCGCTGCCGCGAGGGACGTGCCCGAGGTGCTGGAGATCCAGACCTTCCTGGGCCAGGTGGATGCCCGGCTGTCGGTGATCGCGCGGGACATGGCGCATTACCAGCAGGTCTATCGCGACCGCATCCTGACCCTGCCGCATATCGCCGATATCGAGGCGCTGATGCACGTGGCCAAGCTGAAATCCGACGAGACGCTGCCCCTATGATCGAGCTCGACGCCACGGACCGCGCCATCCTGCGCGCGCTCAGCCACGATGCCACGGCTTCGTCCGGTGCGCTGGCCCGGGAACTGGGCCTGTCGCAGCCCGCCGCCTGGCGCCGGATGAAACGGCTGTCCGAGGGCGGCGCGATCCGCGGCCGGCGGGTGGTGCTGGACGCGGAGAAGGCGGGCTTCGGCGTCACCGTCTTCATGGGGATCAAGCTGGGCGCCAAGGGGCGCCACGGCATGGAGGATTTCGAACGCGCGGTGATGGCCATCCCCGAGGTCCAGACGGTGGAGCACGTGCTGGGCGCCTACGATTACCGCCTGCGCATCGTGGCGCGGGACATTTCCGATTTCGAGCGGGTGCTGCGGCGGCGGATCATGACCCTGCCGGGCGCGGCCTCGGTCGATGCCAACGTGCTGCTGACCGAGGAGCGGCGACCCGGGCCGCTCTGAGCCGCGCGGTGCCGGCCCGACGGCTTGGCATTGCAGCGCCGCGGCGGCGGGGGTAGCAAGGCGCCAACAGCGAAGAGGAGCGTGCCCATGGTGAGCGATGTCGATCCCGACGGTCTGATGGAATTCTCGGTGGTCTTCACCGACCGATCCCTCAACCACATGTCCAAGACCTTCCAGCAGGTGATGCGCGACATCAATGCCGGGCTTTGCGAGGTCTACAATGCCGATGTCGCGGTCGTCGTCCCCGGCGGCGGCACCTTCGGGATGGAGGCAGTGGCCCGGACCTTCGCCCGCGAGGGCAAGGTGGCGATCATCCGCAACGGCTGGTTCTCCTTCCGCTGGTCGCAGATCGTGGAGCAGGGCGGCTTCCCGGTGGAAGAGATCGTGATGAAGGCCCGCCGCCAGGGCAACGAGACGGTGACGCCCTTCGCCCCCGTTCCGGTCGAGGAAGCGGTGGAGCGCATCCGCAGCGAGCGCCCCAACCTGGTCGTGGCCCCGCATGTGGAGACCTCCTCGGGCATCATCCTGCCCGACGGCTACATCAAGGCGCTGTCGGAGGCCGCGCATGAGGTGGGCGCGCTCATGGTGCTGGACTGCATCGCGAGCGGCTGCGCCTGGGTGGACATGAAGGCCACCGGGGTGGACGTGCTGATCTCCGCCCCGCAGAAGGGCTGGTCCTCGACCCCCTGCGCGGGGCTGGTGATGCTGTCTGAGGAGGCGCATCGCCGGGTGAAGGCGGCGCAATCCGACAGTTTCGCCATCGACCTGCCCAAGTGGCTGTCGATCATGCAGGCCTATCTGGACGGCGGCCATGCCTACCACGCGACCATGCCGACGGACGGGCTGCGCCAGTTCCGCGACATGCTGCACGAGACGCGCGAGTTCGGCTTCGAGGCGGCCAGCGCCGCGCAATGGCGGCTGGGCGACGCGGTGCGCGCGCATCTGAAGGAAAAGGGCGTGACCTCGGTGGCGCTCGATGGCTTCGGCGCGCCGGGCGTGGTGGTGAGCTATACCGACGATCCGGGCGTGCAGAACGGGTCCAGCTTCGCGGCCGAGGGGATGCAGATCGCCGCCGGCGTGCCGTTGCGCTGCGACGAGCCCGAGGGCTTCATGACCTTCCGGCTGGGGCTGTTCGGGCTGGACAAGCTGCGCGACGTGGACGCGACGCTGGGCCGGTTGCTTCCGGTGCTCGACCGGGTGCTCTGATCGGCCCGCGGGTAAAAGACTTTTAAAATAAAAGTCTTACGAAAACTCTTGATTCAAGAGTTTTCCGCCCGCGCGCCCAGCCCCATCTGCATCAGCATCCGCCGCACCGGGGCCAGCCCGTAGAGCGCGGTGATCCCCGCCGCGCGCAGGTCCCGGAGCGGCTGCGCCCCCTGCATCGAGGTGCGGTTGAGCGCGGTGATCCCCGCCACCCGCAGCCGCACATCCGCCATCCGCGCCCGGTGATAGGCTTCGAGCATCGTCGCATCGCCCAGCCCTTCCGGCCGCGCCTGCGCCAGGTCCAGCAGCGTGGCGAGATCGGTCAGCGACATGTTCAGACCCTGCGCGCCGATGGGCGGGACCACGTGGGCGGCCTCGGCCAGCAGTGCCAGACGCTCGCCCGACAGCCGCTCCGCCTCCTGCGCGATGATCGGCCAGACACTGCGCCGGGTGACCAGCTTGAGCGGGCCGAACAGCAGGCAGGAGCGGTCGTTCATCTCCGCCTCGAACGCGGCCTCGTCCATCTTTGCAAGGTCCAGCGCCCGGCGGCCCTCCTCCATCCAGACCACGGCCGAGCAGGGCAGGCCGTCGCGGTCGGGGAGCGGCACCAGCGTGAAGGGCCCGCCGGAGCGGTGGATCTCGGTCGAGACATTCTCGTGCGGGATCGGGTGGGTGACGGCAAAGGCCAGCGCCTTCTGCCCGAACCGCGTGACTTTGGTGCCGATCCCCGCGGCCTGCCGCATCGGCGAATTACGCCCGTCCGCGGCAATGACCAGCCGGGCGCGGGCGCGGCTGCCGTCGCTCAGCCCCACGCGCGCCTCGGCCGTCCGTGTGAAGAGCGAGGTGGTGGCGGTGCCGGGGCGGAAATCCACGTTGGGCAGCTCTTCCAGCCTGGCGACCATTTCGCGCCGCAGCAGCCAGTTGGGCAGGTTCCAGCCGAAGGCCGCGCCGGACAGGTCGGCGGAGTCGAAATCCCGCACCACCCGGGGCGCAGGCGTCTGGCCCGGGGCGGGATCGGCGCCGCCGGCATCGACGATCCGCATGACCCGCAGCGCCGCGGCATGGGGGGCGAGCCTGTCCCAGAGGCCCGCCGCCTCCAGCACCTTGCGCGCCGGCTGCAGGAAGGCGGTGCTGCGCAGGTCCGCGCCCTCCGCCTCCGCCCCGGTGACCGGCGGCGCGGGGTCGACGCAGAGCACGGAAAAGCCCGCCGTGCCGAAGGCGGCCGCCGCGGTCAGCCCGGCAATGCCGCCGCCGGAGATCAGGATGTCATGCGGGGCAGGAGTCATGGTCGGTCTCCGGTGGGGGCGGATGCGGGCGAAAGGCGGGGGACGGGGTCAGATTACCCGGCCGAGGAAGCCGCCCAGATCGTCGGTATGGTGGTGAATATGGGCCTCGGGCCGGGCGAGCTCGGCCACGTGGACCGTCTGCATCCCCATGGCGTGCGGCACGGAGAGATTGCGGGGATCATCCTCGAACATGGCGCCGCGCGTGGCGTCGCCGCCATCGAGGCCGAAGACCGTCTCGAAGGCCGCGCGCTCGGGCTTGGGCCGGAACTTCGCATGTTCCACGCCGTAGATCGCGTCGAACAGCCCCGACAGGCCCCGCGCGTCAAGCACCCGCTCCGCGTAAGGGGCGCTGCCATTGGTGAAGACGATGCGCCGGCCGGGCAGGTCCCGGATGCGGGCGGCAAGCTCCGGGTCCGGGGACAGGACCGAAAAGTCGATGTCGTGCACATGGGTCAGGTAGGGCGCGGGATCGACCCCGTGCAGGTCCATCAGCCCCGCCAGGGTGGTGCCGTATTCCGCCCAGTAGACCTTGCGCAGGCGGTCGGCCTCCGGTCGGGCGACGCCGAGCGCGTCCATGACGAAACGGGTCATGCGCCCCTCGATCTGGTCGAAGAGCCGCACGGAGGGGTGGTAGAGCGTGTTGTCCAGGTCGAAGACCCAGTAGCTCACATGGGAAAACGCGTCGCGGGGCATGGCCGCAGTCTAGGCCCGGCGGGGCGCGGCCACAAGCGGTGCCCGGGGCCTGGCGACGGGGCTGGCGCCTTTGTCGGGTGATCCGCGCGGGCCGGGTCGGGGCGTTTGCTTGTCCCGGGGGGCGGGCAGGGCTAGGCTGTGGCGACCCGGCATTCCAGGACGTTTCATGGCGCAGATCAGACCCGCTCAGAAGGATGCCTATGCGCTGATCCTCGATGCGATCGACGTGGGCATCTACCGCCCCGGCGACCGGCTGGTGGAAAGCGAGCTGGCCGACCGTTTCGGCGTGTCGCGCACCCCGATCCGCGAGGCCCTGCAGCGGCTGGAGACCCAGTCGCTCCTGACCCGGGACGGGCGGTCGCTGATCGTGGCCTCGCTGGACCACAACCAGCTCTCCGACCTCTACGTGGTGCGCTCGGAGCTGGAGGGGCTGGCGGCGCGGCTGGCGGCCCGGCACGCCACCGACGAGGAGATCCACGTGCTGCGCGCCATGGTGGAGGAGGACCGCGCACTGATCGGCGATCCCGGCGCGCTGGCCCGCGCCAACCGCCGGTTTCACAAGCAGATCCACCTGGCCTCGCATAACCGCTTCCTGGTGCGGCAGCTCGACCTCGTGCATCGCTCCATGGCGCTGATGGCCACCACCTCGCTCGCCGCCGAGGGGCGCGGCCCACGGGCGCTGGAAGAGCATCTGCGCATCGTCGAGGCCATCGCGGCGCGCGACGACGCGGCGGCGTTCGAGGCGTTGCGGACGCATATCTCCACCGCCTTCGAGACCCGGCTGAAGCAGGATGCGGCGGACCCGTCGCGCACCGACTGAACGGGTTTCGCGGGGTCGGGCGGATCAGGGGGCGGTCCCGCCTTCCGTTCCGGGCTCCGGCGGTTCCGGGGCGTGCGAGCGGCCATGCTCCGTCTTGTCCCAGTAGAACGGCTGAAAGACGAGTTCCCAGAGCGCCTTGTAGGCCGCCAGCGTGGCCAGGGGAAAGTAGAACAGCAGCGACGGCACCCAGCGTCCCAGCCCGCGATGATCGGTGGCCCGCACCGCCAGCAGCGCGGCGCAAAGATCGGTCGCCGCCCCGGCCAGCAGGAGAACGCCCACCGCCATCAGCCCGGCCGGGCCGAAGAGGGAGGCCAGCGGATGCGGCAGGCCCGCGGGGACCAGCCAGAAGGTCCACAGCAGCGGGCCCATGACGAATTGCGACAGGGCGGCGAGGAAGAATATCTGGAATCCCAGGAAACGCCGTGGCCCGAATTGCCGCCAGAGCAGCGCCGGGTTCCGCATGTGGACGAGGTAGGTGACCATGTAGCCCTTGAGCCAGCGGGAGCGTTGCCGCACCCAGGGCCAGAGCCGGTCGTTCGCTTCCTCCCTCGTGACGCTCGGGATCAGCTCGGTCCGGTAGCCGTGGCGGGCGAGCCGGATTCCCAGATCCGCGTCTTCCGTCACGTTATGGGCATCCCAGCCGCCCAGCTCCTCCAGCGCCTCCCGGCGAAGGAAGACCGTGGTGCCGCCCAGGGGTATCGCAAGCCGCAGACGGGCCAGGCCGGGCAGGAGCAGCCGGAACCACGTGGCGTATTCGATGGTGAAGCAGCGCGCGATCCAGGACCCGCGGGCATTGTAGTAGTCGAGGATCCCCTGGATGCAGGCCAGCTCGGGCGGCCCGCGCTGAAACGCCCGCGCGACCCGCAGAAGCTGATCGCGATCCGGCGCATCCTCGGCGTCGTAGATGCCCACGATCTCGCCCCGGCACAGGCCGAGCGCGTGGTTGAGCGCGCGCGGCTTGGTTCGGATCCGGCCCTCGGGCACCTCCGCCACCCGGAACCAGGGCGGCAGGTCGGTGGCATCGAGCGCGGCCCGGGTCTGGTCGTCATGGTCCTCGAGCACCAGAACCACCTCCAGCAGGCCGCGCGGGTAATCGAGGCGGGCCAGCCGGGCCACCAATTGCCTTGCCACACCGCTTTCGCGGAAGAGCGGCACCAGCAAGGACATCCGGGGCAGGGAGGCCCGGGACTCCGCGATCGCGGCCGGGGGGGAGCGGTTGCCGCGGCGGCCTCCGGCCTCTCGTGGCGCGCACCGGGCCCGCCGCCGGGCGGGGGCGGATCGGTCTCCGCCTCGGTGCGGCGAACCATCGTCGCCAGGCAGGCCAGTTTCAGCAGGGCGGAGAGCGCCATGGTCAGGACCGCCCAGAGCGCCAGCAGGGTGAAGATCATCTGCGGCGCGAGGAACACGGCGAGGGCCATGAGCGCGCAGGCCAAGGCCGTCACCCGGGTGCGGCCGGGACCGGCGCGCAGGAAATCGCGGCAGCTCTCCGCCTCTGGCACCTTGGTTTCGGCGGCGGCGGCAAGCGCCGGTCCGTGCAGGCGCGTGATCTCGCGGTGGAGCCTGCGCTCGGGCAGCAGGGCCAGCGTCACGTCCTCACGCAGCTCGCGGAAACCGGCCAGCGCGGCCTCCGCCGCGGCCGGGTCCGAGGTGGCCAGCGTCAGGCGGCCATTGTCCCGCGACCAGGGCAGCAGCGCGTGATCCCGGCAGAACTCGGGCGGCAAGAGCAGGACGAGAGAGGGGTCCGGGCCCGGGTCGCGCGGGCCGAGGCGGCGGATGCCGAATTGCAGCGATTGCGCGGCCAGGAGCTGATCCTCGGTCACGAAGCCCTCGGCCAGGCAGACGCGATCGATCGGCGCGCGGCACTGGCCATGGATCGCCAGGGCCTGCATCAGCTGCTGCGGGCCGAGCACGCCCATGTCCACGAGGATTTCGCCCAAGGGTCGGCGATACTGGCGACTGGCGCTGAGCACGCGGTCGGGGCGGGCGATCTGAAGGGCGGGATCGGGCATGAGCGCCTCCTGACGGAGATGACTCCGTGCAGGAAAGCGTCTCGAGGTTAAGAACGCGTTAAGCGTAGTGACGTTTCCGAAAGGGAAACACTGCGGTCACGCATCGGCGACAGTCGGAAGGAGCTCAGCCGGCGTCGCTCATCGTGCGGGCGAACCGCTCGAACAGGTAGTAGCTGTCCTGCGGCCCGGGGCTTGCCTCCGGGTGGTGCTGCACCGAATAGACCGGCCGGTCCTGCATCCGGATGCCGCAATTCGACCCGTCGAAGAGCGAGACGTGGGTCTCCTTCACGCCCTGCGGCAGGGTCTGCGCATCCACCGCGAAGCCGTGGTTCATGGAGGTAATCTCCACCTTGCCGGTCTCCACGTCCTTCACCGGGTGGTTGGCGCCGTGATGGCCGTGGTTCATCTTGACCGTCTTCGCCCCGAGCGCGAGGCCCAGCATCTGGTGGCCGAGGCAGATGCCGAAGACCGGCAGCTTCGTGTCCTTCAGGATCTGCTGGATCATCGGCACGGCATATTCGCCGGTGGCCGCCGGGTCACCCGGGCCGTTCGACAGGAAGATGCCCTGCGGATCATGGGCCAGCACCTCTTCGGCGGTGGCGGTGGCGGGCAGGACGGTCACGTCGCAGCCGGCCGAGGCGAGGCAGCGCAGGATGTTGCGCTTGGCGCCGTAATCCACGGCCACCACACGATGTTTCGCCGCGTTCTGCCGGGCATAGCCCTCCGGCCAGGCCCACCGCATCTCGTCCCAGCGATAGGATTGGGCGCAGGTCACGTCACGGGCGAGGTCGAGCCCGGTGAGGCCGGGGAAGGCGCGGGCGCGGGCGACCATCTTTTCGACGTCGAAATTGCCCTCGGGATCATGGGCCAGCGCCACGTGGGGCGCGCCCTGGGCCCGGATCGCCCGGGTCAGCCGCCGCGTGTCGACGCCGCCGATGGCGATCCGCCCGCGCGAGGCCAGCCAATCGGTGAGCCGCTGCGCGGAGCGCCAGTTCGAGGGCTCGGTCGGGTTCCACTTGACCACCATGCCGGCGGCCACCGGATCCTGCGTCTCGTCATCCTCCGGGTTCACGCCCACATTGCCGATATGGGGGAAGGTGAAGGTGACGATCTGACCGGCATAGGAGGGATCGGTCATGATCTCCTGGTAGCCGCTCATGGCGGTGTTGAAGCAGAGCTCGGCCTGGGTCTCTCCGGTGGCGCCGAAGCCGGTGCCGTAGAAGACCGTTCCGTCGGCGAGAACAAGGCAGGCGGTGGGCTTTTGCGACATGGCGGACCTCGGGCTGGCGGGTAAATCGGCCGAGACCTATGCCCCTCGCCGCACCGCGTCAAGGGCGGGCACAGCGGGGTGGCGGAACCGGCCGCGGAACGCCCGCGCGGCTGGGGCGTTCGGTTGCGTGGCGTCAGGCAGCTTGCGCGGACGCTTTACGTCCCCGGCCGCGCTCCGTATTCTGGCGCACTCAGGTCACCATGGGGATGGGAACCGGACATGGATTTGCGAACACGGGTCAATGCGGCCCTGAAACAGGCAATGAAGGACAAGGCGCCCGAGCGCGTCTCGACCCTGCGCCTGATCAACGCGGCGATCAAGGATCGCGACATCGCCGCCCGGGCCGAAGGCCAGGACGAGGGCGTCGCCGATGCCGAGGTGCTCAAGATTCTCGCGCGGATGGTCAAGCAACGCCAGGAAAGCACCCGCGCCTACGAGGAGGCCGGCCGGCTCGACCTTGCCGAGCGGGAGCAGTCGGAGATCGCCATCATCGAGGAATTCCTGCCGCGGCAGCTGTCCGACCGTGAGGTCGAGAAGGCGGTGGACGAGGCGATCGAGGAGACCGGCGCGGCCTCGATCCGCGACATGGGCCGCGTGATGGGCGTGCTGAAGGGCAATTACGCCGGCCGGATGGATTTCGGCACGGTGGGGCCGATGGTCAAGGAACGGCTGGGCGCGGGCCCGGTCTGAATCCCCGCCCGGGCGATCGCTGCCGGTGCGCCCGGGCTCAAGGCAGAGGCGGTCAGGGCAGCGCCCAGAGCCAGAACCACGCAGACAGGATCGTGAGCGCCGTGGCGATCAGCACGCTGGAGGCGTTCACCCGCATCGCCCGCCCGTACATGTGGGCGAAGAGATAGGCATTGACCCCCGGCGCCATGGCCGAGGTCACCACCGCCGAGCGGAAGGCCTCGCGCGAGAGATGGAGCGCCGAGCCCAGGATCCAGACCAGCGTGGGATGCAGGAGCAGCGCGATGGCGCAGACCATGAGGATGACCCGCAGGTCGCCCTCGGGGCGGTATTGCACCAGCACCCCGCCCAGCCCGAACAGCGCCACAGGAAGGGCGGCGCGGATCAGCATGTCCAGCGCCTCGGTCACCACGCCCGGCAGGCCGATCCCGCCGAGATTCATCGCGAACCCCAGCAGGATGGCGAAGATCAGCGCGTTGGAGAACATCGCCTTCACCACCCGCCCCGGCAGGTGGCGGCGGGGTGCGCCCCGGGCGCGGGCGAGTTCCATCGCGGTGATGCCCACGGCGTAGCAGAAGGGCGCGTGGACCGAGATGATCGCGTAGTTGGAAGCCAGCGCCGCCTCGCCGTAGGCCCGTTCGGTGATGGGCAGGCCCAGCAGCAGCGAGTTGGAGAAGAGGCAGGCGAAGCCGATGGCGATGGCATCCTCGGGCGGTCGGCCGAACAGGTGGCGGGCGCCGAAAAACCCGACGAAGAAGCAAATCAGCGCCCCGGCATAGAAGGCCAGAAGCAGCCGCCAGTCGAAGCTCTGGTGCAGGTCGAGCTGCCAGATGGCGCGGAACAGCAGGCAGGGAATCGCGAAGTTCTGCGCAAAGCTCATCAGGTGGCCGACCGCCTCGGAGGGCAGGGCGCGGCGCCAGACGGCGAGGTAGCCCGCGCCGATCAACAGGAAGACCGGCAGGATGACCTGGATCAGCGCCTGCATTTGCGCCGAAAATCTTTTGCAGCAAAAGATTTGCAAGACTTTTGGTGAAAAAGTCTTTGGCCCGCGGGCTCAGTCCTCATAGCGGAGGACCATGCCGTCATAGGCCGGGGTCACGTGGGCCGGGGTCTCGGCCTCGACCGTCTCGTAATCCAGATCGATATGCATGTTGGTCAACACGGCACGCCTCGGCGCCGCCCGTTCGATCCAGTCCAGCGACTGTTCCAGATGCGAATGGGTCGGATGGGGCGTGCGTCGCAGTGCATCCAGCACCCAGCAATCGAGATCCTCCAGCGCCGCCCAGGCCTCGTCCGACATCTTCGCCACGTCGGGCAGGTAGGCCAGCGGCCCCATGCGGAAGCCGAGCGCGTCGATGGTGCCGTGGTTCACCTTGAACGGCCGGAACTCGATCGCGCCGCCCGCGCCGGTGACGCTCAGCGGTCCGTCGATCGTGTGCATCTCCAGGATCGGCGGGTAGGGCGAGGTGTCGGGCTGGATGAAGGCGTAGCCGAAGCGCGAGAACAGGTCGTTCTGGGTGTCGCCGTCGGCCCAGACGGGAATGCGCCGCTTCATGTTGAAGACGATCATGCGCAGGTCGTCGATGCCGTGCACGTGGTCCGCATGGGCATGGGTCCAGAGCACCGCATCGAGCTCGCCCACCCCGGCGGAGAGAAGCTGGTCGCGCAGGTCCGGCGAGGTGTCGATCAGCACCCGCGTGATGCCCTCGGCCGTCTCCCGCTCCACCAGCATGGAGCAGCGGCGGCGGGCGTTCTTGGGGTTCTCGGGGTCGCAATCGCCCCAATGGCCCCCCAGCCGCGGCACGCCGCCCGAGGAGCCGCAGCCGAGGATGGTAAAGCGCAGCTCGGCGCTCATGCGGTGCGCTCCGTCGCGGCCTTCCGGAACAGGCGCTCGAAATTGGCCTCCGTCGCGGCGGCGAACTCGGCATAGTCGAGCCCGAAGACCTCGGCGCCGACCCGCGCCGTGTGGGCGGTGAAGGCCGGCTCGTTGCGCTTGCCGCGATGGGGCGGCGGGGCGAGGTAGGGGCTGTCGGTCTCCACCAGGATGCGGTCGAGCGGGGCCTCGGCGAAGATCTCGCGCAGTTCACCGGATTTGGGAAAGGCGGCGATGCCCGACATCGACAGGTAGAACCCCATCTCGAGCGCCCGGCGCGCCAGCTCCGCCCCGGAGGAGAAGCAGTGCATCACGCAGGAATAGGCCTTCTTCTCGTAGCCCTCGGTCAGGATGCGGGCCATGTCCTCGTCGGCATCGCGGGAATGGATGATCAGGGGCAGGCCGGTCTCCTGCGCCGCCTCGATATGGATGCGCAGGCTCTGCTTCTGCAGTTCGGCGCTGTCGGCGGTGTAATGGTAGTCGAGCCCGGTCTCGCCCAGCCCGACGAATTTCGGATGCTCGGCCAGCTTCACCAGCTCGGCCACGCTGGTCATCGGCTCTTCCGCGGCGCTCATCGGGTGGGTCCCGGCGGCGTAGAAGACGGGCTCATGCGCCTCGGCCAGGGCGCGGACCTGCGGCTCGTGGCGCAGCCGGGTGCAGATCGTGACCATGCGGTGAATCCCGGCCTCCCGCGCGCGGGCGATGATCTCGGGGATCTCGCCCTCGAAATTCGGGAAGTCGAGGTGGCAATGGCTGTCGGTGATCTGCGGTTCGGTCATGCGGTATCCGATCGTCGGGTCCGGTGCGTCCGGGTATCTAGGAAGCGACGGGGAGGGTCAAGCGGGTGCCCGGCGGCGCCCGGGGCGATCAGGCCGGGGCCGCCGCCTGCAGGCGAAACAGCGCGTCGAGGGTCAGGTTCGCCGGGTCGAGGTTGACCGCCACGCCGTGGCGCAGCCGCGCGCCCACCTCCTGCGACAGCTCAGCCCAGCGGCGGGCGGCGCGGGCATCGGGGGCCAGCCGGGCAAAGCATTCCGCCTCGCCGGGCGCGGCCTCCACCGCGGGCGGGTGGCCGGTGGCGCCGGTCCGCGCCAGGCGTGCCAGCATCCGGTCGAGCAGGTCATAGGCCAGGTCGCGCCGCTCTTCCGCGCCGCGCCCGGCAAGGCTGTCGGCCAGCTTGATCGCGCGGGGCCGGTCGAGCCGCGGCAGGCTCTGCATCAGGGCCAGCAGCTCGCCATAGAGCGCGAGGCCGTCAAGGTGGATCAGCCGCAGCGCCGCACCGACAGAGCCGCCGCCCAGCTCGGCCAGGGCCGGGGCGTCGGGCCCGGGATCGGTGCCGGCCTGAGCGAGGGCCGCGGCCATGTCCTCGGGGCCCAGCGGGGTGAGCCGCAGCTCGCGGCAGCGCGACCGGATGGTCGGCAGGAGCGCCGAGGGCTGGTGCGCGACCAACAGCAGGGTGGCGTTCTCCGGCGGCTCTTCCAGCAGTTTCAGCAGCGCGTTGGCGGCGTTGACGTTCATCTCGTCGGCGGCATCGACGATGACGACCCGGCGCCCGCCCTCGGCCGACGACAGGGCGAAGAAGCTCTTGAGCTTGCGCACCTCGGCCACCCGGATCTCGGCCGAGAGGCGATCGCCCTTGTCGTTGGGCCCGCGCCGCAGCAGGAACAGCCCCTGATCCGACAGCGCCGCCACGCGCCGCGCCACCGGGTGGTCCGGCGGGATGTCCAGCGTCTCGGGCGCGGCCGGGGGGACGGCATCGCCGAACAGCCCGTCGCCGGCGCCGCCGGCGGGGGCAGGGGGCGTGGCCAGCAGGAAACGCGCGATGGCCCAGGCCAGCGTGGCCTTGCCCACCCCGCGCGGCCCGGTGATCAGCCAGGCGTGATGCAGCCGGCCGGAATTGTAGGTCTCGAGAAAGGCGCGGGCCGCGGCATCATGCCCGATCAGCCGCGGCGTTTCGCGCGGATGCGGGGCGCCGGGGGCGCGGTCAGGTTCGGGCAGCGCGTCGGGATCAGCCATGGCGCGGGCTCCGGGGGGCGGGGCCGCTTTGGCAGTGAAATGCGCCGGTTTGCGGGTTCAGGCATTCTTTGGCTGGCGCGGCGCTCATCGTCCAGCCTCCACCACGCGGGCGACCTCGGCAGCGACCTCGGCCTCGGGGCGCGCGCCGTCGATCACCCGGAAACGTTCGGGCTCGGCGGCGGCCAGATCGAGAAAGACCTGCCGCATGGCGCGTTGCAGGTCGAGGCCGAAATCCTCGAACCGTTCCTCGGCGGTGCGGCGCGCCTTGGCCCGGCCTAGCCCCACCTCCGGGTCGATGTCGATCAGGATGGTCAGGTCCGGCTCGCGCCCGATCATCAGCGTGTGGAGCTGGTCCACCATCGCCCGCAGATCGCCACGCGAGCTGCCCTGGTATGCTCGGGTGGAATCGGCGAAGCGGTCGCAGATCACCGTGCGGCCGGCGTCGAGGGCAGGCAGGACGCGACGCTCCATGTGGTCGCGCCGGGCGGCGGTGAACAGCAGGATCTCGGTCTCGGCCGACCAGCGGTCGGGCTCGCCCTGCAGCACCAGCGCGCGGATCTCCTCGGCCCCGGGGCTGCCGCCGGGCTCACGGGTGAGCAGCGCATCCTCGCCCCGCGCAGTCAGGTGCTCGTGCAGCAGCCGGGCCTGGGTGGATTTCCCCGACCCGTCGATCCCCTCGAAGGAAATGAAGCGGCCGTGACCCGGCGCATCGGAGCCGTCCCCCGTCACGTCGCGTCCCCGGGCCCTTCGTTGAGCCGGCGCAGCAGGACGGTGGCCACGGTCTGCATCCGCTCGAGAAAGCCGGCATGGCCGACGGCGCGGTCGGTCACCAGCGGCACGGTGATCTCGGGCAGGCCCTCGGGCCGCACGATCATCTGGCCCACTTCCTGGCCCTGGTCGAGCGGCGCTTCCAGCGGGGTGGAATAGACCACCTCGGCCGCCACTTCCTTGCCGCCCACGGCGGGCAGCAGAAGGGTCAGGTCCTTGGCCGGCATCAGCCCCACCTTGCCCGCATCGCCCATCCAGACATCGGCCTCGGCCACCACCTGGCCCGCCTTGGCCACCGTGCTTTGCGAGAACTGGCGGAAGGCCCAGTGGATGATCTGTTCCGATTCCTCGGCCCGGGCGCGGGCGCTCTCGAGACCGGAGATCACGAAGACGATGCGCCGGTCGCCCTGCTTGGCCGAGCCGACCAGCCCGTAGCCCGCCTCCTGGGTGTGGCCGGTCTTCAGGCCGTCGGCGCCGATCCCCAGCCCGAGCAGCGGGTTGCGGTTGCTGGAATTCTGCGGCGCGCGGCCGTCGAACTCGTAATGCGTCTCCGAGAACATCTCGTAGAATTGCGGGAAATCTTGAATGATGTGCTTGGCCAGAAGCGCCAGGTCATGGGCCGACATGACATGGCCTTCCGCCGGCCAGCCGTTGGAATTCTCGAAATGCGAATGTTTCAGGCCCAGCCGCTCCGCCCGCTGGGTCATGTAGCGGGCAAAGCCGGCCTCGGTGCCGTCCGGGCTGAGCGCCTCGGCGATCACCGCGCAGGCGTCGTTGCCCGAAAGCACGATGATGCCCTGCAGCAGATCCTCCACCCGCACCCGGTCGGTGGTGTCGAGGAACATGGTGGAGCCGCCGTAGGACATGGCGTGTTCGCTGACCGGCAGGCGGGTGTCCATGGTCAGCCGGCCGTCGCGGATCGCCTCGAAGGCGACGTAGAGCGTCATCAGCTTGGACATGGAGGCCGGCGGGATCGGCTGGTCGGCATTCTTGGACAGCAGGACCGTCCCCGTCGTCATGTCGAGCACGTAGGCCGCTTCGGCGCGGGTGTCGAAGGCATGGGCGGGCAGGGCGAAGAGCAGGAACGCGAGGGCGGCGGCGAGGAACCGTCTGGGGCTGGGCAGCATGATCGGGACTCCTGTGGTCCGTTGTGTCTGGTCTCGGATCCTGCCCGGACCGTCAGGCGGCCGGGCAGGCGGATGCGTCTCAGTCGGTCACCGCATAGGCATCGGTGAAGCCCGCGGCCTTGATCTTGTCAAGCAGCGCCGCGCGTTCGTCCGCCGATTGGGCGGGGCCCACGACGACCCGCCAGAAGGTCTTGCCCTGGCTGGTCTGCTTGCGCACCGTCGGCACCATCCCCGCCTGGCGCATGGCCTCGGCGGTGTTGCTGGCGTTCTGCTCGACCGAGAAGATGCCGATCTGGATATAGGGCCGGTCGAGGGAGGAGGCGGCCGGGCGTGGCGCGGGCGTCGGCGCGGCGGTCTCGGGCGCCGCTGTCGCCATCTCGGTTGCGGTCCCGCCCGGCGCCTCGGCTTCCGCCGCATCCAGCGCCGCGGCGGCCGGGGCCACCGCCGGGTCGAGCGTGCTTTCGGAGATCGCCGCCGGGGCGTCGAGCGCCGCGCTGGCCTCCATCTCCGCCTCGGCGCCGGCCTGCGGGCCGTTCTCCACCTCTTCGCGGCGCAGGGCGGTGACGTTGAGGTTGACCGGCTTGCCGGCCAGCATGCCCAGGGCCTCCGCCGCGTCGGACGAGACCTGGAGCCGCGGCCCCGGCGTGTCGCGTTCCTTGCGGAAGAGCGCGCCGATGACGAAATTGCGGTTCGTGGTGTTGCGGATGATCACCCGCTCGGGTTCCTTCACGTCGGGATGCGCCACCCAGACCCCGCCGAGCGAGGGGCGCCCGTCCCAGAGGCCGGCCTCGGTCACCTGGAAGACGTCGGGCGCCTCCACGTCGCGCTCCACCAGCCGGACCGAGCGGCCATCGCCGGCCGCGCCCGTCTCGCCCGAGCTGTCGCGGCTCAGGAAGCCAAGGGGGTTCGTGCCCTCGCCACAGGCGCCGAGCATCGAAAGTGCCCCCGCCAGGAGGACGAGCCGCGCCGCGCGCGCGCCGCCGCCGTTCCGCCGATCATCTGCCATGCCTTGCCCTCTGCCTGAGCGCGGGCCGGCCCGAGTGCCGATGCCTGCCTGCCGCGCGCGATTTGCCGTTTTCCCGGTCTCACTGCCTTCGGTCGCGATCTTGCCGCGCCCACATCGCGCGCAAGTCTAGCCATTGCGCGCGGGCGTGAAAAGTCCGGCGTGCCCGGACGGCGGATTCCGCGCGCCGCCGGCCTTCCAGAATCGGCCCGGCCCCGCTAAAGCCCCCGGGTCCGGCCGTCCGCCCCGCGCGATGGCCCTGCCGGAGGAGTGGCAGAGTGGTCGATTGCACCGGTCTTGAAAACCGGCGTGCGTGAGAGCGTACCGTGGGTTCGAATCCCACCTCCTCCGCCAATAAGAACAGCCACTTAACGACGGGTCGCGCATCCTGCCGGTGCGCTGTTACCAGCTCGCTACATGCTGGCTTCTCGGGGCGGCAGGGTTCGGTTGGTGCGGTTAGCATGTAGGGCATTTGTAGCCTACCAATCTGCTGTCAACTGGGTCGGGTAGGCAAGCTTCAAGCAACTCCTGATCGGGAGGAGATCAACGACCTGTGGTCCATCAGGCGGCTTTTCCTGACCACATCGTCTAGTCAGACGAATTCAGCTTGGAGCCATTTGATCTTGGCCAGCGCACACGCGCGTAGGCGCGGGGTGTGAATGCGTATCCCATTTGTCCGATCAAGGTCGGCGCCATCTTGTCGGTAACGCCTAGTGGAACATCGCAGGGGCCGGGGACACGGTAGGTGCCGAAAATCCGGTCAAAAATGGAGAACACGGTGGCAAAATTGGTATCGAATGCGCGCGGGTCAGCCGCATGATGCCAGCGATGCATGGCAGGTGAGACGAACACGAGGGACCAGCGATTATAGGTCCAAGGCAAATCTGCATGAATGAAGTAACCGTAGTAATGTCGTACAAGATTATTGGCAACGACTGCATATGGCGGGAAGCCAAGCGCCAATAGTGCTGTGGAGTCGATGAGGAAAGTTGTAATGCGATTGATCGGGTGAAACCTCTCCAGTGTCAGCCACGTCATTTCAGTGTCCGAATGGTGCACTGCATGTGAGGGCCAAAGCAAAGGGCTATGCTCTAGTCTATGCCGCCAGTATCCGACGAAGTCGCCCCAGAACACAGCCATGAAGATGACGAGGCCCGGTGTCAGGCCTGTCCAAAAGCTACGCCCGAAGTCCGAAATTCCGATCCAACCGGCAATATCGGATGTGGCAACCGAAGCGATTGAAATTATCGGCAGTAAAAGCGCGGTGTTGAATATGAGGATGGAAGCATTCAGGCCGCTTTCCTTGGCCGCTCTCCGCATGTCGGAAAAAAGCTGTTTCCGTTTCGCGAGCAAGCCTATGGAGAAGAAGAAAATTGCAGGCGCAATAAGGCCGATAAAAGTGACTCTCAGCGCTTCTGCGCCTCTCAGCGCGAAATCAACCACCGCCTCCATGCATTCATCCCGCAAAAGCGTTACAGTCCCGGCCAGTAGTTATCACGTTGCGAAGCTATCTCGCAATCCTCGCGGCGCGGTCACCTGTCGGTCCTGACGGTTCGCGCCGCTATCCTTTCCATCTCCTGCGGCAGCGGCATCCTCGGTCTCCGGCGACGCGAAGCTGACCACAGCGCTATTCGACCGCTCCGCCCATCGCTGGGACACCTGATGTGGGCGAACCGGTCGGGCGGACACTGATACGCCCGGTTGGCGGAGCCTGGTCGCGCAGGCGGGTCATGTCGCCGACCGCCCCGCGCGGCGGGATCGTCTGGTGCCAGGGTGGCCGGTTCTCCACGGCTCCCCCGCGGGAGGCTTACGCGCGGCCACGAAGAATCCCGATCAAAAGAATCAGGATTGACGCCCGGACGCGGCAACGCTATCCCTCCCGCGACGCCAGGGCCTTGCGGCATCCAGCCTTTCCCCGAAATCGAGAGTGCACGCAACGCAGCTACAGGCAGCGCGCGCTCCAGCTATTCCAGGACCGCAAGCATGGCCGCTTCCATATCCCTGCGTCACCTGCTCATGGGCAGTGCCGCGATCGTCTACCCCTGTTCCACCCTTGCCCAGGAGGCCGGCGCGCCCCTTCCGCTCGACCCGATCGTGGTGGAGTCCGACCGCGAGGTTCAGACCCAGAACGCGGCGCCGGTCACATTGATCGACGGAGAGGAAATCGAGGAGCGGCAGGCCTCCACCGTGGCCGAGCTGCTGGATTCGGTGCCCGGCGTGAACCTCGTGAACGGCTCGACCCCCGGCGGCTCGGCCATCAACATCCGCGGGTTCGGCGCCTGGTCGGGGACCTACGGCAATGACCAGATGGTCCAAATCCAGGTCGACGGCGCCTCCTCCGGGGCGGAGGAACTCTATCGGATCGGCACGCAGCTCTATACCGACCCGGCGCTCTACAAGCAGGCCGAGGTCATCCGCGGCTCGGTCGGCACCTTCGAATACGGCTCGGGGGCGATCGGCGGCATGGTCCGCTTCGAGACCAAGGACGCCAGCGATTTCACCGGCGGCGAACCGGGGTTCAAGGCCCGCCAGTACCTCGGCTACGGCACGAACGCCAAGAGCTTCGTGTCCTCCACCACGCTCGCCTACCAGCCCAGCCAGGAGCTGGAGCTGCTGTTCAACTACACCTGGCGCGAGCAGGAGGATTACGAGGACGGCGACGGCAACACGGTCGCCAACACCAATTTCGCGACACCTTCCTACCTCGCCAAGGCCAAGTACCATTTCGGCGAGAGCCTCGAGCATTCGCTGTCGCTCAGCTATTCCGACACCCAGAGCGCCGAGAGGGACGTGCCCTACGACCAGTTCGGGCAGACGAGCTTTGGCAACGTCGACCGCGACATCCGCTCGCGGACCACGGTGCTCAAGTACGAATACGATCCGCTGGGCAACGACCTGGTCAATGTCGAGGTCTCGCTCAGCCGCGCGCAGCAGCGCATCGACCAGTCGCCCACGGGCGGCCCGAGCAACCCGCTGCTCGACGCCGACCACGACTACGTCACCACCAAGCTCACCGCCAAGAACAGCATGGCGTTTTCCTCGGGCGGGGCGGATCACGACCTGCGCTTCGGGGTGGAATACATCCTCAAGGACCGCAAGGACGCCTCCTCCGCCCCGGGCGGGGACGACCGGCGCTATGCTCTCTTCGCGGTGGATGACATCACCATGGGCGGGCTGACCGTCACGCCGGCGCTGCGCTACGAGGACCAGGAGATCGACGGCACCGACAACGGCTACGGCACCTACAGCAACAAGGCGCTGATGGGCGGGCTGTCTCTGCGCTACGAGTGGCAGAACGGTGTCTCGGTCTTTGCCTCGGCGGCCTATACCGAGGGGCTGCCGATCCTCGATGACCTGACGAACCCGGCCTACATGAACCAGTCGCAGAAGGCCCTTACCTACGAGGTCGGCGGCGCCTACACCGCGGGCGACGTCTTTGCCCCGGGGGATGCGCTGGCGCTCAAGGCGACGCTCTTCCAGACCGGCGTGTCGGACATCACGAGCTATTCCGGCGTCACCGACGTGGACGTCGAGGGGGTGGAGCTCGAAGCGTCCTACTCCACCGACAGCGGCTATTACGGCGACCTCAACGCCAGTTTCGCCAACGGCTACAACCGCACCAGCGGCGCGGCCAACGATTACTGGGCGCAGCAGCCGGCGGACCAGGTGCGGCTGGGGCTGGGCAAACGCTTCGACAACGGGCTGAACGTGAAATGGGAGGGGATCTACACCCTCGCGATGGACCGCGCCGACACCCCCACGGACAGTTACTTCATCCACAATGTCTCGGTCGCCTACGAGGCGCGACAGGGTGCCTTCAAGGGGCTGGAGGCCCGGGTCGGCATCGAGAACCTCGCCGACACCACGTACCAGAGCCGGCTGGCCACCCGCCCCGCACCCGGCCGCAGCATCAATTTCAGCCTCGCCAAGACCTTCTGATCCCAAATGCCGGGCGCCACGCCCGCAACCAAGGAGACCGCAATGACCCGATTGATCCTTCCCCTCGTCCTGGGGCTGCTGCCCGGGCTCGTGTTTGCCCAGCAATCCGATGACGAGGATCGCCAGCCCGGCATCGCCGGAGGACACCGCAAGGATGCCTTCATCGCCGCCTACGATGCCGACGGTGACGGCGCCGTGGGGCTGGAGGAATATGACGCGCTGCGCAAATCCCGCTTCGACGGGGCCGACCTGGACGGGGACGGCGCCCTGTCGGAAGAGGAATACGTGGCCGAGTTCAAGGGCCGGCTCGACCAGCAATACGAAAACCAGGGCCGCGCCCATGACGAGCGCTACGAGAATTCGCTCAAGCAGGCTTCGGTGCGCCATGCCATCGTGGACCGGGACCGGGACGGCATGCTGTCCTGGGAAGAGCAACAGGCGGTCGCCGCATCGACCTTCGAGCATCACGATACCGACGGAAACCAGGTGGTGAACGCCGCCGACCCGATCCCCGAGCCGGAGGAGCGTGATGGCGACGGGAACGCCGACGCGGGCGACGACGGCAACGCGGAGCAGGGCCAGCCATGACGCCGATGCGGCTCGTACTGCAGGCCGTGGCGGGGGGCGCGCTGGCCTCCTCCGCCCAGGCCAATAGCGCCACGCTCGAGGTGACGTTGCCGCGGATTGAGGCGGTGCCCTATTACCGTCCCTATCTCGCCGCCTGGGTCGAGGACGAGCGGACGGCAGAACCCGTTGCCACCGTCGCCGTCTGGTACGACACGCGGCTGCGCGACGACCTCGGCGTCGGCTTCCTGCGGCACCTGCGGACCTGGTGGCGCGCCACCGGGGAGGAGATGACGCTGCCCGCCGACGGTATCAGCGGCCCCACCCGCGGCCCCGGCACCCACGAGATCGCGCTCGGCGGCGCGGATGGGCCGATGGCGGGGCTGCCCGCGGGACAGTACCGGCTCGCCCTCGAGGTCGCGCGCGAGGATGGGGGCCGCGACATCCTGCGCCTGCCGCTGGACTGGACGGGCGAGGCCGCGGTGGTCGAGGCCACCGGCCAGGAGGAGCTGGGCCAGGTCCGGCTGACCGTGACACCCTGAGATGGCGGTCGGAAGGACCTCTCCGCGCCGTGGCGCCGCCCGCGGCTGGTGGATGCGCCACCTGCTGACCTGGCACTGGGTGTCGGGCGCGGCGAGCCTTGCCACCGTCATCTTCTTTGCCCTGACCGGCATCCTGCTCAACCACCCCGGGCTGATGGCCGCGCGCGGGGTGACAGAGGCGCGCGAGGTGCTGCTGCCGCCCGAGATCGTTCGGGCCGTGGACGAGGCCCCCGAGGCGGGGACCGCGCCGCTGCCCGCGCCGCTGGCGCGCTGGCTGCGGATGGAGCTGGCCGAGCCGGTGGCGGGCGTGGCCGCGGATTATTCGCGCGCCGAGATCTGGGTGGACCTGCCCCGGCCCGGCGGCACCGGGCTCGCGCTCATCGACCGTGCCGCGGGGACGGCCAGTATCGAGATCACCCGCCGCGGTTGGCTTGCCACGGCGGCCGACCTGCACAAGGGGCGCAACACCGGCCCCGCCTGGCCGCTGGTGATCGACGCGCTGGGGGCGGCGACGCTGCTTTTCGCGCTGACCGGGCTGGGGCTGATCGCGCTCCGCTCCGGCGCGCGGCCGGGGACCTGGCCGGTCACTGCCGGGGGGCTCGCGCTGCCCGCCATCCTCTTCCTGCTTTTCGTCCATGTCTGAGCGCCGCAACATGGTCCTGATCGACCCCGCCGTGCCGGAGCGACTGGCCGCCCCCGGCGCACGACTTGTCCAGGCAAGCGGGGAAACCATGGGCACATGCTGGCGCCTGCGATGCTGGGCCGAACCGGGCCATCCCGATCCCGCCGGGGTCGTGGCGGGGGCCTGCGACGAGGCGATTGCGCTCTTCAGCCCATGGGATGCCGGCAGTGCGATATCGGGGTTCAACCACGCCGGGCGGGGCTGGTACCTGCTGCCGCCGGCGCTCTGGCGCCTGTTGCAGGACAGCCTGCAGGTGGCGCGGCTGAGCGGCGGGGCCCTCGACCCCGCGCTGGGCCGGTTGGCGGACCTCTGGGGCTTCGGCCCCTCGGGTCCGGTTCGCCGCCCGCCATCACGTGCCGCACTGGAGGCCGCGCGGGCCTGCTCCGGCCTGAAGCACCTGCGGCTCGGGCAGGGCGGCCGGGCCTGGCAGCCGGGCGGGCTCTGGCTCGACTTTGGCGGGATCGCCAAGGGCTGGGCGGTGGACCTCGTCTCGCGGCGGCTGACCGAAGCGGGGCTCGGCGTCCACATGATCGAGATCGGCGGAGAGATCGCCGCCCGCGGCCTCTCGCCCCAGGGCCGCCCCTGGTGGATCGAGCTGGAGGCGCCACCGGGGAGCGATCTGCCGCGCGCCCTCGTCGCGCTGCACCGGGGGGCCATCGCCGGCTCCGGCAGCTGGCGCCGCCGCGCCAGGCCGGCGGGGCAGGGGTGGAGCCACGCCATCGACCCCGCGACGGGACGCCCGGTGGAAGGGGCGGTGCTGTCCGTTCACGTCCTGCACCCGCGCGCCGATTTGGCGGATGCCTGGGCCAGCGCCCTGATGGTCCTGCCGCCCGAGGATGGGCTGGCGCGGGCCAAGGCGGCGGGCCTGGCCGCGATCCTCACCCTGCAGGAGGCGGCGGGCCGCATCACCCGGCGCAGCACCGGGCTGTCGGATTGGCTGGACACGGCCGAGGACGCCCCCCGGCCCGAGGTGGCCGAGGCATGAGCGCGCTGACCCCGGACATGCTGCGCCTCGCGCTGGCGGCCATGGTCGCGGGCGCCTGGCTGCTCGTGGCGGTCCGGCGGCGGGGCGCGGCCGCTCCTGCGCCGGGGCAGGGCAACGCCGACACGCTGGTCCTGTTCGCTTCCGAATCCGGCCTGGCGCGCGACCTTGCGCAGGCCCATGCCGCCCGTCTCGGGGCAGAGGCCCTTCCGCTCGACGCGATCCGGCCCGAGACGCTGACGGGCGTGGCGCGGGCCTGGCTGCTGCTCGCCTCTCACGGGGAAGGCGAGGCGCCCCGCAACGGCACCGCTTTCGCCGCCCGCCTGACCACCGCGCGCCCTGACCTTGCCGGGCTGCGCTACGGGCTTCTGGCGCTGGGCGATCGCAGTTACCCGACCTTCTGTGCCTTCGGCCGCCGGGTGGACGCCTGGCTGGTGGAACGGGGCGCCACGCCGCTTTTCCCCCGGGTGGAGGTCGACCGCGCGGCGCCCGCGGACCTTGCCCGCTGGGACGCGGCGCTGCGGGATGACACCGGGGCGGCGGACCGCTGGCGGCTTGCCCGCCGCGAGCGGCTGAGCGCGGCGGAGGAGCCCGACCCGGTCTACCGCCTGCTGCTGGAACCGGAGCGGGACGTGCCGCCCTGGACCCCCGGGGCCATCGCCGACGTGGCACTGCTGGCCCCGGATGGCAGCCCACAGCGGCGCAGCTACTCCGTCGCCTCGCTGCACGAAAGCGGCGCGGTGGAGTTGATCCTGCGGCGGCGCCACGATGCCGAGGGGCTGCCCGGCCTCGGTTCGGCCTGGCTGACGGCGGGGCTGGCGCCCGGCGGCGCGGTGCGGATGAGCTTGCGCGACAACCCGACCCTGCCCGCGCTGCAGGCCGCGGCCGAGGCGGACCGGCCGCTCCTGCTGATCGCCACGGGCACC
>SRJI02000153.1 GCA_005473895.2 Carideicomes alvinocaridis
TATTACTTCCGATTTTTGCGATCCCGGTAAGCGTCGAGGATTTCCTTAGCGATCCGGCCACGGTCTGCAACCTCATAGCCGTTCTCCAGTGCCCACGCGCGCACGGCCTTAGTGTCCTCAGGGGGCTTGCGGGAGGGGGCGGACGACTTACCCATGGGCCGGGCCGCGTCCGTGTACTTGCTCATCAGCTCATCAACCTTGGCGAGGGCGTCCGACAGCTCGGAGGCGTGCTCTTCGTTCAGGTCGATGGCGTAATCCTTCCCGGCAACGGAGAAGTACGTAGTCTCAGCAGGGGTGGAACCGTCGAAGTCGTCGGCAATGGTGGAGATGGTAGCCATGTGAAGTCCTAACTAGTACGTTTTCGTGGGGTGGACTCTACGACCCGTAGGGTCCAAAGTCAATGTCGTAGTATTTCGGCCTCAGTGTATCCATCACCAAGAAGTTAGAATTCGCCGCCGTGGGATTAATGCGTAAATACAACTCTTGTGCCTGATGGGTGAATTCTAAAACTTCACTCATGGATTGGAAGTCGTGTTTCATATAGTTGTCGCTAACACTGGATTCTAATAGTGCTAAATAATATTTGACGAGGGCTAACCGAAACAATGCTTCAATGGCCAGCTCGTCAGCAGTGGCAGTGCTGGACCAATTCATTGGTTGATCCAGCGGAATGGATTCCTTGATTTTGTTGGCCGTGCGCAGATCAAGCCATTGCCTCATGGCGTAACGTAATGTTTGACTTGCAGGTCCGATTTTTCCGGCCTGTTT
>SRJI02000154.1 GCA_005473895.2 Carideicomes alvinocaridis
GTGAGGTCGACGTGGGCCACGCCGTCGTCGTCGACGGTGAGGTCGACGTGGGCCACGCCGTCGTCGTCGACGGGCACCGTGGGCGCGGCCAGGTCGGTGCCGGTGCGCAGCGGGAAGGCCGTGTCCACCGCCCCGGCCAGATACGGTGCCGGCCCGCGCAGGAGCGCTCGCGTCACCGCGGTCACGGTGGTGCCCCGATTGACGAACCACCGCACGTCCGGCACGACGTAGCGCTTCGCGGTGTCGTAGAAGGCGAGCTCGTGCGGGGCGAACAGCTGTCCGAACTGCGCCTGGGAGAGCAGCGTGCCGTTCTCCGTGGACGTGATCCGCATGCCCTGCGGCCGTTCCTGCACCGTGACGGCCCAGGCCCGCGTGGTCCCCGGCGGCGCGATGGTCCGCAGGCCGTACTCGTCGATCTCCGAGTCGACCTCGACCTGGATCTGGTAGTCCCCGGCGCCGTCGCCCCGGGTGATGCGCGGCTCCGCCGAGTACACGAGGGTGCGCTGCCCGGGCGTCCACTGGGTGGCCGCGGGCCCGTCGAGGAACTCGCGCGCCACCGCGTAGTCGTCCTGCGGGCTCGTGCCCGCGAGCAGGAAGCCCCGGATGGCCTCCTCCGCCGTGTCCGACTCGGCCGGTCCCGGCGGATGGAACTGCGGCGCGTCGGCGGCCGCGCTGGCCCCGTCGACCGGGTCCGCGCTGCGCACCTCGGAGCTCTGGGGGATCTGAGTGCAGCCGCTGAGGGTGAGCATCAGGGCGACGATCACGCC
>SRJI02000156.1 GCA_005473895.2 Carideicomes alvinocaridis
ATGCCCACTTTGCCCAAAAGACCCCTTCCTTCCAAATTGATGAGGGCCATAATGCCCACTTTGCCCAAAAGACCCCTTCCTTCCAAATTGATGAGGGCCATATTATCCAAAACCGAAAGGGACTTGATTCCCCCATTTTGGGTTTTCGGACCAATCAGGGTTCCCTCATTGTCATCATTGAACGTATTACAGATACGCAAGGGAATGTTCTTTTCAATGAGTGGAATTATAGTCTTTGCATGCAGAATGGTCGCCCCAAAGTTGGCCAGTTCGTTCGCTTCGTCATACGATATAACGTCAATCAGCTTGGCATCGCTCACCAAATCCGGATTGGCCGTAAAAATCCCATCCACATGGGTATAGTTGATGAGTTCCGACGCGTCCAAGAAATTGGCCAACAAAGCAGCCGAATAATTAGTGCCGTTCCTACCCAAAGTGGTGGTCACCCCTTCCTTATTGGAAGCAATGAAACCGGTCACCACAGGTATGGTATCCGAATCCAAGTCATGGAAACAACGGATCACATTTTCTTTGGAAAGACTCTGATCCACTTCAGCATTGCTATAGGTGTCATCGGTCTTGATCAAGCTTCTGGAATCTATCAACTGGGCCTTTAACCCACCTTCGTTCAGAAGTGCAGCAACGGTCTTGCCTGAAATCAATTCCCCAAAAGACAACAACTCGTCCTTGGTCCTCAAGCTATAATCCCCGGTAAGGAATACCCCGCTCAATATCTTCTCTATCGATTTGAGTTCTTCT
>SRJI02000026.1 GCA_005473895.2 Carideicomes alvinocaridis
CCCGGCCGCGCCGCCCGCGGCCAGCACCACCCCGGCCGCGCCGATTTCCCGTGCCGCGCTGGCCGCCGCCGTGCCGGTGGAAAACCCCGCCTTCGACGAGGACGAGCCGGAAACCGGGACGCCCGGGGACCGCCGCCCGCCGAAAACCGCGCGCGACCTCGAACGCGAGCGGATGACCGTGTTCGGCGCGCGCCGGCAGGACCAGATTGGCGGCAAGCCGCGCTACCTGGGCCTGATGCTGACCCTGGCGCTCCTGCTGTTCCTCGCCGGGGTCTTCGCCTGGGCCTCCGTCTTCATGGAGGACGGGCTGGCGCGGTTCTTCGGCAGCGACGAACCCGTCGTCGCCGCCCTGCCCGAGGCCGCCGGGGATGACCCGACAACCGGCTCCACCCCGACCATGCCCGCGGCTTCGGAGACCGCTCCGACCGGGGACGACACCACCCAGAGCGCCGATCGGACCACGCCCCCGGCGCAGACCGACCAGCCCCCGGCCCAGAGCGAACTGGCGGCCGAGCTTGCCCCCGAACCGGAGCCGGAACCCCAGGCCAGCGCCGATCCCGTCATGATCCGCCCGGAGGAGGACGCGCCCGCCCTGCCCGATCCGATCCGGTCCGAGGCGATCAGCTCCGAAGAGGCGCAGGCTCGCTATGCCGCCACCGGCGTCTGGCAGCGTGCGCCGCAGCCGCCGCAGGCGCCCGGCGGATCCG
Source organism: Carideicomes alvinocaridis (assembly GCA_005473895.2). Lineage (GTDB taxonomy): Bacteria > Pseudomonadota > Alphaproteobacteria > Rhodobacterales > Rhodobacteraceae > Carideicomes > Carideicomes alvinocaridis. Next base: position 708 of record SRJI02000026.1, read on the forward strand.
AGGGCACGGCCGATATCTACGTCGCCTCGATCGATCGCGACGTGCCCTCGCAGGACGCCATAGCCCTGCCCGGCACCGATGCGATGATGGAGGCGGACGAGCCGCCCGAAGCGACCTTTCCGCCCCCGCCGCCGGGCGTGCGCTACCGGGTCGATGACCGCGGCCTGATCGTCCCCAGCGAGGACGGGATCGTGGCCCCCGGGGGCTACACGCTCTATTCCGGCCAGCCCGGGATCCTGCCGCGTCCGCGCCCCGGCAGCGCGGCCCCCGCGACGCCGGAAGGCGAAGCCCTGCCCGCGGAGAATGCGCCGATCCTCGCCTCGCCCGAGGCCGCCGAACTGATCGACATCCGCCCGCGCCTGCGCCCCGAGACGCTGGTGGAGGATAACGAACGCGTGCAGCTTGGCGGCCGCAGCCGCGACGAGCTGGCCACCCTGCGCCCCCGCCTGCGCCCCGAAGATCTCGCCCCGGCCCCCGCCGTCGCGGCCGCGGAGACCGGGACGCCCGAAGAGCCCCGCGTCTCGGAGGCCTCCGGCATCGCCGCGCAGGCCATGGCCGACGCGGTGGCCGAGGCGGGCGAGGTCGAGCTGGAAGAGGATTTCGAGGCGGCCAGCGACCAGGCGGTCGCAGCGTCGCTTGCCCCGCGCGCCCGGCCCGGCAACATGGGCTCCATCGTGCGCGAGGCCGAGACCACAGCGCCGCAGCAGGTGGCGCAGGCGCCGCGCGCGGTCCAGCCCTCGATCCCCTCCAGCGCCTCGGTGGCGCGGCAGGCGACGGTCGAGAACGCGATCAACCTACGCCGGATCAACCTGATCGGCGTTTACGGCAAGCCCTCCAACCGCCGCGCGCTGGTCCGTCTGCCCAATGGCCGCTACGAGAAGGTGGCGGTGGGCGACAGGATCGACGGCGGCCGTGTCGCCGCGATCGGCGAGACCGAGCTGCGCTACGTCAAGGGCGGGCGGTCGCTGCTGCTGAAGATGCCGAACGGCTGATCCGCCGGTGCCGCGGTTCGTCGCGGCTCACGGCTCGCGCCTGCGGACCCTGTTTCACCACTTCCGCGATGCCACACCCGCGCCGAAAACTCAGCGCGGCCCACAGCCCGCGGCCCCCAAACACCCGGCGTTCATATCACCGAACCCTGGGCCACCGCTTCGGCCCGTCCTCCGCCGATCAGTTTCTCGTGGGTCTGGATCGCGAAACGGTCGGTCATGCCGGCGATGTAATCCGCCACGATCCGGGCCAGCGCCGTCTCGTCCGCCGCCTCGGCCACGTCCTTGCGCCATTGCTTTGGCAGCAGGTCCGTCCGCTCCATGAAGAGCGGGAACAGCTCGCGCACCATGTGGGTCACCTGTTCCCGCATCGCCACCACCGCGGGGGCGCGGTACATGCGGTGGAACAGGAAGTGCCGGATCTGCTTCAGGTCGTGGAACAGCGGGTCGGAGAAGCGGATCATCATGCGCCCCGCATGGCGGATCTCGGTCACGTCGCGGGGATCGAGTTCACGCAGATTCGCCTCGCCCACGGCGATCACGTCCTCCACCAGGATGCCGAAGAACCGGCGCAGCGCCTCGTGCCGCCGGCGGTAATAGTTCAGCCCCGGGTACTTGCGATCGACCTCGGTAAAGCAATCGTGCAGGATCGGCAGCTCGCCCAGGTCGTCGGTGGAGAAGAGTTCGGCCCGCAGCCCGTCATGCAGATCGTGGTTGTTGTAGGCGATGTCGTCCGACAGCGCCGCCACCTGCGCCTCGGCGGAGGCATGGGTGTCGAGCTCCAGGTCGTGGCGGGCGTTGTATTCCGCCAGCGCATAGGGGATCTCACCCGTCACCGGGCCGTTATGCTTGGCGATGCCTTCCAGCGTCTCCCAGGTCAGGTTCAGCCCGTCGAAATCGGCGTAATGCCGTTCCAGTGAGGTGACGATGCGGATCGCCTGCGCGTTGTGGTCGAAGCCGCCATAGGGCTCCATGAGCTCGGTCAGCACGTCCTCGCCGGTATGGCCGAAGGGCGTGTGGCCCAGGTCATGGGCCAGCGCCACCGCCTCCGTCAGGTCGGAATTCAGGCCCAGCACGCCGCCCATGGTCCGCGCCACCTGCGCCACCTCGATGCTATGGGTCAGCCGGGTGCGGAAGTAATCGCCCTCGTGCTCGATGAAGACCTGCGTCTTGTGCTTGAGCCGCCGGAAGGCCGAGGAATGGATGATGCGGTCCCGGTCACGCTGGAAGGCCGAGCGGAAGGTGCTGGTGCTTTCCGGCATGAGCCGCCCGCGGCTCTGCGCGGGGTCGGATGCGTATCGCGCGGTCATCTGCCTGTGCCGCCTCTCTTGTCGCCTGTCATTGCGGCCCATATATTAAGCCTGCGACGAAATGAACACGCTCTGTGGAGGATCTCCATGCAATTGCCCCCGAAAGTGACCACCCGCGCCTTCGAGCGGTTGGCCGAGATCGGTGCCAACGCCGAAGGTCAGGCCCTGCGCGTGGCCGTCGAGGGTGGCGGCTGCTCGGGGTTTCAATACGACATCCGGCTCGATGCGCCGGCCGAGGATGACCTCGTGCTGGAAGGCAACGGGCAGAAGGTGGTCGTCGATTCCGTCTCGCAGCCCTTCCTGGCCGGCGCGACCATCGACTTCACCGAGGAGCTGATCGGTGCCCGCTTCGTGATCGAGAACCCGAACGCCACGTCGAGCTGTGGCTGCGGGACCTCCTTCTCCATCTGATTTCCCTTCGATCGGGCTGATGGTCCCGGGGCCAAGGCGGCCCCGGCCAAGCCCTTGTCGTCAGCAGGCCCTGCGCCGCCGCGGCTCTGCCCGGGCGAAATGCGCGAAGAACTCCGGGAAGTCTGGGGTCGAGGCCTCGGCCGCCTGCACGGTCGCGCGCGCCTCGGGCGGCAGCCGGTAAAGGACACGCTCGCGCATCCTCTCCCAATCCGCCGACCTGAGCGGCATGTCATGCAGCGCCAGGGACAGGGGCAGCAACGCGCTGTCCCGCGGCGCCGGCACGAAGCGGCAGGGCCCCGGCGGACAGTCGAAGGCCAAGGGCTCTCCCTGCGACACCGCCCTCAGCCAGGCCGAGACCATCGCCTCGTGGTAGCCATCCATCCCGCCCGGCGCACCCGGCAGGATCCGCGTGGCCTGCAGCGTCCGGCCCACTTCCGCCTCCCAGGCCGCCGGGGGTCGGTGGCCCGCCTGCCGAAGGGCGATGCAGACCTCCGCCAGCAGGTCGCTGTCGCGGTCGAGGAAGGCCACCAGCCCGGCATGGGTCAGGCTGCGCGCCACCTCCGCCGAAAGGCCCGGATCGCGGCGGCCGTATTCCGACAAGTAGAAGACGACATGCGTCAGCTCGTAGGCCGCCTTGCGGTTGGGCAGCGCGAACCGCTCCGCGCCGGCGGCGAAGGCCCGCAGGCGAGGCTCCAGCCCCCGGTCATCGGGCAGCGGATCGACCCCGCGCCGCGCCATCAGCCGCCGCGCCTCCGCCCGCTGCAGATCCGACAGCTCGCCCCGGGCCAGCCCCTGCCGCGCGGCACGCTCCACCATGGCGCCGGCGATTCCCTCGCCATCGCCGGCCAGCCCGAGCGCCTCCAGGTCGAGCGCGATGGAGAGCAGGAAGCGGTAATATTGCGGGAAGAAGCGCAGCATCTCCTCCAGCCGCGCCCGCACCGGCAGGAACGGCGCGAGCGCCTCCTCCGGCAGGGGCTGACCGACATGGCGCGTCACCTCGAGAATGTTCAGAAGCTCCGCGCATTCCTTCATCCATGGCACCGAATTCGGCGGCTGGCGGTGCCGAACCACTGCCTCGATCAGCGCAGCGGGGCCCGGCGCCGGCTGTGTCACCGGCGCGCAGGTCATCGGAGCCTGGCGCCGCGCGCCAAGCGGGATCACGTTCGTCATCTGCTATCCCTCCCGTAGCCGTCCGGCCGGGCGGCGTCATACCCCCCGGCCGTTCCGTCAGACCCGGCTCAGCACCCCGAGGAGAAGGCCCCGGTCGCCGCGCCCTCGTGGCCCAGGCCGCCCCGCGCCGCGCAGCCCGAGGAAAAGAGCGCCACGCCCTCCCCGGTCATCGCCGAGCCCGCCACCGGCGCGCAGCCGGAGGAGAATAGCCCGGTGTCAGCCCCGCGATGCGCCCCGGCCGGCGACGTCATTCCCGCAGTGACATCAACGGGTTGGATACGGTCGAGATTGTCGTACATATGGTCTTCCTCCATGTGGTCCGCACGCCTCTGGCGCGTGCAATCCGAAGGTGATCCAAAAGGGGTTAACAACTACTTAAGCGGTACTGCTACAATTGTAATCATCTCTAGGTTGATCGCTGCCCGCACGCCTTGCCACCGCGGCCGGGATGCGGGATAGATCGGGCCGCACCCCGGACCACAGGACGCCCCATGAAGATCGCCACCTTCAACATCAACGGCATCAAGGCGCGGATCGGCGCGCTCAGCGACTGGCTGACCGAGGCGCAGCCCGACGTGGCGCTGCTGCAGGAGATCAAGTCGGTCGACGAGAATTTCCCGCGCGAGCATTTCGAGGACATGGGCTACACGGTCGAGACCCATGGCCAGAAAAGCTTCAACGGCGTGGCGATCCTGTCGAAACTTCCGCTGGAGGACGTGACCCGCGGCCTGCCCGGCGATGACGAGGACGAACATGCCCGCTGGATCGAGGCCACGGTGATGGGCCGGGTGCCTGTGCGGGTCTGCGGGCTCTACCTGCCCAACGGCAACCCGGCGCCGGGGCCGAAATACGACTACAAGCTCGCCTGGATGGAGCGCTTGCAGGCCCGCGCGAAGGAGCTGCTCGCGGCGGAAGAGCCGGCGCTGATGGCGGGCGATTACAACGTCATCCCGCAGGACGAGGACGCCAAGCGCCCCGAGGCCTGGCGCGAGGATGCGCTGGCCCTGCCCCAGACGCGTGCCGCCTTCCGCCGGGTGCTGAACCTCGGCTTCACCGAGGCCTTCCGCGCCCGCACCCGTGACCCGGGGCATTATTCCTTCTGGGACTACCAGGCCGGCGCGTGGAACCGCGACGACGGCATCCGCATCGACCATTTCCTGCTGACGCCCGCCTGCGCGGACCTGCTTCTCGACTGCCAGATCGACAAGGATGTCCGGGGCCGGGAAAAGCCCTCGGACCATGTTCCGGTCTGGGTGGAGTTCGACGCCTGAGCCGGGCCGAGCCCTCGACGCGTCAGGTCAGCAGCAGCACCAGCGCCAGCCCCGTGCAGGAGATGAAGAGCCATGCCAGCGCGCCAAGCGCCAGCGGCCGCGCGCCCTTGGCCCGGAGCTTGCGGATATCCGTCTCCAGCCCCATCGCCGCCAGCGCCGCGGTCAGCAGGAAGGCGGTCAGCCAGACCAGCGCGCCATGCAGCGGCTCGGGGATCGGCAGGGCGGAATTCACCCCCACCATGGCGATGAAGCCCAGGACGAACCACGGCATCGGCGCGCGGCCCGCGGGTCCGTCCCCGCCCTGCCGCCGCGCGGCCCAGAGCCCCAGCGACAGCACCAGCGGCGCCAGCAAAATGACCCGGGCGAGTTTCGCCACGGTGCCGGTCTGGCCCGCTGCCTCGCCGCCCTGGAAGGCCGCGCCGACGACCTGCGCCACCTCGTGGATCGAGGCCCCGACCCAGAGACCGTAGCTGTCCGCCCCGAGCCCCAGCAGCGGCGCCAGCGCCGGGAAGGCCAGCATCGACAGCGACCCGAAGACCGTGACGCAGGCGATGGCATAGGCCACGTCCTCGTCCGAGCCGCGGGTGACCGTGTTGGTCGCCAGCACGGCCGAGGCGCCGCAGACCGAGGTGCCCGCGGCAATGAGCTCCGTCAGCTTGCGCTCCACCCCCATGGCGCGGCCCACGAGCTTGGTGAAGACGAAGGTCAGCCCCAGCGTCGCCACGATGGCCAGCAGGCCGCCGCCGCCCACCGCCACGAGCTGCATCAGCGTCAGCTGCAGCCCCAGCAGGATGATGGCAAAGCGCAGGATCTTCTTCAGGGAAAAGGTGATGCCCGGCGCGGCCGCGGGAATCGGCCCGAATGTGTTGCGGATCACCATGCCCAGCACCATCGCCACGACCAGCGGGCTGAGCGCTGCGATGCCCGAGAGGCGCTGCACGCCCATCGCGACCAGCGCCAGCCCCAGGGTCAGGGCCAGTCCCGGCAGAAGCGGTCGCATCCACTGGGTGATGCGCCCGAGGCCGCCGCTGGCCTGGCTCTGCTTGATGTCGCTGTAATGCATTGTCCGGCCTTCCGTTCTTTCCGCGTTGCGGCATAGATCGTCGTTCGGCCCTCACAATTCCATCGACTAGTTCTTGTCGAAATGATCGATTTCCCTCATGTAGTGATCATGACCCTCGAACAGCTCCGCATCTTTCTCGCCGTCGCCGAGCGACAGCACGTGACCCGCGCCGCCGAGACGCTGCACCTGACGCAATCGGCCGTCAGCGCCTCGGTCGCGGCGCTGGAGCGGACCCATGGCGTGACGCTCTTCGACCGGATCGGCCGGCGCATCGTGCTGACCGATGCGGGCGAGGCGCTGATCCCCGAGGCACGCGCGATCCTGAACCGGGTGGAGACGGCGGAGCTGCTGCTGCAGGACATGGGGGGAGAGCCGCGCGGCCGGCTGCGGATCCATGCCAGCCAGACGGTGGCGAGCTACTGGCTGCCGCAGCGCATGGTGGCTCTGAACGACGCCCATCCACGGATCGAGCTGGCGCTGAGCGTGGGCAACACCGCGCAGGTGGCCCGTGCCGTGGCCGAGGGCGCCGCCGATCTGGGGCTGGTCGAGGGCGAGGTGAGCCAGGGCGACCTGCACCGGCAGGTGGTGGCCCGGGACGAGCTGGTGATGGTCGTGGCCCGGGACCATCCGCTGGCCACAGGCGGTACCGTTGCCCCCGCGGATTATCCCGCGCAGCGCTGGATCCTGCGCGAGGAAGGCTCCGGCACCCGCTCCGAGTTCGAGGGTCACCTCGCGGCCGCCGGCCTGGCGCTCGACGCGCTCGACGTGGCGCTGGAGCTGCCCTCGAACGAGGCGGTGATCGCCGCGGTCTCGGCCGGGGGCTGCGTCAGCGTGCTGTCGCGACGCGCGGTGGAAAGCGCCTCGGCCGCCGGCCGGGTGCGGGCGCTGGCGATCCCGGGCGCGGAACGTCCCTTTGCCGTGCTCACCCATCCCGGCCGCCACCGGACGCAGGCGCTGCAGGCCATGCTCGCGCTGCTCACCGGCTCGCCCTGAGCCGAGCCTGCGATGGGTGCGGCCCTCGCCTCGGCTTGGTCCCTGCCATTGTGCCCAACCACAGGCCCGCACCCCGCAAGTGATCCCCTGCCCCTGCCCGCGAAAGCGACCGGCGCGGGGCCAATCTCCCGGGAACCGGCGTTCACTGCCCGGACCAGAGTCCGCCGATGCGCCGCCCGGGGGTGCGGATCGGAAACCCGGGCGCTCTCCGCCCCGCGAAACAGGGCAGAGAAGGCGCCGCGCGCGGTCACCTGACCTTGCGGAAGCCGGCGCGGGCCGGTAGCCGGGGCGCAACGAAACCCCGAGGATCATTCCATGACGTCCTTCCGGACCTGGTGCCTGCTCACCCTGCTCGCCATCCTGGTGGCCATCGCCCTGCCCTACGGCCTGCTGTCGGGCAATGCGGCGCCCTTCGACATCGCCCTCGTCTGGCTGGGCTTCGGCCTCGTGGTGATCGTGCTGGTGGCGCTCGGCACGGCGCGCTGGAGGGGTTGAGATGATCGCTCCTGCACTCGTCTGGGCCGCGATCGGCCTCTTCACCCTGTTCGGCCTCGTCATGGTCACCCGCGCCGCCCGGGCCAATCGCGGCACGGCGGAGGATTACTTTCTCGGCTCGCGCCGGCTGGGCGCAGCGGTGGCGGGGCTGTCCTATGCGGCGACCACCTATTCCGCCTTCATGCTGATCGTGCTGACCGGGCTCACCTATCGCGGCGGCATCGGCGCACTCGGTTTCGAGCTGGTCTATTTCTCCGGCCTCACGCTGATCGTGCTCTTCGGTCCGCGCTTCTGGCTGATCGCCCGGCGCCACGGCTTCGTCACGCCCTCGGAAATGCTGGGCGGCCGCTTTGCCTCGCCCGGGCTGGCGCGGCTGGTAGCGGTGGCGAGCCTGCTGTTCCTGCTGCCCTATTGCACCACCCAGATGGCAGGGATCGGGCTGCTGCTGTCGGGCGTGACGGGGGGCGGCATCTCGCTTTCCACGGCGGTGATCGTGGGCGCGGCGCTGGCGCTGGTCTGGACGCTGGTGGCGGGGCTGCGCTCCGTCGCCTGGACCGATGCCGGACAGGCGGCGCTGATGATGATCTCGGCGCTGCTGGCGGTGGGTTTCGTCATCTGGGAAATCGGCGGACCGCAGAGCTTTGCTGATCAGCTCGCCACCGACTGGAGCGACCATCTCGACGTGCCCGGCCCGGGGCTCTGGGCGCTGCCCACCTTCATCGCCCTGTCGCTGCCGTGGTTCTTTTTCCCGCTGTCGAACCCGCAGGTGAGCCAACGGCTCTTCATGCTGCGGGACCTGGGCGCGATGAAGGGGATGATCGGCTGGGTGCTGGGCTTCGGGCTGGTCTTCACGCTGATCTCGGTGACCTGGGGCCTGGCCGCGCTGATTCTGGTGCCCGAGCTGGAGAACCCGGCCGAGGCGACGCCGGCGCTGCTGGGCTCGGGCGCGGTGCCGGTCTGGCTGGCGCTGCTGCTTATCCTCGGGATCCTCGCTGCCGCGGTCTCCACCCTCGATTCCATCGCGCTGACCCTGGCCTCCATGGTGTCGCGCGACCTGCTGCCGGGCCGGGGCGAAGGGCTGCTCGCCGGGCGCATCGTGGTGGTCCTGGTTATCCTCTTCGCCGCGGGCTTCGGCGCCTGGAACGCGGCGCTGGTCAGCCAGCTGGCCGCCATGTCCGCCGCGGGGCTGCTGGTCTCGGTCCCCACGATCGTCGCCGCCTTCTTCTGGCGCCGGGCCACGGCTTCGGGGGCGCTGGCCTCCGTCGCCGGGGGCACCGTCGCGGCGATCTGGCTGGTGCTGGGCGCGGGGATGAGCGTCTACGATCCCTGGCTGCCGGTCACGGTTCTGGGCCTTGCCGTCCTGCTGTTGGTCGCCGTCTCGCTCGCCACGCGGCCGCGGCCAGGCGCGCTGGACTTTGCCGGGGACCTGCGACCGGAGCTGGAGCGTCATCGCGTCTGGTAACCCTGTCCGCGGCGCGCGCGCGGCCTATCTGGCGGGGCCTCACCCCCGACGGAGGCCGCGATGACCGACTGGTTCCTGCCCGACAGCTTCACCGCCCTGCCCGGCATCGTGCTGGGGACGCTGGGCATGTACCTGGTGCTCATGGTCTTCGCCCGGATCTCGGGCGTGCGCAGCTTTGCCGAGATGTCGACCTTCGACATCGCGATCACCATCGCCAACGGCTCGGTCATCGCGACCACGATCGTGGCCAAGGATCCGGCGCTGCTACAGGGCGTCGTGGCGGTCGCCACGCTGTTCGCCATCCAGCTCGTCATCTCTCACCTGCGCAGCCGCCTCGGCCCGGTGCGCCGCGCCACGGACAACGCGCCGATCCTGCTGATGGGCGCGGGCGGCGAGATGAAGCGCGTCAACATGCGGATCGCCCGGGTGACCGAAGACGACCTCCGCTCGCAGCTGCGGCAGGCCAATGTCGCCGACCCGGCGGAGGTGCAGGCGGTGGTGATGGAGGGGACGGGCGACATCCAGGTGCTGCACGGTCACGGCAGCCAGGCGCTGGAGGATCGCTGGATCCTCGCGGGCGTGCGGGATTACGAGCGCGGCTGACCCCGCGGCGTCGGCTCAGCCCATACCTTTCCTGGCAAGCTGCGCCTTCGCGTCCTCCGACTTGGTGCCGTCCACGCCCATGGCCTGCAGCACCGCCGGGGTCTTGGAGAATTGCACGTCGCGGTACTCCACCACCTCAATGCGATTGCCCCAGGGGTCGCGGAAATTGTTGGCCGACCCCTCGATCAGGCCAGCGCCGGCAGCCTCTGCCAGATCCATCACGCGGGAGCGGTCGTCGACCGTCAGCCCGAAATGCCGATGCTCGTCCGGGCCGGGGCCTTCGTGCCGCGCCAGCGCGAGGAACTGGTCGCCCATGTCGAGAAATGCCATGTCGCGCCGGCCCTCCTCGTCCTTGTGATCGCCGCGCAGCTCGAAGCGGAAGATGGCGCCGTAGAAGTCCAGCGCCTCCTCCACGTCGCCCACTTCCAGAGCGATGTGATTGATCCCCACCAGCCGGGGCCTCGGATCGTCGGTCATGGCACTCTCTCCTGCATCCATCCGCGCAGGAGCAGTTAGGGCGGCGGCAGACCGCTTCGACCCGGAGGAGCGAGGCGGAAGGTGCTGGAGCCGCTACATGGCGCGCCCCGCTCGCCCTGTCCTTGCGGCCCGAGCCCGAGCGGCCAAGAAAAAGGGGCGCCCTAAAGCGCCCCGTTCAAGTTTCGCCATCCAGGCTCACTTATGAATTTACCGCTCGAGTTTTTGCCTGCGGCCTGGAGGCGTCATGGGGCGAGCGCACCCGCCCCGGTGACTTGTTGAACTGGCGGCAACCGCTGCCGCCAGGAGATCATTTCTTCCTATTCGGCCTTTGAGTAAGGGCCGAAGCGGCAGCGGCCTTTTCCGCCGTCGTGGACTTGGGGTTGCGTAGCACTTTCGACGCAGCGCTAGCAGCTTTCGCGCTTGTCACTTCGTTGTTGGTCTTACGGGTCGCCATATCGACAACTCCTTTATCCACAGGAACCCCCAGGTTGTTGTGGGCAAATCCTGTATTTCTCAGCACGCTATTGACCACCCAATCGGTCCATGTTCCCTCATAAGCACTCGACCCAATGAGGGCCGATAAGGTTTCTCCCGCAGCGTGCTAACCGATTGCGGGAAAGCCGGGGAGCGGTGTTGGCGCACCGCTCCCGACCCTCAATTCCTCAGCTGCACCCGCTCGTCGCGCCGCAGGTGTTGCACTTCATGCAGGTGCCGTTGCGGACCAGCGTGTAGTTGCCGCAATCCCCGCAGGCCTCGCCCTCGTAGCCCTGCATCCGGGCCTTGGCGCGGGCGTCCATGGACAGGGCGCCGGAGGAGCCGCTGCCCGAGACCGTGCCGGAGGACACGGCGGTGGAGCTTTCGGCCGAGCCGGTGCCGCGCGCCGTGTCGGGCACCAGCGTGGCCAGCGCCGCCATCGGGTCGCCGCCGTCGAGCGCCGTGGCGCCCAGCGACTGGCCGCCCTGCAGCACCACCAGCTCCTGCGGGAGACGCTTGCGCAGGTAGCCCGAGGAGCTGATCTGCTTGAGCACTTCCAGCGATTTCGACGCAGCGCTCTCGCTCATCTCCTTGATGTTGGACACGCCTTCGTCCTGCCCCTGGCCGAGGTCGTCGAAGGAGGCGCCCTGCGGCTTCACATGCGCCAGGTCCGTGCGGTCGAGGTAGGAGACCGCGAGTTCCCGGAAGATGTAGTCGAGGATCGAAGTGGCGTTCTTGATCGAGTCGTTGCCCTGAACGATCCCCGCCGGTTCGAACTTGGTGAAGGTGAAGGCGTCGACGAATTCCTCCAGCGGCACGCCGTACTGAAGACCCACGGAGACCGCGATCGCGAAGTTGTTCATCATCGCCCGGAAGCCCGCGCCTTCCTTGTGCATGTCGATGAAGATCTCGCCGAGGTTCCCGTCGGAATATTCCCCGGTCCGCAGGTAGACCTTGTGTCCGCCGACGATGGCCTTCTGGGTGTAGCCCTTGCGGCGCTCCGGCATCTTCTCGCGGTGGGAGCGCACGATCTCCTTCACCACCACCTTCTCGACGATCTTCTCGGCCAGTAATGCGGCTTTTTCCTGGGTCGAGCCGCTTTCCAGCACCTCGGCCGCCTCGTCGTCATCCTCCACCAGCGCGGAGGCCAGCGGTTGGGACAGCTTGGAGCCGTCGCGGTAGAGCGCGTTGGCCTTCACCCCCAGCGACCACGACAGTTCATAGGCCGCCTGGCAATCCTCGATCGTGGCGTCGTTGGGCATGTTGATCGTCTTGGAGATCGCGCCCGAGATGAAGCTCTGCGCCGCCGCCATCATGTAGATATGGCTGTCGACGGAGAGATAGCGCTTGCCCTTCTTGCCGCAGGGATTGGCGCAGTCGAAGACCTTGTAATGCTCTTCCTTCAGGTGCGGCGCGCCTTCCAGCGTCATCGTCCCGCAGACATGGTCGTTCGCGGCCTCGATGTCGCGGCGGGTGAAGCCCAGGTGCTTGAGCAGGTCGAAGGTCGGGTCGTTCAGCTTTTCGGCCGGGATGCCCAGCGTCTCGCGGCAGAACTCCTCGCCCAGGGTCCACTGGTTGAAGACGAAGCGGATGTCGAAGGCCGCCCCGAGTGCCGCCTCGATCTTGTCGAGCTGCGCCTGGCCGAAGCCGTGGCCGATCAGCGTGGTGTGGTTGATCGCCGGCGCGTTGCCGATGGTGCCGTGACCCACGGCGTAGCTCACGATCTCCTCGATCTGGGCCGAGCCGTAGCCCAGTTTCTCCAGCGCCGCGGGGACCGACTGGTTGATGATCTTGAAGTAGCCGCCGCCCGCCAGCTTCTTGAACTTCACCAGTGCGAAGTCCGGCTCGATCCCGGTGGTGTCGCAATCCATCACCAGCCCGATCGTGCCGGTGGGTGCGATCACGGTGGCCTGCGCGTTGCGGTAGCCGTGCTTTTCACCCAGCTCCAGCGCCTGGTCCCAGCTTTCCATCGCGATGTTGACGAGGGTGGGATCGGGGCAGTTCACCAGGTCCAGCGGCACGGGTTTGACCGCCAGCTTCTCGTAGCCCTCGGTCGCGCCATAGGCTGCGGTGCGGTGGTTGCGCATGACGCGCAGCATGTGCTCGCGGTTGCGCTCGTAGCCGGAGAACGGCCCCAACTCGCCCGCCACCTCGGCCGAGGTCGCGTAGGCCACGCCGGTCATGATCGCGGTCAGCGCGCCGCACAGCGCCCGGCCCTCGTCGCTGTCATAGCCGAAGCCCATGTTCATCAGCAGCCCGCCGATATTGGCATAGCCGAGGCCCAGCGTGCGGAAGTCGTAGGAAAGCTGCGCGATCTCCTTGGAGGGGAACTGCGCCATGGTGACGGAGATTTCCAGCGTCAGCGTCCAGAGCCGGGTGGCATGCATGTACTCTTCGGCCTGGAACTTGCCGTCCTTGAGGAAGGTCAGCAGGTTCATCGAGGCCAGGTTGCAGGCCGTGTCGTCGAGGAACATGTATTCCGAGCACGGGTTCGAGCCGCGGATCGGCCCGTCCTCGGGGCAGGTGTGCCAGGCGTTGACGGTGTCGTGGTACTGGATGCCCGGATCGGCACAGGCCCAGGCCGCGTGGCCCACCTGCTCCCAGAGATCCCGCGCCTGCACGGTCTTGGCGACCTTGCCGTCGGTGCGGTTGATCAGCTCCCACTCGCCGTCGTTCTTCACGGCTTCGAGGAAGGCGTCGGTCACCCGGATGGAGTTGTTGGAGTTCTGGCCGGAGACCGACGCATAGGCTTCGCTGTCCCAGTCGGTGTCGTAGGTGGGGAACTCGATCGCCGCATAGCCCTGCTTGGCGTAGTCGAGCACCCGCTTGATGTAGGTCTCGGGGATCGCGGATTTCTTCGCCCCGCGGATCGCCGATTTCAGCTGGTCGTTCTTCGCCGGATCCACGGCATCCTCGGTGGAGCCGTCCCAGCCGCGGATCGCGGCGAAGATGTCGTTGAGCCGCTTCTCGTGCATCTTCGACCCGGCGACGATGCTGGCGACCTTCTGTTCTTCACGGACTTTCCAGTTGATGAATTCCTCGATGTCCGGATGGTCGGCATCGCAGATCACCATCTTCGCTGCTCGACGGGTCGTGCCCCCCGACTTGATGGCCCCTGCCGCCCGGTCGCCGATCTTGAGGAAGCCCATCAGACCGGACGACTTGCCGCCGCCCGACAGCCGCTCGCCCTCTGCACGCAGGGAGGAGAAGTTGGTGCCGGTGCCGGAGCCGTATTTGAAAAGCCGCGCCTCGCGGACCCAGAGGTCCATGATGCCGCCATCGCCCACCAGGTCGTCCGCGACGGACTGGATGAAGCAGGCATGCGGTTGCGGATGTTCATAGGCCGACTTGGACCGGGTCAGCTTGCCGGTCTTGAAGTCGACGTAGTAATGGCCCTGGCCGGGGCCGTCGATGCCGTAGGCCCAGTGCAGGCCGGTGTTGAACCATTGCGGCGAGTTGGGCGCCGCCATCTGGTTGGCCAGCATGAAGCGCATCTCGTCGAAATAGGCGCGCGCGTCTTCCTCGGTAGTGAAGTAGCCGCCCTTCCAGCCCCAGTAGGTCCAGGCACCCGCCAGCCGGTCGAAGACCTGCTTGGACGAGGTCTCGCCCTCGCGCGGGGTCTCGTCGGTCTCGGGGACGGAGCGCCACAGGAATTCCGGCACGTCCTTTTCGCGGACCTTCTTCAGCGCGACGGGCACGCCCGCCTTGCGGAAGTATTTCTGCGCGATGACGTCGCTCGCCACCTGGCTCCATTTCGCCGGGACTTCCACGTTCTCGAGCTTGAAGACCACGGTGCCGTCGGGATTGCGGATCTCCGACGCGGTGGTGACGAAGTCGATGTCAGCATAGGCGTCCTGGCCTGCCACGGTGAATTTGCGTTCGATCTTCATACGCGCTGCCTCATGAATTCCCGGCTATGTTGCTTTCTGTCCGCTTGGCGCGGCAATCTATCTTGCGGGGCGCAAGCAGGCACAACTCGTGGGAATGCGGGCATCATCAAAGACCCGGCATCGCTTCGGAGAGATTGAACTGGCTACGTCCCGGCGATCGTCCCTCCCACTATATCTTGTGGGTACCCCGACCACCCATACAAACTGGCGTAAAGCGGACCGTCAGGTCAACGCAAATTTTTCTCTTTTTCAGCTTGACCGTGTTATCCCCGCCGGGCCCCTTCAGGCCCTCGCGGCCCACCCTTCCGGGCCCACCGGGCCGGGGTGCTGAAAAACCCTTGGTTCCATCTACGGTTAGCCCCGGCGGCTCAGGCAGCGCTTCCGGATCCCCGCGATTCTTCCCCCGACTTATCCCGCGACATGTCCCCCGCCGCCTGTGGCAGAGCTGCCGCAAAATGTGGCAGTGCCGGCGGGCGCTTCCCCCAAATCAGGTGAGCAAGACAAGGCTGCGACTACATCTGGTAGGTCGATGGCGTGAATCACTCCGCCGTGATCGCGCCGTTCCGGCGGGGATCCTGGGCCTCGTGGGATGGAAGAGAAGTGGTCGGGGCGGCGAGATTCGAACTCACGACCCCCTGTACCCAAAACAGGTGCGCTACCAGACTGCGCCACGCCCCGGACCGTGCCGCTCTTTAGCAAGCGACCGAGCGACGGGAAAGCCGAAAATGGAGCGAATGCCGCGGGCTACGTCACTCCGCGCAGGGCCAGGCCGCGATGTCTTGCGGCAGGGCGGGATGGCGCAGCTGCGCGCCCGCCTCGATCCCCATGGCGGCCGCCATACCGCCATTGATCTCCAGCACGGCCAGCACCTCGTCCCCGCCGGGGATCGGCGTCTCGTCCAGCGGCACGGCGTTTTCGTGGATCCGGGTGACGGTGCCGGTGGCGTCCATGAACAGCATGTCGAGCGGGATCAGCGTATTGCGCATCCAGAACGAGGCCGGCTGCGCCTTCGGGTAGACGAAGAGCATCCCGGTACTGGCCGGCATCTCCTTGACGAACATCAGCCCGCGGCTGCGCTCCGCCGCGTCGTCGGCCACGTCCACCCGGAACCGCGCCATGCCGAACTCTCCGCGCAGGGTGACGCTGTCCTCGCGGCAGGCCGCCTGGGCCATGCCGGCCGAGGCCAGCCCTAGCACCACGAGCCCGGCGCGTGCGAGTCCCGCGCGCGCGCTCACTCGCCGCTCCGGACCGCGGCTTCCCAGGCGCAGACCTCGGTGGCCATGCGGCCGCGCCGCCCGTCGATCACCCGGATCGCCAGCGCCTCGCCCGGCTGCAGGTCCGACAGGCCCGACTGGCGCAGGACCTCGATATGGACGAAGACATCCTCCGACCGGCCGAAGACGTTGGCAAAGCCGAAGCCCTTGCCCTTGTCGAACCACTTCACCCGGGCCGGCAGGAGCGGTGCGTTGCGCATGATTTCGGGGTCGATATTCTCGAAATCCGCGAGCGCGACGCCGCCGCTCCCCGCCGGGGGATCGATCCGAAGGACCTCGATCGCCTGCATGCCCCGGTCGGTATTCTGGACCTTGATCTCGATCCGGGCCCCGTCCGCGACCGAGGATTGACCGAAATTCCGAAGCACGTTGGCGTGCAGCAGAATGTCCGATCCACCGCCGTCAGCGATCACGAAGCCGAAACCCTTGACCGGGTCGAACCACTTTACCTGGCCCAGCACGATTTGTGCGTCTGCGTTATTCTGTGCCAAACTCTCGCCGCCGAGTAGACAATGTTAATAGACAAGTGATGCTTCATAATTGAACCATTATGCAAGGCCAAAAAACGATTGAGCACCAATGCTTTGCATTCGGCGTGACGTGAACGTCAGGGGCTGAGTCGAACGACTTCCCAGGCGTCACTCGGCGTGTTGCGCCGCCAACGGAAGCGGTCATGCAACCTGTGATTGCCGTCCGCCCAGAACTCCATTTCGACCGGTCTGAGCCGGAAGCCACCCCAGAAGGGCGGCCGCGGGGGATTGGTGCCATGCTTCAGACCGACGCGCGCGACCTCCGCCACCAGCGCCCCGCGGGAGGACAGTTCGTGCGACTGTTTCGAGGCCCAGGCCCCCAGGCGGCTCTGCAATCCACGTGACGCGAAATAGGCATCCGCCTTCGGCCCGTCCTCGCGCGTGACCTCGCCTCTGACGCGAACCTGCCGGCGGCGCGATTTCCAGTGCATCACGAAGGCTGCCTGCCCGGCAGAGGCGATTTCCTGCGCCTTGGCGCTTTCGTAATTGGTGTAAAAGAGAAACGCGTCCTGCTCGATCTCCTTGAGCAGCACCATTCGCACGTTCGGCAATCCGGCGGAATCGACGGTGGCCAGCGCGATGGCATTGGGATCGTTGGGCTCTGTCGCCTCCGCCTCCTTCAACCAGCGCTGTGCGATGGAAAAAGGATCGTCACCTGCGAAAATACCGCTTCTGTCGCTCATTGCCTGCCCTTGCCTGCCGTTCTGCCGCTCCCCCGCTCCGGCCGCTGCTCTTGCCCGCCCCCAGGCAATCGCCTAAACGAGGTGCATTGTCGCATAGTTGGGCGGAGACCATGACATGTCAAACACTCTGATGCAGGGGAAACGCGGGCTTATCATGGGCCTTGCCAACGACAAGTCGATGGCCTGGGGCATCGCCCGGGCCTGCGCCGATGCGGGGGCGGAACTGGCATTCTCCTATCAGGGCGAGGCGCTGAAGAAACGCGTCGATCCGCTCGCGGCGCAGCTCGGCTCCAAGATCGTGCTGCCCTGCGACGTGGCCGACGACGCCTCGGTCGATGCGCTGTTCGACGAGCTCAAGGAACGCTGGGGCCGGCTGGACTTCATCGTCCACGCCATCGGCTTTTCCGACAAGAGCGAGCTGCGCGGCCGCTATGTCGAGACCAGCCGCGAGAACTTCAAGACCACGATGGACATCTCGGTGTTCTCCTTCACCTCGGTGGTCAAGCGCGCCGAGAAGCTGATGACCGAGGGCGGGTCCTGCGTGACCCTGACCTATTACGGCGCCGAGCGGGTCATGCCGCATTACAACGTCATGGGCGTGGCCAAGGCCGCGCTCGAGGCCTCGGTGCGCTACCTGGCCGAGGACCTGGGCAAGGACGGCATCCGGGTCAACGCCATCTCGGCCGGGCCGATCAAGACGCTCGCGGCCTCCGGCATCGGCGATTTCCGCTACATCATGAAGTGGAACGAGTACAATTCGCCCCTGCGCCGCAACGTGACGCTCGAGGATGTGGGCAAGTCCGCGCTCTACCTGCTGTCCGACCTGGGCTCTGGCGTGACGGGCGAGACGCATCATGTCGACGCGGGCTACCACGTGGTGGGGATGAAGGCCGTGGACGCCCCCGACATCACCAAGGGATAGGCCGATGCTGTCGCTGGGCTGGGAACATCTGGTGGCTTTCAACGTCGCGCTTCTGGCGGCGCTGGCCAGCCCCGGCCCTGCCCTGCTCTACGCGCTGCGCACCACGCTGGCCTCGGGACGGGCGGCGGGGATCGCCACCGGCGCCGGGCTGGGGCTGATGGCGGCGCTCTGGACGCTGATGGCGCTGCTCGGGCTGGACGCGCTGTTCCGGCTGTTTCCCTTCGCCTACATCGCATTCAAGATCGTCGGTGCGCTCTACCTGATCTGGATCGCCGTGCAGACCTGGCGCCATGCCCGCGACCCGATCGGCGAAACCTCCGCGCCCGCCGGGCATCGGGCGTTCCTGCGGGGCATGGCGATCAACCTGGCCAACCCGAAATCCGTGCTGTTCGCCGCGGCGGTGCTGGTGGTGATCTTTCCCCCTGACCTGACGCTTGCCGACAAGGCGCTGATCACCCTCAACCATTTCCTTGTGGAGCTTGCGGCCTATGCGGGCTTTGCGCTGCTGCTGTCCACCCGGGCGGCGCGGGCGGGATATCTCGGCGCCAAGCCGGTGATCGACCGCATCGCCGCCCTGCTGCTCGGCGCGCTCGGCCTGCGGCTGCTGCTGGATCGCTGAGCGCGGCCATCCCGCCCCGGCCTTCCCATGCCGCGCGAGCTGCCCGCCCGCGACCCCGCGCCGCTTTCCTTGCGCGGGCCGCTGCGCTAAAGACCTCCGAAAATTGCCGGGAGACAGCAGATGCAGGAAAAACTGCCGCACGAAAAGGGCTTTCACGTAAGCTGGGACCAGCTTCACCGCGACGCACGGGCGCTGGCCTGGCGGCTGGACGGGCACGGCCCCGACGGTGGCGGCTGGCGCGCGGTGGTGGCGATCACCCGGGGCGGCATGGCCCCCGCGATGATCGTCGCGCGCGAGCTCGACATCCGCACGGTCGATACGATCAGCGTGAAAAGCTACAACCACCAGACCCAGTCCGAGCCCCGCGTCATCAAGTTTCCCGACATGGAGATCATGGGCGACGGCACCGGCGTGCTGATCGTGGACGACCTGGTCGATACCGGCCGCACGCTCGAGGTGGTCCGCGCGCATCTGCCCAAGGCGCATGTGGCGACGGTGTACGCCAAGCCCAAGGGCCGGCCCATGGTCGATACCTTCATCACCGAGGTCAGCCAGGACACCTGGATCTTCTTCCCCTGGGACATGGCGCTGCAATACGTCCAGCCCTATCGCGGCACCGACTGAGCGGCGGGGCCTTTCCCTCGCCTCCGCCGGTCGCTAACGTCCCGCCAGCCCCTTCGCAGCGGAGCCTGACCATGTCGCAATCGCGCACCCGGACCACATTCGCCCCGCCCGTCATGGAGGCGCGGCGCTGGCTCGACGGGGTGGAGTTTCCGCCCGACCGCCCCCTGCTGAACGTAAGCCAGGCGGCCCCGGTCGACCCGCCGCCCGAGCCGCTGCGCCGTCACATGGCCGAGGCGGTGATGCAGGAGCCGGAGACGCATCTCTATGGCCCCGTCCTCGGCCTGCCCGCCCTGCGTGCGGAGGTGGCGGAAAGCATGACGCGGCTTTACGGCGGGGCGGTGAGCGCCGACCAGGTGGCGATCACGGCCGGCTGCAACCAGGCCTTCGCGGCCGCCATCGCCGCGCTGGCCGGCGAAGGCGACGAGGTGATCCTGCCGGTCCCGTGGTACTTCAATCACAAGATGTGGCTGGACATGTCCGGGGTGACGGCGGTTCCGCTTTCCACCGATGCCGAGCTGCTGCCGGATCCGGCCCTGGCCGAAAAGCTGATCACCCCGCGCACCCGGGCCATCGCGCTGGTGACGCCGAACAATCCCGGCGGGGTGGAATACCCCTCCGACCTGGTGCTGGAATTCTACCATCTCGCCCAGGAACGGGGGATCGCGCTGATCCTCGACGAGACCTACCGCGACTTCGACGCGCGCCCGGCCCCGCCGCACCGCCTGTTCGAGGATCCGGCCTGGCCCGACACGCTGATCCAGCTCTATTCCTTTTCCAAGGCCTACCGGCTGACCGGCCACCGCACCGGGGCGATCGCCGCCTCCGAGCCGCTGCTGGCGGAATGCGAGAAATTCCTCGACACCGTCGCGATCTGCCCGCCGCAGCTGGGCCAGCGCGCCGCGCTCTGGGGGATGCGGAACCTCGGCCAGTGGCTGGCCGGAGAACGGGACGAGATCCTCGACCGCCGCGCCGCCATCGAGGAAGGCTTTCACCTGATCGGCGCCAAGGGCTGGAAGCTGATGGGGCTGGGCGCCTATTTCGCCTATCTGCGCCATCCCTTCGCAATGCCCTCCGACGCGCTCTGCCGCGAGATGGTGCGCGAGGCCGGGGTGCTGATGCTGCCCGGCACCATGTTCCGCCCCGAGGGCGACCCGGCCGGCACGCGAGAGCTGCGCGTCGCCTTCGCCAATGTCGATCGCGCGGGCATCGCAGAGCTGTTCCGCAGGCTCGCAGCCCTTGGCTTCCCGCTTCGGGACGATTAGAGAACCGGGAACGCAGTTCGCGCGGCCCCGGCGGCCCGCGGCCCCACCGCAAGTTACGGAACCCGCATGGCACGCAAGAAGAACAGCCTGTCCAAATCCCTGGTCTGGATCATCCTCGCCCTGCTCTTCGTGGGGCTCGCCGGGTTCGGCGCGACCAACCTGTCGGGCAGCATCCGCACCGTCGGCTCGGTCGGCGACAAGGAAATCACGGTCGACGAATATGTCCGCGCCATGCGGCAGGAGATGCAGGCGCTGCAGGCCCAGACCGGCCAGCCGATCACCATGCAACAGGCGCAATCCATCGGGCTCGACCGGCAAGTGCTGAGCCAGCTGATCACCACCCATGCCCTCGACTACGAGGCCGAGCGGATGGGCCTGTCGATCGGCGACACCAACCTTTTGCAGGAGCTGTCGCAGATCCAGGCCTTCCAGGGGCCCGACGGCAATTTCGATCGCGAGGCCTATCGCTTCGCGCTGCAGAATGCCGGGCTGGAGGAAGCTCAGTTCGAGGCGCAGCTGCGCGACGAGGTCGCCCGCTCCATCCTGCAGGGCGCGATCCTGGCCGGCAACGCCATGCCAGAGGCCTATCTCGAGACGATGATGGATTACGTCGGCGCCCGCCGCAGCTTTACCTGGGCGCGGCTCGGCGCGGACGCGCTGCAAGAGCCGCTTCCCGAACCCGACGAGGAGACGCTGCGCGCCTTCTACGAGGAAAATATCGGCCAGTTCACCCGCCCCGAGACGCGGCAGATCACCTATGCCTGGCTCACGCCCGAGATGCTGATCGACACGATCGACATCGAGGAGGACGTGGTGCGCGAGCAATACGATGCCCGCGCCGACCAGTATGACCAGCCCGAGCGTCGGCTGGTCGAGCGGCTGGTCTTCTCCGACGACGACGCGGCGAACGATGCCATGGCGCAGCTGGAAGTCGACGGCACCACCTTCGAGACCTTGGTCGAGGATCGCGGCCTGGCCCTGTCGGACGTGGACATGGGCGACGTCTCCCGCGAGGAGCTGGGCGCGGCCGGCGAGGCGGTCTTCTCCGCCGAGGTGGACGATGTTGTGGGGCCGTTCCAATCCTCGCTGGGCCCCGCGCTCTACCGGGTGAACGGCGTACTCAAGGCCCAGACGGTGCCCTTCGAGGAGGCCCGCCCCGAGCTCGAGGACGAGCTCGCCCATACCCGCGCGCGCCAGATCATCCAGAGCCAGGCCGAAGACATCGCCGACCTGCTCGCCGGCGGCGCCACGCTGGAGGAGCTGGCCGACGAGACCGAGATGGAGCTGGGCGAGATCGGCTTCAACAGCACCTCGCAGGGCGGGATCGCGGCCTACGAGGAATTCCGCGAGGCCGCCGCGTCGCTCACCACCGACGATTACCCGGAGGTGGACGAGCTTAGCGATGGCGGGCTCTACGCCATGCGCCTCGACGAGATCGTGGCCCCCGAGCCCTACCCGTTCGAGGAAGTGGCCGACCAGGTGCGCAGCGCGTGGGAGACCGCCGAGACCCGCGAGCGGCTGACCGAGCGCGCCGAGGCGCTGAAATCCGAGATCGAGGAAAGCGGCGATTTCGCGGCGGCCGGGCTCGACCCGCAGACCGCCGAGGGGCTGACCCGCCAGGCCTTCATCGAAGAGGTCGAGGGCCCCCTCCTTGAGCGGGTCTTCGAGATGGAGAAGGGCCAGATCGTCGTGGTGCCAGAGGGCGAGGGCGTGATCCTCGTCCGCCTCGACGACACGCTGCCGCCGGACGAGGACAACCCGGACATGGCCGAGCTGCGCAACCGCCTCCGGGACCAGGCCGGCAATTCGATCAGCCAGGACCTGTTCCAGGCCTTCGCCAACGACATCCGCAACCGCGCCGGGATCCAGCTGGACCAGCAGGCGCTGAACGCGGTGCATTCGCAGTTCCAGTGATGGCGCTCACCCCGTCCTTCGACGCCTTCGAGAAAGCCTATGCAAAGGGCCTGAACCAGGTCGTCCACATGCGGCTGGCGGCCGATCTGGACACGCCGGTCTCGCTGATGCTCAAGCTCACGGGGGCGGCGAAGGACGCCTTCATGCTGGAATCCGTCACCGGCGGCGAGGTGCGCGGACGCTATTCCATCATCGGCATGAAGCCCGACGTGATCTGGCGCTGCGAGGGCGAGCGGTCCTTCCTGAATCGCCAGGCCCGGTTCGACCCCGACGCCTTTGCCGAGCTCGACGGCCACCCGCTCGACACCCTGCGCGCGCTCATCGCCGAAAGCCGGATCGAGCTGCCCGAGGACCTGCCCCAGGCCTCCGCCGGCCTGTTCGGCTATCTCGGCTACGACATGATCCGGCTGGTGGAGCATCTGCCCAACGTGCCGCCCGACACGATGGGCACGCCCGACGGGATGATGCTGCGCCCCTCGGTGGTGGCCGTGCTGGACGGGGTGAAGGGCGAGGTGACCGTGGTCTCGCCGGCCTGGGTCAGCGACGGGCAATCCGCCCGCGCCGCCTATGCCCAGGCGGCCGAGCGGGTGATGGATGCGGTGCGGGACCTGGAGCGCGCCATGCCGCAGGCCACGCGCAACCTCGGCGAGGCGGCGGAGGTCGCGGCGCCACGCTCCAACTTCACGCCGGACGCCTACCGCGCGGCGGTGGAGCGGGCCAAGGAATACATCCGCGCCGGAGACATCTTCCAGGTGGTCCCGTCGCAGCGCTGGACGCAGGATTTTCTGCTGCCTCCCTTCGCACTTTATCGTTCTCTGCGAAGGACTAATCCGTCTCCATTCATGTTCTACTTCAACTTCGGGGACTTCCAGGTCGTGGGCGCCAGCCCCGAGATCCTGGTGCGCGTCTTCGGCCGCGAGGTGACCATCCGCCCGATCGCGGGCACCCGCCGGCGCGGCGCCACGCCCGAGGAGGACCGCGCGCTCGAGGCCGAGCTGCTGGCCGACAAGAAAGAGCTGGCGGAGCACCTGATGTTGCTCGACTTGGGCCGCAACGACGTGGGCAAGGTGGCGAAGATCGGCACCGTCCGCCCGACCGAGAAGTTCATCGTGGAGCGCTATTCCCACGTCATGCATATCGTGTCGAACGTGGTCGGCGAGCTGGCCGAGGATCAGGACGCGCTCTCGGCCTATTTCGCGGGCATGCCGGCGGGCACCGTCTCGGGCGCGCCCAAGGTCCGCGCGATGCAGATCATCGACGAGCTGGAGCCGGAAAAGCGCGGCGTCTACGGCGGTGGCTGCGGCTACATCTCGGCCGGGGGCGACATGGACATGTGCATCGCCCTGCGCACCGCCATCGTGAAGGATGGCAAGCTGCATATCCAGGCCGGCGGCGGCGTGGTCTTCGACAGCGATCCCGAGGCCGAGTACCAGGAGACGGTGCACAAGTCGAACGCCATCCGCCGGGCCGCCGAGGATGCCGCGCGCTTCACGGGCGACGGGAACGGCTAGGGCTTAACCCTTCTGAAAGCTTTGCCGTCTAGGCTCGGTGACACGAGCGGAGGGTGAAGCGATGCGACCGGAACCGTGCCGCCGGGCGCCGGGCGCCCTGCACAAGGATCAGCGACGAAAACGCATTTGGCTCGGTTCGGGCATGGCCCGGGCTGGTGGTCGGGCGAAGGCGCCCGGGCGCGGCCCATCGGGCGGCCTTCCTGGCCAGCACCTCCGCACGTTACTCTGTCATCTGCTGCTTCTCCTGGCCCTCCTTCTGCCAGGTGCCGGCCGGGCGCAGAACGGGATCGGCAGCGGCGGCTGTGCCTATATCGGCACGCTGTCCGCCATGGCCGGCGATCTGCGCGCCATCGACCGCGCCCCCGGCCCGGAAGCGGCCGCGCCGCATTGGCAGGCCCTTCGGGACCGCACCCTTGCGCTGACCCCCGACATGCTGCGCCAGGCGCGAAACGAGGCCGCGCTCGCCCCGCATGCCGGCGATTTCGCGGCCTTCGTCGCCGGCACCGTGCGGTTCCTGGCCGAGGGCGGCCATCCCCGCGCCGTGCCGGCCCTTGACCGCGTCTCCCGCCTCGGCGCGGCGCTCGCCTGCACGCCCCCCGATATCAGGAGGGCGGCGGGTCCGACCGTCGGCACCGGCATCGCCGCGGCCCCCGCGGCGGCGGGCGGGATGGCGCCGCGGCCGGCCATGGTCTCGGGCGTTTTCCTCGGCCCGCCCCGGCATCGCGTCATCTTCTATCTCGGGGCGCTGACCCTCGCCGTCGCCATCGTCGCGGTCCATCTGCGCAACCAGCGCTATGCTAGGCTGAGCGCCCGCCACCATTGCCATATCTCGACCCGGATCCGACGCCGCGGCGAAGAGCGCGGGACCGTCGTCCAGGATATCAGCCGCATGGGCGCGACCATACGGGGCGATTCCCTCCGCATCGACGACCGGCTCTGGCTGCGGATCGGGCAAGCCTGGCTCAGCACACGGGTCATCTGGCGCACCCGGCATTTCGCGGGGGTGGGCTTCGACCACCCGATCGGTGCCGCGCAGCTCGACCGGGCGCTGGCGGAGACGGCCTCCGAACCTACTGGCAAAGAACGGATATCGGAGGGTGCATTGGTCGTGCGGGATGGACGCCCCGAGCAGGACGGGCAGATCGCACAGGCCTCTTCTGGTCCAAGAGAGTGGCGTGGATGGCAGAAAGTGGTGGCCGACCCCGAGGGGCAGCACCCGGGTCGGGAGGCGCCGCGCCACAGGCAGGAGAGAGAGGAGCAAGAGCGCGCCCCGCAGCAACACCCACGAAGGGAGGCGCCACGCGAGCGACCCGGCTCGACTTTCCTGCATTGACGCGGTGCTCAGCGGGGCCGCGCGGCAAGCAAGGGTACAGCTGCCGCCATAGGCCAGTGAGGCGGAGGCGGGCGGAAGGTGGTCGGGCTTGTCAGTGGGCGCGGGAGGCAAGCGCCGGGCATATCGCGCGCGGCCAGCAACCGGTGACGGACGCGAGGTCATGGCCAGGCTCGCCGCGCGCCGCGCAAGGGCTCGGCGGCCCCGGCGCGCAGCAAGCACCGTCACGCGGCCAGCCCGTCAGCTCTCCGGCTGGAGGACCTGGCTCACCGGCACCAGCGCCACGCTGTTCGCCCGGTCCTGCAGCCCCCAGAGCAGGAGCGCGCTGATCGTGTCGGGACGCAGACGGCCCACCATGATCACGTTCTCCTCCTGCCCGGCGCGAAAGGCCGCCTGATCGAGGAAGCGGCGGATGACCGTTGGCGTCTCGCCCTCCGCGTCGAAATCGCGAAAGATCGTCGCCGCGGGCACGCCGGCCTTCTCGGCCAGGGATTGCGCCGTGTTTAGCCCCTTGGGAAACAGCACCAAGCCATAGCCGCGATCCGCGAGGATCCGCGTCACCTGGTCCGACAGGGCGCGGCTTTGCGACAGGCCGTTCTGCGGCGTCTCCATCACCGCCACCGTCTCGGGTCCCCGGCGCAGAACCTCTTGCAACGTGACCTCGGCATCGGTGGGGGTCGCGCCCTTCGGCAGGTCCACCATCGCCACCACCTCGAAGCCGCGGGCGCGGTAGCTGCCGATGCGCTCGGCCGCGTCGGGGGCGGTGGCGTCCACCGCGAAGGTCAGCGGATAGGGAAAGGCCTCCAGCGCTTCGATGCCGATCGAGAGGCCGCCATCGTCGATGAGGATGATGGACATGCGCGGCTTGCCGGCCTCCACCTCCACCGGTTCCGCATAGGCGCGGATCGGAGGAGTGTCGCCTGCGGGGTCGGCGGTGTCCGTGGCATCCTCCGCCGGCTCCTGCGCGTCGCCGATCCGCGGCAGCCGCCCGGTGGTCACCCCGTCGGCCTGGTCCCCCAGCGTGCCGGAGGGTTTCACGCGGGTCTCTTCGGTGGCCTGCTCGGTGGCCTCCGGAGCCGGTTCAGCCGTATCCTCCAGGGCGCGCCCTTCGGCTTCCATCTCCGGCGTCACGTCCGCCTCCGGCGTCGTGCCGGGGTCTGTCATCGCCCGCGGGCCCTCGGTGGCCTCGGTCTGCGCGGGGGCGGGCGCCCCGGACTCCATGGCGTCCGGCGTCTCTTCCGGCAAGGCCTCTGTCGGGGTCTCGGCCAAAGCCTCTTCCGGGGCCTCGGCGGGGGTGTCGCCGGGGGCCTCGGACGCCGTCTCGGCCGGGAAGGCGCTTTCCTCTTCGGGCGGCACCTCGGGGGCGAGGGGCTGGGCCGGTTCGGTGGAGATCGACAGGTCCTCTTCCGCGACCGGGGCGGCGGGGGCCGGCGCCTGCTCTTGCGCCTCGACCGGGCTGTCGCCGGTCACCTCGATCGCCCCTTGCTCCTGGCCCTCGCCGGGGCTGGCCAGCGCCAGGTCCGTCTCGCCGGTCTCGGGGCGCGCGGCGGGATCGGTATCGGCGTCGGTCAGCGGGGAGTCCACCTCCTCGCCCGGCGGTGCCATGGCCGGGGTCTCCGTCGAGACTGCCGGCGGGACGGAGATCTCGGGGCGGCGCGCAGGGGCCGGCCGGGCCTCCTGCGTCGAGGCGCTGCGGCTGGCATCCTCCTCGGTGTCGGCGCTCCGGGTCTCGCCCTCTGCCGCTTCGCGCACCGCGGCCGCAGGTTCCTCCGCCTCGGCCGTCTCCGCGCCGGCGGTGCCATCGGCCTCGACGCCAGTCTCCGCGTCGGCATCATCGGCCTCGACGGCGGGCTCTTCGCGAGGCGTCTCCTCGACCACCACGACGGTCGGCTCACCGCGCCCGGCCTCCGATTCGTCGGCCTCCGGCGTCTGCGCGGCGGGCTGCTCTGCCTCCGGCTCGGGGGGTGCCTCGGCAATGGTCTCCCCGCCCCGCCCGGCTGGCGCGGCCTGTTCGATGACGGGCATGTCCGCGGGCGGCGCCTCCTTTTCAGGGGCCGAACGGGTCTCGGTCGCGTCGCCGGGGCCCGCAGGCTCCATCTCCTGCCCGGTGGCCGGCGCGCCGTCCGCAACCTCGGCCTCGGGAAGCGCAACCGGCCGGTCGGCCACGGACAACGCGCCGAGCGCCAGAATCGAGACGACCGCGCCCCAGAGAAAGCCTGATAGTCCTCGCAGCAATGCTCCACCTCTCGTTCCGGGCCGGTCGCGCGGGCGCCGCGCGCCGACCGTCTTTCCTGCCCGCCGCCCCTTGACCCTGTGCCGCAAGCCTGAACAAGTATACCGCGACCGGGCGCCCGGCCAAAACCCCCTTCGTCACGGAGCGGCCTGATGCTTCTGCTGATCGATAATTACGACAGTTTCACCTACAACCTGGTCCACTACCTGGGCGAGCTCGGGGCCGAAACCCGGGTCTGGCGAAACGATGCGATCGACGTCCAGCAGGCCATGGCGATGAAGCCCGCAGGCATCCTTCTGTCCCCCGGCCCCTGCGATCCGGACCAGGCGGGCATCTGCCTCGAGCTGACGCGGGCAGCGGCGGAGGCCGGGATCCCGTTGCTGGGCGTCTGCCTCGGGCACCAGACGATCGGCCAGGCCTTCGGCGGCCGCGTCGTGCGCTGCCACGAGATCGTGCATGGCAAGATGGGCCATATCCGCCATTCCGAAGGCGGCGTCTTTGCCGGCCTGCCCTCGCCCTTCAGCGCCACCCGCTACCATTCCCTGGTGGTGGAGCGCGACAGCCTGCCCGACGAGCTGGAGGTCACGGCAGAACTTGAGGACGGCACGATCATGGGCCTGTCGCATCGACACCTGCCGATCCACGGGGTGCAGTTCCACCCCGAGAGCATCGCCTCGGAACACGGGCACCGGCTGCTGGGGAATTTCCTGCAGATGATGAAGGTCCCGGCATGACGGCCGACATGAAGACCCTGATCGGCGCCGCGGCGGAGCGTCCGCTGACCCGCGCCGAGGCCGAGGCCGCCTTTACCCTGCTGTTCGAGGGCGAGGCGACGCCCAGCCAGACGGGCGGGTTCCTGATGGCGCTGCGCACGCGCGGCGAGACGGTGGAGGAATATACCGCCGCCGCCGCGGTGATGCGGGCCAAGTGCCACATGGTCGCCGCCCCGCCGGGCGCCATGGACATCGTCGGCACGGGCGGCGACGGCAAGGGCACGCTCAACATCTCGACCGCCGCCGCGGTGGTGGTCGCGGGGGCCGGCGTGCCGGTGGCCAAGCACGGCAACCGCAACCTCAGCTCGCGCTCGGGCTCGTCGGACGCGCTGTCGGCGATGGGGGTCAACGTGATGATCGGTGCGCGCATCGTCGAACGCGCCCTGGCCGAGACCGGGATCGGTTTCATGATGGCGCCGATGCACCATCCAGCGATGGCCCATGTCGGCCCGGTCCGGGTTGAGCTGGGGACGCGCACCATCTTCAACATCCTGGGCCCGCTCACCAACCCCGCCGGGGTCAAGCGGCAGCTCACCGGGGCCTTCACCCGCGACCTGATCCGCCCGATGGCCGAGGTGCTGGGCAAGCTCGGCTCGGAACGCGCCTGGCTGGTCCACGGCTCGGACGGGACCGACGAGCTGGCCATTTCCGGCATCTCTTGGCTGGCGGCGCTGGAAACCGACGGCTCCATCCGCGAGGCGGAGCTGCATCCCGAGGAGGCCGGCCTGCCGGTCCATCCCTTCGAGGAGATCATCGGCGGCACGCCGGACGCGAACGCAAAGGCGTTTCGCGCGTTGCTGGAAGGAGCGCCCGGTGCCTACCGCGACGCCGTGCTGCTGAACGCGGCGGCGGCGCTGGTGGTGGCAGATCGGGCGGACAACTTGAAGGCCGGGGTCGAGATCGCCCGCGACAGCATCGACAGCGGTGCGGCACGCGGCAAGATCGAGGCACTGGCCCGACTGACACAGGAAGCCGCTGAATGACCGAAACCGTGCTCGACCGGATCAAGGCCTACAAGCTGGACGAAATCGCTGCCGCCAAGGAAGAGAAGCCCCTGGCCGAGGTGGAAGCGGAGGCCCGCGCCGCCTCGCCCACCCGCGGCTTTGCCGACGCGTTGCTGCAGGCCTCCAAGACCGGCTACGGGCTGATCGCCGAGATCAAGAAGGCGAGCCCCTCCAAGGGCCTGATCCGCGAGGATTTCGACCCTGCAACGCTCGCCCGCGCCTACGAGGAAGGCGGCGCCGCCTGCCTGTCGGTGCTGACCGACACGCCGTCCTTCCAGGGGGCCAAGGAATATCTCAGCCAGGCCCGGGCGGCTGTGGATCTGCCGGTGCTGCGCAAGGATTTCATGTACGACCCCTACCAGGTGACCGAGGCGCGGGCGCTCGGGGCGGACTGCATCCTGATCATCATGGCCTCGGTGTCGGACGCGCAGGCGGCCGAGCTGGAAGAGACCGCGCAGCAATGGGACATGGACGTGCTGGTCGAGGTCCACGACCGGGCCGAGCTGGAGCGGGTCGACGCGCTCAAGTCCCGCCTGATCGGCATCAACAACCGCGATCTGCGCACGTTCGAGACCTCGCTCGACGTCACCCGCAAGCTGGCCAAGCTGGTGCCGCAGGACGGGCTGATCGTCTCCGAATCCGGGCTGTCCGGCCCCGACGACCTGGCCGAGATGGCGCGCTACGGCGTCCGGGCCTTCCTGATCGGCGAGACGCTGATGCGGCAATCGGACGTGGCGACGGCCACCCGCAGCCTGATCGGCAACCCGCTGACCGCGGGCGGCGCCTGATGGCCGAGCTGACGCATTTCGACGCCGAGGGGCGGGCGCACATGGTCGATGTTTCGGACAAGGCCGAGACGGCGCGCATCGCCCGGGCCGAGGGCTGGGTGCGCATGGCGCCCGCCACCTTCGACATCCTGCGCGAGGGCCGCGCCAAGAAGGGCGACGTGCCGGGCGTGGCGCGACTGGCCGGCATCATGGGCGCCAAGCGCACCGCCGACCTGATCCCGCTCTGCCATCCGCTGAGCCTGTCCAAGGTGACGGTGGACCTGGAGCGCGACGCGGACCTGCCCGGCCTACGCATCACCGCCGAGGTGCGGACCACCGGCCCGACCGGCGTGGAGATGGAGGCGCTGACCGCGGTCTCGACCGCCGCGCTCACGGTCTACGACATGCTGAAGGCCGCGGATCGCGCGATGGAGATCGGCGGCATCCGCGTGGTGCTCAAGGACGGCGGCAAGTCCGGCCGCTACGAGGCGGAATGATCACCGTAGACGAAGCGCTGACCCTGCTCTTCGGCCTGGTGGCGCCGCTACCGGTGGAAGAGGTGCCGCTGACCGAGGCCGCCGGCCGCGTGCTGGCGCGGGACGCCGTGGCGCGCCGCGCGCAGCCGCCCTTCCCGGCCTCCGCCATGGACGGCTATGCCATCCCATCGCGCGAGGCGCGGCCCGGCGACACCTTCGTCGTGGTGGGCGAAAGCGCCGCCGGCCACCGGTTCGAGGGGCCTGTAGGCGAAGGCCAGGCAGTGCGCATCTTCACCGGCGCCCCGGTGCCCGAAGGTGCGGAACGCGTCATCATCCAGGAGGATGTCACCCGCGAGGGCGACCGCATCACGCTGGGCGAGAATCTCAGCCCCGGGCCGCATATCCGGCCCGCCGGCGCGGATTTCGGCGATGGCGAGAGGCTGGCGGCGCCCCGGCGGCTCACGGCGCGGGACGTGGCCCTGCTGGCCGCGATGAACGTGGCCTCGGTGCCGGTCCATCGCAAGCCGGACGTGGCGCTGATCGCCACCGGGGACGAGCTGGCACTGCCCGGCGAGGATCCCGGCCCCGACCAGATCATCGCCTCCAATTCCTACGGGCTGCATGCCCATCTGCGCGAGCTGGGCGCCCTGCCCCGGCTGCTGCCGGTGGCCCGCGACACCCGCGACTCGCTGGTCTCGGCCTTCGACCTCGCGGCGGGGGCGGACCTGGTGGTCACGATCGGCGGCGCATCCGTGGGCGACCACGACATCGTCGGCGACGTCGCCGCCGAGCTGGGGCTGGAGCGCGCCTTCTACAAGGTCGCGATGCGGCCCGGCAAACCGCTGATGTCGGGGCGCATGGGCAATGCCGCGATGATCGGGCTGCCGGGCAACCCGGTCTCGGCCATGGTCTGCGGGCACATCTTCCTCGCCCCGGTGATCCGCGTGATGCAGGGCCTGCCCCCCGCCCCCGCGCCCAGCACCCGCCTGCCGCTTTCCGCGCCGCTCCGGGCGAACGGGCCGCGCGAACATTACATGCGCGCCCGCGTCACGCCCGAGGGGGTCGCCGCCTTCGACAGCCAGGACAGCGCGCTGCTGTCCATCCTGTCCGAGGCCGATGCGCTGATCCAGCGCCCCGCCGGCGACGGCGCCCGAGAGCCGGGCGAGATAGTGGACGTCATCCTGCTCTGACAGGCATCGCGGAGCCCGGTCCCGCCATAATCACGCAGTCAGACACAAGAAAGCCGGGAGCGGCCATTCCGCTCCCGGCTTTCCTGTTTCCGCGCATGTGAAAGACCCACGCGCGCGGAGCTGCATATTCCTCAGCGCCCAGACGCGCGGGCAATCCTATTTCACGAGAAGCTGCGCCTCGTGCTTCTTCAGCGAGCGGCGGGCGGCGGCATAGGCCTCGATCCCCTCCGCGGTCTCCAATTCCGGGAAAAGCTCCAGGATCTCGGTGCGTTGCGCATTGCCGATCCCGCCCAGCGTCATCTCGCCGGGCTGGAAGCTTTCGGTCCAGGCGCCGTTGGACAGGACCACCTCGTGCTGGTCGAACATGAAGTGGATGTATTCCACCCCCAGCGAGGTCACCTCGTCCACGCCGCGCAGCCCGGTCAGGTGCTTGGCGGCCGCCAGGACCTCGCGCTCCTCGAAGTAGAGCGCGGTCTTGTCGTTGTTCACCAGCACCCGGTGGTTGGGGCTGACCAGCATGTCATGCTCGGGCAGGCCGTTGCCCAGGCTGCCGGCCTGGATCAGGATCGGCTTCAGGTGCGGCTTGCGCGCCAGGTCGTGGCCGGTCAGCACCTTGCGGCCCAGCCAGCGGATCTCCTGGATGCCGTTGTCGCGGGTGATGATCCGGTCGCCTTCGCGCAGTTCCTCGACCAGGCGCTCGCCCAGCGGGGTGGCGATCTTGGTGCCGGGAGTGAAGCAGGGCACTTCCACATGCACGTTGGCAGTATCGGTGCCGCCATTGCCGTCGCTGATCGTGTAGGTGAAGTCGGTCTCGCCCCTGTAGCCCTCGTTCGGGGTGAAGGTGACGGTGCCGTCCTCGTTCAGCGTGGTGGTGCCGTTCTCGTCGTCGGAGACGGAGGTCACGGTCAGCGTGTCGCCATCCGGATCCGTGTCGTTGCCCAGCACGTCGATGATGACCGGGGTGCCCATCTCGGTCGTGGCGGAATCGTCCACGGCGTCGGGCGGCTCGTTCCCGTCATCGTAATCGGTCGTCTGGAAATGGATGTCCGAGATCAGCGCCCCCTGCTGCATCGTGCCCCCGTTGTCGTAGGAGAACTCGATGCGCGACACGGGGCCCGCGATGTTGACCAAGACCGACCCCGACGCGTCGGTGAACTCCGTCGGGCCGTCGCCGGTGGCCGTGGCGCCCGAAGCGGTCGGCCCGCTCAGCTGCACGTCGACGGGATTGCCCTCGGCATCGTAGGCGGTGACCGTCAGGCTGTCCTGCCAAGTGCCGTCGCCGGCCTCGTGCAGGTCGCCGCCCTGCCCGCCGTCGATGTCGTTCAGCCGGAAGGAGACGTTCTGCACCTCGTCGCCGTATTCCTCGTTCGAGGCCGCGAAGTTCAGCACCGTGGTCGAGGTGGGGTTCAGGCCCGGATCGCCCTGGTCGCCGAAGAGCTTGAGAAACGAATTATGCGCAAAGGGCTCGTCCTCGCCCACATAGCCGTCGGCGTTGAAGGTGAAGGCGCTGGCGCCCTGGTGTTCACCGGAATAGGTGATGCCGACCTGGACGCCGCCGGTATCGACGGTGGTGGTTTCATCGTCCGTCAGATCGGTCCCGTAAGCGCCGAGGAGACCCCAATTCAGTACCAAATCAGCCATAACAATGACCTTTCCTATTAACCAACGGGTCGCCCCGAACGCTCCACCGGGAAGGGACGGAAAGGTCCCTGCCACCGTATTCCATTCAGATCTGACCGGTCAGGAGCAAAGGGCCATCGGCGGCAACCGGAAATTCGGTCACCGGGTCAGGGCGGCAGGTCGTCCGCACCCATGCGGAACGTCACCCGGACGCTTCCCCTCGCACCCGCACGGATGCTTGCAGATCAGCGGCCGCCCCCGTGGCCTTCAGACTTCTAACCCCCCAGTTAGGCCCTTCATTCATAGGAGCGACCGGTGCGCCGACCAAGCAGAAAATGTCCGAATTTGGGCCGGAAGGTGCCGCCACGGGGGCCGGCCGGGCTGACTTTGGGCGGCGGACGGGTGACGTAACGGAAGTTGATTGTTTCTCGGTGGGTGGCCGCAAGAGCAGATAACCGACGCAAGTGCCGGTTTTCCCGTAGATGCGGGACGTTTCGCCACTTACTCCTCCCGCCTTTGTTTCCCACTTCGACACACTTAGCGCCGGACGGAATGCGGCGGAAACGTGGCACGCCGCCAGTCGCCACCCAACCTCCATCCACGGGACAGGCGCGAACAATTGGCGGTTTAAGCACGGTTGGTGCGCCTGCGGAAACAAAATCCGCACCGAGCCGCGAATCACGCCACGCCA
Source organism: Carideicomes alvinocaridis (assembly GCA_005473895.2). Taxonomy (GTDB): domain Bacteria; phylum Pseudomonadota; class Alphaproteobacteria; order Rhodobacterales; family Rhodobacteraceae; genus Carideicomes; species Carideicomes alvinocaridis. Next base: position 34,739 of record SRJI02000026.1, read on the forward strand.
AGGCCCGAGTTCCGCTCGCTCTACCGGGACAGAACGCCCTGACAGCTCCAAAAGCTCAGGACCGCATCCCCACCAACAAGTTGATAATCCGGCGGAAACTCCCGCCAGAGGGCTCCATTCGCCTAAACGAGCTCTCTTGTCGCTGGGCCGAGGAAAATCCGCCGCCGAAGCGGATGATGGTGCCCCCAGAGAGACTCGAACTCCCGACCCACTGATTACAAATCAGTTGCTCTACCAGCTGAGCTATAGGGGCACTCCGGCCCCGTTTAGCCGCAAATGCCGGTGCCGTGCAAGCGGGCGCTAGCGGTTTGCGCGGGCCAGCAATCCGACCGCCGCGAGGCCCACGGCGATGACCAGCACCGCCGCCGGGGAGGCGTCTCCGAGATTTTCGAGACTGGCCTGTTCGTGCACCCGTGTCGCCAGCGTGTCGTAGTTGAAGGGCCGCAGCAGCAGCGTCGCCGGCAGCTCCTTCACGCAATCCACGAAGACCAGCAGCAGCGCCGAGAGCAGCGAGCCCCGGATCAGCGGGAAATAGATCGAGCCCAGCACCTGCCCCCGGCTGCGGCCGAGCGACCGGGCGGCGGCGGAGAGGTTGGGCGAGACCCGGCCCATCGCCGCATCCGCCGCGCCTTGGGCGATGGCGAAGAAACGCACCGCATAGGCCAGCACGATGGCGAAGGACGAGCCCGTCAGGATCAGGCCCATGTCATGCCCGGTCGAGGCCTCGACCGCGTCGGCCAGCGCGTTGTCGAAGGCCCCCAGCGGGATCAGGATCCCCACCCCCAGCACGGCGCCGGGCGCGGCATAGCCTATGGTGGTCACCGGCATCAGCAGGCGCGGCAGGCCGCGGCCCGCGAGCCGCACCCCGTAGACCAGGAAGACCGCCGCGCCCACCGTGACCAGCGCCGCGGTGCCGCCCACCGTGAGCGTGTGGCGCAGGGCCGTCAGCAGCGCGGGGTCGCGCCAGATCTCCGCGTTCTCCACCGCGTGGAACAGGATCACCCCGCCCGGCAGGACGAAGCCGGTGACGAAGGGCACGAGGCACAGCCCGAGCGCCAGCCAGCCAGCCAGGCCGCCGATCTGCCGGCGCGCCACCGGACGGTGACGGCGCGAGAGGTTGAAGAAGCGCAGCCGCCGGCGCGACACCTTTTCCAGCGTGACCAGCAGGATCACCAGCACGAGGATGACGCTGGCGATCTGCGCCGCGCCGCCCGCATTGTTGCTTTCCAGCCAGACCGAGAAGATGCCGGTGGTGAGCGTCTGCACCGCGAAGTAATCCACCGCGCCGAAATCGTTCACCGTCTCCATCATGACGATGGCGGTGCCGGCGGCGATGGCGGGGCGCGCGAGCGGGAGGCCGATGCGCCAGAACCGCTTGAACGCGCCGGCGCCCAGCGAGCGGGCCACGTCCTCGGCATCGCCCGACTGTTCGCGGAAGGCGGCGCGCGCCAGCAGGTAGACGTAAGGAAAAAGCGCGGAGCTCAGCACCACCACCGCCGCGCCCATCGACCGGATCTCGGGGAACCAGTAGTCGCGCGCGCTCTGCCAGCCCATCAGGCCGCGCAGCGCGGTCTGGACAGGGCCGGCATATTCCAGGAAATCCACCAGCGCATAGGCCCCCACATAGGCGGGGATGGCCAGCGGCAGGAGCAGCAGCCACTCGATCCAGGCCGCGAAGGGAAAGCGGTAGCGGGTCACGATCCAGGCCGCCCCGGTCCCCACCATGGCCGAGACCAGCCCGACCAGCGCGCTCAGCACCACCGTGTTGCCCAGGTAGCGCGGCAGCGTGGTGGAGATCAGGTGCGGCCAGATGTTGTCGACCGGGTGGAAGGCGATCCAGACCACCGACAGGATCGGCAGCAGCACCACCGCCGCGATCACCACGGCGCCCGCCGACCACAGGCCGCCGGAGCCGCGCCCCACCCGCGCCGCGCCGGGCGCGAGCCGTCCGTGCTGCGATGTTGCGAGACTCATGCGGCCCCCTCGGATTACGGTTTACCTGCAGTGCCAGTGGCTTATAGTACGCCCTCGATCAGGAGGCCAGAAGACCCGTCATGCAGATCATCCTTCACGCCGGCGCCCATTGCACAGATGAAGACCGGCTCGTGAAAAGTCTTCTGCGGAACCATGACGGCTTTCTCAAGCACCGCATCGCGGCCCCCGGTCCCAGCAATTACCGCCAGCTCCTGCGCGAGACGATCAACGCGCTGGACGAGGGCCGGCCCGATCCCGATGCCCGCGAGGTTCTGGTGGAGGCGTTCTGCAACGAGCGCCCCGAGAATATCGACCGGCTGCTCCTGTCCAACGACAATTTCTTCGCGGTGCCCAAGATCGCGCTTTCGCGGGGCGAGCTCTACCCGATGGCGGTCAAGCGGCTGGCCTATTTGCAGGATCTCTTTCCCGAGGACGGGGTGGAGCTGTTCCTGGCCCTGCGCGACCCGGCCAGCTGGCTGCCCGCTTTGTTCGACGCGGCTCCGCAGGAGGATTTCGCCAGCTTCCTCGACGGCGTCGATCCGGAAAGCTTCCGCTGGTCGGACTTCCTGCTGCGCCTGCGGGCCGAGGTGCCGGAACTGCCGATCACCGTCTGGTGCAACGAGGACACGCCCTTCATCTGGGGCGAGATCATCCGCACCATGGCCGGGCTCGACGAGGAAGAGAAGATCTCGGGCGCCTTCGACCTGCTGTCCGAGATCATGGCGCCGGAAGGGATGCAGCGCTTCCGCGCCTATCTCAAGGAGCATCCGGTGATGACGGAGGCCCAGAAGCGCCGGGTGATGACCGCCTTCCTCGACAAGTACTACCTCGAGGAGGAGATGGAGGAAGAGCTGGACCTGCCCGGCTGGTCGGAGGACCTGATGGAGCGGCTGACCGAGGGTTACGAGGCCGACGTGGCGCGCATCGCGCAGATGGACGGGATACGCTTCATCGCGCCGTGAAATCCGGGCACCGACGCTGCGGCCTCGGCATCCCCGCATCCGCCGCAGGCCGGGTGCATCCCGGCCCGCCGGCGGACCCGGCCGAAGCGGTCAGCGCATGCCGAGCGCTTCCTTGTACATCTCCAGCACCGCCTCTTCCTCGGCGATGTCGTCGGGCTCGCGCTTGCGCAGGGCGATGACCTTGCGCATCACCTTGGTGTCGTAGCCGCGCGACTTGGCCTCGGCCATGACTTCCTTCTGCTGGTCGGCAAGATCCTTCTTCTCCTGCTCCAGCCGCTCGAAGCGCTCGATGAACTGGCGCAGCTCGTCCGCGGTCACGCGGTAGCTGCTGTCGACGCCCTTCGTCTCTTCCATGTCTTGCATTCTCTGCCTCCGGCCCGGTTTTGCGGCTCTGACTACCTGCGCCCCGCGGACCTCGCAAGGGGTTGCCGCATGACCGGCGATCCGCTACCGCAGCGCGGCAAAGGAGAGGCCGATGGAATACCTGATCTGGATCGGGGCAGGCGTGTCGCTGCTGGGCCTCATGGGGCTCGTCTGGTGCATCGTCACGGTGGCGCAGGCCCGGCGCGCCAAGCTCGGCGACGAGGAGATGCGCGCCGTCGTGGCGCGGGTCCTGCCGCTCAACATGGGCGCGCTCTTCCTGTCGATGATCGGGCTCGGCATCGTGATCGTCGGGATCTTCCTGACCTGATCACGGAAGCTCCGGCGGCGGCCAGTCCGGCGGCGCCACCCGGTCGAGATCGGCGAAGTGGCGGCCATTTCGGATCAGCTCCTGCAGCAGCGGATCGGGCTGCCAGAACGGCGCGGCGCTGACGGGGGCGTGCTCGGCGATGAAATGGTCCAGCGCGCGCTGCATCTCGAACAGGCCCTGCCGGTCGGCCGCCTGCATCGGGCCGCCGCTGAGCCGCGGAAAGCTCTGGTTGTAGACCGACGCCACGTCCAGATCGCCGGGCCACTGCGCCTGCTCTTCCCGGACAAGCCGTGTGCCGCGATTGGCGGTGGCGGCGACGATCAGCGCGGCGATCCCGCTTGCCGGCATCTCCCGCGAGGGTCGCCTGGCCGCGAGCAGCGCATCGACCGCCGGATCCGGCAGCGGCGCCTCCCCCTCGGGCCAGAGCAGGAAGCCCCGGCCGGTGGCGCGCCCCTCCCGGCCCGCCTCGATCATCGTCTCGACGCAGGACGGCACCGGCAGGTCCGCCGCCTCGATCCGCGCCTTCAGGGTCGGCAGGCCGGCGGCGTCGATCTCGGCCAGCAGGCTGTCGCCCAGCCCCGCCGCCGCCACCGCCGTCTGCAGCCGCGTGGGGGCCACGCCGCTTTCGATGAGCCCGAGGGCGGCGTAGTGCCGGGCCAGCCGCATCTCTTCGCCCAGGGGCAGGTCACGCGGGGCGCTGTGTAGCACGATCCGCCTGCCGCCCAGCAGCATCTGCGCCAGGGCCTGCAACGCCGTCGCTTCCGTCCCCGGATGGGCCGCGACCTCGACCAGCCGCTTGACATGGGCGGGGCGCAGCAGGCGCAGGGCGAGCACGCGGCCCGCCCGGCCGGAGGCCTCCGCGATACGCTCCAGCGCGGCCGAGGGCCCGGTCGTGGCGAGGACCGCCTGCCCATGGGCCGCGCGCCCCAACCGTTCCAGCAGGATTCCGCGGGCCTCGGGATCGGCGCCCGTGGTCTCCACCACCAGGTCGGCCGCCGCCGCCGCATCCAGATCGGTGCCGGTGGAGAGCCGGCCGAGCCGGGCCGCCCGCTCCTCGGGGCTGAGGCGGCTTCGTTCCACCGCGCGGTCATAGATCGTCGCCACGGAGCCCGTCAGCGCCGCGCCGGACCGGTCGTCGCGGGCATGAAGCGTCACCTGCAGCCCCGCATCGAGGCAGACCACCGCCAGCTCGGTTGCCAGCACCCCGCCCCCGACCAGCCCGACGGAGCCGATGCGCGCCGGCGCCGAGGCGGGGTCGGTGGCAAAGTCGGGCCGCCGCCAGCACTGCCGCTCGGCCCGCAGGAGATGGCGCAGCGCGGCGGACTGGTCGCCCTTCAGCGCCTGCTCCGCCTCGTCGATCTCGAATTCCAGCCCGGTCTCGAAGGGCAGGAGCTGCGCCGCCTCCACTGCCCGCAGGATGGCCCGCGGCGCCTCGTCTGGCGTCGCCTCGAGCCGGTCGCGGGCCGCAGCGATCTCCGTCTGGTAGCCCAGCGGATCCTCGACGCCCACGGGCAGGTCACGATTGCGGCGCGGCGTCCCGCCCTGCCCGGCCAGTTCCCCGGCCAGGTCTCGGGCGAAGACCAGCGCGGCCGGCATGACCGGCCCTTCGGCCACGCGGTCCACGATACCCGCGGCGAGCGGATCGGTCACCGCGAAGGGCCGCCGCGACAGCAGCGTCTCCAGCGCCGCGCGGATGCCGGCGAGCCGGGGCAGTCGCTGGGTCGCGCCGGCCATGGGCAGGAGCCCGAGCGCCACGTCCGGCAGGCCGATCCGCGTACCCGGCCCGGCGACGCGACCATGGGCCGCGAGCGCCAGTTCCAGCATCCCGCCCAGGGCCGGGCCGTCCAGCGCCGCGACCACCGGCCGCGCGCCATCCTCGATCCGCGCGCAGAGATCGCGCAGCCGGCGCGCCTGGTCCAGCCATTCGGCATCCGCCAGCCGCAGCGGATCGCCCATCGTCCCCTGGAAGCCCGCGAGAACCAGCGCCCGCACCTCCTCGTCCGCGGCGGCCCGGTCCAGCGCCGCCACGAGCGCCTCGTGCAGCTCCGCCGTCAGCCCCGCGCCCGGCGCCGCGACGAGGCCCAGCACGGCGACGCCGTCCTCCACATGATAGGCGATAGGCTCCGCCAAGCTGCCCCTCCCCGCTTCGCCACCTGTACGCTCTGGCAGGTTACGGCGTTTTCCCGGTTCGTCAGCGCCATTTGTAAGCGTGAGGCGGGGTGACGCAAGTCCCGGCGGGCCGGGGAGTGTCAGGCGACGCGCTGCGTGCCGCCATCGGCCAGCGCCGAGAGGATCGCCAGCTCGGTTTCCAGCGCGTCGCATTCGTGGTCGGAGGCGACCGCCAGGCGCCGCCGCAGATCCGCGATGCGCACGAAGATGTCCCGGCTTTCCCGGGCGGCCCTCATGCGGGGCGGCTCGGCGTCCCCGCCCGCTCCGTCATGCTGCCCTCGCCATATCGTCCCGATGCGTTCGTCCATCGCCCTGCTCCGCTGCGTTCCGGCGCGCCATAGGGCAGTTCCAGGGGCCGTGTCTTGATCTGAATCAAGGAGACGTGCGGCTGTGCTCTTGAAACACATTCTGTTTTCGTTATGTGTATGCGAAACGACAGGAGCGCGACGATGCAGATGGATTGGATATGGGGCCTGATCGGCGGGATGCTGATCGGGACCGGCGGGGCGGTGTTCCTGCTGGCGAATGGCCGAATCATGGGTGCGAGCGGGATCATCGGCGGCGTGATCGACGGGTCCGGGCGGCACAACCTGTCCGAACGCCTGACCTTTCTCGCCGGGGTGGCCCTGCTGCCCTTGCTGCTGACGCCGGTCTTCGGACCCGAGCAGACCCACCTGACCGGCGACCTGGCCACGCTGCTCGTCGCGGGGCTGCTGGTGGGGATCGGTACACGTTTCGCCAATGGCTGCACCTCGGGTCACGGGGTCTGCGGCATCTCCCGGCTGTCCCTGCGCGGGATCGTCGCCACCGTCTTCTATATCGGCGCCGGCGGGATCACCGTCGTCCTCTTCCGCCACATTCTCGGAGTGATATAATGCGCAATCTCTTCGCCTTTCTCGCCGGGGGCCTGTTCGGCGCCGGGCTTTACCTCTCGGGCATGACCGACACCTCGAAGGTGCAGGGATGGCTCGACATTTTCGGCGACTGGGATCCCACGCTTGCCTTCGTGATGGGCGGGGCGATCATTCCGATGGCAGTGGCCTGGGCCTTCACCACGGGGCGGCGCCCGCTGCTGGGCGGCAGTTTCCCGGAACGGCCGGAGCCGCGGATCGGCCGCAACCTCGTGCTGGGATCGACGCTTTTCGGGATGGGCTGGGGACTTGCCGGGCTCTGCCCCGGTCCGGTCGTGGCCTCGCTGTCCTATGGCGGGGGGCGCAACCTGGTCTTCCTGGCCGCGATGCTGGCCGGCATGGCCGCGACGCCGGTGCTGCGGCGCTATCTGGACAGAACCGTTCCCGCGCAGTAGGTCTGAGCCATGGATATCAGGCAGATCACCCCCGTCTATCACGTCTCGGAACAGATCACCCCCGAGGAGGTGCGCAGCCTTCCGGCGCTGGGATTCACCCGGGTGATCTGCAACCGACCGGATGCCGAGGTGGGGCCCGGCCTGCTGTGCGACGAGGTCGCGGCGGCGGCGCGCGAGGCGGGGCTCGATTTCGCGGCCCTGCCGCTGACCAACCAGACCATGACGCCCGACAACATCGCCCGGCAGGCGGAGCTGATCGCGGAAAGCGACGGCAAGGTCCTGGCCTATTGCCGGTCGGGCACGCGCTGCTCCGTCGTCTGGGCGCTGAGCCAGGCGGGCACGATGCCGGTCGACGAGATCCTGACCCATACCGCCAATGCCGGTTACCAGCTCGAGGAGCTGCGGCCGACGCTGGAGGCACTGGCCAACCGCTGAGCCCGCGCTCGCCGCGTCGCGGACCCTGCCCGCCTCTCGGCGTGGGGCCCGAATGCCCTGGCACGGCCTTGCCGGCCCGTTTCTCCAACCTGCGGGCTCATCCTTCGGCCGCATCGGGCAGGTCCAGTTCGGGCAGGTCGCCGGGCGTCCAGTCCTCTGTTGCATTGTCGGGCAGGTCGAAATCCAGCGGAGGCAGGTCGGGCAGATCCTCCGCCATGTCCGGCCCGGACAAGGGAAGGTCCGGCAGGTCGGGAAGCGCGCCCGCCTCCGGCAGCGTTCCCTCCGCCGCCGCAAAGGCCGCGAGCGATCCGTCAGTGCCTGAACCCTCGCCCCACCCGTCGGCACCCGGTTCCGGGGACAGTGGCAGCCCCGAGAGGTTGGGCAGTTCCGGCCCCGCAGCGCCGGCCGCATCGCCGAGCGCTGCCGTGAACCCCGCGGCCCCGGCGCTGTCCCCGCCCGCCTCCTCCGGCGGGCGCAGGCGCAGGGCGCGCATCCCCTCCGATTGGCCCAGATCGCAGAGCATCGGCAGCAGCCTGTCGCCGGCGGCCAGCCGAGTCGCCCCGAGCGCCGACCGGTCGAGCCGCAGGATATCGCCCGGCTTCAGCGCCATCGCCTCCGCGACGGACATGTCCAGGCGGTCGACCACCGCCATGAGCTCGGCCGGAATACGCTCCCACAGCGGGGCGGTCCTGGTCGGGGGCGGCGGCGCCGGCTCTTCCGGGGCGGGGCGCGCGCGGTCGGGGAAGGCCAGCACGATCTCGCCCGTCCGCGCGCCCTGGCCGAAATCGACGGTGACGCGGAAGCTGCGATACTCCGCCCCTTTCAACATCAGCCCCAGCGTGCGCCGATCCTCGATCCGGTCGCCGAAGCGGAACCCCTCCGCCCACCAGCCGTCGGACCCGTCGGAGAGGTTGCGGGCGAAGCCGCGCAGCATCCGGTCGAGCAGCGGCGCGGCGATGGCGGCGTCGGTATGGGTCGGCGGCCGGTCTGGCGGCGGGCCCGGAACCACGCGGCCCATGGTCTGCACCTCGATCAGCGCGGCCACGGCCTGCATGTCGAGCACCGCCGCGCCGGCATGTCCCTCCGGCCCGTCGAGCAGGATGTAGAGCGCCCCGGCCTCCAGCGAATCGAGCAGCGCCTCCTGGTCGAGGATCTCCTCGCGGATGCCCTGCGCCTGCGCGGCGAGGGACCACAGGTGATCCGCCGCACGCGCCAGCGCCAGGCGCAGCGCCTTGGCCGGGGGCATGCCCCGCAGCTCGTGACTGCGCCGTCCGCGGGACGCCTTGCGCCGCAGAACCCGATCTGATGCGTCGTCTGCCATGCCCTCGCCGCAGTGGATGTGGATGCGGCTGATCCTAGCGGCGGGAAGGTTACGATTGCCTGAAGATCGGCGAGGCGAGCGCCGGGCGAGCGACCTTATTGTGCCGCCATCGCGCGACCCTGCGGCAATTGCACCCGGAAGGCCGCCCCGCCCTGCCCCGGCAGGTAGGAGATGTCGCCGCCCAGGCGCAGCATGATCTCGCGGCAGATCGCCAGCCCCAGCCCGGCGCCGCCCGCTTTCTGGTCCGACACGCGCGAGAACTTCTCGAAGATGACGTCCTGCGCCTCTTTCGGGATGCCGCTGCCATTGTCGGCGAAATCGACCACCAGCCGCTCGCCCTGGCGGCTGACGGCGATGCGCAGCTCCGGCCGGTCAGCGTCGCAGTATTTGCGCGCATTGGCGATCAGGTTGATGAAGACCTGCGCCAGCCGGTCCAGATCGGTGGCGACCACCTCGGCCTCGGGACCGGAGCGGCGCACCGCGATGCGGCTGCCGTCATCGCCCGCCCCGGCGGCGGCCACCGCGCGGTCGATCACCTCGCCCAGCCGGCCGCGGGTCATGTTGAGGCTCACCTGCCCGTTCTCCAGCACCGACAAGTCCAGCAGGTCGTCCAGCAGCCGGGTCAGGCGGTTCGCCTCGTCATGGATGATCGAGGCGTAGCGGTTGCGATCCGCCGCGCCCACGCCGTCCGTATCGCGCAGGATCTCGGAAAAGGCCCGGATCGAGGTCATGGGCGTGCGCAGCTCGTGGCTGATCTGGCTGAGAAAGGCGTCCTTCTGGACCGAGAGCCGCGTGAGCTTGGCGTTGGCCTCGCGCAATTGCCGCGCGGTCCGGGTGAGCTCCTGGCTCTGGGCCTCCAGCCGCGAGGAATATTCCATCATCTGCGCCGTCTCGTCGGCCACCGCCATCAGGTCCTGGACCGAGACCGACATCCCGCCGACGATCTGTCCGATCATCGCATGCGCCGTGGCCGCCCCGACGGAGCCCGCCAACTCCCGCTCCAGCGCCTCGAGGAAATCGGGCGTGGGCTCGGGCAGGTAGCCCTTGATGCCCTGGCGGAACGCCTCGTGCTGGAACAGCGCCTGCGCCTCCGCCGCGCCGAGGATGCGCTGCGCCATGACCAGCAGGTCCTCGGACTGCGCCACCCCGACGGACCAGCTGCGCGGCCCGGCGGAATGGTCGAAGACATTGACGTATTGCGCGCCCTGCAACCGCTCCAGCGGGGTCGGGAATCCGGCGAGCGAGACCAGCGCGAAGGTCACGGCGTTGAGCGTCATCGACCAGAGCAGCGCGTGGATCAGCGGGTCCATCCCCTCGATCCCGAACAGCGCCTGCGGCTTCAGCCAGACGAGCCCCAGCGGCCCGTTCTCCATCAGGCCCTCCGGCAGGATCACCCCGGGCCCGAAGCTGGGCAGGAACAGCGCGTAAAGCCAGATCGCAAAGCCCACCGACAGCCCGCAGAACGCCCCCAGCCGCGTGGCGCCGCGCCAGAACAGCCCGCCCAGCAGCGCCGGCAGCACCTGCGCCACGCCCACGAAGGACACCAGCCCGATCGCCGCCAGCGCCGTGCCGCCCCCCGACAGCCGGAAATACAGGTAGCCCAGCAGCAGCACGCCCGCGATGGAGATCCGGCGCGAGACCAGCACCACGTTGCGCACGTCGCCGGACATGGTCGCGCCGGTGCCGCTGGCGCGCAGCCAGATCGGCATGACGATATGGTTGGACACCATGGTCGACAGCGCGATCGCCGCGACGATCACCATGGAGGTGGCCGAGGAAAAGCCGCCGATGAAGGACGCCATGGCGAGCCCCCCCTGCCCCTGGTTCAGCGGCACCGTCAGCACGAAGAGGTCGGGGTTCGACCCTGCGGGCATCAGGTCCAGCCCCACCACGGCTATCGGCACCACGAAGAGCGACATCAGCATCACGTAGGCCGGAAAGGCCCAGGAGGCGGTGCGCAGGTGGGTCTCGTCCTCGTTCTCCACCACCAGCACCTGGAACATGCGCGGCAGGCAGAGAAAGGCCGCGGCGGCGAGGAAGGTCAGCCCGGCCCAGCGGCCGCCATCCACCTGCCAGTGACCGAGGGGCGAGGCGTCGATCCGGTCCAGCGTGGCGCCGATACCGCCCGCGACGCCCCAGACCACGAAGACGCCCACGGCGAGCAGCGCGATCAGCTTGACCACCGCCTCCAGCGCGATGGCCATGACCACTCCGTGGTGACGCTCGTTGGCGTCGAGGTTGCGGGTCCCGAAGAGCACGGTGAAGAGCGCGAGGCCCGCCGCCACCCAGAGCGCCGTGGAATCCGCGTCGGTCGGGATCGTGCGCGACGGATCCGCGGCCGCGAAGGTGGCAAAGGACAGGGTGACCGACTGCAGCTGCAGCGCGATGTAGGGCGTGGTGCCGACCACGGCGAGGATGGTCACGCAGACCGCCAGCAGGTTGGACTTGCCGAAGCGCGACGAGATCAGGTCGGCGATGGAGGTGACGCGCTGCGCCCGGCCGATCCGCACCAGCTTGCGCAGCAGCCACCACCAGCCGATCATGACGATGGTGGGCCCGAGATAGATGGTGACGTATTCCATCCCCGACCGCGCCGCGTAGCCGACCGCGCCGTAGAAGGTCCAGGCGGTGCAGTAGATCGACAGCGACAAGGTATAGACCCAGGGGCTGCGCAACCAGCCGCCCCGCCCCTTGAGCGCCGCCCGCTCCGCCAGCCAGGCCACGAGGAACAGGAAGACCACGTAGCACAGGCAGACCGCGATCAGCAGGTTGAGCGAGGTCATTGGCGGTGGCCCCGAGCCGGAGCGGCTTGGCGCATTCCATGTCGATGACCGACCGGTCGCCGTTCTGCAGGACGTGTTGCTGCCGGTCCTGCCGCCTGAAGCGGACCGAAAGTACAAGCTGGCGCAGCAGAGGTAGGTCCTATCCTTCTACCGTGGCCTTCCGGGATCGATGACAGGCGCATGGCTGGCGCGAGCGATGGGAGAAGCTCGACCTCAAGTCGCGCCATCACCGTCGAGCCGAGCCGGTCCTCTTCGCTCGAAGCGGCCTCCCCGCAGGCACCGGCACAAGGCCGCGCGCCTGACCGGGGGAACGCCCCACAAGCCGCCCCTTGCGCGCTCACGGCGCCTCCTCCTCATGGAGGGCGGCGTCGCGGCCATCCTCGCGGCGGCTGCGCGAGACCAGGCGCGACAGGCTCCAGGCGCAGAAGATCAGGACCACCCAGACGCCGAAGACATAGACGATCGCGCGGGAGCCGCGGACCGCCGCCTCGCCTTCCTGCGGCCAGAGCAGCGGCACGGCGAAGAGCATGAGGCCCAGCACCGGCAGGAGCCGCGCCGCATCTGCCGCCCGGCGCCGCCGGTAGGAGGTGCGCTCGAGGAACAGGGGGCGGACCGGGCGCGCCATCTCTCAGCCTCCGCCCATCTCAGGCGCTCACCAGGTCGCGCACCGCGTCCAACATGTCGGCGTTGGAAAACGGCTTGGTCATGAACCGGCTGGCGCCGATCCGCTCGGCCAGTTCGCGGTCCTTGGCCTGGCCCCGCGCGGTCAGCATCAGCACCGGCAACCCCTCGGATCCCGGGTCGCTGCGCAGCTCGCGCAGGATGTCATAGCCGGACTTGCCCGGAAGCATCACGTCGAGGATCACCAGGTCGGGCGACTTGCGGCGCACCAGCTCGACCGCGTCCTGGCCGTTGGCGTGGGTGTCCACCTCCCAGCCGTCGCGCGACAGGATGAAACGGATGGCCTCGATGATGTTCGGTTCGTCCTCGATCAGCAGAACGTGCTTGCCCATTCCATCCTTTCCTCCCCTCAGGACGATGCGCATTTTCTTGTTTTGCCGCCTTTATCCCCGCTTTGCCGAAGCGTGTCAAAACCCGTCTGCCAGGATCGAGGGCTCGCGGCGGGCGGGACAGGACGGCTGGGGGCAGATCCTGCAGGCGGGCCCGACCTGCCGCACGGTCGCCCCGTCCCCATGGTCCCCGGTCTGCACTGCTATCTCTTCCGGCACCAGCAGCATCGTCGCCTCGAGCAGCGGGTCGGCGTTGAAATCGGCGGCGAGCACGGGCTGGGCCACGGCATAGGCACGGAACCGGCCGCCGTCGCGCCCCGCCTGCGCCACCGGGACCGACAGCGGCACCTGCGGACGGCTCAACGCCTGGAACAGCGGCCAGAACGGACAGGCGGCGCCGAAGCGCGGCAGCGCGAAGCCCTCCACCGGCCGGCGGAAGGTCAGCGTGCCGGAGGCGTCGCAGATCACCGCGCCCAGCGGCCCCGGCATCCGGTCCTGCGGCAGCGCGGCGAGCCGGCGCATGGCCGCGGCGCAATCGGTGCCGAAGGCCCGCGCAAAGGCCAGCGGGTCGAGCCCCGTGCGCGCCACCTGGTCCAGCGCCGGCTCCAGCGGCATGGCGGCGGCGTCGCTGCGATAGCGGCGCAGGTGCCGCTCCATCGCGAACCGGGCCGTGGCCGAACCGAGGCCCGAGGCGATCTCGGCCGGATCGCCGTCGCCGCCCGGCTCCAGCGACGGCACGTGGTAGCCGTGCTCCGCGTGATGGCGCTCGATCTCCTCCTGCGGAGAGGTCGCGCCGGAGCCCGCATCGCCGGCATTGTCGAGATAGGTCACCAGCCCTTGCACCGACTCCGCCAGCCGCTTGCTGTCCTCGCGGATGTTGCGCTGGAACCGGTCGCGCCACTCGGGCTCCAGCCCCGCCGTGTCCGACAGGATCGCGGCGGTGGAGCGGATGGCGGTGACTGTCGACAGCACCTCGTGGAGCGAAGCCGCCAGATGCGGGTCATGGGCCAGCCGGTCGGTCAGCGTCTCCACGATCTGTTCCAGCGCCACGCCTCGGCCCTGGAGCTCGGCCAGCAGCCGCGCCCAGCCGGGGAAGCGCCCGGCGAACTCGTCGATCCGGTCCAGTTCCGCCGCGGCATCGGCCCGGTCGGCGGCCGCCTCGCGCAGGGCCGCGACGACCCGCGCCTCGGCCCCCTCCGACAGCAGCGCCGGTTCGACCTCCAGCGCCTCCGCGATCTGGAGCAGCAGCTTCCCGCCGATTCTCCTGCGGTTGTGCTCGATCAGGTTGAGGTAGGAGGCGGAAATGCCGACGCTGCGGGCCAGATCGACTTGACGCAGCCCCGCGATGCCCCTCCGCTCGCGGATGCGACTGCCTGTCAGCGGCTCCCTGCTCATCCCGAATGACCCATGGTTTTCAATGCCTTTCTGCGCGGCAGAATAAGGTTTTTGACAGATCGTCAAAGACGGCTGTGGAAATCTTTACAAAAAAATCCTTCCAAGAAAAGGAGTTGTTGCGGAATTTTCGGTCGGCCAGCAAGAATGGAAGCGCACAAGCTGCATCCGGAGCGCGGGAAAGAGGAGCCCGCGCCCGGACATACCACATGGGAGGATATTCATGTCCAAGCTACTCACACGCCGCGGCGTGCTGCGGACCGGCGCCGTTGCCGGCGCCGGCGTGGCACTGCCGACGATCTTCACCGCCGGCTCCGCGTCGGCCTTCGTCAACGAACCGAGCGGAAGCACGGTAACCCTGGGCTTCAACGTGCCGCAGACCGGCCCCTATGCCGACGAGGGCGCGGACGAGCTGCGCGCCTATGAGCTGGCGGTCGAGCACCTGAACGGCGAAGGCGACGGCGGCATGCTGAACACCTTCAGCTCCGACTCGCTGGACGGGACGGGGATCATGGGCAAGAAGGTGGAATACGTCACCGGCGACACCCAGACCAAGTCCGACGCCGCCCGCGCCTCCGCCAAGTCGATGATCGAGAAGGACGGGGCGATCATGATCACCGGCGGCTCCTCCTCGGGCGTGGCCGTCGCGGTCCAGGGCCTCTGCCAGGAGGCCGGCGTGATCTTCATGGCGGGCCTGACCCACTCCAACGACACCACCGGCAAGGACAAGAAGGCCAACGGCTTCCGCCACTTCTTCAACGCCTACATGTCCGCCGCGGCGCTCGCGCCGGTGCTCAAGGCGCAATACGGCACCGACCGCAAGGCCTACCACCTGACCGCCGACTACACCTGGGGCTGGACCCAGGAGGAATCCATCGCCGCGGCCACCGAGGCCATGGGCTGGGAGACCGTCAACAAGGTGCGCACGCCGCTCGCCGCGACGGACTTCTCCTCCTACATCACGCCGATCCTGCAGACCGATGCCGACGTGCTGATCCTGAACCACTACGGCGGCAACATGGTCAACTCGCTGACCAACGCGGTGCAGTTCGGCCTGCGCGACCGCATGGTCAACGGCAAGCAGTTCGAGATCGTCGTGCCGCTCTATTCCCGCCTGATGGCGCGCGGTGCCGGCGAGAACGTGAAGGGCATCCTCGGCTCCACCAACTGGCACTGGTCGCTGCAGGACGAGGGCTCCAAGGCCTTCGTGAAATCCTTCGGCACCAAGTACGGCTTCCCGCCCAGCCAGGCGGCGCATACCTGCTACGTGCAGACCCTGCTCTATGCGGATGCGGTGGCGCGCGGCGGCTCGTTCAACCCCTGCTCCGTCGTCGAGGCGCTGGAAGGCTACGAGTTCGACGGGTTGGGCAACGGCCCGACCCTCTACCGCGCGGCCGATCACCAGTGCTTCAAGGACGTGCTCGTGGTGCGCGGGAAGGAAAACCCGCAATCCGAGTTCGACCTGCTGGAGGTCGTCGAGGTCACCCCGCGGGCGCAGGTGGAATATGCACCCGATCACCCGATGTTCGCCGGCGGCAACCTGGGCGAGTGCAACCCGGGCGCCTGATACGGCGACAGCGGGCGCGCGGCCTCCCCGCGCGCCCGTTCCGGACGGCGCGGCACGGCTCTGGCCGGTCCGCGCGAAAGGCCGGTAGGGTGCGTGCCCGTCACGCACCTTGCCTTTCCACATAACAGAGACGGGAAAGATGGACGCGATCATCCTGCAAATCCTCAACGGGCTGGACAAGGGCTCGGCCTACGCGCTGATCGCGCTGGGGCTGACGCTGATCTTCGGCACGCTGGGGGTGGTCAATTTCGCCCACGGCGCGCTGTTCATGATCGGCGCCTTCTGCGCGGTCACCCTGCAGCGGCTCTTCACGATCAGCTACGAGACGATCGACGAGACCAAGACCGACTTCCTCGGCAATCCCGCAAAGGTCCAGACCCCCTATGTGGAAAGCTGGTTCGGCCCGGATGTCGGGCAGGCGGTCATCGACTGGTCGGTGCCGCTGGCGATCCTCTTCGCCATCCCGATCATGGCGCTGGTGGGCTTCGCGATGGAGCGCGGGCTGATCAAGCATTTCTACCGCCGCCCCCATGCCGACCAGATCCTCGTGACCTTCGGCCTGGCGATCGTGCTGCAGGAGCTGATCAAGCACTATTACGGCGCCAACCCGATCCAGACCCCGGCGCCCGACGCCTTCCGCGGGTCCTTCGATTTCGGGGTGCTGCTGGGCTTCGATCCCAACCACATCATCTATCCCTACTGGCGGATGATCTACTTTGCCTTCGCCGCGATCATCGTCGGTGCGGTCTTCGCCTTCCTGCGCTTCACCACCTTCGGGATGGTGGTCCGGGCCGGCATGGCCGACCGCGAGACCGTGGGCCTGCTGGGCATCAACATCGACAAGCGCTTCACCATCATGTTCGCGCTGGCCGCCGTCGTGGCCGGGCTGGCCGGGGTGATGTACGCGCCCATCAACTCGCCCAACTACCACATGGGCATGGATTTCCTCGTGCTGAGTTTCGTCGTCGTCGTGGTGGGGGGCATGGGCTCCCTTCCCGGGGCGGTGCTGGCGGGCTTCGTGCTGGGCATCCTGGAAAGCTTCGCATCCATGAACGAAATCAAGCAGATCATTCCCGGCATCGACCAGATCATCATCTACCTCGTCGCCATCATCATTCTGCTGACCCGTCCCCGGGGCCTGATGGGCCGCAGGGGCGTGATGGAGGAGTAAACGATGCTCGGACTCGACCGCAAGGACACCATCCTCCTGCTCGTCGTGGCACTGATGGCGCTGCTGGCGCCGGTGCTGCTGAACCCCTTCCCCGTCAATTCGCCGCTGGCGCAGTTCAACGCGGGCTACCCGGACCTGATGCAGCGCTTCGCGATCTTCGGGATCTTCGCCATCGGCTTCAACATCCTGTTCGGGCTGACCGGCTACCTGAGCTTCGGCCACGCGGCGTTCCTCGGGGTCGGCTCCTACTCGGCGGTGTGGATGTTCAAGCTGCTGGGCTACAACGTGATCCCGGCGATCATCCTGTCGATCATCGTGGCGGGGCTGTTCGCGCTGCTGATCGGCTGGATCTCGCTGCGGCGCTCGGGGATCTACTTCTCCATCCTGACGCTCGCCTTCGCCGAGATGTCGTTCCGGCTGGCCTATTCGGTCCTCACCCCGCTGACCAACGGCGAGACCGGGCTGCAGGTCTATACCGACGACCCGCAGATCCTGCTGGGCGACGGGCCGCATGTGCCGCATCTCTTCGGGATGATGATGCGCTCGTCGACCACGATCCATGCCGGCCCGTGGGAATTCACCCTGCCGGTGGGCTACTATGTCTGCGCCGTCCTGCTGTTGGCCTCCTTCTACCTGGCCATCCGGATCTTCCGCTCGCCCTTCGGGATGATGCTGCGGGCGATCAAGTCGAACCAGACGCGGATGAACTATACCGGGCTCAGCCCGCGGCCCTACACGCTCGCGGCCTTCGTGATCTCGGGCATGTATGCCGGGCTGGCGGGCGGGCTCATGGCCTCCATGGACCCGCTGGCCGGGGCCGAGCGGATGCAGTGGACCGCGAGCGGCGAGGTGGTGCTGATGACCATTCTCGGCGGCGCGGGCACGCTGATCGGGCCGATCCTCGGCGCGGGCTTCATCAAGTATTGCGAGAACATCTTCTCCAAGATCAACGAGGGTGTGCTGCACGGCTGGTTCGGCGGCCTGCCCGACGGGGTGGAGAACGCGCTGATCTGGGTGGCGGAGCATTTCGTCGGCTCCGGCTGGCACCTGACGCTGGGGCTGCTGTTCATGCTGGTGGTGACCTTCCTGCCCGGCGGGCTGGTCGAGGGCGGGCAGCGGATCGGCCGCTTCGCCTTCCGCCGCCGGGACCGCAAGGCGTCGGATGCCGAAAGCGACGCCGCCAAGCAACGCAACCCGGCCGAGTAAGGAGAGGCTGATGTCCATTCTCGAAGTCAAGGACGTGAACAAGCGCTTCGGCGGGCTGCAGGCGCTGAGCCACGTCAACCTGTCGGTGGCGGAGAACAGCGTTCACGCCATCATCGGGCCCAACGGCGCGGGCAAATCCACGCTGCTCAACTGCCTGGTGGGCAAGCTCATCCCCGATACCGGCTCGGTCATGTTCGACGGCCAGTCGGTGCTGGGGCGCAAACCCTACGAGATCAACCAGATGGGCATCGCCCGCGTCTTCCAGACGCCCGAGATCTTCGGCGACCTCACGGTGATCGAGAACGTGCTGATCCCCTGTTTCGCCAAGCGCGACGGCACCTACCGGATGCATGCCTTCGAGCAGGTCCGGCGCGAGCGTGCGCTGGTCGAGGAAGCCGAGCACATGCTGGAAGACGTCAACATGCAGGACAAGCGCGACATGCACGCGGCCTCGATGTCCCGCGGTGACAAGCGGCGGCTGGAGATGGCCATGTGCCTCGTGCAGCAGCCGCGGCTCCTGCTGCTGGACGAGCCCACCGCCGGCATGGCCCGGGCAGATACCAACAACACGATCGACCTGCTCAAGGAGATCAAGCAGAAGCGCGACATCACCATGTGCATCATCGAGCACGACATGCACGTGGTCTTCTCGCTCGCCGACCGGATCACCGTGCTGGCCCAGGGCACGCCGCTGGTCGAGGACGTGCCCGAGAACATCAAGGGCCATCCCAAGGTGCAGGAAGCCTATCTCGGGGAGGCCGCATGACACAGCGCCACGCCCGCCGGGCCGGGCTCACCGCGCCCCACGCCTCATCCGCCCCTTCCGCGAGGATTGCAGAATGAACACCCGTCCCGATTTCTCACGTCACGCCAACCGGGCCGAGACCGCGCCGGCCTTCCTGTCGGTCTGGGACATGCATTCCTATTACGGCGAGAGCTACATCGTGCAGGGCGTGAGCTTCAACGTCCACGAGGGCGAGATCGTGGCGCTGCTGGGCCGCAACGGCGCCGGCAAGACGACCACGCTGCGCTCCATCGCGCGGCTGGGCGACCCGCAGGTGCAGCATGGCGAGATCTGGCTCGATCACCAGCCGCTGCACAACATGAAAAGCCACGAGGCCGCCGTGGCGGGCTTGGGCCTCGTGCCCGAGGATCGCCGCATCATCGCGGGGCTCACGGTGGAGGAGAACCTGCAGCTCGCCCAGATCATGCCGCCGGTGGGCTGGTCGCTGGAACGGCTCTACGAGCTTTTCCCGCGGCTCGGCGAACGCCGCAAGCAGGAGGGCGTGACGCTCTCGGGCGGCGAACAGCAGATGCTGGCGATTGCCCGGGCGCTGGCGCGCGACATCAAGCTGCTGCTGCTCGACGAGCCCTACGAGGGGCTGGCCCCTGTGATCGTGGACGAGATCGAAAAGACGCTCCGCATCATCAAGGAACAGGGCATGACCACCATCCTGGTGGAGCAGAACGCCGTGCGTGCGCTGCAGCTCGCGGACCGGGCGATCATCCTCGATACCGGCTCCATCGTCTTCGACGGCACCGCCGCCGAGGTGCTGGAGAACGAGGAACTGCGCGCGGAATACCTCGCCATCTGAACCCGTTCCGTCCCCGGCCCTGCCAGAGGACCGCTTGCACCTTGCCGCGCGGGGGCGGTACAGATCCGACCGAAGGCACCTGACAGGAGGAGGGGGTCCCATGACCGAAGCCATTTATCCGCCCGCCGACGCAGTCGTGAAGACCGCCCACGTGGACAAGGCGAAATACGACGAGATGTATGCCCGCTCCATCGAGGACCCGGAGGGGTTCTGGCGCGAGGAGGGCAAGCGGCTCGACTGGATCGAGCCCTACACGAAGGTCAAGAACACGTCCTTCGCGCCCGGCGAGATCTCCATCAAGTGGTACGAGGACGGCGTGCTGAACGTCGCCGCCAACTGCATCGACCGGCATCTCGCGGACCGCGCCGACCAGACCGCGATCATCTGGGAACCGGACGAGCCCGGCGACGCGGCGCTGCACATCACCTATGCCGAGCTGCATGAAAAGGTCTGCCGCTTTGCCAACGTGCTGCTGGCCCAGGGCGTGATGCGCGGCGACCGGGTGGTGATCTACCTGCCGATGATCCCCGAGGCGGCCTATGCCATGCTGGCCTGCGCCCGGATCGGCGCGATCCATTCCGTGGTCTTCGCCGGCTTCTCGCCCGATGCGCTGGCCAACCGGATCAACGATTGCGGCGCCAAGGTCGTCATCACCGCCGACACCGCCCCCCGAGGCGGCCGCCGCACCGCGCTCAAGTCCAACACCGACGCGGCGCTGCTGCATTGCTCGGACAAGGTGCGCTGCCTGGTGGTCAAGCATACCGGCGACCAGACCACCTGGGTCGACGGCCGCGACGTGGACGTGAAGGCGATGATGGAGGAGGTGGCGCCCGACTGCCCTGCCCGGCCGATGAACGCCGAGGATCCGCTCTTCATCCTCTATACCTCCGGCTCCACCGGCAAGCCCAAGGGCGTGGTCCATGCCTCGGGCGGGTATCTCGTCTACGCCGCGATCACCCAGCAGATCACCTTCGACTACCATGACGGCGACGTCTTCTGGTGCGGCGCGGATGTGGGCTGGGTCACCGGGCATACCTACATCCTCTACGGGCCGCTGGCGAACGGCGCGACCACGGTGATGTTCGAGGGCGTGCCCACCTACCCCGATGCCGGCCGGTTCTGGGACCTGATCGAGAAGCACAAGGTCAACCAGTTCTACACCGCCCCCACCGCGATCCGCGCGCTAATGGGCCAGGGCACCAAGTTCGTCGAGGGCAAGGACCTGTCCTCGCTCAAGGTGCTGGGCACCGTGGGCGAGCCCATCAACCCCGAGGCCTGGGCCTGGTACAACGACAATATCGGCAAGGGGAAACTGCCCATCGTCGACACCTGGTGGCAGACCGAGACCGGCGGCCACATGATCACGCCCCTGCCCGGCGCGACGCCCACGAAACCGGGCTCGGCCACCCTGCCCTTCTTCGGCGTGAAGCCCGTCGTGCTGGAACCCGAGAGCGGCAAGGAAATCACCGAGACCAAGGCCGAGGGCGTGCTGGCCATCACCGACAGCTGGCCCGGCCAGATGCGCACGGTCTGGGGCGATCACGAACGCTTCGAGCAGACCTATTTCTCGCAGTACAAGAACCACTACTTCGCCGGTGACGGATGCCGCCGCGACGAGGACGGCTATTACTGGATCACCGGCCGCGTCGACGACGTGATCAACGTCTCCGGCCACCGCATGGGCACGGCCGAGGTGGAATCCGCCCTGGTCGCCCATTCCAAGGTCGCCGAGGCCGCGGTGGTGGGCTACCCGCACGAGGTCAAGGGCCAGGGCATCTATGCCTATGTCACGCTGATGAGCGGCGAGGAGCCATCGGACGATCTGCGCCAGGAGCTCGAGAAATGGGTCCGCACCGAGATCGGCCCGATCGCCAAGCCCGACCTCATCCAGTGGGCGCCGGGACTGCCCAAGACCCGCTCGGGCAAGATCATGCGGCGGATCCTGCGCAAGATCGCCGAGAACGACTATGACGCGCTCGGCGACACCTCGACGCTGGCCGATCCCGGCGTGGTCGACGACCTGATCGAGAACCGCATGAACCGCTGAGGCGCGGAGCCATGGCAGCATGAGGGGGTCGCCCGGCCGGGCGGCCCCTTTTCGCATGCGCGGCGGGGTTGTCGGGCACAACCGTTCACGAGAGCGTGCGCACGACTTTCCCAACAACCTCCGCGAGTTAGGCTCATACTTGGCTGGGGGCCATAGTTGTGAGGAGCAACCAATGACCAAGTTCAGACCGGCCACCCTCTTGGCAACCGCAGCCATCCTCGTTCCCCTTTCGGCCCAGTCCCAGGACGTGGGCGTCGGTGTCAGCGTCGGCGGGGTGGACGCCTCTGTCGGCGCCTCCGTCGGCGATGGCGTGGACGCGGGCGTCGACGCCTCGGTCGGTGGATCGGATGGCGTGGATGCCGGGGTGGATGCCTCCGTCGGCGGCTCGGACTCGAGCAGCGGTGGAGGCGGAATCGACGCCTCCGTCGATGCCTCCATCGGCGGCAGCGGTGGCTCCGGCGATAGCGGGGGGTCCGGAGGCTCTGGCGACGGCGGAGGCACCGGAGGCACCGGCGATAGCGGAAGCACCGGGGGGACCGGCGGCACGGGTGACAGTGGCGGCACCGGTGGGACCGGCGGCACGGGTGACAGTGGCGGCACCGGGGGGACCGGCACGGGAGACACCGGTTCGGCGGCCAACAGCAATGCCAATGCCAATGCCGTGTCGCGCAATGCCGCCCCCGAGTTCATGGAAGAGGCCGTCACCGGCAAGCTCGCCGTGTCCTCGGACGGGCGCCCGATCGGCGTGGTCACCGGCCTGTCGCTCTACGGCGACCGCTACATGCTGAACCTCGACCTGCTCGACACGCTGGACACCAACCGCCAGAGCGCGGGCGTCGTGCTGTCCGGCCGGCCCGGTAATGGCGAGATGATCGAGCTGGGGCTCAGCCTGCGGCAATTCCTCGCCGGGCTCTGAACCTTTCGCACCTGACGTGAGATCGACCACCGGGGGGTCGTCGCGCCCCGGTGGTTGCCCCGCCCGAGGCGCAGCTCCTCCGTTTACGGAGTCTTTACGACTCATGGCGCATGATCCGCCAAAGAACCCACTTTGCGGAGCATTCAAGATGCCACCCATTGATATAGCCGGATCGGGCGGTTTGGCCGGTGGCCGTCCTCTCGCCTCCAATACCGGTATCGCCCCCTCGCAGGCCGACCTTGCCGCGCGCGACCAGCCTTTGCGCGCTGTCGCCCCCGCCGCCCCCGCCTACGGGCGACAGGCCGTGACCCAGGGGCGCGAGGCCGAGGCGACCCGCCCCCGCACCGAACGGGCCGACCGGTCGATGATGCTGCATTCGCAATCCCTCGCCGCCGCCGTGCAGGAAGAGCTGCGCCTGCAACAGCGTCTCGCCGACCTGCGGGAATCCATCGAGGCGACGGAAAACCGCCTTCGCCAGATGCAGGAGTCGATGCAATCCTCGATCCCGCTGGCCAAGGTCGACAGCGGCAGCGCACCGGGCAGCACCTCGGGCAGCGCGCCGGCCGCCTGAGCACCCCACCGGGCCTCGCGGCCTGACGCGGCGCCGCCTCACAGCCTTTCCCGGGTGGGCCCCATGAGCCCGCCGACTCCGGGTCTTCGCGACATGAGACGGCAGCGGGCGGGATGCCCTCCACGGCCTCGCTCACGGCCCACGGGACCGCCCTGACGGCACCGCTCCGCACTCCGCGTCGCTGCTCACTGCCCACCGCTCACGGCTTCGCCCACCGCGTCGCTGCCCGGCGCCCGCCACTTCCCCGCTGAGCGCCCGCCGCGTCCCCGCTCAGTCCCCGCTGACCGCTGACCACTGACCACTGACCACTGACCACTGACCACTGACCACTGACCACTGACCACTGACCACTGACCACTGAAGCGAGCCTTTCCCCGCTCTTGCCGAACATCCAGAACGTATCCGGCGAGAGGTACGAAAACTCCGCCACCACCTGCGACCGACCGCGGCGCGTTCACCTCCCACCGCCACGGTGGCCCCCGCAGGCCCCTCCTGATCCGACCGACCCGCGCCATCACCCCGTCCTGCCCGGCGCGGCGCCGTGCCGAGCCTGCTTTTCACCGCCGCACCCATGGCCTATAAGCGGGACCAACCCGGGCCAGCAGGCACAACCGGGAGCAACGGGCGGAACAGAGGTCGACCAGATGACGAACCAGAAACACGAAGACGATGTGGCCTTCATCCAGGCCCTCGCGGAATTGCTGCGGGCCAACGACCTGACGGAGCTTCAGGTCAAGCGCGAATACGGCGAGGACGACTCGCTCAACGTGCGGGTCAGCCGCCAGACCGTCCTTGCCCCCGCGCCGCAGCCCGCTGCGCCGGCCCCGGCCGCCCCCGCGGCCCCCGCCG
>SRJI02000158.1 GCA_005473895.2 Carideicomes alvinocaridis
GCCGACCCGAAGACCATGCTGCTGATCGGCCGCATCACCATGATCGTGGCGACGGCGGCGGCCCTGTACTTCGCCACCGCCACGTTCGACATCCTCGACCTGCTGGTCTTCGTGGGCGCCCTGTGGGGCTGCCTCGTGTTCCCCGTGATCGCGTCCTTCTACTGGGGCAGGATCACCAATGTCGCGTTCACGGTGTCCGTCCTCGCCGCGCTGGCCGTGTTCCTGCCCGTGCGCTTCGAGTGGATCCCGATCGAGGGCGCCTGGGCGATCGTGGTCGAGACCCTCGCGATCCTCGGCGTGGGCGTCGTGCTGGGCATCATGTGCTTCGGCTTCTTCGGCCTGCGTCCGGCGGTCGTGGTCGGCGCGATCGCCTCGGTCGTGATGCTGTTCCTCGGCTACGGCCTTCTGCGGGACTACGCCACCCTCACGGGCTCGCTCGTGGCCTACGCCGTGTCCTTCCTCGTCTGCTGGGGGCTCTCCGTCCGCTCGGGCCAGGACTTCGACTTCGACCGGATCGCGCGCGTGACCGGCGACTTCGACCCCGCGACCGAGGACCTGCCGCAGGTCGAACGCGCCTCGGCCGCCGTGTCCTGATCCCCCCGTCCCCCGACTCGCAAGGAGCATCCGCATGACCGTCGGTCTGACCCTGTACGTCCTGATGTGGCCCGTCCTCGTGCTGGCCGTCCTCGTCTCGATCGCCCGCGGCTTCGTCGCCGACTGGGCCGCGGCCCGCCGCGAGGGCCGCTCG
>SRJI02000027.1 GCA_005473895.2 Carideicomes alvinocaridis
GCCCCCCGCCGCCCCGGTACAGGACCGGCGCGCGGCCGAAGCGGCAGCGATGGGCGCAGCGCTCGGTCCCGCGCCGCAGCCGACAAGTGGCGCGGTGGAGGAGACCGCCCGCGCCGCATACTCCGCCGGCCGGGCGGAGGAGGTGATCTTTCTCATCCCGCTGGTCGGCCCGGACCATGTGGGCGACTGGCAGGCGGTCACCGCCCGGCTCGCCGCCACGCTCCGGGGCTTCCTGGACCAGACGGACCCGAACTGGCGCGCGGTGATCTGCTGCCAGGAGCGTCCCGCGCTGCCCGAGGATCCCCGCGTCAGCTTCCTGCCCTTCGACGATCCGACGCCCGGCAACGACAAGTGGCGCAAGCTGGCTGCGCTCGCGCGGCACCTGCCCGGGCTCTGCGACCGCCCCGCCTATGTCATGAGCTTCGACGCCGACGACCTGCTGCACCGGGGCGCGGTGGCCGAGATGCTGTCCCGCCAGGCCCGGGGCGGCTACCTGATGGAGCGCGGCTATGTCCGCGACATGGGCACCGGGGGCACGGCGCTCGCCGGTCCGCCCAGCCCCGCCGCGCCGCTGCGCAAGCCATTCTGGAAGCTCTGCGGCTCCTGCACGGCGCTGCGGCTCGATCCGGCGAGGGAGCCGGAACAGACCGATTTCCTTGCCCGGATGCTGTTGCACGAGCATCGCATGTTTCCCTATCTCGCCGCCCTGGCCGGGCAGCGGCTGACCCCGCTGTCGGAGCCCGCCGTGCTCTACCTGCTCAACCACGGGGAAAATTTCGGCGCGCGGCGCGGCCGGGTATCGTTCAAGACCCGCTTCGTGGAGCGGTTTCGCGTGACCGACCCCGAGGCGCTGGCCCGGATCGACCGGGACTTTCCCGCGCCCTAACCCTTGCGGCCCCGCCGCGGCATCGGCCGTGTCGGGATTTCCTTGAGCAGCCCGCCCACGCCCATGCCCGCGATATCCGCGCCGGTGACCGCGATCCCGCAGGCCAGGCGCGACAGGACCCAGTCGGCCCCGTTCAGCGCCGGCGCCCGCGCGCAGCCGGGCAGCCCGATCACCGGCCGGCCGCCAAGCTCGCCCAGGAACAGCAGGTTGCCGGGATCGACGGGCATGCCGAAATGCTCCACCCGACCGCCGGCGCGGCGCAGCGCCTCGGGCGCCACGTCATGCGCGTCGGAGGTGGCGGAGCCGGTGAGGATCAGGACCATATCGCCCGGCGCGGCGGCCACGGCCTCGGCCAGCGGCGCGGTCTCGTGCGGGACCATGCGCTCCTCGGCCAGCGTCATGTCGAGCCGGGCCAGCCGGTCGATCACCGCATCGGCCCCCTTGCGGCCCGGCCCGCCGGATATTTCGGTGATGATCAGCGAGGCGCTCTGAAGGACCGCCGGGGCCAGGCGCATCGCGCCCTGTGCCAGCTCGCAGGCCCGCGTCACCGCCTCGTCGGGTACGGCGTAGGAGATGATCTTGATCGTCGCGGCCATGCCGCCCTCGGAGAGCTGCTGGAAGGCCGGCACCGTGGCGATGGTGATCATCGGATCGACCCGGTTCGCCGCATCGATGCGGCCCGCGTCCAGCACCACCACGCCCGGCCCCCCGGCCAGCAGGTTCACCCGGCCGGTGAAGGGCCGGGTCACGCGCAGGCCCGCGGCCTCTTCCGCCCCCTCCGGCGCACCCACCAGCGCACGGGCCAGCCGCTCGGCCGCGGCATCCTCGGTCACGTCGCCGGGGTCGAGCCGGGCCACCGTGACCTGCGCCAGCCCCGCGGCGGACAGTTCATCCAGATGATGAGCGTCCAGCCGCAAGCCCTTCTTGAGCTTGCCCTTCTCCAGCTTGATAGAATGCGCCAGGAGCGCGCCCTCGGCCTCTGCCACGGGAACCGTGCCGAACCGCATCAGCCGCGCCTCAGCACCTGGGTCATCTCGGCCAGGATGGAGACCGCAATCTCGGCCGGGCTCCGCGACCCGATATCGAGCCCGACCGGCGCGTGCAGCCGGGCGATGTCGGCCTCGCCCCAGCCACGATCCTTCAGCCGTTCGACGCGCTTGGCATGGGTGCGGGTGGAGCCGAGACAGCCGATATAGAAGACCCCCGCCTCCAGCGCCGCGATCAGCGCCGGGTCGTCGATCTTGGGGTCATGCGACAGGGTCACCACGGCGGTACGCGTATCCAGCCCGTACTCCAGCAGCGCCTCGTCCGGCCAATCGTTGCTGATCTGCTCGCCGGGGAAGCGCGCCGCGCTGCCGAAGGCCTCGCGCGGGTCGATCAGCGTGATGTCGTAGCCCGCGATCCGCGCCATGGGCACCAGAGCCTGGGCGATATGGACGGCACCCACGATCGCCAGCCGCAGCGGCGGGTTGTAGATCGCCACGAAGGTGCGACCGTCCTCCTCGAACCCCGCGCGGTCGGCGCGGAAGCGCTCGGGATAGGCCCCCGCCTCGGCCAGGCGGCCGGTCCAGGTCTCGGTGTCGAGCACATAGGCCACGGGGCGGCGCTCGGCGCGGGCCTCGCACAGCCGCTCCAGCAGGTCCGCCGGCAGCGTCGTGCCCACCGGCTCGATCATCACCCGGATCGTGCCGCCGCAGGCCAGCCCCACGGCAAAAGCCTCGTCATCCGACACGCCGTAGGTGAGGATGCGGCCCTCGCTGCCGCCCATGATCTCGAGCGCCTCGGCCACCACCGCGCCTTCGACACAGCCGCCGGAAACCGAGCCCTCGATCTCGGCCTCGCCGGAAATGGCAAGCTGGGAGCCCACGGGCCGGGGCGATGAGCCCCAGGTCTCCACCACCGTGGCCAGAACGGCACCCTTGCCCTCGCGGTGCCAGGCGAGCGCCTTTTCGGGGGTGGTGTCATAGCTCGGGCGCGCGGCGGCGGAGCGGTCTTGCGGGGCGGTGACGGCATCCATGGCGGGGCCTCCTTCAGGGACGGAGTCTAGCATGCCGGGCGGCGCTGTCTGCCCCTTTCGCCCTCAAAGGCGTCGCCCCCGGACAACAATCCGGGGGCGACCTTGTCAGTCAAGCTGTAAGCGGGGCTCAGGAGCCCTGCAGCAGCGGCGTGATGCGGCGGATGGCGGCGCGACGGTTGGCGCGCTCCGCGTCGTTGGTGCGGACCAGCAGGTCCGACTCGCCATAGCCCTGAACGATCATGTTCTCGGCGGGCACGTCGAAATATTCCGACAGCGCCAGGGCCAGCGATTCCGCGCGACGGTCCGACAGGGCAAGGTTGTAGCTGGCCTTGCCGACCGCATCGGTGTGACCCTCGACGAGGAAGACTTCGCGCGGGTTTTCCTCGATCGCCTGCTTCATGGCGCGCCCGAGGGCGGCCAGCTCTTCCGCTTCTTCAGGCCGGATCACGGCAGAGCCGGTCTGGAAGTTCACGTTGTCGACCGCCAGCACCGGCATCTGCTTGCGCACGGCATCGATGCGCCGGATCTGGTTCAGCGAGTAGCTGCGCCCGGTCGCGTTCTGGGTGGCCATCAGGGCCTGGCGCAGCGATTCCTCGTCACCGGATTCGTAGGTGTAGCGCTGCTCGTTCACCTGCGGCAGTTCGTTCACCTCGACCCGGTTGGCTTCGGCCTGGGTGTCGTCGAACAGCACGATACGCTCGCCGTCCGGCGTGATCCGGGTGCGGCGCAGCACGCGGCCGTCGGCGGCACGCACGGTCTGCACCTTGGAGCCGTTCGGACGGGTGACGGTCACGCGAGTGGAGCCGTCGTTGAAGCGCTCGGTCTGGATCTCGTTGCCCGGCTGACGCAGCAGCGCGTCGTCATCCTTGAGGATGTATTGCTGCCCGTCGCGTTCCACCACGACACGGTCGCCGGAATTCGACACGACCTTGCTGCCGTTGTTCAGCAGCGCGCCCACGGCGATCGCCCCGAAGGCGCCGATCGCGAGCTTCTGCGCATCGGTCAGGCCGCCATCGTCATCGTCGTCATCGCTGGCCCGGGCCTGCGCCTGTGCCTCGGCTTCGGTGCCTTCCGGCTGCTGGCCGACCTGGGTCTGGAATTCCTCGTCGGAAGAGCGGGAATTCTCGTCGGTCACCGTCTCGGTCGTCACCTCGCCCTCGGCGGAACTCTCATCCGAAGCGGCGGCTGCGGCGGCTTCGCCCTCGGCCATCTCGGCGGCGGCTTCGGCCTGTTCCTCGGCGCTCGCTTCCGGCAGCTCGGTCTCGCCTTCGGCCTCGGCGCTTGCGGTGGCGTCGGTCTCTTCCGTGGTGGCAGTGCCGTCTTCCTCGGCGGCCGTGGTTTCGGCGGTGGCCTCGGCCTCGGTCCCCGTCGCGTCGCTTTCGGCGGCGGCCTCGGCATCGGCCTCGGTGGTGGCGGTGTCGGCACCTTCGCCGCTGTCCACGCTGTCTTCGCCGTCCATCGCCTGTTCGGCCTCGCTCACCGCGTCGCCAAGCGCGTCACCGGTCTCTTCGGTGGCTTCTTCCGTGGCGGCGGCAGTGCCTTCGGCCGTGGTCTCGGCGGTCTCGGCTGCGCTATCGGTCGTCTCTTCCTCGACGCCAACGTCCTCGGCGGATTGCGTCTCGGCCTCGGCGTCCGCTTCTGCTGCGGCCGTGCCCTCTTCGGTGGCCGTGGCGTCTGCATTCGCTTCGGCTTCCGCGTCGACGC
Organism: Carideicomes alvinocaridis; assembly: GCA_005473895.2. Lineage (GTDB taxonomy): Bacteria > Pseudomonadota > Alphaproteobacteria > Rhodobacterales > Rhodobacteraceae > Carideicomes > Carideicomes alvinocaridis. The sequence continues at coordinate 4,608 of SRJI02000027.1, forward strand.
CCACGTCCTCGGTGGTCTGGGTGTCGGTCGCGGCGGCGCCGGCCTCGGCTTCGGCGGTGGCATCTGCCTCGGCCTCGGTATCGGCCGGCAGATCCTCGGCCGTCTGGTCGGAAACCTCGCCCTCGGCGGCGGCTTCGGCGGTGGCGTCGACCTGCGACTCGGCCGGGGTGGCCTCGCTCTCGGCCTGCTCCGCGTCGGTCGTGGCCTCGTCCGTCGCTTCCTCGACCGCCTCGCCGGTCTCCTCTACCGTGCTCTCGGCCGCGTCGCCCGCGTTTTCAAGCTGCTCCTCCGCGCTCTCGACCGCTTCCTTCAGCGGGTCCTGGGCGTCCGTCTCCTGGGCGAAGACCGGGGCCGGGAAGGCCAGCCCGAGCGACAGCACCATGGCCGTGGTCGATTTCAGCATGTCACGTGTCATTGTGAGGTCGTCCTTGTGCCTTGCCGCATAACGCGGCTATCGGACGGACAACCGGCGGGCCAAGCTCCGGGTTCCTTGGCGCGGCCCCGGACCGGCGCCCAGCCGCCTGCACGGGGCTTCACATCTGCGCCAGCAGCCGCGCCTTGTCGCCCGGATCTCCGGCAGAGGAGATGGACTCGGCCAGCGCCTCGAGGGAGGCCACGGAATGCCCGGCGCGGAAGGCGTCGACCTGCGGCAGCAGCGCGCGAATGCCCGCGGCCCGGGGTGCGAAGCCTTCCCAGCGAAGCAGCGGGTTCACCCAGATGAGCCGCCGGCAGGACAGGCGCAGCCGCTCCGCCTCGCGGGACAGAAGCTCCGGCTCGCCGCGGTCGAGGCCGTCGGTGATCAGCAGCACCACCGCGCCCTGCCCCAGCACCCGGCGCGACCAGTCGCGGTTGAAGCTGCGCAGCGCCTCGCCGATCCGCGTGCCGCCCTCCCAGTCCTGCGCCTGCGCCCCGGCGGCCGCCAGCGCCGCGTCGACGTCGCGGGTGGCAAGGTGGCGGGTGATGTTGGTAAGCCGCGTGCCGAAGGTGAAGGCATGGACCCTGGCCCAGCCCTCGCTCTGGCGGTTGGCCACGGCGTGCAGGAAATGCAGCACCATGCGCGAATATTGCGACATGGACCCGGAAATGTCGCAAAGCACCACGAGGGCCGGCCATTTCTCGCGCGGGCGGCGGCGCAGGATACGGTCGGGCTCGCCCCCCTGGCGCAGCGAGCGGCGCAGGGTGCGCGGCCAGTCGGGGCGGCGTCCCGCGGGGCTGGCCACCTGGCGGCGGGTCGGCAGAGGGCGCACCGGCAGGCGCAGCTTTGCCAGCATGCGCTTGGCCTCGGCGATCTCGGCGGTCGACATCTGCTCGAAATCGAGGGTGCGCAGCCGCTCCTCGGCGGACATTGTGAGGGTCGCGTCGGTCTCGACCAGGGGCTCCTCGCCGGGGCTGTCGCCCTCCTCCGGCTCGGGGGGGCGCGTGCCCTCCAGCAGGGCCTCGGCTGCGCGTTTCTCGGCGGCCTCGGCGGCGCGGTCCTCCTGCACGCCGCGGATCGCCGGCAGCATGAGCGACATCATGTGCTCGAGGTAGCGGGGATCGCGCCAGTAGAGGCGGAAGATCTGGCGAAACACCACCCGGTGCTCGGGCCGCGAGACGAAGCAGGCATGCAGCGTCCAGTAGAAATCCCGCCGCTCGGTAAAGCCCGCCGCCTCCACCGCGCGGATCGCGTCGATCACCCGGCCGGGGCCGATGGGAAGCCCCGCCTTGCGCAGGGCGCGGGCGAAATGGACGATGTTGGCCACGAGCCGCGGATCGTCGGGAATCTCGAGCTGGGCGTATTCCACCATCGCTCAGCGCCCGGAGCCGGGGCGGGCCCGCAGCGTCAAAGTCCCGCGGACATCCTCAGCCGTCAGAGCAACCGGCAGCACTGGATGGGACGCGCCGCTCATGTCGTTTCCGCGCGGGCCTCGTCCAGCAGGCGGGCGGCCTCCGAGCCCTGGATGCGGGCGATGTCGTCCTGGTATTTCAGCAGCGCGCCCAGCGTGTCGGCGATGACCTCGGGGCTGAGGTCGATCACGTCCAGCGCCAGCAGGCATTTCGCCCAGTCGATGGTCTCGGCCACGCCGGGCTTCTTGAACAGGTCCTCGGTCCGCAGCCGCTGGACGAAGGCCACGACCTGCCGCGACAGCGCCTCGGCGGCCTCGGGGGCGCGGGCCTGCAGGATGGCCAGCTCGCGCTCGTAATCCGGGTAGTCGACCCAGTGGTAGAGGCACCGCCGCTTGAGCGCGTCATGCACCTCGCGCGTGCGGTTGGAGGTGAGCACCACGATCGGCGGCTCGGGCGCGCAGATCGTGCCGATCTCGGGGATGGTGACCTGGAAATCGCCGAGCGCTTCGAGCAGGAAGGCCTCGAACGGCTCGTCCGTGCGGTCGAGCTCGTCGATCAGCAGCACCGGCGGGCCGCCCTCCTGCGGGCGCATGGCCTGCAGAAGAGGGCGTTCGATAAGGTAGTCGGGGCCGAAGAGCTCGCGGGTCAGCACGTCCCGGTCGGCATTGCCCTGCGCCTCGGCGGTGCGGATCGCCACCATCTGCGCGGCAAAGTTCCACTCGTAGACCGCGCTGGAGGCGTCGAGCCCCTCGTAGCATTGCAGCCGGATCAGCCTCCGCCCCAGCCCGGCGGCCAGAGCGCGGGCGATCTCCGTCTTGCCGGTGCCGGCCTCGCCTTCCAGGAACAGCGGCCGGCCCAGCCGCAGGGCAAGGAAGACCACGGTGGAAAGCGCCCGTGGGCTGACGTAATCCTGCCCGGCGAGCAGCGCCTCCACGTCCTCGATGGTTGCGATGTCCTGCATGATGCCTCCCTTTGCACCAGAACTGCATGGCCCCGGCGCCGGGTCAAGGCCGCGTCCGGCCATGCAGATTGACGCAGATACGGGCCGGTGCGATAGTTTTCGCAAGAAGACGCAATGAGGGGCGAACCCTCGCGCCGGAGGCGGCAGACCAGTGACCACGCCAAGTGCAGCACCGTCGTCAGCGGGCCCATCTCCGCGCGCCGAGGCTCCGCGCGCCGAGCCCCTGCGCGTCACGGCCGTCACCTGCGTCAAGAACGAGGGGCCCTTCCTGCTGGAATGGATCGCCTATAACCGGCTGATCGGCGTCACCGACTTCCTCGTCTTCTCCAACGATTGCAGCGACGGGACCGACCGCCTGCTCGACGGGCTGGCGGAAGAGGGGGTCCTCACCCATCTGGAGAACCCCGCTCAGGGGCGCAATTACCAGATGGAGGCGCTGAAGGCCGCGCGGTCCCATCCGCTGGTCACCGAGGCCGACTGGGTCTGGGTCGCCGACGTCGACGAGTTTCTCGACATCCGTGCCGGCGAGGGCGACATCGCCTCGCTCGTCGCGGCCTGCGGCAACCCGCAGGCGATCTCGGTCACGTTCCGGTTCTTCGCCAATGGCGGCGTCGAGCGGTTCGAGGACCGGCCGGTGATCGGGCAATTCACCCGCACCCACAATCCCGACATCTGGAACGCCGAGACGGCGATCGAGGTCAAGACACTGGTGCGGCAGGATTTTCCGCTGCGCTATTTCGGCGCCCACCGTCCCTTCCTCCGCAAGGGCGCGGACCGGCCCCGCTGGACCGACGGCTCCGGCCGGGAGGTGCCCCGGCGCTTTCTCGAGGCCGCGAACAAGCGCCGCATCCGCCGGTTTCCCGCCCGGGGGGCGCGGGATCACGCGACGCTCAACCACTACACGCTGCGGTCGCTGGACAGCTACCTGGTGAAATGCGACCGCGGCGACGTGAACCGCGACCACCGCGCCTTCGAGCTGGAGTACTGGCGCGAACGCAACGATCCGGCGGTGGAGGAGACCTCGATCCTGCGCCACCTTCCGGCGCTGGAGCGGGAAATGGCCGAGCTCATGGAGCGTCCGGGCATCCGTGCCCTGCACGGCCAGTGCGTCGCCCTGCACAAGGCGCGGCGCGATGCCTTGCTGGAACAGGAGGAATATCGCGACCTGCGCCGCGCCCTTCTGGCCGCCCCGACCCTGCCGCCCGCGGAGGAGGCGCTGCTGCGCGAGCTGGGGGTGCTGGCATGAGCCGGCTGCGTGTCATCAACCTGGGCCTGCCCAAATCCGGCACCACCACCTTCGGTCGGGCGCTGAAGCTCTCGGGGCTGAGGATCGCCGATCACCGCATACGCCCCCGGCAGACCGACGACACCGCGCTGCATGACCGCTTCGTGGCCGAACTGGTCTACGAGGATTACTTCGCCACCGGCGATCCGCTGGCCCGGCTGGAGCATTTCGACGGCATCGCCGAGATCAGCATGCTGCGGCGGGAGCGCAGCCTCTGGCCCCAGACCGACTGGGGCGTCATCGCGGCGATCCGGGCGCATCATCCCGGCGCCCGCTTCGTGGCCACCCGTCGGCCGGCCGAGGCGATGAGCGCGAGCATGGATCGCTGGAACGATCTTGGCCGCGAACGGCTGCCGACCCTCGCCGTGCCCGGCCTGCCGCAGGGCTGGGGCGCGACCCTGGCCGAACGCCAGCGCTGGATCGAGGCACATCACGCCCATCTGCGGCGCCTCTTCGCCGGGGCAGCGGATTTCCTCGAGCTGGACGTGACCGCTGCCGACGCGCCGGATGGCCTGGGCGCCTTCCTGGGGCGTGACATCCGCTGGTGGGGGCGCGCAAATGCCTCGCGGGCGGCGGGCTGATGCGGATCGTGCTGCATATCGGCCCCGACGCCTGGGCCACGGGCCGCATCCAGCGGGTGCTGGCGGCGCAGCGCGAGGATCTGGCGAAGCGCGGCGTGCTCTATCCCACCTCGCCGGGGGCCGCGAACCATGTCCGGCTGTTCATGGCGGCGAGCGACGCCGAGGCCGTGGATTCCCTGCGGTTCAATCGCGGCTTCTTCCTGCCCGAGAGGCAGGCCGCGCTGCGCAGCCAGGTGATGGAGGGGCTGGCCCGGGAGGTCGCCGCGGCCCGGCCCGAGCTGCTGATCCTGTCGGCCCCGCAGCTGGGCGCCTGCCTTGCCCGGCCGAGCGAGCTCGGGCGGTTGCGCGAGATGCTGTCGCCACTGTCGCAGGACATCTCGATCCTCGCCCATGTGGAAGAGCCCGCCCGCATGCTGGCGCGTCACTACGCGGCGCAGATCGCCGAGGGACGCGCCCTGCCCCTCACGGCCGAGCTGGAGCTGGCGCCGATCTCCGACTGGTGGGACGCCTGTCTGCACGTCCGGCCGGCGCCCGATCCGGCCAATGGCCTCTTCCCCGAGGTGCAGGCGCCGCCCTTCTGGCTGGACCTGCGCGAGATGGCGGCGCGGTGGGACGCGGTCTTCGGTGTCGGCGCGACTCGGCTCCGGGCGCTCGAACCGGCCCGGCTGGCCTCGGCGGAGGTGGCGGAGGAGATTGCGGAGGGGTTCGGCCTCACCCTCCCCGCCCCGGCGGAGGCCGAGGCGCTGCCGGTCCCGCCCTCGGACGCCTGGCTGAGCCGGGCGCGCGAGATGAACGGGCTGCTGCTGCGGCTGGTGGCGCGGGGGGACCGTGTCCTGCCGCGGCAGCTCTGGCGGCGCATCCTGACCCAGCTCGACATCGCGGGCCCGCCTCTTGCCCCCGGCGCGCTGTCACCCATATCGGAGCGGTTCGCGGGGGATCGCGCCGCGCTGCTCGCCGCCCATCCGGGGCTGACCGAGGCGGCGATGCGCCCCGACCCGGCCCTGCCCGACTGGCAGGAGGCGCCGCCGCTCGAGGGGTTCCGCGCCTCGCAATACCTGGCGGCCAACCTGCCCGCCATCGACAAGGCCACCCGCGCCGCCGCGCGCGACAAGGCGCCCGAACTCGCCCCGCCCGAGACGCTGAACGGACACGCCCTGCCCGAGCCGTCGCCGCTGCTGCCCCCCGCCGCCCGCGAACGCTTTGCCGAGCTGGCTCGATCGCCGTTCCGGCCGCATAACCGGCTGGGCGAAGGGACGGAGGATGCGCCCGGCGCGCCCTATCCCGAGGTGCCGCGCCGCGCCCTGCCCGAGGGCTCCAGCGGCAATGTCATCGTCGGCTGCATGAAGAACGAGGCGCCCTATATCGTCGAATGGGTCGCCTATCACCGCGCCATCGGGATCGACAATTTCCTCATCTACACCAATGGCTGCGAGGACGGGACCGACGCGATCCTCACGCGGCTGGCCGAGATGGGCGTGGTCCAGCACCGCGTCAACGACGACTGGACGGGGAAGTCGCCCCAGCAGCACGCGCTCAACCGGTCGCTGAAAGAGCCGGTGATCCGCGATGCGGAGTGGATCCTGCATATCGACGTGGACGAGTTCGTGAACGTGCGCTGCGGCGATGGCACCTTGCAGGATTTCCTCGACCGGGTGCCCGGGGCCACCAATGTCGCCATGACCTGGCGGCTGTTCGGGCATTCCGGGGTGGCGCGGCTGGACGACCGCTTCGTGACCGAGCAATTCGAGATGGCCGCGCCGAAATACTGCCCCAAGCCGCACACGGTCTGGGGCTTCAAGACCATGTCGCGCAATATCGGCGCCTACGAAAAGCTGTCCTGCCACCGCCCGAACAAGCTGCGCCCCGGCATGGAAGCCCGCGTGAAATGGGTCAACGGGTCGGGGCAGGACATGACGCGCGAGGCGGCGCGGAACGGCTGGCGCAACTCGCGCCGCTCGGTGGGCTACGACCTGCTGCAGCTCAACCACTACGCGCTGCGCTCGGCCGAGAGCTTTCTGATCAAGCGCCAGCGCGGGCGGGCGCTGCACGTGGACCGCTCCATCGGGCTGGGCTACTGGATCCGGATGGACTGGTGCGATCACCGCGACCTGACGATCCAGCGCAACCTGCCCCGGCTGCGGGCAGAATATGACCGGCTGATGCAGGACGACACCCTGCGCGCCTTGCACGAGGCCGGGTTCGACTGGCACCGCGCCAAGGCGGACGAGCTGCACCGCGTGCCGGAATTCGCCGCGCTCTACCGCGACGCGCTGGACCTTCGCCTCGACGGGACGGAACGGGCCGCCTATGCGCTGGCCCTCGACATGGAGAGTTGAATGGACGCAGAGACGAGCGAACGCTTCATCCGCTCCCGCGGGCTGCGGATCCCCCGCAACCCCGCCATCCTCGCCCCGCGGATCCGCAAGGCCCTGCGCACCGACCAGTACGAGCGCAAGGAATGCGACGCCATGATGCGCGTTGTGCGCCGCGACGACGTGGTGCTGGAGCTGGGGGCCGGCATCGGCTACATGTCGGCGCTGATCGCGCGCAAGAAGCCGGTGCGCGAGGTCCATGCCTACGAGGCCAACCCCCTGCTGATCGACTACATCCGCGAGTTGCACGCGGCCAACGGGGTGGAGAACGTGACGCTGCACAACCGGCTGCTCGCGCCCGAGGCCGGGCCGCCGGTCGCCTTCCACCTGCGGCAGAACTTCCTCGCCTCGTCGATGGACCGCGACAGCGACCCCGACAGCATCACCGAAACCCGCAAGATCGAGGTGGAGCCGGTCAACGAGGCACTCGACCGGATCCGGCCCACGGTGCTGGTCGCGGATATCGAGGGGGCGGAAGCCATGCTCCTGCCCGCCGCGCGCTTCACCGACCTGCGTGCGGCGATCATCGAGCTGCATCCGCAATGGATCGGGGCCGAGGGCGTGCGCGCGGTCTTTGACGCCATGCACCGGGCCGGGCTGACCTATTTCCCCAAGGCGTCGGAGGCCAAGGTCGTGGCGTTCCGGCGCGAATGGTGAGGCCGGTGCGGATCTGCGCCATCCTGACGGTCCGCAACGAGGCGGCCTTCCTGCTGGAATGGCTGGCGCATCACCGCGCGGCGGGGATCACCGACGTGCTGGTCTTCTCCAACGATTGCGAGGACGGCACGACCGAGATGCTCGACCGCCTGCAGGCCATGGGCGAGCTGGAGCATCACCGCAACGACGGCCCCTACCACAAGTCGGGCATCCAGTTCACCGCGCTGAAACAGGCGACGCAGCTCGAGATCTACAGGGCGGCGGACTGGATCCTCGCGCTCGACATTGACGAATTCGTCAATGTCCATGTGGGCGACCACACCCTGCCCGCCCTGATCGACGCCCTGCCCGAGGCCAGCGCCATCGCCCTGACCTGGCGGCTTTTCGGCAATGCCGACCAGGTCCGCTACAAGGACACGCCGGTCACCCGGACCTTTACCCGGGCCGCGCCCGAGATCATGTACTGGCCCTGGCGCGCCTCGATGTTCAAGACGCTCTTCCGCAACGACGGCACCTACGGCAAGCCCGGCATCCACCGCCCCCGCGACCCCGACCCCGCGCGGCTGGAGGGCACCCGCTGGTTCGACGGCCACGGCCGCGAACTGCCCGCGCATTTCCGGCGCCGCCGCATCTTTTCCGATTACGGCCAGCCGAATTACGGGCTGGCGCAGCTCAATCATTATCCGCTGGGCTGGATGGAAAGCTACGTGCTCAAGGCCGATCGCGGCCGGGCGGTCCATGCCGACCAGGCGCTCGGGCTGGATTACTGGGTCGAGCGCAACTTCAACCAGGAGGAAGACACCAGCATCACCGCCCTCGATGCGCCGATGCAGGCGGAACTGGCGCGGCTCAGGCGCGACCCGGAGCTTGCCCGGCTGCATGACGCGGCGGTACTCTGGCGCAAGGCGCGGTTCGAGTCGCTGCTTGGACAGGACAGCTACCGCGCGCTGTTCGGCCGGCTTCTGATGACCCAGCCGTCGCGCCCGGTGACCGAAAAGGCCGCGGCCCTGCTGATCACTATGGCCAATCGCGCCGCCCCGGAGCCGGGGGATTGAAGACCGGTCGGCGCCGGACCGCCCATGCCATTGACGGGTGGTGCGCTCTGCCGAAAGTTCGCAATAATATTCCGTATTTCCGCCCCAAAGCCCGATTATCCGCAGCAAGCAATAGTTTCGCCCCAGCGGCGGCCCGATTCAGAGGACAGACCATGCAGGACGGCTCCGCCCCATTCGACATTTCGCTTTCCGGTCTGCCCAAGCACGAATGGCTGGACCGGGTCGGGGGCATCGCCGACGAGACCGGCTACCTGCAGCCGCTGGGGCAGCATCATTCGGCCATCTTCGTGGAGGACAAGCCCATCCTCCTCGTGACCTTCGAGAGCTTCCAGGGCATCCAGGCGCTGTCCGAACTGGGCCAGCCGCTGGGCTGGGAGATGACGCGCGCGCTCGGCTGGTCGCATCTGTGCCTGCTCTGCGACGGCGATACCTGGTTCCGCGACCCGCATGTCTATGCCTATTTCGACCGGCTCACCGATGACGGGTTCTTCGACGATTTCGACCAGGTGATCTTTTACGGCGCCGGTCCCTGCGGCTATGCGGCGGCCGCCTTTTCCGTGGCCTCGCCCGGCGCCAGCGTGATCACCGTGCAGCCGCAGGCCACGCTCGACCCCCGCATCGTGGAATGGGACGACCGCTTTGCCCATATGCGCCGGACCGCCTTCAACGACCGCTACGGCTTTGCCCCCGACATGCTGGACGCGGCGCGCGACGCCTTCGTGATCTACGACCCGCGGGTGGCGCTCGACGCGATGCATGCGGCGCTCTTCACCCGGCCCAACGTCACCAAGCTGCGGATGCCCTTCATGGGGACCGCGCTGCAATCGGACCTGCTGGAGATGCAGCTCCTGTTCCGGCTGATCGCCCGGGTCGCCAATGGAAAGCTCGACGCGAAAAGCTTTGCCCGGCTCTACCGCGCGCGGCGCGATTACGGCCCCTACCTGCGCAAGCTGCTGTCGCGCCTCGATGCCGACGAGCGCGAGGGGCTGGTGCGCATGCTCTGCCGGAACGTCACCAGCCGCCTGCATGCGCCGCGCTTCCGCCGCCGGCTCGACCGGCTGGAAACCGCCCCCGAGGAAACGCTGGAGGCCGAGTAGCGCTCATTCGAGGCCCAGCAGGCGCCGGCGTGGCGCATCGCGCCTGGCATAGAGAAAGCGCGCCCAGCGGGCCACGATCGGGGTCTTCCAGCCCGCCTCGATCTCGATCTCGTCGATCAGCCGGGCCGCGCCCTCCTCTCCGGTGACCGATAGGCTGTGACGCCACAGCTCGACGCCCATCCCCTCCTCTTCCGAGACCAGCCGCCGCGCCGCGTCATCGCAGGAGATGACCCGCATCCGGTAGGGGCGCCACGGGAAAAGTCCCAGCAGCGACACCTCCACGTCGATCACCTGGCCCTCGCGCACCCGGCCCGAGGGCATGCCCCGGAACTGCACCATCCCGCCCGAGACCTCCGCCAGCGCATCGAGATCGGTGGCCAGCTGCCACAGCCTGTCGGGGCTCACCGGGTAGTCGTGTTCCAGCCTGACGCGCTGCATGGCTCACCCCATCCTGTCGAGAACGGCGCGCCGGATTTCCGCCTGGAAACCGCCCAGCAGCCCGCCAAGTGCCAGCGCCACCGGCGACGGGGCCACCCCGAGCGCCTTGACCACCAACGCCGCCGCCAGCAGCAGCAACGCGAAGGTCAGCACCTTCATGCCGCCCGGATCCGGCGCCGCCGATTCGCCCAGCAGGTCCCCGGCGCGGCGCGCCACGTGCGGCAGCGCGCGCGGCAGGAAGGCGCAGGCGATGGCGGCGACGATCAGGGTCATCAGCATGGGGCTTCTCCGGCAGGCGATCGGGTCAAGCGATAGCGCCGCCGCACCGCTTTTTCCAGCCCGCAGGGACTGGCGGCAGGCCCGGCGATTGTTTATGCGCAAGCCATGAGCCGCGAAGTCACCCTCCGCCGTCCCGACGACTGGCACCTTCACCTGCGCGACGGCGCCATGCTTCGGGCCGTGCTGCCCGAATCCGCCCGCCATTTCGCCCGCGCCATCATCATGCCGAACCTGGTGCCGCCGGTGGTCACCGGCGCCCAGGCCGCCGCCTATCGCGACCGGATCCGCGCCGCCCTGCCCGACGGGATGGATTTCGCGCCGCTGATGACGCTCTACCTGACCGAGGACACCGATCCCGAGGACGTGGCCGCCGCCCAGGTCTCGGGGCTGGTCCACGCGGTCAAGCTCTACCCGGCGGGTGCCACGACCAACTCCGCCTCCGGGGTGACGGATTTCGACCGCGTCCGGCCGGTGCTGGAGAAGATGGCCGAGATCGGCCTGCCGCTCTGCGTCCACGGCGAGGTCACGGATCCGGAGGTGGACATCTTCGACCGCGAGGCGGTGTTCATCGATCGGGTGCTCGACCCGATCCGCCGCGCCACCCCCGGCCTGCGGGTGGTGATGGAGCATATCACGACGCGGCAGGGTGCCGATTACGTCCGCTCGGCCGAGGCGGACTTGGCGGCGACGATCACCACGCATCACCTGATCATCAACCGCAACCACATCCTCGTCGGCGGCATCCGCCCGCATTACTACTGCCTGCCCGTCGCCAAGCGCGAGGAACATCGCCTCGCGCTCCGCGCCGCCGCCACCTCGGGCGATCGCCGCTTCTTCCTCGGCACCGACAGCGCGCCCCATGTCGACGCCGCCAAGGAGACGGGCTGCGGCTGCGCCGGCTGCTTCACCGCGACCAACACGCTCTCGCTGCTCGCCCATGTCTTCGAGGAGGAAGAGGCGCTCGACCGGCTGGAGCGGTTCACCTCGCTCAACGGCCCGGCCTTCTACGGCCTGCCCGCCAACGAGGACACGATCACGCTCCGCCGCGGCGACGATCCCGTCCGCTTCCCCGCGAAGATCGACAGCGACGACGGCCCGGTCACCGTCTTCGACCCGGGCTTCGAGGTCTACTGGACGGCTCCCTGACTTCATCTTGCCAGAAAAACTCCCGCCGGAGGCTCCCGCATTCTCCGCCCGCGCCACGAGAAGGACCAAAGCATGATCCCCACCGCCTTTCCCCCGAAAGAGGAAATCGCCCGGCTCACCGCCCGGATGCTGCTGGAGATCGGCGCGGTGCACCTGAACGCGACGGACCCCTTCACGCTGGCCTCCGGTCTGCCCAGCCCGACCTATATCGACTGCCGCAAGCTGATCTCCTATCCCCGCATCCGCGCCACGCTGATGGACTTCCTGACCGTAACGGTGATGCGCGAGGCCGGGTTCGAGGCCTTTGACAACATCGCCGGCGGCGAGACGGCGGGCATCCCCTTTGCCGCGCTGGTGGCCGAGCGCATGGCGCTGCCGATGACCTATGTCCGCAAGAAGCCCAAGGGCTACGGCCGCAACGCCCGGATCGAGGGCGAGATGTCCGAGGGCCAGCGCGTCCTGCTGGTGGAGGACCTGACGACCGATGGCGGCTCCAAGCTCAGCTTCGTGGACGCGATCCGCGAGACCGGGGCGAGCTGTGCGCATACGGCGGTGATCTTCTATTACGGCATCTTCCCCGGCACGGAGGAGACGCTTGGCGAACACGGCGTGAAGCTGCACCACCTCTGCACCTGGTGGGACGTGCTGGACGAGGCCAAGCGCAGTGGCGCCTTCGACGGCGCAACCCTGACCGAGGTCGAGGCCTTCCTCACCGCGCCCCGCGACTGGCAGGAAGCGAACAGGCGCTGATCGGCCTGCCCCGGCGGCGGCGGCTTGCCGTCTGTAGGGCGGTACCTGTGGACAGGTTCGGGATAACGCGCCGAATCTGTGGGCAAACACATTTCTTTGCCTGTGGACGCCCTGGGGACAAATCGGATCGGTGATTGTTCCGAATCGCGGCCCGGTCTAGATATGGGGCGGAAGCAGGCAGACCCAACAACATATCACGGCAGGTCGCGGGTGATCGGGCCGAACCGGTGAAATGCCCACAGAACCGCCCACAGACTTGTCCCATTTGCCCTCGGGGCGTGTTTCGGGGCATCTCCGCGGCTCAGAACGACGAGGCAGCCGAGCATGAACGAGATCACAGCCTTCAATCCCACCGGCGCCGCCGCCGGGACCGAGGTGCAATCCCCCGACACGATGCCCCACTCGATCGAGGCGGAGCAGCAGCTCCTGGGCGCGATCCTCACCAACAACGACGTCTATGACCGCATCGCCTCCATCATCGGGGCGCATCACTTCTACGAACCGGTGCACCAACGCATCTACGAGATCGCGGCGGCCCGGATCGCCAAGAACAACCTCGCCTCCCCGGTGACGCTCAAGGCGTTCATGGAAGATGACGAGGGTCTGAAGGAGCTGGGCGGCCCGGCCTACCTCGCCCGGCTGGCGGGCGCGGCGGTCTCGGCCTTCGCGGTGCGCGACTACGCGCAGATGATCTACGACCTCGCCGTGCGGCGGGACCTGATCGCGCTCGGGCGCGACATCTCGGCCAAGGCGGCCAAGGTGGACGTGGCGAACGAGCCGCGCGAGCAGATCATCGAGGCGGAGCAGCGGCTCTACAAGATGGCCGAGCAGGGTCAGGCGGAATCGGGCTTCCAGTCCTTCCTGCGCGCGGTGACCGACGCGGTGAACGTCGCCAACGCCGCCTACCAGCGCGACGGGGGCCTCGCCGGCGTGTCCACGGGTCTGGTCGACCTCGACAAGAAACTGGGCGGGCTGCACAAGTCGGACCTGCTGATCCTCGCGGGCCGGCCGTCCATGGGGAAGACCTCGCTCGCCACCAACATCGCCTTCAACGTCGCCAAGGCCTACAAGCGCGGCACGCTGCATGACGGCACCGAGGGCGCGGTGAACGGCGGCGTGGTGGGTTTCTACTCGCTCGAGATGTCGGCCGAACAGCTGGCCGCCCGGGTTCTGTCCGAGGCGGCCGAGGTGCCGTCCGAGCAGATCCGCCGCGGCGACATGACCGAGGCCGAGTTCCGCCGCTTCGTCGAAGCCGCGAAGGAGCTCGAGGCCTGCCCGCTCTTCATCGACGACACGCCGGCCCTGCCCATCGCGCAGCTTGCCGCCCGCGCGCGGCGGCTCAAGCGGACCCACGGGCTGGACCTGCTGATCGTCGACTACCTGCAGCTCGTCCGCGGGACCGGCAAGGGCGACAGCCGGGTCAACGAGATCGCCGAGATCTCCATGGGCCTCAAGGCCATCGCCAAGGAGCTCGACATCCCCGTCATGGCGCTGTCGCAGCTCTCGCGGCAGGTGGAAAGCCGCGACGACAAGCGGCCGCAGCTGTCGGACCTGCGGGAATCGGGCTCCATCGAGCAGGATGCCGACGTGGTGATGTTCGTCTTCCGCGAGGAATATTACGTCGAGCGCGAGAAACCCTCGGACGACAAGCTGGACGAGATGGCCGCCTGGCAGGAGCGGATGGAACGGCTGCACGGCCGTGCCGAGGTGATCATCGGCAAGCAGCGGCACGGGCCCATCGGCTCCGTCGACCTGAGCTTCGAGGGACGGTTCACGCGCTTCGGCAACCTCGTCAAACCCTGGCAGCAGGGCGCGGGCGAGGAGTTCTGAGCGGCGCCCGGCGCGCGGGAAGGAGAAGGCCCATGTCGATCCACGATTTCATGGCCGCCTATGCCCGGGTCTGGGAGACGCAGGATTCGCCCGGCTTCGCGGCGCTCTTCACCCGCGCCGGGCGCTACTGGAACACGCCCTTCCAGGTGCAGACCGGGCCCGAGGAGCTGGCCGCCTACTGGGACCGGATCAAGCTGCAGGAAGACATCTCGATCCGCACCCGCGTTTTGGCCGAGACCCAAGAGGGCGGCCTCGGGCACTGGAACGTGAGCTACCATGTCTCGTCGCCCGAACTCTTCGAGATCTGGGCCAGGTCCACCGGCACCGGCGTCCCGCATCTCAGCCCCGGCGATCCCCTGCCGCGCATGGAACTGGACGGGATGCTGCAGGCCCGGCTGGCCCCCGACGGTCTGGCCCAGGAGGTGCGCATTTGGTGGCACTCGGTCGCGCATCCCGGCTGAGCGCCGCGCGATTCGGCGGCGCCTGCGCCGTGCAGGCCCGCGGCCCGGCCTTCCGCTGTTTGTGATTGGACAGCCGAACGCCGCTCTGGCGCTATTGACGCCATGCGTGCGCTTGGCCTCCTCCTCTGTCTGCTTGCCGCCGCCTCGCCCCTGCGGGCGCAGGAGACGCGGGAGGCGCCGACCGAGGTCGACGTGGAGCTGTTCATCGCCGTCGACGTCTCGCGCTCCATGGAGCCCTTCGAGCTCGAGATCCAGCGCCGGGGCTATGCCGAGGCGCTGACCAGCGACGCCGTACTCTCCGCCGTGGCGAACGGCCTGCTGGGGCGCATCGCGATCACCTACGTGGAATGGGCCGGCGCCGACAGCCAGAGCGTGGTGGTGCCGTGGACGCTGCTGCGCAGCCGCCAGGATGCCGAGCGGGTGGCAGGACGGATCGGCGCGCGCTTCGCCCCGTCCATGCGCCGCACCTCGATCTCCGCCGTGTTGCTGAGCGCCGCGCGGTCGATCGAGGCCAACGACTTTGCCGGGATGCGCCGGGTGATCGACGTGTCGGGCGACGGGCCGAACAACATGGGTCCGCCGATCGAGGCCGCCCGGGACGAGGTACTGGCAGCAGGGATCGTGATCAACGGCATCCCGCTGATGACCCGGGACGAGTTCAGCACCCGCTGGAGCATCGACGACCTCGACCTCTATTACCGCGATTGCGTCATCGGCGGGGCGGGCGCCTTCGTCATGCCGGTGACCGACTGGCAGGCCTTTTCCGATACCGTTCGCCGCAAGCTGGTGCTGGAGATCGCCGGCCTCGCACCCCCCGCCCGGGTGATCCGGGCCCAGGCGGAGGAACCGGAGCCCTACAATTGCCTCGTGGGCGAGGAATTGTGGGATTCCAACCGCTACATCTACCGCGAGCCCTGAACGGCGCGGCCTCACCTCCGGTCGCCCCCGGCCCGTGGCCTGCCCGCGTCTTCACCCTCCGCTGCCCATTGCGCCGCCCGGCCGCCACGCGATGCGCGCATCCCCGCGGGAGGGGCGGATCCCTCTTGACCTCCCGGCCCTCCATGTCATGAAACGGCCCATGGCACAGGCGACCCTTTCCATCGATCTTGACGCGCTGACCGCAAACTGGCGGGCGCTGGACGCAAAGACCGCAACCGAGACCGCCGCGGTGGTCAAGGCGGACGGCTACGGGCTCGGCGCGCCGCGCGTCGGCCGGGCGCTGGCGCGGGCGGGCGCGCGCCGCTTCTTCGTGGCGCTGGCCGAGGAGGGCGCGGCGCTGCGGGCAGAACTCGGCCCCGGCCCCGAGATCAGCGTCTTTTCCGGCCACATGCCGGGCGACACCGACATGATCGGCGATTGCGACCTGGTGCCGATGATCAATTCCATCGACCAGATGCTGCGCCACGTGGAGGCCCTGCCCGGCCGGCCCTTCGGCATCCAGCTCGATTCCGGGATGAACCGGCTGGGGATGGAGCCCGCGGAATGGGCCGCCCTGCGCGACATCGCCATGGAGCAGAACCCGACGCTGATCATGTCGCACCTGGCCTGCGCGGACGAGCCCGAGCACGGCATGAACCCGCAGCAACTGCGCGCCTTCCGCGAGATGACCGACGGGCTGGACGTGCCGCGCTCGCTCGCCGCGACGGGGGGCGTGCTGCTGGGGCCGGCCTATCATTTCGACGTGACGCGGCCCGGCATCGGGCTCTATGGCGCGCGGCCCTTCCTGAACGCGGCCCCGGTGGTGCAGCTCGACATTCCCGTCATCCAGATCCGCGACGTGGAGCCGGGCGAGACCGTGGGCTACGGCAATACCTGGACCGCCGAGCGCCCGGCGCGGATCGCCACGGTGGCGGCGGGCTATGCCGACGGGATTCACCGCATCATGGGGCCGAAGACGGTGCTGTTCGCCGAGGACGTGCCTTGCCCGATCCGCGGCCGCATCTCCATGGACCTGATCGGGGTCGAGGTGACGGAGCTTGCCGAGGTCCCCGAGACGCTGCAGCTGCTGGGCCCCGGACAGGGGGTGGACGTGCTGGCCGACAATGCCGGCACCATCGGTTACGAGATCCTGACCGGCCTTGGCCAGCGCTATCACCGGCGGTATCGCGGCGGATGACGGCGCTGACCGCCCCCCTTGCCGCGATCGGGCGGCCGGTGATCGCCACGCTGGCCCTGATCGGCCGGCTCGTGCTGTTCGCGCTGGAGGGGGTGAGCCACCTGTTTCGCCCGCCCTTCTATTTCCGCGAATTCGGCCAGGCCCTGTGGCAGATCGGCTGGCTGTCGCTGCCCGTCGTGGGCCTCACCGCCTTCTTCACCGGCGGCGCGCTGGCGCTGCAGATCTATGCCGGCGGCGCGCGTTTCTCGGCCGAGGCGGTGGTGCCCTCCATCGTCGCCATCGGCATGGCGCGCGAGCTGGGCCCGGTGCTGGGCGGGCTGATGGTGGCGGCGCGCGTCGCCTCCTCCATCGCGGCCGAGATCGGCACGATGAAGGTGACCGAGCAGATCGACGCGCTCACGACGCTGTCCACCAACCCGATGAAATACCTGACCCTGCCCCGGCTGCTGGCCGCCACGCTGGCGGTCCCGATCCTGGTCGCGGTGGGCGATTCCATCGGCATCGCGGGGGGCTGGATCGTGGGCGTGTCGCGGCTCGACTTCAACGCCGCGACCTACCTCAAGAACACGGTGGATTTCCTGGAATTCTGGGACATTGCCTCGGGCCTGCTGAAGGGCGCGGCCTTCGGCTTCATCGTGGCACTGGCGGGCTGCTTCTACGGGATGCAGTCGGATCGCGGCGCTCAGGGTGTGGGCCGGGCGACGAAATCCGCCGTGGTCGCCGCCTCGGTGATGATCCTCGCCGCCAACTACCTGCTGACGGAGCTCTTCTTCTCCTCATGATCACGCTCGAGAACATCCACAAGAGCTTTGGCGCGCAGCACGTCCTGCGCGGCGTGACGCTCGAGGTGCCGAAAGGGACCTCCATGGTGGTGATCGGCGGGTCGGGGACCGGCAAGTCGGTGCTGCTGAAATGCATCCTGGGCCTCGTGAGCCCCGACAGCGGCACGATCCGCGTGGCCGGAGAGGACGTGACCCGAAGCGACCGCGATGCCTTCCTCGCGCGGTTCGGGATGCTGTTCCAGGGCGGGGCCTTGTTCGATTCCCTACCGGTTTGGCAGAACGTGGCCTTCCGCCTGATGCGCGGCTCGCTCAAGCGGCCCAAGGCCGAGGCGCGCGAGATCGCGGTGGCAAAGCTGCGCCGCGTCGGGCTGGGGCCGGACGTGGCGGACAAGCTGCCGGCAGAGTTGTCCGGCGGGATGCAGAAACGCGTGGGGCTGGCCCGCGCCATCGCCGCCGAGCCCGAGATCATCTTCTTCGACGAGCCCACCACGGGCCTCGACCCGATCATGGCCGGCGTCATCAACGACCTGATCCGCGAGATCGTGACCGAGATGGGCGCCACCGCCGTCACCATCACCCATGACATGTCCTCCGTCCGGGCCATCGCCGACAACGTGGCGATGCTGCATGACGGGGTGATCAAGTGGACCGGTCCGGTGGAGAAAATGGACGACAGCGGCGATGCTTACGTCGACCAGTTCATCCATGGCCGGGCCGATGGGCCGATTGCCGCCATCCGCTGAACCGGGCGGGAACGGAACCGCCCCCGCAGCGTTTGGCCGGAGCGAAAATGCCGGGATTCCAGAGTGATGCAAAGCCTTCTTGAACCGCCGCCCGAAGTGCTGGCCTTCCTGGTCCTGAAGAAGTTCGTCTACCTCGAAGCGCTGGTCGTCCTGGCCCTTGTCCGGAGCGTGGCCGCCCATGGCGCCGCCCGGCTGGCCGCTATCGCCGCGCTGCTTATCGCCGCCGTCGGCGTCGCGGCCCAGCTCGGCCCCTCCGTCCTCGGCCTCTACCAGGGGCCGGTCTACCGCTCGTCACTGGCACTCGGCAATGCGGGCGCGGGGCTTGCCCTGCCGCTCTTGGCCTCGCTGCCGCTTTGGCTGTCTGCGGTGCTGCCGGGGCGGCGCTGGCCGCTGATCGACGGGTTGCACGCGGTGCTTTTCGCCGCGCTCCTGCTGCTCTGGTGGCTGGGCGGCTGAGCCGTCAGCCCATGGCGCGCAGCCGCTTGATCAGGCTCGATGTGTCCCAGCGACCGCCACCCATCTTCTGGACGTCCTTGTAGAACTGGTCGACCAGCGCGGTGACCGGCAGGCTTGCCCCCGACTCGTTGGCCGCGTCCAGACAGATGGCGAGGTCCTTGCGCATCCAGTCGACGGCGAAGCCATGCTCGAACTGGTCGTCGAGCATCGTCTCGTGCCGGTTCTCCATCTGCCAGGAGCCGGCGGCGCCCTGCGAGATCACCTCGACCACCGCGCGGCCGTCGAGGCCCGACTTCTCTGCGAAATGCAGCGCCTCGCTCAGGCCCTGGACGAGCCCCGCGATGGCGATCTGGTTGGCGGCCTTGGTCATCTGGCCGGCGCCGGACTCGCCGATGCGGCGGCAGATCTTGGCGTAGGCGGCGATCACCGGCTCGGCCCGGTCATAGGCCCCCTGGTCGCCGCCGCACATGACCGACAGCTTGCCGTTCTCGGCCCCCGCCTGGCCGCCCGAGATCGGCGCGTCGACAAAGCTCACCTGTGCCTCGTTCGCCGCAGCGTAAAGCTCGCGCGTGACCCGCGGGCTGACGGTGGTGTGATCGACGAAGACCGCGCCCGCCTGCATGTCCGCAAAGGCCCCGTCATCGCCCAGGCAGACCGAGCGCAGGTCGTCGTCGTTGCCCACGCAGGCCATGACGAAATCCGCGCCCCGGGCGGCCTCGCGCGGGGTCTCGGCGCTCTTGCCGCCGAATTTCTCGACCCAGGCGGCGGATTTGGCGGCGGTCCGGTTGTAGACCGTCACCTCGTGGCCCGCCTCCTTCAGATGGCCTGCCATCGGAAAGCCCATCACGCCGAGCCCCAGGAACGCCACTTTCGCCATTTGCTTTCGCCTCGCGGATCTTGCCAAAATGCCAACTCTCTGCGACGACCCTAGAGTCTCGCGCGGCAAAGGAAAAGCAAACATGGCCCTGATCTTCCGATGGCTTCTGCGTCTGGCGGGGGCTCTCGTGGTTCTCGCCGTGCTGACGGTGATCGGTGTCTGGTACCTCGCCTCCCGCTCGCTGCCGGAATACGACAAGACCCTGCGCGCCGAGGGGCTGGACATGCCGGTGGAGATCGTGCGCGATCATGCCGACGTGCCGCATATCTTCTCCGAGGCGGACGAGGGCGTCTATTTCGGGCTGGGCTATGCCCATGCGCAGGACCGGCTGTGGCAGATGGTGACGCTGCGCCGGACCGTCCAGGGCCGCATGTCCGAAGTCTTCGGCACCCGCACGGTGGAGATCGACAAGCTGCTGCGCCGGCTTGACCTCTATGGCCATGCCCGCCGCTCGGTCGAGGCGCAGAGCCCCGAGGCCCGCGCCGCGCTGGAGGCCTATGCCGCGGGCGTGAATGCCCGGCTGGCCGAGATCAATTCCGGCAGCCACGGCCGCGGCGCGCCCGAGATGTTCCTGTTCAGCGCGCCCATGGCCCCGTGGCAGCCCGCGGATTCCCTCGCCATCATCAAGCTGATGGCGCTGCAACTGGCCGGTCATCTGCAGGAGGAGGTGCTGCGCGCGCGCACCTCTCTCGCCCTCGACGAGGAGGAGCGGCTGCACGACATCCTGCCCGACACGCCCGGCGCGGGGATCGCCGCCCTGCCCTCCTACGCCTCGCTCGTGCCCGGCATGGAGGGGCTGACCCGCAAGGCGCAGCTCTCGCCGCCGCAGGCGCGCGACCCGCTGGACCCGGTGCCGGCCCCGGGGATGGAGGGTGCCTCCAACGCCTGGGCGGCCGCGCCCTCGCGGTCGGCGGCGGGCGGCACCCTGCTGGCCAACGATCCGCATCTGGGCTTCACCGCGCCGGCCATCTGGTACCTCGCGCGGCTGGAGCTCGCCTCGGGCGGGGTGATCGGTGCGACGATCCCGGGGCTTCCGGTGATCCTGTCGGGCCGGTCGTCGCACCTGGGCTGGGGGCTGACCTCGTCCTACATGGACGACCAGGACCTGCTGATCGAAGAGCTGAACCCCGACGACCCGGAGCAATACCGCTCCCCCGACGGCTGGAAACGCTTCGACACCCGCCGCTCCATCATCGAGGTCAAGGATGCGCAGCCGGTCACCATCACCCTGCGCGACACCGAGAACGGCCCGATCCTGCCCGGCACCCGCTGGAACCTCGCCGAGGTGACCCCGCCGGGCCACGTCGCGGCGCTGGAATGGACCGCGCTGACCGACGACGACACGAGCTACACCGCCGCCTTCCGCCTGATGCAGGCGCAGGACATCTCGGAGGCGATCCAGGCCGGCGAGCTGTTCGTGGCGCCCTCGCAGAACCTGACGCTGGTGGATCGCGACCGCATCGCGCTCAAGATGATCGGCGCCATGCCGCGCCGCGACGCCGACCACCAGAGCAAGGGCCGCATGCCCGCGCTCGGCTCGGAGGCGGAGAACCTGTGGCAGGGCTATTCGCCCTATGCCGCCAACCCGGAATTCATCAGCCCCCCGGGCGGCATCGTCGGCAATACCAACAACAAGATCGTCGACCGGCCCTTCCCGCTGCACGTCTCCTACGAATGGGGCGACAGCCAGCGGATCCAGCGCTGGCAGCGGCTCATGCAATCGCGCGAGGTGCATACCCGCGACAGCTTTATCGAGGCGCAGCTCGACACGGTCAGCTTCACCGCCCGCTCGCTGCTGCCGCTGGTGGGCGCGGACCTGTGGTTCACCGGCGAGGCGGCAGAGGACGGCACGCCCGAACGGCTGCGCCAGCGCGCGCTGGCCCTGCTGGCCGACTGGAACGGCGAGATGAACGAGCACATGCCCGAGCCGCTGATCTACGCCGCCTGGATGCGCGCCCTGCAGGACCGCCTCATCCGCGACGAGCTGGGGCCGCTGGCGGACGAATATGTCCATCTGGAGCCGCTTTTCGTGGAGCGGGTGTTCCGCGACGTGGACGGCGCCGCCGCCTGGTGCGACGTGAAGCAATCGGCGCCGAAGGAGACCTGCACCGACATCTCCCGCATGGCGCTGGACGATGCGCTGATCTGGATCACCGAGAATTTCGGCCGCGACCTGGAATCGCTCCGCTGGGGGGATGCGCACCAGGCGACCCACGATCACCCGGTGCTGGGCGAGGTGCCGGTGCTGCGCTACTTCGTCAACATCCGGCAATCCACCAGCGGCGGGGACAACACCCTGATGCGCGGGCGGACCTCCGGCACCGGGCCGAACCCGTTCCAGAACGTCCATGGCGCGGCCTATCGCGGGGTCTACGATTTCGCGGATCCCGACAGCTCGGTCTTCGTGATCTCGACGGGCCAGTCGGGCCATTTCCTGTCACGCCATTACGACGACATGGGCCAGCTCTGGCGGCGGGGGGAATACATCCCGATGTCGCTCGACACCGATCTCGCGCGGGCTGCCGCCGTGGGGGTGACGCACCTGCTGCCGCCCGAGGAGGAATAGGGCGTGCTGCGCTGGCTGCTTCCCCTGCTCGTCCTCGCCACCCCGCTGGCGGCGGAGGAGCGGGTGGCCGAGGCGCAGCGCCTGCTCAATCGCCTGGGGCTGGAGGCCGGGCCGGTGGACGGCGCCATGGGGCCCCGCACCCGCGCCGCGCTCGACGCCTTCCTCGACCGCCGGGATTTCGCGCTCGGCACCGGCCCGGCGGACCCGGTTCTGATCCTGCTCGCGGGGTTCGAGGGCGGCCCGATGCCCGAGGCGGAGGGGCTGGACCTCCACGTGCCCGAGGGCGATTTCCCCAGCCCGGGCACCTACCAGCGGTCCGAGGATGATCCGACCGGTTTCACCATGACGCTCGGCCCGCAGGATTATGACCGCAGCGAGTACCGGGACCGCAGCGACATCTTCACCCTGGGCCGCAACCTGAACCTCGACCAGCAGCGGGCCGAGCTGGTGAGCCAGGGCTTTTCCGCCGGGCGGACCTACACGCTGGACGTCTCGCTGAAGGTGTCGGGGCCGGAGGCGGGCAGCGTGCTGCGGCTGGTCCGGCTGGGCTACGAGGGGGCGGCGACGCTGGATGCCTTTCCCGGCTCGCTCCGGCTCAATGCCGGGGGCGCGGTGGACCAGGTGGCGGTGATGCGGGGTCCGCTGGACGACTGGCACCGGCTGCGGCTGGTCATGCATCCGGAGACCTACGGCGACGGCTGGTACCGTGCCTATCTCGACGGAGAGCTGATGGCCGAGGCGCAGGGCGACGGGACGGAATTCGAGGGCGGCTTCGCGCTGGCCTTCGGGATGATGCGGGGTGCGACCACGGCCGAGGCGCAGGTCAGCTACCGCGACATCGCCTTTGCCGAGGGAGACCTGGGCGCGCCGGAGAAGACCGAAGAAGGAGAGGACGAATGAGCAGGATGGACGGCAAGGTGGCCCTGATCGTGGCCGGCGGCGCGGGGATGGGCGCGGAGGCGGCGAAACGGCTGGCCGCCGACGGGGCCAAGGTGGCGATCCTGTCCTCCTCGGGACGGGGCGAGGCGCTGGCGCAGGAGCTGGGCGGGATCGGCGTCACCGGCTCCTATTTCGAGCCCGCGGACCTGGAGCGTTTCGTCCAGGCCGCGATGGACGCATGGGGCCGGATCGACGTGGTGGTGAACTCCGCCGCCGACGCGCCCAAGGGCGAGCTGCTGGAGCTGACCGACGAGGACTGGCACCGCGCGCTCGACGCCTATTACCTGAACGTGGTGCGCATGGCGCGGCTGGTCACGCCGATCATGGCGGCGCAGGGGGGCGGTGCGTTCGTCAACATCTCCACCTATGCCGCCTACGAGCCCGACCTGCGCTTTCCCACCTCGAGCGCGATCCGTGCGGCTTTGGGCAGTTTCACCAAGCTTTTCGCGGATCGCTACGGGCCGGACAACATTCGCATGAACAACGTCATGCCGGGCTATATCGACAGCCGGCCGCAGGGCGAGGAGCGGGTGCGCACAGTGCCGCTGGGCCGCGCCGGCACGGCCGAGGAGGTCGCCGGGATGATCGCCTGGCTGGCCTCGGACGAGGCGAGCTACATCACCGGGCAGAACTGGCGGATCGACGGCGGGGTGACGCGGGGGGTCTGAGACGCCGCGTCCCGGACCCGGCGAGCCGCCCGTCCGCGCGCTGCTGGGCGGTTCGGGCGGGTTGGCTCGGATGTGCGTGGATTACTTACCGGGACCGCTGGTCAGCACGCCGGACCATCAAGACACACCGGACAGGCCAGTCGGCCCCTCCTCCCGAGGCATCTTCGCACCGACGTTCCAAGGGCGCCAAGCGGCGCGGGCCGCTCACATCTCGCGGTAGCGTTTTTCCTGACGGGGGGTCCAGTCGACGAGGATGTGAAAGCCCGCTTCGTCCTGCCGCTCTTCGGCGACGACACCCTGTTCATGCAGCCAGGCGCGGCGCTTGCCTTCCTCGAAGGGCAGGTCCAACAGCGCGCGTCGGGTCGCCCCGCTCAGCCGTTCCTTGACCCGGTCCAGCAGCGCCGGCATCCCCTCGCCCGTCAGCGCGGAAACGGTCAGCACGTCCTCCTCGCGCGAGGCGCGCAGGCGCATGTCCTGGGCCAGGTCGGGCTCCACGAGGTCGATCTTGTTCCAGACCTCGATCTGCGGCGTCTCTTCCTTGACGCCGAGCGAATCCAGAATGGCCTCGACATCTTCGGCCTGCTCTTCGCTCTCGGCGTGGGAAATGTCGCGCACATGCAGGATCAGGTCGGCCTCCAGCACCTCCTCGAGCGTGGCGCGGAAGGCGGCGACCAGTTCGGTCGGCAGGTCGGAGATGAAGCCCACCGTGTCCGACAGGATGACCTCAAGCCCGTTTTCCAGACGCACCGCCCGCATGGTCGGGTCGAGCGTGGCAAACAGCATGTCCTTGGCCATGACCTCCGCCCCGGTCAGGCGGTTGAACAGGCTGGATTTGCCGGCATTCGTGTAGCCCACAAGTGCTACGATCGGGTACGGCACCTTGGCGCGCGCCTCGCGGTGCAGCTTGCGGGTCTTGACCACCTTTTCCAGCTGGCGGCGCAGGCGGACGAGCTGTTCGTCGATGGCGCGGCGGTCGGCCTCGATCTGCGTCTCGCCGGGGCCGCCGACGAAGCCAAGCCCGCCGCGCTGCCGCTCAAGGTGGGTCCAGGCGCGAACGAGCCGCGTGCGCTGGTAGTTGAGATGCGCCATCTCCACCTGCAGCACGCCCTCGCGGGTCGCGGCGCGGTCGGAAAAGATCTCGAGGATCAGGCCGGTGCGGTCCAGCACCTTGACGCCCCACTTCTTCTCGAGGTTGCGCTGCTGCACCGGGGTGACGGGGCCGTCGACCAGCACCAGCTCCACCTCGGCCTCGGACAGGCGTTCCTTGAGCTCCTCGACCTTGCCGGAGCCGAACAGCATGGGGGGATTCGGATCGCGCAGTGGCACGACTTCGGACCCCACCACGACGAGATGCGGCAGGGCGAGGGCCAGCGACACGGCCTCTTCCAGGGCCGGCGCGGGGGCGCGGCGCTGGCTGTCGGACTTGATGTCGGGGTGCAGCACCCAGGCGCGGGTGGCGTCCCTTCCGGTCTCCGTCAAGAGTTGTCTTCGCCCTCGTAGAGGTTGATCGGCTGCGCGGGCATGATCGTCGAGATCGCGTGCTTGTAGACGAGCTGCGATTGCCCGTCACGGCGCAGAAGAACGCAGAAATTGTCGAACCAGGTGATGACGCCCTGCAATTTCACGCCGTTGATCAGGAAGACCGTTACCGGAACCTTTGTCTTCCGCACGTGATTGAGGAATGCGTCCTGAAGATTCTGTCTATCCGCTGCCATTTTTCTAAAATGCCTTTGTTCTTTCTTGGGTTCCGCGGTCGGTCCCTGTCCCTTCGCGCAAGTATGTATGGTGACAGGATGAGATGAAACCCCCAAATGAGATCTCTGCGCGCGATTCAGGGCGGGCGACGGCTTGCATGCACCACCCGCCCTATTCGCGCCACAGATCCGTGGTGAAGAGCGCGATGATGGCCAGCATCTCCAGCCGACCGAGCGCCATGGCGGCGCAGAGCACCAGCTTGGAGGCATTGTTCATTTCCGCCAGGTGGATCGGTGCCTCGGGCGCGGCCGAGACCAGCGGCCCGGTGGTCGACAGGGTCGAGATCGACAGCACGACGGAGCTTTCGAGGTCGCTGCCCAGGCCGGCCAGGATGACGGTGATCAGCGTCAGCGTGAGCGCGTAGAGCATGAAGAAGATCCAGGCCACGAAGGCCCCCTGCCGCCGCAGCCGCCGCGACCCGGCCGAGGCCCGCCCGACCGAGGAGGGATGGACCAGCCGCTCGATCTCGCGCATGCCGTTGAGGTAAAGCGCGTAGACCCGCAGCAGCTTGACCCCGCCCGCCGTGGTGGCGACGCCCCCGCCGACCAGCGACAGGCCCAGCAGGATCAGCCCGGGCGTGTCCAGCCCCGACCAGCCCCGCGCCGCCTGCCAGTCCACGCTTTCGAACCCGGTGGTGGAGAGGAAGGACAGCACGGTGAACATCCCGCCCCAGAGCGCGTGCAGCCCGGCCACCAGGTTCTGCTGTTCGTCGAACTCGTAGGCGCCCAGCCAGTGGCGGAAGAACAGCAGCAGCGGGACGCCGATCACCAGGATGATGCCGATGCGGAATTCCGGATCGAAATAGAGCCCGGTGCGCCGCGTCGCCACGGTGTCCGAGGAAAAGGTCAGCCGCGACAGGGCGAAGAACAGGAACAGGAAGACCAGCATCTCCCCGGCCACGCCGGTGGCGCTGTATTCCAGCCCGCCGATCGGGGAAATCCCGCTGGTCGCCATGACCGACATCGCGTGGACGATCGACACGAACGGATCGCCGCCGGTGACCAGCAGGCACAGCCACAGCGCCCCGGTCAGCCCGGTATAGATCGGGAACAGCTGAAAGGTGGTGCGGCGCAGCCGGTGCGCGGTCGCGTCGCGCCGGGCGGCGATCTGGGAATGGCGGGTAATCTCCTGACCCGGCTCGGCGGTGGCGGTCACTTCGAACCCGCCGAGGTTCAGCGGGGCCAGGATCGCCGCCGCCGCCACCCACATCAGGAAGCCGCCCATCCAGCCCACGAGCCCGCGCCAGAGGTGCAGCGGCCGGATCAGCGCCTCCGGATCGAAAAGCGGCAGGCCCGTGGTGGTGATCGAGCTGACCATCTCCATGTAGGCGTCGAGGAACGAGGTCCCCCGCAGCGAGTCGTGCAGCGGCACCGCCAGCAGGACCGGCAGCGCCGTGAAGGCGCCGAGCAGGGCAAGCAGCTGACGCAGGCCGCTTTCCCGGTGCTGGCGGTTGGATTGCGCGATGGCGATCAGCGTCAGCAGGATCAGCAGCAGGGTGGCCGAGTAGAAGAAGCTGCGCGCGGTGCGGAATTCCTCCTGCGCCAGCGCCATGCCGGCAGGCAGGTACATGGCCAGCGCGAATATCCCCGCAAGGACCAGGAACAGAGGCAGGCGGAGAAAAAGACGCTCCATCGCTCAGAAGAAGTCGATGGAGACCTGCAGCAGCCGCTCCACTTCCGGCACGTCCTTGGTCATCGCGAAGATCGCCACAACATCGCCCTCCTCGATCCGGGTGTGGCCCGTGGGCTTGATCACCTTGCCGTCCTTCATCACCGCGCCCACCAGCACGCCCTCGGGGAAGTCGATGTCGCGCACCCGCTGGCCGGTCATGGGCGAGGTGGACAGCACCTCGGCCTCGATCAGCTCGGCCTCGGCATCGCCGATGGAATAGACGCCGCGCACCCGCCCGTGGCGAATGTGGCGCAGGATCGAGCTGACGGTGGTGGCGCGCGGGTTGATATGGGCGTCGATGCCCAGCGGTCCCATCATCGGCACCAGCGTGGGATCGTTGATCAGCGCGATGGCGATCGGGCTGCCCTCGGCCTTGGCGCGCACGGCGGCCAGCATGTTGGTCTTATCGTCGTCGGTGACGCAGAGCACCGCGTCCGCGCGCTGCACCCCGGCCTCGTTCAGCAGCGTGGCGTCCAGCCCGTCGCCGTTGAGCACGATGGTCCGTTCCAGCGCATCCGCCGCCCGCTCGGCGATCCGGCGGTTCATCTCGATCACCTTGGTGCGGATGCGATGCGCCCCGGTCTCCAGCTTGCGGGCCACGGCGAGGCCTACGTTCCCGCCGCCGATGATGACCACCCGCTCGGTCTTGCGGGCGGACTTGCCGAAGATCTCCAGCGTGCGGGCCACGTCCTCGTTATGGACGAAGACGTAGCAATCGTCGCCGACAAAGAGCTGATCGCCTGGCTCGGGCGCAAAGAGCGTGCCGTCGCGGCGCACGCCCACCACCACCGCGCGCAGGGTCGAGAACAGGTCGGTGAGCTGGCGCAGCGGCGTGTTCACCACCGGGCATTCATCCTCGAGGTGCAGACCGATGAGCTGCGCCTTGCCGTCGAGGAAGGTCTCCGTGTCGAAGCTTTGCGGCGAGGCGAGGCGCTGCATGGCGGCATCGGCCACCTCGCGCTCGGGGCTGATCACCACATCGATCGGCATGTGGTCGCGGCGGTAGAGATCGGAATAGATCGCGTCGAGATAGCTTTGCGCCCTGAGACGCGCGACCTTGCGCGGGATGGCGAAGATCGAATGCGCCACCTGGCAGGTGACCATGTTGACCTCGTCCGAATGGGTCGCGGCGATGATCATGTCCGCGTCCGAGGCCCCGGCCCGGGTAAGCACGTCGGGATAGGAGGCGAAGCCGGCAATGCCCTGCACGTCGAGCGTGTCGGTCGCGCGGCGGACGAGATCGGGGTTGCTGTCCACCACCGTCACGTCGTTCTTTTCATGCGAGAGGTGTCGGGCGATCTGCCAGCCGACCTGGCCCGCGCCACAGATGATGACCTTCATGTGCCTTCCGTCCCGGCGTCTCCGACCCCGTTTGCATGGCAGATCGCCCGCGGAGGGTCAATCGCCCTCGGATCGGGCGGCGCGCTCTCCGCCGGGCGCAAAACTTTTCAATGAAAAGTTTTTGCGAAAATCCTTATTAAGGATTTTCCGTCCCGCCGCTTTCCCCCTCGGGCGCGAAGTCGATCTGCCAATGCTGTTCCACCAGGTCGACGCCGTAATGGCGCACCGCGAAGGACCGGACGCAGCGAAACCCGTTTGCCGCGTAGAGCGCGCAGGCCGCCTCGTGGCTCTCATGGGTGGACAGCACCATCGCCCGATACCCCGCGTCGCGCGCGAAATCGAGACAGGTCTGCAGCAGGCGGCGGCCCAGCCCCCTGCCCCGCGCCGCCGGGTCCAGCAGGAATAGCCGCAGCCGGGCGGTCCGCTCATCCTCGCGCACGCAGAAGATCGTCCCGAGCTCGGTCCCGGCCTCTTCGGCGACGAAACCGCGCTCGGTCCCGGGGTCGTGGTGGTCCAGGAAATCCGCCAGGATCCCCTCCACCGTCGCGCCGAAGCTTTCGTCGAATCCGGCCTCCTCCGCGTAGAGTTCCGCGTGCAGGCGCACGATCCATTCGGCGTCGGCCGGGGTGAAGGGGCGGATGGCGGGCTGGTCCATGGCGCAGAGGGCAGCACGGCCCGTCTTGCAAAGCAAGCGGTTTGGCACTACCTCCCCGCCTGCTTCTGCTGAGGATCCGGACCATGGGCATCAACGACGAACGCGACATCGAGGCCAACCTCCAGATCGGGCCGACCGACGGCGGCATGGTGCGGCTTTTCGTGACCGCCGGGGCGCAGGAAATCCCGATGGATTTCTCCCCCGACGAGGCCGAGGAGATCGCGGAAGAGATCCGCGCCGCGGCCCAGGCCGCACAGGCCGCCGCCCAGAAGGGCAGCAAACCCCGCAAGAAGCGGTAGGACGCCCTCACCCACAGCGTGGCGATCAGGCACAGACGCCGTCAGGCGCTCAGCCCCAGCCCCGCGCATCCGGGTCGCGCATGTCCTGCAGGCGCCGCGCCGCATGGGTGGCGAATTTCTGGATCAGCACCTTGCGCCGCGCCGGCGGCAGCCTTGTCTCGCGCCCCATGCGCAGGACCTCCCCGTCATAGCCGTCGGCCAGGATGATGCCGCTTTCCTCGGGCAGCAGCTCGGTGGGGAAGTCGGGGCCGACCGACCAGAAGAACCTGTCGCACCAGTCGAGATAGCCGCGCCATTTCGAATCGGCGAGGTAATCGGCGCGCGAGGACTTGCATTCCACCACCCACAGCTCGCCCTTCGGGCCGAGGGCCATGACATCCACGCGCAGGCCCCTCGTGGGCACGAATTCTTCAACGGATGCAAAACCTTGCGCCGAAAGAAGTCGACAGGTCCCGCGGGCGATGAGCTGGCCGGGCTGGAGCATCTGCAACATGAATCCGATTTCAGCCGAACATGACTCGGGCATCAAGTTGCCACGCCGCGACGAAGCAGCACTTTCCACCCGCTGCCGCAATTTCTTGCAGGGGCTGCGTAACATACTGGCATTCCGGGCGCGATGGCATATCTACTTTCGCAACCGGGGCGCCGGCAGGGAGCGACATGGCCGACAGGAACAGCATGACCGAATCCGAGGCGCGCGGCGCCCGTTACGCCCGCGAGTTGGAGGGCCACCTGGGATGGCTCGACAGCTTCACCGGACCCGCCCTCGGCATCCTGGCCGTGGCGTCGGGGATCTACACCTATCTCGGCGTGCAGTCGCTGCTGGACGATGACGGGGTGATGTCCGCCTTTGCCGCCATTGCGTATTCGGTCGCGGTCTCGGTCGGCATCTTCGTCTTCTGGTCCTACATGATGCGCCTCTTCCCGGCGGTGCGAAGCGCGCGGGCCCGCACCGGGCTGCTGGGCGCGATGGGGCTGGGCTGCATGGCGATCGTCGCCATGTCCTCCTGGCTGAACGCCGCCGCCCTGGCCGGCGCCGCCGCGGTCGAGCAGCACCTGGCCGAGACGGTGCAGGAATACCAGGATTCGCTGGAACGCTCGCACGAGATCGCGCTTTCCGCCCAGGGGCTGGAGCGGGACGTGGCCCGCGTGCGCCAAAGCTTCGAGGACCTGTCGGAGCAGGAGGCGGCGGGCTCGCTCTCGGGCCTTGCCGGGCGCGGGGCGGTGTTCCGGGTGCTGCGCCAGAAGGCCGAGGAACTCGAGGGGCTGGAAAGCCAGATCGCCGCCCAATCCCCCCGGATCGAGCAGGCCTTCGCCGAGGGCAACGCGATCCTCAGCCGGATGCGCGCACTCACGGTGGAGCCCGGGCCGGTCGAGGCGCGCTCGGTCGAGTTCTCCGAGTCGGCGGTGCGGCTGGCCGGGCTCATCGCGCAGCTTCGCCAGCTCTCGGTGGCGCCGCTGGTGCAGCGCGCGGCCAAGGACCTCTCGGCCTCGGTCGTCCTGCCCGAGCTCGACGCCTCGACCGAGGCGAACCGCAGCGCGCAGACCGCCACCATCACCTCGGTGCTCGAAGTGCTGGCGCAGCGGGCGGCGACGCTGGAAGGCGCGGCGCAAGAGGTGATCGCCATGCAGCCGCCCACCGAGGTCAGCTACACGCCGATCTCGGCCGCCGACGCGGTGATCCTCTATGCCCGCAACTTCGTGCCCTCCTGGGCCGGCGCCATCGCCATCGACCTGCTGCCCGCCGTGCTGGTCTTCATCGTCGCGGTGACGCAAGGAGCGATCCGCGGCGGGCGCGAAGGCGCGGCGGTGGAGAACACGATCACCCTGGGTGAGCTGCGCGCGGCGCTGTCGGCGATGCGCGACATCGAGCAGACGCGCGACGCCCCGCCTGCGGCCGGGGGCGCGGCTGTGGACGAGACCGAGGCGCCGGTGGAGAGCCAGCCCGCCCCCGCGCCGGACCATGATCCGCGGCGGGCGGAGGATGATCGCGTGACGCCCCTGCCCGGCAAGCACCGCTAGCGCCGATGGCGGAGCGTGGCTTCATGACCCCGCGCCGTGCCATGGCGGGGATCCTGTTGTTCCAGCTGGGACTCGCGGCGTTCCTGTTCGCCGGCGACCTGCGCACCGGGCTGTCGCTGCGCGCCCCGGACCCCCAGGCGCCAGCCTTCCAGCAACCGGTGCGGCCGGGCGACCAGCGCCGCACCTACGAGCCCCGGCCGGCGCGGGAGGGGCTGCCGGTGTCGGAGCCCATGCCGGAAAGGCTGGTCCTGACGCGCGAGAACGGTGACCTCTGGCGGCTGGAGGGGATGATCGCGCCGGGCGATGCCGAGCGCATCATCGGCCAGCTGACGGAAGACATGCCCGCCCGGCTCACGCTCAATTCCTCGGGCGGATCGGTTCAGGACGCGCTGAGCCTCGGGCGGCGGCTGCGCGAGGCGGGGATGGAGATCGAGATGGGCGCGCAGGACGTCTGCCTCTCGGCCTGTCCCTACCTGCTGGCCGGCGGCAGCGAACGCCGCGTCGACCGCCGGGCCCGGGTGGGGCTGCACCAGCATTACTTCGGCGAAAGCACGATCCTGCCCGCCTTCGTCGCGGTGGAGAACATCCAGCGCGGCCAGGGCGAGGTGATGGCCTATCTCGACGAGATGGGGGTCGATCCGATGGTGATGACCCACGCGCTCGGCACCCCGCCGGACGAGATCTACCTGCTGGTCCCAGACGAGCTGACCCGCTACCGCATGGCCACGGAGATCACCGGCGACTGACCTCTCGGGCGGGTGCCAGGGGCGCCGAAAAATCCTGGCACAGGATTTTTGAAAGACTTTTGATTCAAAAGTCTTGGTCCCGGTCGGGGATCCCCCTTGTCGAACCGCCCGGGACGCCTTACCTCTCGCCTTGGCGGGTGCTGCGCTTCTCGTCACACGGTTGCATTCCGGTGGCCTTAAGCAATTCCGAGGGAGCTGGCTCTGTCCGGGCCGTGGTCCGGTTACCTGGCGCCCACCTGTACATACAGGTCCTCGGGAATGAGATAACCAGACGGTCGCCGCGGGCCCGCCGCCTTCCGCAGACCGAACAAACCCACCGGCAGGGGCCGGGGCGCCTTGGGCGACGGTCGCCGACGCGATGGGTTTAGAAGCGTCCGGGCTGCATCTTCACTGGAAAACACCAAAAAAAAACGCCCCGCCGCGATGGGCAGGGCGTCTGTTCCGTGAGTGGTATCAGCGGCGGTGCCGCCGGTCGCGCCTGTCCTCCGCGCGGACCGGCACCGGCACCATGGCGTGATCCGGGATCGGTGCGCGACGGCCGCCGCGCGGCGTGTCCCCGTCATCGGCCATGCGCAGGATCGCGATGCCGAACTGCGCGCCGGAAAACACGATCCCGTTGAAGAGCCACAGCATCGCCACCGCCAGCGGCCCGGCAGGATCCTGCGTCACGAGATGCCGCAGCCCGGCGACGTCGGCGCCCAGCAGGATCGCAACGAAGCCCGCCGAGAGACCGAATCCGATCAGCGTCTGGGTGATGTAGAGACGCACGAGGCGTGGCAGCTCCTCGTAAGCCTGACGCATGGACTGCATATCGACCCCTCCTGACGGTCACCGATGACCGAAGCATAGCGTTTGCGCGGGTGCGGGAAAGGGACGCGACGCCGCAACCCTCCGATCCGCGGTTCAATGCCGATGGCGCTTGCGAAACAGGCGGCGGTTCTTCTGCACGAAATCCGCGATCACCGCGCCGGGCCCGCCCAGTTTCTGGCCATAGAGGTAGAGCGAGCCGCTCCCCGCCCCCAGGATTGCGCCGATCACGTCGACGATCAGGTCGCCCATCGTGTCCATCAGCCCGGATTTCTGCATGTTCAGCCCGAAGCTCTGGTCCATCGAGAATTCGAAGATTTCCCACAGCGCGCCGATCGTCACCGCGAAACAGAACCCGATAAACCCCATGGCCCAGGGGGGCGCGGCGTAGCGGTCCCCCTCGAAAAGGTAGAAGATGAACAGGAACCCAACCATCCCGAAGGCCACGGCCGAGCTGCCGTGCAGGGCGATATCCCACCACCAGTAGCGTTCGTAGAAGTCGAAGATCTCGCCCAGGATCAGCGTGCCGTAGGTGAAGGCCACGAGGAACAGCAGGAAGGGCACCGGCAGCCGCAGCTGCAACCGCGCGGCCAGGAAGGCGGGCGCCATCGACAGGCCCAGCGTCGCGGCAGCGATGAAGGCCATGCTCCAGCGCATCGTGACGAGCGCCCACAGGATGGCGACGAGCGTGACCGACCAGATCAGCAGCACCACGAGCGGTTGTTGGCGAAATTCCATCCCATATTCATGGGATCGCCCGGGCGGAACGGCAAGGGGTGACAGCGCCGCGGGACAGGCGCAATGTGTCGGCCATGACACTACCGACCAAGACCGGCGGCCTGCGCATCGCCTCCTACAATGTCCGCAAGGCGGTAGGCCTCGACCGCCGCCGCGATCCGCGCCGCATCCTCGACGTGATCGCGGGGCTCGATGCCGACGTGGTCGCGCTGCAGGAGGCCGACCTGCGGCTCGGCGCACGGCCGAGCGCCTTCGACGCGCGCGAGATACTGGAGCGGACGGGCATGCGGCCCCTTCCCGTCTCCACCGAGGGGCCGTCGATGGGCTGGCATGGCAACGCGGTGCTGGTGCGCGACGGGGTGACCCTGCTCGATGCCGAGCGGCTGGTGCTGCCGGCGCTGGAGCCGCGGGGCGCCGTGCTGACCCACTTGGAGACGACGGAGGGCGGGCTGCTGTTGGTCGGCACCCATCTGGGGCTCACCCGCCGGTTCCGGCGCCGGCAGGCGGAGGCGATCCGCGCCGCGCTGGAGGCCCGGGACGAGGAGGCGGCAGTGGTGATGGGCGATTTCAACGAATGGCGCAGCGTCGGCGGGCTCGATCCCTTCCTGCGGGACTTTTCGCTGCATTCGCCCGGCCGCAGCTTTCACGCCTCGCGGCCGGTTGCGGCGCTGGACCGCATCGCGCTATCCCCGCAGGTCACGCTGAACCGGGCGGGCGTGGTGGAGACGCCGCTGGCCCGGCGCGCCTCGGATCACCTGCCGGTCTGGGCGGACATATCGCTCGCCGGCTGATGCGGCCCGGCCCTCAGAGCCGGTTCGCCGCCGAGGCCAGCGCCACGAAGGAGATGCCCGAGCTCAGCAGGTTGATCCCCAGCAGCAGCCCGATGGCCCAGAGCGCCGTGCCCGGCAGGCCCGCCGTCAGCAGCATCCCGAGCGCCAGCGAGATCAGCCCCGAGAGCCCCATCCAGACCCAGCCCGGCCCGTCATTGCCCTGACCCGGGCGGTGCTGCCAGGAGAGCGCCAGCTCCACCGCGCCCTGCACCATGAAGACCACCGCAAGGATCAGCGTCAGCCCGACGAGGCCGGTGAGCGGGAAGAAGGCCAGGTAGACGCCCACCGCCAGCTGCAGCAGCCCGATCAGCCCCGACAGGACCGCCGGTTGCCAGCCCCGGGCCTGGAAGGCGTGCCAGAGCAGCGCGGCGCCCGACAGCAGGAAGATCCAGCCGATCAGCAGCTTCGTGGCGACAGAGGCGACGAGCGGGAAGAGGATCGCGAGGATCCCCAGCACGATCAGGGCGATGCCCAGCCAGCGGAAGCGCGAGGCATTCTCACGCACCGCCTGTTTCAGACCGGATGGAAGGCCGGCTCCTTCGGGATTGTCACTCATCACTACCACTCCCCTGAATGTCGGGGAAAGGGTAATGCCGACCGGGCCGCTTCGCAACGCGGCGCATGCGGGATCAGAACGCTTCGGGCCGGGCTTCGCGCGCCATGTGGTCGAGCACCGCGTTGACGAAGCTCGGCTCCTTCCCCTCCGGGAAGAAGGCGCGCGCCACGTCGACGAATTCCACGATGACCACTTTCGGCGGCGCGTCGGTGGCCACCAGCTCGGCCCCGGCGGCGCGGAAGAGCGCGCGCAGCGTCGGGTCGATGCGGGCGATGGGCCACTTGGCCACCAGCGCCCGGTTGGTCATCTGGTCGATGCGGTTCTGCCAGTTCACCGCCTGCTCCACCAGCTTGCGGAACAGGTCGATATCGCCATCGAGCATCTCGTCTTCCTCATAGGTCGCACCGAAGCGGTGGTCGAGGAATTCGCGGATCACCCGTTGGGAGGATTGGCCGGCAACCTCCATCTGGTAAAGCGCCTGCACGGCATAGAGCCGGGAGGCGCTTTTCATCTTGCGTTTCTGGTTGCCCGAAAGCGGCGCGTCGCTCATGCGGAGGTCTTGTCCTTGCCGGTGCCCGCCACCTGGTACTCGTCGGTGGCGGGACGGAATCCCACCCCCCTGCGGGCCGCGCCCCACTTACGGCCGAGCGCGATCAGATGCAAGGCGGCCGCGGCGGCACCGCCCCCCTTGTTCTGATCATTCGTATCGGCCCGCACCTCGGCCTGCTTGCGGTTCTCCACGGTCAGGATGCCGTTGCCGATGCAGAGGCCCTGCAGCCCCAGCAGCGTGATGCCGCGGCTCGAGTCGTTGCAGACCGTCTCGTAATGGGTGGTCTCGCCGCGGATCACGCAGCCGAGCGCCACGTAGCCGTCAAAATTCGACATCCGCTCGGCGATGCCGATGGCGGTGGGGATCTCCAGCGCGCCGGGCACCTCGACCGTCTCGTGGGTGCCGCCCGCCGCCTCGATCTCGGCCCGGGCGCCGGCCAGCAGGTTGTCGGCG
This sequence comes from Carideicomes alvinocaridis, assembly GCA_005473895.2. GTDB lineage: Bacteria > Pseudomonadota > Alphaproteobacteria > Rhodobacterales > Rhodobacteraceae > Carideicomes > Carideicomes alvinocaridis. The sequence goes on from SRJI02000027.1 coordinate 40,917, forward strand.
ATGTCGCGGTAATAGGGTGCGACGACGATCAGCAGCTTCACCGGTTTATCGAATTCCGGCCGCGGCAGGGTGTAATGCTGTTCATGTCCGGCCATCAGCCCATCTCCGATATCTTGCGGGTGCCCGTGATCTCCAGCCCGTAGGCGTCGAGGCCCACGACCCGCGGAGAGGGCGAATTGGTCAGCAGCACCAGCCGCGACAGGCCCAGCGAGGACAGGATCTGCGCGCCCAGCCCGTATTGCCGCAGCGTCTTGGGCGACACGTCCTCGTGCACGTCCAGTCGCATGGAGGTGTCGCGCAGCAGGACCACGACGCCGCGCCCCTCCTCGGCCACCAGCTTCATCGCGTCGCCGAACTCGTCCGCGCGACCCCTGGGCCCGGTGCCCACGATGTCGAGCATGGGATCCATGGCGTGCATCCGCACCAGCACCGGCGCGTCGCCCGAGATGTCACCCTTGGTCAGCACGATATGCTCGTCGCCATGGGCCTCGTCGGCGAAAATGCGCATCTGCCATTCGCCGCCGAATTCCGAGGTAATGGTCTGCGCCGATTGCTCCCGCACCAGGTTGTCGTGCCGCCGGCGATAGGCGATCAGGTCGGAGATGGTGCCGATCTTCAGCCCGTGCTTCTGCGCGAAGGAGACGAGCTCGGGCAGGCGCGACATGGTGCCGTCCTCGTTCATGATCTCGCAGATCACGCCCGAGGCGTTCAGCCCCGCCAGCCGCGCCACGTCCACCGCCGCCTCGGTATGGCCGGCGCGGACCAGCACGCCGCCATCCTTGGCGCGCAGCGGGAAGACATGGCCCGGCGTCGCGATGTCCTGCGCGCCCTTGGCCGGGTCGATGGCGACCGAAACGGTGCGCGCCCGGTCATGGGCCGAGATGCCGGTGGTCACGCCCTCGCGCGCCTCGATGGAGATGGTAAAGGCCGTCTCGTGGCGCGAGGAGTTCTGCGCCGACATCAGGTGCAGGCCCAGCTGGTCGATCCGCTCGCCCGGCAGGGCAAGACAGATCAGCCCGCGGCCATGGGTGGCCATGAAGTTGATCTTTTCCGGGGTGGCCATCTGGGCCGGGATCACCAGGTCGCCCTCGTTCTCGCGGTCCTCGTGGTCGACCAGGATGAACATGCGCCCGTTGCGCGCATCCTCGATGATCTCCTCCACCGACGAGATGGCGTCCTTCCAGTCATCCTCGACCGGGCCGGGGGTTTCGTAGTTCATGGCCATGATCCTTGCCCTTGCCTGCCCGCCAGATAATCGACTCGGCCGCGTTTGGCCAGAGAGGGCGGCCTTCCCCGACGCACAGGCAATTGCCGCCGGGCGCACGGTCCGACGGGTCACTGCCCCTTGGGCACCTCCCCTGCCGTTGCCCGCTCGCGTCCCGCGCCACGACGCCCCGGAGTGATGCGCGGTGGACGCGCAGGAATGGGTGACGTTCCGCGGCCAAAAACCCCCGGAAAGCCGCCTTCGTCCCCCTGCCCTTTTCTCCGGATGCCGAAGCGCCGGCGGCGGGAGCGATCACGGGCATCTTTGAAGAGCCACCCCCGGCACCGTGCCGCCCCCGCCTCGTAACCTCAGCGCCTACCCCAGAGACACGCGCGACTTGGCGAGCCCCCCATCGCCGTACCTCCCAGCCCGCAGCCGCAGCGAACGCGCTGGTCAATCGCCCTCACGCGGGGTAAGCGGCGAGGATGCCCTCCACCCCGGCCCCTTCCCTTCCTGCCTCCGTGCCGAGCGCGACCGCGCGGCGTCGGAACTCCCTCAAGGCGATCGGCTTCCTTCTGGCGTCGATCCTCTGCTTCGACGCGATGACGATCCTCGTGCGGGTGATGCTGGCCGAGGGCTATTCCGCACAGGAGCTTTCCGCCTATCGCAACGTGCTGGGGGCCCTGCCTTCGCTGGGCCTGATGGCCTGGTCCGGGCAGCTTCGCCTCAGCCGCGAGGCGCTGTGGTTTCCGCAATGGAAGATCGGCGTCTTCCGCGGCGCCGTCGTCGCGCTGGCGCAGATCCTGTTCTACTCGGCCCTGGGCTACATGGAGCTGGCCACGGCCGGCGCCCTGATGCAAACGCAGGCGCTGTTCATCGTGCTGCTCTCCGTCGTGGTGCTGAGCGATCGGGTGGGCCCCTGGCGGTGGGGCGCCGTGGCGGCGGGCTTTGGCGGCGCGATGTGGATCCTGCGCCCCGGCTCGGACGCCTTCACGCTCTATGCCGCGCTGCCGGTCATGGCGGCGGCCTGCTACGCTCTTTCGGCCGTGGTGCTGCGCCGGGTGGACAAGGCGGTGTCCAATGCGCTGCTCTACCTCTATTCCTCAATGACCGCGGCCCTGGGCGCGATCCTGCTGGCCGCCGTGACCACGCAGTTCAGCCCGGTCGCGACCCCGCTGGACGCGCTGCGCATTCTCGCCATGGCGCTCTTCGGCGGGACCGGGGTGCTGTTCCTGATGCTGGCCTACCGCCAAGCGGAGCCCTCGCTGCTGGCGCCCTTCGGGTATTTCGGCATCCTCACCGCCTTTTTCTTCGGCTGGCTGTTCTTCGGCGAGGCGCCGGTCGACACGCTGTTTCCCGGCGTGCTGCTGATCGTCGGCGCCGGGGTCGTGATCATGTGGCGCGAGAACCGGCGCTGAGGGGTCAGACCTCCGCCTTCAGCCTGTCGCGCAGCGCCCTCACCCGGCTGCGATGCTCGTCCGCGATCTCTCCCTCGCGCGGGTCGTCCAGCAGGGTCGTCAGCAATGTCTCCCCCGGCCGCCAGCGCCGCGGTGAGTCGAGCGCGCGCAGCAGGTCCTGCCCCGGCTCCGGCAGCCGCTCGGGAAGCTCGTGCCCGTTCAACCGCGCCCAGACCGAGGACCAGAGCCGCCCGACCGTCCAGGGCGTGTAGCCGCCGCCGCCCAGCACCAGCATCGGCACCTGCAGCTCCATCAGCGCCTCCAGCACCTCGAGGTGCATCCGGTTGGAGGCGGCGAGACGGGCCAGCGGATCCTCCAGCAGCGCGTCCGCCCCGCATTGCAGCACGATGGTCTGCGGGCGGTGGCGCTGGATCGCGGGCAGGATCACCTCGTGCAGCGCCAGGCGGAAGGCTCCGTCCCCCGTGGCGCGCGGCAGCGGCAGATTCAGCGCCACGCCGCCCGCGCGATCCTCCAGCGCGCCGGTGAAGGGCCAGCGCCGCTCTTCGTGGGTGGAGATCAGCAGCATCCCCTCGGTGCCGGAAAACGCCGCCTCCACCCCGTCGCAATGATGCGCGTCTATGTCGACATAGGCGATCCGCTCCAGCCCCCGGGCGCGCAGGGTGAGCATGGCCAGCACCGGGTCGTTGAAATAGCAGAAGCCCGAGGCGCGTCCGGGCATCCCGTGATGCGTGCCGCCCCCGGGATTGAAGACGCGGCCCACCCCCGAGGCCAGCAGCTCCGCCCCCAGCACCGAGCCGCCGGCGGCGGTGGCCGGGCGGCGGAACATCTCGCCGTAGACCGGGTTCGACAGGGTCCCGAGCCCGTAGCGGTCGCGCGTCTCGGCATCGACCCCCTGCGCCGCCTCGGCCGCTTGCAGGGCATCGATGTAGTCGGGGGCGTGGAAGGCCTGCAGCGCGGCGGGCTTGGCGCGCGGGCTCACGCGGTACTGGTCGGAGGGCAGCCAGCCCATGGCGCGGCAGAGGTCGATCACCACCGGCACCCGCTGGATCGCCAGCGGATGGTGCGGCCCGTAGCGCGAGCCTCGGTAGATGTTCGACCCGATGAAGACCGGCGCCTGCATCGCCTCTCCTTTTCTTCCCTGCCCGTGACCGGCCTCGCGCTCAACGCGACCGTCGCGACCTTGCCCGCCCTTTACGCCCTGCGTGGCCTTCCGGTGCCGCGGAACGTGCGCGACCTTCTCGGTCTGCGCCACCTGCGCGCCGTTCCACCCCGCGCGACCGGCACGAGCAGTCTGTTCCACACCGCTGCCAGACGTCCCCGCCATGAGTCGCCGGCATGATCGGCTCTCGTGCGACCGCCCGCCCGACTGGACCTTCTCGATCCGCGAGACCTGCGCACCCCGCGAGCCCTCCGCGACCTGCCGACCTGCCCCCGACCTGCGGCCAGAATAGCGCGCCGGCCACGCCTGTCACCTCGGCGGCGGGTGCGGGCCCTTCCCTTTCCCGCGGCACGTCGCTAAGCCGTTCGCAGGACTTCGTAATGCACGCCATGACCCCAGCCAATATCCTGACCGCCCTTTGGCTGACCCTTGTCGGCGCCGGGGGCGGTGCGCTTGCCGCCATGGCGCATATGCCGATGCCTTGGCTGACGGGCAGCATGGCGACGGCGACGCTGATCGTGCGGATCTTTCCCCGCGCCCTGCCCGAGGGCTTCGTCTTCCCGCAGGGGATCCGCATGTGCTTCATCGCCATCATCGGCATGACGATCGGCCAACAGGTGCATCCCGACCTCTTCCCGCAGGTGCCGCGGCTGGCGGCCTCTCTGCTGGCGGTGACGCTCTTCGTGCCGCTGACGCAGGGGGTGAACTACCTGATCTTCCGGCGCCTCGGCGGCTACGACCCGGCCACGGCCTTCTTCTCCGGCTCGCCCGGCGGGCTGATGGAATCCATGACCATGGGCGAACAGGCGGGCGCCGATATCCAGGTGCTGACGCTGCAGCAATTCCTGCGGATCATCGTGGTCCTGACGGTGATCCCCTTCGGCATGTCGCTCTGGCACGGCACGCCGGTCGGCTCGGCCGCGGGGCTGGCCGGGCAGCTTCCGGTCTCGGGCCTGCCGCTGCCGGCGACGCTGGCGGTGCTGGCCGCCGCCGGCGCGCTCGGCCTCGCGCTCGGGCACAAGCTGCACATGCCGGCAAGCCAGCTGGTCGGGCCGATGCTGATCGCGGCGTTGCTGAACTTCATGCCCATTCCCCAGATCGCCACCCCGGCCTGGGGCGTGCTGGTGGCGCAGCTGGTCATCGGGGTCAGCCTCGGCTGCCGGTTCTACGGCATCTCGGGGCGCATGATCGGGCGCGGCATCGGCCTGAGCGCGCTGTCGGTGGGGTCGATGCTGATCATCGGCGCACTGCTGTCGATGCTGCTGATCGCGCCCACGGGGCTGGGATTCGAGGTGCTCTGGATCAGTTTCGCCCCCGGCGGGGTGACCGAGATGTCGCTGATCGCCATCAGCCTCGCCGCCAACCCGGCCGTGGTGTCGCTGCACCACATCTACCGCATCCTGCTGACCGTGGTGCTGATGTCGTCGCTGTTCAAGCGGATCGCGGGCCGGGCGTAGCGGACGGCTGAACGGAGGGCTGCGGGCGCTCGCGGGCGGGCGTCTTCCTCTGGTCTTCGGGGGGTATGGAGCCGCCAACCTCCCCAGATCAAGCCGCGCCATTGATGACAGAGCGTACCGGGGGCGAAATCGGGTGCCGCCCGGCAGGGCTGCGAACCTTGCTCCGAATGCGCGCGCCGGAGAGGTCGGCCGGAGGAGCCGGGCCGAGGGCTCAGCCCCCCGCCTTTTCCTCCAGCTCCAGCCATTCCTCCTCGGCCTTGCCCAGGGCCTCCTGCCGGGTCGACAGCGCCTCGGTGGCCTTCTGGAACTTGACCGGCTCGCGGGTGAAGAGCTCCGGGTCCGACAGAAGCTCTTCCAGCTTGCCGATCTCCGCCTCCAAGCGCTCGATCACGCCAGGCAATTCCTCCAGCCGGTGCTTTTCCTTGAAACTCATCTTGCCATTGGACTTGGCGGGTTTCGCGGCCGGTTTCGCCTTCGCCTCGCCCTTGGGCTTCGCGGGGGCCTCGGGCTCATCCGCCTGCCGCTGGGCCTGGTAGTCGGACCAGCCGCCGGCATAGACCGTGGCCTTGCCGTCCCCCTCCATCGCGATGGTGAGCGAGGCGACGCGGTCGAGGAAATCCCGGTCGTGGCTGACCAGCAGCACGGTGCCGTCGTAATCGTCCAGCAGCTCCTGCAGCAGGTCTAGCGTCTCGACATCCAGGTCGTTCGTCGGCTCGTCGAGCACCAGCAGGTTCGATTCCCGCGCCATGAGCTTGGCCAGCAGCAGCCGCGCGCGTTCCCCGCCGGAAAGCGAGCGCACCGGCGCCCGGGCCTGCGCCTCGTCGAAGAGGAAGTCCTTGAGATAACCCACGACGTGACGGGGCTGGCCACGGACCAGCACCTGGTCGGCCTTGCCGGAGACCCGCATCTCCTGGTCGCCGGTCAGGTTTTCCCAGAGCGACTGGTCCGGGTCGAGCTGCGCGCGCGCCTGGTCGAAGATCGCGATCTCGAGGTTGGTGCCGAGCTTCACCTCGCCCTCGTCCGGCGCCTCGCGCCCGGTGAGCATGTTGAGCATCGTGGTCTTGCCCACGCCGTTGGGCCCCACCAGCGCCACCCGGTCGCCGCGCTGAATGGTAAGGGAGAACGGCGCGAGGATCCGCTTGTCGCCGAAGGCCTTGGTAATGCCCTGCGCCTCGATAACCTTCTTGCCCGATTTCGGCCCCGACTCGAGCGCCATGGCCGCGGTGCCCTGCCGCTTGATCATCGCCGCGCGCTCGGCCCGCAGGTCCTGCAGCGCCCGCACCCGGCCCTGGTTGCGCTTGCGCCGGGCAGAGATCCCCTCGACCGCCCAGCGGGCCTCGGCCTTGATCCTGCGGTCCATCTTGTGGCGCTGCTGATCCTCTTCCTCCCAGATCTTCTCGCGCCAGGCCTCGAACCCCTTGAAGCCCACCTCGCCGCGCCGGATCACGCCGCGGTCGATCCAGAGCGTGGCGCGCGTCAGTTCGTTCAGGAAGGCGCGGTCGTGCGAGATGATGACATAGGCGGCGCGGGTGGATTTGAGTTCCGATTCCAGCCAGCGGATCGCGGTGATGTCGAGGTGGTTGGTGGGCTCGTCCAGGAGCATCAGCTCCGGTCCGCCGGCCATCAGCCGCGCCAGCGCCGCGCGCCGCCGCTCCCCGCCCGAGGCGGTGGCCACGCGTTTGTCGGGATCGAAGCCCAGCCCCTCGCCCGCGCGCTCCACGAGGTAGAGTTGCCCGGGCTCCAGCCCCTCGGTGGCGAAATCGCCGAGCGTCTCGAAGCCGGACATGACCGGATCCTGCTCCATGTAGGCGACGTCGACGCCGGGGGGGATCACGCGGGTGCCGCGATCGGCCTCCACCTGCCCGGCCATGACCTTGAGCAACGTGGATTTGCCCGAGCCGTTGCGCCCCACCAGCGCCAGCCGGTCGCCGGGATGGACCACGAGGTCGATGCCGTCGAAGACCGGGTCGCCGCCGAAGGTGAGGGAAATGTCGTTGAGCTGAAGAAGGGGTGCGCGTGCCATGGGCGCCAGCTAATCGCGCCCCGCGGAAAGGTCAACGCGCCGCGTCGTGCCCCTGTCGTCAGTCGCGCAGGTCCGGCCCGTGGGCGGACGGAGACGACCCCAAGGTCACAGCCGGCCCGGAAACGAAAAAAGGCGCCCGAGGGGCGCCTTGTCTCGAACAGCGGTGGCGCGGTTGACGGGGCTCGAACCCGCGACCTCCGGCGTGACAGGCCGGCACTCTAACCAACTGAGCTACAACCGCCCGCTGCATCGCCCCGGCAATCGCCGTGGCGTGGAGCGGTGTCTAGAGGCGCGGGCCGCGGGCGTCAAGCGACAAAACCCGCCGAAAGGTGCAAAAATCCGACCGCCCCTGCGAGAGGGGTTAGGCCGCCTCTTCCCGCGGGTTCCGCCCCATGATGATCATCGACAGGATGTCGTCCTCGGTCACGTCCTCGACCCGCTCGGTGCCGATGAGCTGGCCGTTTTTCATCACCGAGACCCGGTCGCAGAGCTCCATCATCTCGCGCGTGTCGTGGGAGATCAGGAAGATGCCCAGTCCCTGCGCCTTGAGCTCCTGGATCAGGTCGGCCACCATCTGGGTCTCGTGCACGCCGAGCGCCGCGGTGGGCTCGTCCATGATCAGGATCTTCGCGTTGAAATAGACCGCGCGGGCGATCGCCACCGATTGCCGCTGGCCGCCCGAAAGCGACTTTACAGGCTCGGCGAACCGCTGGAAGTTGGGGTTGAGCCGCGCCATGATCTTGCGCGTCTCCGCCTCCATCGCGTCGTCGTTGAGAAAGCCCATCGGGGTCACGATCTCGCGCCCGAGGAACAGGTTGGACGAGGCGTTGAGATTGTCCGCCAGCGCCAGCGTCTGGTAGATCGTCTCGATGTTGTGGCGGCGGGAATCGCGGGGATTGCTGATCTCCACCTTTTCGCCGTTGATGCGGATCTCGCCCGAATCCGGCTTGTAGGCGCCCGACAGCATCTTGATCAGCGTGGATTTCCCGGCGCCGTTATGGCCCAGCAGGCCCAGCACTTCGCCCGGGTAGAGCTCGATCGAGACATGGTCCACCGCGTGGACCCCGCCGAAGGAGATGCACATGTCCTTCAGCTCGACGAGAGGGGTTTCACCGTTGCGCATCTCAGTCTCCTCCGGTCCGCTTGCGGTACTGGATGTCGATCCAGACGGCCAGCACCAGCACCGCGCCGACGACGATGTTCTGCAGCGGCGCGTCGACGCCCACCATGGCCATGCCCGATTGCAGCGACTGCATGATCAGCGCGCCCAGGATGGCGCCGTAGATCGTGCCCGACCCGCCCGACAGCGCCGTGCCCCCGATCACCGCCGCCGCGATCACCCGCAGCTCGTCCAGCGTGCCGATATCGTTGGTGTGGTTGGCGAGCCGCGCCGAGGCCACCACCGCCGAGACCGCGCAGAGCAGCCCCATGATGGCGAAGACCTTGACCGTCAGCATCCGCGTGTTGATCCCCGACAGCTCTGCCGCGTCTGGGTTGCCGCCGGTGGCGAAGATGTAGCGCCCCAGCCGGGTGCGCCGCGCCACCATCGTCATGATCGCGGCCACGCCGATCAGCACCAGCACCGAGATCGGCAGCCCGTAGGAGGCGGTGTAGCCCTCGGGCATCTCGGTGCCCGCCTGGCGGAAGTTCCGCGCCAGCACCCGCTGGGGGATGTCGTAGGCGTTGAGGATGGCGATGAAGCCGAGGATGCCGGCCGCCATGATCGCGGCGACGACGCATTCGGCCCAGAACGGCTTGACCGTGACGTCATGGGCGATCTTGCGGCGCCGTCCGTTGAATATGGTGAAGATCGTCGCCACCACGGCGAGCACGCCCACGATCCATGACCCCGTCACGCCCAGCGTGCCGGAAATGCCGCCGAACTTGCGGAACGTGTCGTCGAGCGGCCCGATGGTCTGGCCGTTGGTCAGGTACCAGGCCACGTAGCGCCAGACCAGCAGGCCGCCCAGCGTCACGATGAAGGCCGGGATGCCCTGGTAGCCGATCAGCCAGCCGTTGAAGGCCCCGATGGCGAGCCCCACGATGCAGCCCGCCGCGATGGCGAGCCAGGGGATCAGCGGGTGGCCGAAGCCGAGGCCCAGCGTTTCCGGCAGGATGCGCGTCTGCACCATCGCCATGACCGCGGAACAGGTGGCCAGCAGGGCCCCCACCGACAGGTCGATATGCCGGGTGACGATGACGAAGACCATGCCGGTCGCCATCAGCGCGACCGAGACCGTCTGGATCGTCAGGTTGAAGATGTTGCGCGGGGTCAGAAAGCGGCCGTCCGTGGCCACGTTGAATACGACGCAGATGATCAGGAAGGCCCCGATCATGCCCAGCAGCCGGGTATCGAGCTGGAGCGCCCCGAAGGCCCCCTTCACCCCGCCCGAGCCGGGTGCCCTCCTGTCGCTGTCGCCGCGCGCCGTGCTGGTGGTTTCGGCCATCCTTCGCCCTCTCCTCGCGTCTTCAGGCAAGACGGCCCCGGAGCGTGGTCGCGCCCGGAGCCGTCAATGACGGGTCAGTTGCCCCGCCGGTCTTGCATCACTCGCAGGCCGCGACGTCACCCGACACGCCCTGGCACAGCTCGTCCTTGCCGATCCAGCCGGCATCGACGACCACGTCCAGGTTCTCCTTGGTGACCGGGACCGGCTCCAGGAACTCGGCCCAGAGCGTGGTGCCGGCCGGCGAGGTCCATTCCTCGGCGCCCTCGATATCCGACATCGGCGTGCCCGAGGCCAGCTCGAGCGCGATCTCGGCGGCCCGCTTGCCCAGCTCGCGGCTGTCCTTCCACACGCTGACGGTCTGGGTGCCCTTGGCCACCCGGTTCAGCGCCGCATGGTCGGCATCCTGGCCGGAGACCGGGATCCCCTCCATGCCCTGCGCGGTCAGTGCCGCGACCACGCCGCCGGCGGTGCCGTCGTTGGAGGCCACGACCGCGTCCACCTCGTTGTTCTCGGCGGTCAGGATCTGTTCCATGTTGCGCTGCGCGTTGGCCGGAAGCCAGCCGTCGGTATAGGCCTCGCCGACGATGGTGATCTTGCCGCTGTCGATGGCCTCCTGCAGGACCTCCTGCTGGCCACCGCGCAGGAAGTCGGCATTGGGATCGGTGGGCGAGCCCTTGATCATCACGTAATTGCCCTCGGGCTGCTGCTCCAGCACGGCGCGGGCCTGCATCCGGCCGACCTCGATATTGTCGAAGGTCAGGTAGAAGGCGCGGTCGTCCTCGATCAGGCGGTCATAGCCCACGATCGGCACGCCCTCGCGGAACGCGGCCTCCACGGCCGGGCCGATCGCCTGGCTGTCCTGGGCGAGGATGATCAGCGCATCGACACCCTGGGCCAGCAGGCTTTCCACGTCGGACAGCTGTTTCGACGAAGAGCTTTGCGCATCGGCGGAGACATATTCCGCGCCGGCCGCGTCCAGCGCCTTCTTGATCGCCGCCTCATCGGTCTTCCAGCGCTCCTCCTGGAAGTTCGACCAGCTCACGCCGACCGTGAGGTCATCCTGGGCGAACCCTGCGGTCGCGCCGACGCTCCCGGCCGCCAGCGCCGCCGCGAATACCAATGTGCGTTTCATCGAAAATCCTCCCATGCATCTATCTGGTCCGGAGCAGCCCTCCGGCCCGGCGGATTCGCCAGACGGATCGGACAATGGCACACTTAATTCGGGTGTCAAATTAAAACTGGCAACTTCGGGTGCGAGATACCCGCAATGGCAGAGATTCCGGTTGGTTTGGCGGGAATTCCGCGTATGATGCCGCAGATTAAATTCGGCTAGTGAAGTAATGCCCGACAGCAACCTGGATACCGGAACGGGCCCCGCCCCGGGATGCGGCCCGCTTGGCCCCGGCGGCCGCGGCACCCCCGTGCCCCTGCGCCAGCAGGTGTTCGAGCGGGTGCGCGCCGCGGGCCAGATCGCGCGTGTCGAGGTGGCCAAGGAGCTGGGGATCAGCCCGGCCACGGTGACAGCGCTCGCCTCCGACCTGATCGCGGCGGGCTTCATCCAGGAGATCGCCACCCCGCGCCGCGACGCCGACAGCGCCCGCGGCCGGCCGCCCGTAGCGCTCGGCGTGCAGCCCGGCGCGCGGATCGTGGCCGGCATCCGCCTGTCGGAGCAGACCGACAGCGCGGTGATCATGGATTTCGCGGGCAATTGCCTGGCCGAGGCGGTCCGTGACCACCGCATGGCGCAGCGCGACCTCGCCGCCAGTGTCGAGGCGGCCGAGACGGTGCTGGACCTCGCCCTGTCCAAGTCGCGGATCGGGCGCGAACAGCTGCACATGGTGGGGGTCGGCCTGCCCGGCCTGATCGACATGGCCTCGGGCCGCGCGCTCTGGTCCCCGCTGCTGGAAGACCGCGACATGCCGCTCGCCGCCGCGCTGGAGCGTCAGCTGGGCGTGCCCGTCCGCATCGACAACGACGCCAACCTGGTGACGCTGGCGGAGCTGTGGTTCGGCGCCGGGCGCGGCCTGTCGGATTTCGCCGTGGTCACGATCGAGGAAGGGCTGGGCATGGGCCTTGTCGTCGATCACCAGCTCTATCGCGGCGGCGGGGGCCACGGGATGGAGCTGGCCCATATCAAGGTGCAGCTCGACGGGGCGCTCTGCCGCTGCGGCCAGCGCGGCTGCCTCGAGGCCTATATCTCGGACTATGCCCTGATCCGCGAGGCGCGCACCGCGCTCAACCTCGGCAATCGCGGGGTGAAGTCGCCGCAGGCCCTGCTCGAGACGCTTTACGACAATGCCAAGGCCGGCAACCAGGCCGCGCGCGCCATCTTCGGCCGCGCGGGGCGTTACCTGGCGCTCGGGCTCGGGACCATCGTCAACCTTTTCGATCCCAAGGTGATCCTGCTCTCGGGCGAGCGGCTGCGCTACGATTACCTCTATGCCGAGGAGGTGCTGGCCGAGATGCGCGCCTTCACCCTCAATACCGGCGGCCCGGCCCCGAAGATCGAGATCCATGCCTGGGGCGGGTTGGTCTGGGCCACCGGCGCGGCGGCACTGGCGCTCGACTGCGCCACGGCCGAGGCGCTCGGCGGCGAGGCGGTGGCGGCATGAGGCACCTGGCCCTCGCGCTCGCCCTCGTGCCGCAGGCTCTGCCGGCCCAGCCCGGGCAGCCGGCCTTCACCGACCGCTCGGCGGGGATGGAGGATCAGGTCTATGGCGGCGGTTGGACCCATTTCGTGGGCGGCGGCGTGGCGATCCTGGATTGCGACGGTGATGCCATGCCCGAGCTGCTGGCCGCGGGCGGCGCCAATCCCACCCGGCTCTGGCACAACGACACGGCGCCCGGCGGCGACATCGCCTTTACCGCCCTGCCCTTCGACGATCCCGGCGAGGTGACCGGCGCCTACCCGCTCGACATGGATGGCGACGGGCGGCTCGACCTGGCGGTGCTGCGCGTGGGCCCCAACCGCTATTACCGGGGCGGTCCGGATTGCGCCTTCACCGATGCCACCGCCGCCTGGGGCCTGCCGGAGCGCGACGCCTGGTCCACCGCCTTCTCCGCCACCTGGGAACCGGGGAACGACCGCCCCACCCTCGCCATCGGAAATTACGTGGACCGGAGCGACCCCGACGGCCCGTTCGAGTCCTGCGACACCAACCTCCTGCTGCGCCCCGAGGGCGAAGGCTATGCCGCGACCGAGCTCTCGCCGGGCTATTGCGCGCTCTCCATGCTGTTCTCCGACTGGCAGCGCAGCGGGCGGGCCGACCTGCGCGTCTCCAACGACCGGCATTACTACGTCAAGGGCGGGCACGAGCAGATCTGGCGCCTCGACCCGCTGACCGAACGGGTGGCCGACGAGGGGCTGCAACGTCTGATGCTCTGGGGCATGGGCATCGCCAGCCAGGACATCACCGGCGACGGGCTGCCGGAGGTCATGCTGACCTCGATGGGCGACCAGTGGCTGATGTACAATCGCGGCGACCATTACGAGGCCGCCCCCTACGCGACCGGCGCCACCGCCACTAGGCCCTTCCTCGGCGATGACGGCCGCCCCTCCACCGGCTGGCACGCGCAATTCGCCGACGTGGACAATGACGGAATCGAGGACCTGTTCATCGCCAAGGGCAACGTGGACCAGATGCCGGGGCTGGCGACCGAGGACCCCAACAACCTGCTGATGGGCCGGGCGGACGGCACCTTCGTCGAGGCGGCGGGCGAGGCCGGCATCGCCACGATGGTGCGGTCGCGGGGCGCGGGGCTCGCCGATCTGAACGCGGATGGCCGGCTGGACCTGGTGGTGGTGAACCGCCGCGCGCCGCTGGAGGTCTGGCAGAACGCGACGCCGGGCACGGGCCACTGGCTGGAGGTGACGCTGCAGCAGCCGGGCGGCAATTCCCGCGCCGTGGGCGCGGTGATCGAGCTGCGGCGTCCGGACGGCAAGGTGGAGGCGCGCGAGGTCACGGTGGGCGGCGGCCATGCCAGCGGCCGCGCCGTGCCGGAGCATTTCGGCCTGGGCGACGTCACGCGGGCCGAGCTGCGGGTGCGCTGGCCCGGGGGTGCGGTGTCGGATTGGCGCCCGGTCGAGGCGGACAGCCGCCTGCGCCTCGCACCGGACGGGCCTGACGGCGCCGGCCTGCGGACCCTGCCCTGACGCGCGCGCCGTCCGGCGCGCCCTCCTTGATCAGACCGCGCGCAGAGACGAGCGGAAGCGGCGCATGTTCTCCTGGTAATGCAGGGCCGAGGCCTTCAGCATCTCGATGGCCTTCTCGTCCAGGTCGCGCACCACCTTGCCCGGAGCGCCCATGACGAGGCTGCCATCGGGGATCTCCTTGCCCTCGGTGATCAGCGCGCCGGCCCCGATCAGGCAGTTCCTGCCGATCTTCGCGCCGTTCAGCACCGTGGCGCCCATGCCGATCAGCGAGTTCTCCGCGATCGTGCAGCCGTGCAGCATCACCTTGTGCCCGATGGTGCAGCCCGTGCCGATGGTCAGCGGATAGCCCATGTCGGTGTGGAAGACGCAGTTCTCCTGCACGTTGGAGCCTTCGCCCACCCGGATCTCCTCGTTGTCGCCCCGGAGCGTGGCGCCGAACCAGACCGAGGCGCCGGCCTCCAGCACGACCTTTCCGATCACGTTGGCATCGGGGGCGACCCAGCAATCGGCGTCGATCTCGGGCAGGTGTCCGTCCAGCGAATAGATGGTCATGTCAGGTCCTCGAATTGCATCTGAAGCTTGCGCACGTGGTCGGTCAGGCCCGGCTGCTGGATGCGGCGCATGCGGGTGGCCTCCACGATGGTGCGCAGCCGCGCCTCGGTGGCGTCAAGGTCGTCGTTGATCAGGACGAAGTCGTAACCGTCCCAGTGGCTGATCTCGTCCCAGCTTTTCTGCATGCGGCGCGCGATGGTCTCCTCGTCGTCCTGGGCGCGCGAGACCAGCCGCCGGTGCAACTCGGGGATGGAGGGCGGCAGAAGGAAGATCGACAGCGTGTGCTGGCCGAGCGCGGAGTTGCGGATCTGCTGCGCGCCCTGCCAGTCGATGTCGAAAAGCACGTCGTTGCCCGCCTCGATCGCCGCCTCCACCGGCCCGCGCGGCGAGCCGTAGAAATTGCCGAAGACATGGGCGTGTTCCAGCATCCCGCCCTCGGCCACCTGGGCCTTGAACGCCTCCTCGGTTACGAAATGGTACTCGCGCCCGTCCTGCTCTCCGCGGCGCGGGGCGCGGGTGGTGGCGGAGACGGAAAAGCGCAGGCCCGGATCCCAGTCGCGCAGCCGCCGGGCCAGCGTCGACTTGCCCGCCCCCGAGGGCGAGGAGAGGATGATCAGCAGCCCGCGGCGCGTCACCCCGCTCATGCCACCCCCTCCGCCCGCGCCGGCGGCAAGGTCGTCACGCGCAACGCGGCTCTCTTCATCTTGCCAAAAAAACTCCCGCCGGCGGCTCCCGCAGGCGCCATCCGCGCCAAGGCCGGGCGAACGGGGGCACGAATGCCAAAAACCAAGCCCCTCAAACCACTTGCCCGCCGCGCCTCATCCATTGCCTGAAGATCACTCCACATTCTGCACCTGTTCCCGCATCCGCTCGATCACCGCCTTCAGCTCCAGCCCGGTGGCGGTCAGCACGCTGGCCTGGGACTTGGAGCAGAGCGTGTTGGCCTCGCGGTTGAATTCCTGCATCAGGAAATCCAGCCGCCGCCCCACCGCGCCGCCGGCGGCGAGCAGGTCGCGTGCCGCGGCGACATGGGCGCGCAGCCGGTCGAGCTCTTCGGTCACGTCGGCCTTGACCGCCAGCAGGGCGAGCTCCTGCGCCACGCGGTCCGGATCGGCGTTCTCGGCATTCTCCATCACCCGGGCCAGCGCCGCGCGCAGGGCCGTCGCGGCCTCGGGGCGGCGCGCCTCTGCCTCTTCCGCCGCCTGCTCGGTCAGCGCGGCGATCTCGGCCAGGTGGTCTTCCAGCAGGGCGGCCAGCGCCGCGCCCTCGCTGCGCCGCATCTCGAGGAAATCCTCCAGCGCCGCGTCCAGCCCGGCCTGCACCGCCCGGGCCAGCGCCGCGCGCCCGGCCTCGTCGTCCTCCGACGCCTGGGCCGGTTCCATCACGCCGCGCAGGGCCAGCAGGTCGGCCGCGCAGGACG
>SRJI02000159.1 GCA_005473895.2 Carideicomes alvinocaridis
ATTCGACATCGCCGAATTCTCCCAACTGCCGCTCCGGGAACTTGCCACGATCCTCTCGGGAGTCGTCGCACGCGTGGAGGACCACGAGGCCGCCTCTTCCGATGTGCGACCCACCGCAAGCCGGGCACCAGAGAAGCGTGCTGCTGCGGTCCAGCTCGCTTCAGGGGTGCTGCAGCGGCTTCGGCCACTGGTCGATCTGGGACTGGGCTACTTGTCATTGAGCCGGACGACGCCAACGCTGTCGGGCGGCGAGCTGCAGCGAATCCGGCTCGCGACGCAACTCAGCTCTGATCTTTTTGGGGTCGTCTACGTCCTCGACGAGCCATCGGGGGGCTGCATCCGCAGGACGTGGCGGCGCTCCTCGAGATTTTGGATGGACTGAAGGGGCGAGGGAACAGCCTGTTCATCGTCGAACACTCCGTGGCTGTGATGCGGCACGCGGACTGGCTGGTCGACATCGGCCCCGGTGCCGGTGAACACGGCGGCCGCGTGCTCTACAGCGGCCCGCCCGACGGGCTCGCCGGTATCACAGAGTCCGTGACACGCGGATACCTCTTCGGCGGCCGCGGTCTCCCTCTTCGCACACCCCGTGAGGCACGCAGTTGGCTGCGCCTGGAGAACGTGACGCGGAACAACCTGCACGACCTCACGGTCGATATCCCTCTGGGTGTCTTCACCGCGGTGACGGGCGTGTCCGGGTCCGGCAAGTCGAGCCTGGTCAGCCAGGCCCTTCCGTCGCTGCTCGGCG
>SRJI02000160.1 GCA_005473895.2 Carideicomes alvinocaridis
GCGTAAGGAGAGGATCCAGGTGTACAATGGGGGGTGTAGCAGAGTGCTACGTGTCTAGCGGKGGAGAGCTAGCGCCCTAAGTACATGCCRATGTGGCAGCCGGAGAGATCTTGGCACCCWGCTGGTGTGATGTCGTGGCYGTCGGAGGAGCRACGGAGCCTRGCGGAGGGACAGCTGTYGGAGCGGTYGAGTCCTTGCTGACGTCCYCCTGCTTCCGTAAGRGAGCTGAGAGCCGCCGYCGTCACAGRGCWYGCGGGGCGCCATCATTGCCTATCTGGCGGAGCTRGMCAGATGGGACACCGGTCTTGTTCTCTGYGGCCCGAGTCGGCTCGGGGTAGGGTGATGATGGCGCTYCCTGTTGACGTGGCKGGCCYGYGCCCTAGGTYGGGCGACGTGGAGGCTCCTCCGAAGCCGRGGTCGAGTCTGTCTTCCATGGCCGAGGCCGAGYCCGAGCYCCTGGGTCGGGCGAGGCGGAGGTCGTTCGGCAGAGGCYWGGGCGGAGTCCGAGCCCTGGGGTCGGGCGAAGCGGAGTTCGTCGTCTTCYRGGGCTKAGCCCGAGTCCGAGCCCTGGGTCGGGCGRAGCGGAGTTCGYCGTCTTCYGGGRCTTAGCCCGAGTCCGAGCCCTGGGTCGGGCGGAGCGGAGTTCGCCGTCTTCCGGGKCTKAGCCCGAGTCCGAGCCCTGGGTCGGGCGGAGCGGAGTTCGCCGTCTTCCGGGRCTTAGCCCGAGTCCGAGCCCTGGGT
>SRJI02000161.1 GCA_005473895.2 Carideicomes alvinocaridis
CGTAAGCTCGGGCAGGCCGACAGGATGCTCGCCGATGGTCAGGACGTCGCGGCGGTGTGCCGGGAGCTCGGGGTGTCCGAGCAGACGTACTACCGGTGGCGGAACCAGTACGGCGGCCTCAAGGCCGACGACGCAAAGCGCCTGAAGGAGCTGGAGAAGCAGAACGCGACCCTGAAGCGTCTGCTCGCGGAAGCAGAGCTGGAGAAGGCCGCGCTCAAGGAGCTGGCTGAGGGAAACTTCTAAGCCCGGACAGGCGCCGCGCCGCCGTCGATCACCTCAAGCGCAAGTTGCGGGTGAGCGAACGGATGGCGTGCCGTCTGGTCGGGCTGAGCCGCTCCGCGTACCGGCGACCGCTCAAGGGCGACACGGTCGCGGACCCGGATCGGGCGCTCAGGGAGTGGCTGCGCGCCTGGGCGAAGGACCATCCCCGCTACGGGTATCGGCGGGCGTATCACGACGCCCGCGCCGAGGGGTGGGTGGTGAACCACAAGAAGATCCAACGCCTGTGGCGTGACGAAGGGCTCCGGGTCCCGCAGCGGCGTCGACGCAAGCGCGTCGGGTCCTCGACCGTCGACGCGCCGACGGCGGACGCGCCGAACGTGGTGTGGGCGGTGGACTTCCAGTTCGACGCCGACGAGCACGGACGACCGATCAAGATCTGCTCGATCGTCGACGAACACACCCGGGAGTGCATCGGCGGCCTCGTGGAGCGCTCGATTACCGCCGACCGACTCACC
>SRJI02000028.1 GCA_005473895.2 Carideicomes alvinocaridis
GGCGGGGGGCCGGCCGCGCAGGGCCAGGGCCGCGCGTTCCGACTCCGCCGGCTGCCCGAACCCGGCCAGTCGCGGCGACAGGGGGGCCAGGATGCGGCGCAGCGCGCGGGTCAGTTTCGGGGTGGCGGGGGCCTGGGCCATGGGTTGCTTGCCTTTCAGGCGGGGTTCATGGCCGCGAAGGCGTCCACCAGTTCACCGTATAGCGTCTTGCGCTCCTCCTCGCTCAGGAAGGCGCCGATTTCAACCTCGCGGCCGGCGCCCTTGAGCGTGACGTAGAACGGAACCGGGCCGCCCTTGGGATGCATCTCCACCTTGGTCCAGTAGCTGTTGCATTCCCATTCGCGGCGCCGGCCCTTCGGATCGGTGCGGACCAGGTGGGCGCGGTCCGGGCTGAGCGTCAGCTCTTCGCGCAGGTCACCGTCGCGATAGGACCGCTCCAGCCCCCACCAGAGCGCGCCGACCGCGGCCAGCCCGAAGGGCAGCAGACCCCAGAGCAGCGAGGTGCCCAGCATGGCGACGATGGGCACGCAGATCATCGCGAAGGTCCCCAGCACGAAGGCCGCGAAGCCGCGGCGCGGCAGCGAGCGGTGCGGCCAGAGCGTCAGGGTCTCGACATGTTCGGCGCCGGACGGGGCGCTCCAGCGATAGGGCATGGGGGGCACCGGTGGTGGATCGAAAAAAGGCCCCGGGCGCGTGACCCGGGGCCTTTCGGTTCATCGGAGGGACCGGATCAGTGGGCGTGGCCCTTGTCCCAGTCCTCCTGTTTCGGAAGAATCTCGAACGTGTGTTCCGGCGGTGGGCTGGGCAGGGTCCATTCCAGCGTGTCCGCGTATTCGTTCCAGTAATTGTTCTCGGTCACCTTGGCGCCGCGCAGCAGCGAATAGGCCACGATGCCGAAGAACATCACGAAGGACGCGAAGGACAGGAAGGCGCCCCAGCTCGAGATGTGGTTCCAGAAGGCGAAGGCCTCGGGATAGTCGATGTAGCGGCGGGGCATCCCCTGACGGCCCAGGAAGTGCTGGGGGAAGAAGGTCAGGTTGGCGCCGATGAACATCATCCAGAAGTGCAGCTTGCCCCAGAACTCGGGATATTGCCGCCCGGTCATCTTGCCGAAGTAGAAGTAGATCCCGGCGAAGATGGCGAAGACCGCGCCCAGCGACATCACGTAGTGGAAGTGCGCCACCACGTAGTAGGTGTCATGGTAGGCCCGGTCCACGCCGGCCTGGCTCAGCACGATGCCGGTCACGCCGCCAACGGTGAACAGGAACAGGAAGCCGAAGGCCCAGAGCATGGGCGTCTTGAACTCGATGGAGCCGCCCCACATCGTGGCGATCCAGGAGAACACCTTCACGCCCGTCGGCACCGCGATCACCATGGTCGCCAGCATGAAGTAGCTCTGCTGCGTCAGCGACATCCCCACGGTGTACATGTGGTGCGCCCAGACGACGAAGCCCAGCACCCCGATGGCGATCAGCGCCCAGACCATCGGCAGGTAGCCGAAGATCGGCTTGCGCGAGAAGGTCGCGATCACGTGGCTGATGATGCCGAAGCCGGGCAGGATGATGATGTACACTTCCGGGTGGCCGAAGAACCACAGGATGTGCTGGTACAGGATCGGGTCGCCGCCGCCGGCCGGGTCGAAGAAGGTCGTTCCGAAGTTCCGGTCGGTGAGCAGCATGGTGATGGCGCCCGCGAGCACCGGCAGGGCCAGCAGGATCAGCCATGCGGTGACGAAGATCGACCAGGCAAAGAGCGGCACCTTGAACAGGGTCATGCCGGGGGCACGCATGTTCAGGAAGGTGGTGATCATGTTGATCGCGCCCAGGATCGAGGAGGCGCCCGAAACGTGGACGGCAAAGATCGCGAGGTCGGTGGAGAAGCCACCTTCGCGGACCGAGAGCGGCGGGTAGAGCACCCAGCCGATGCCGGAGCCGCCCTGGCCGTCACCACCCGGTGCGAAGAGCGAGCAGACCGCCAGCGAGGTGCCGGCGACATAAAGCCAGAAGCTCAGGTTGTTCATCCGCGGGAACGCCATGTCCGGCGCGCCGATCTGCAGCGGCATGAAGTAGTTGCCGAAGCCGCCGAACAGCGCCGGGATCACCACGAAGAACATCATCAGGATGCCGTGGGCGGTGATGAGCACGTTCCACAGATGCCCGTTCGGGGTACATTCCGTCGAGGAATCCGCGAAGATGCGCGCCCCTTCGAGGCACATGTGCTGCACGCCGGGCTCCATGAGCTCGACCCGCATGAAAACGGTGAAAAGAACCGAGATGAAACCAACGAGCGCCGAGACGACCAGGTAGAGAATCCCGATGTCCTTGTGATTGGTCGACATGAACCACCGGGTAAAGAACCCCCGGTTGTCCTCGTGCCCGTGGCCGGTAATGGCTGCGTCTGCCATGTCTGCCTCCTGCTGGTGGGGCCTTGCCGACGCGAGTCTGGTCGGGGGCCCGGAATTCATGCGCGTTCTAGAATGCCACGCGACGGGCGGCAATGCACGTCTTTGACGCAGATCAGGAAAAAATGCCGCGCCCTCTTGCGGAGTGTCCCCGCGGTGTCAGTCCTTCGCCGCGGCGGCGTCCGTGCCCGCGGCCTGCGTTTGCGCCACGGACCCAAGGTAGGCCGCGACATCGGCACCGCCCCGGGTCAGCCGGAAGGTCATCCGCGACCGTCCCGACGCGCCGGTATGGTCCTGAAGAAACCCTGTCGGGTCGGCCACGTAGTCGGCCAGCAGCGCCTCGGTCCACACGAGGCCGTCCTCGCCGGCCTGTTCCAGCAGGTCGGAATAGCGGAAGTCGTCATAGCTCCCGGCCGTGCGCCCGATGATCCCGTAAAGATTGGGCCCCGTGCGTCCGCCGCGCTGGATCACCGTACCGTCCTCCGCCTTGATCTCGTGGCAGGACCGGCAGCGGTTGAACAGCTTCTCGCCGGCCTCCGGGTCTCCGGTCTCCTGCGCCAGGGCGGGCAGGGAGGTTGCGAGAAGCAGGGCGGCGGCGGTCAGGGGAAATCTCATCGGCCTGGATACCTTTCGTGCAGTGGATCGGTTTCTGAGTCCGTGCTGGGGCCGAGACTATGACAATGCGGCGGAGGTCCCATAGCCATAATTGTCGCACGCCCCCGGGGTGGCGATTGTCGCACCGGGCCGGGTGAAAGGCGTCACTCGCCGAAGATTCGGCCGAAATTGCGCCGCAGTGCCACGTCTAGGTCGTCCATGGTGACCGGCAGGCCCAGGTCGACGAGGCTCGTCACCCCGTGGTCGCGGATGCCGCAGGGCACGATACCGTCGAAATGGTCCAGCTCCGGCTCCACGTTGATGGAGATGCCGTGGAAGCTCACCCAGCGGCGCAGGCGGATGCCGATGGCGGCGATCTTGTCTTCCGCCACGCTTCCATCGGGGTTTCGCGGCCGGTCCTCGCGCGCCACCCAGACGCCGACCCGGCCCTCGCGGATCTCGCCCTTGACGTTGAACTCGTCGAGGGTGGCGATCACCCAATGCTCCAGCATCTGGACGAAGCGGCGCACGTCGCGGCCCCGGCGGGTCAGGTCGAGCATCACGTAGGCCACGCGCTGGCCCGGCCCGTGATAGGTATATTGTCCGCCGCGCCTGGTCTCGTGGACGGGGAAGCGGTCGGGATCGGTCAGGTCCTCGCGCCGTGCGCTGGTGCCGGCGGTATAGAGCGGGGGGTGTTCCAGCAGCCAGATCGCCTCTTCGGCGCGGCCCTCGGCGATCGCCTCCGCCCGGTCCTCCATGAAGGCCACGGCCTCGTCATAGGGCACGAGCCCGTCGGATGTGATCCACTCTACCATGAGCGCGCTCTAGCCCATCGCGGGGGCGGAGGGAAGCGGCGGCGATGTCGGGCAAAGGGCAGGGCGGCGGGTTGGGAGGGGCGCAGCCTTGCGCGGGGAGCGGTGGTTGGAATGGCAGGGCGCTCGCATCGGGGGTGCGGCGCCTTTCTCATGGATTGTCCGGCCATTCATATTCCTGCGGGGCGGAAGGACCGGCGACCTGGGGCGCGGGGGTGCGAGTGGGGCGCGCGCTGCAACCGGGATCCGGCGGCATCGACCCCGGGAGGCGGAGGATGCGACCCGGGGCGGAATTCGGCATTGACGCCTCCGTCCGGCTGGCCTATTTCCGCCCCATCGCGCGGTTGTAGCTCAGTTGGTTAGAGTGCCGGCCTGTCACGCCGGAGGTCGCGGGTTCGAGCCCCGTCAACCGCGCCACTTTCCCCCATATCCCACTCCGTCAGCCCCGCGCCGCAGCCATCCCGCTCGCGCCCGTCCCGTCCTGCGCTCAGGTACCTGTGCGCCCGTGCAGGGCTGCGCGCCTTGTCCCCGGCCGTTTGTGCGGTATCTGTACCCCACGCCGCCGATGGGGAGATCGCGCGGCGGCGAGACCGGAGGGAGGGCCGGTCACGCGCCCGGAAGAATGAAAGGACGAAGACATGGCCCTCAAACTCAAGATCGTCGTCGGCAGCACGCGCCCGGGCCGGGTGGCCCCGGTCATCGCCGGCTGGGTGGCGGATTTCTCGCGGCAGAACAGCGGGTTCGACGTGGAGATCGCCGACCTGGCCGACCTGGACCTGCCGCTCTACGACGAGCCCAAGCACCCCAAATCCGGCGAATACGCCCATGAACATACCCGCCGCTGGGCGGCCATCGCCGGCGAGGCCGATGCGCTGATCTTCGTGACGCCGGAATATGACAGCTTCCCACCGGCGGCGCTGATCAACGCGATCCAGTACCTCGTGCTGGAATGGGACAAGAAACCGGCCGCCATCGTCAGTTACGGCGGCGTCTCGGGCGGGCTGCGGGCCGGCCAGGCGCTGCGCCAGCTGCTCAGCTCGGTGGGCATGGTGCCGATCCCGCAGGGCGTGCCGATCCCCTTCTTCCCGCAATTCGTCGAGGACGGGGCGCTGACCCCGAACCAGCCCATGACCGACGGCGCCAAGGCCATGCTGGCCGAGCTGGAGGTGCTGGCCTCGGGGCTGAAATCCCTGCGCGACGCGCCGGTCGAGGCCTAGACCCTTCCGCCGCCGGGGGCCGGCCCGGCTGGCCCTCGCCCCCCGCGGCTGCTAGGAGGATGCGACGCAGCGACCGATCCCATGCCAGACAAAGACAAGACCGACCCGTCCGAGGACGGGAACCGCGCCCGCGACGGGCAGGACGGGGCCGAGGCGGCGCCCAAGCCGCGACGCCCCTTCGACCGGGGCTTCGGCGTGGTCGCGGCGCTTGCCGTGGCCAGCGGCGCGGGGGTCTGGGTCACCAAGGGGCCGGAGACGTTCCTGCGCATCTTCTTCGAGGATCTGGGCTTTGCGGCCGAGCTGCTGCCCAAGATCGCGGGCGGCATCATCCTGGCCACGGCGCTCGGGCTCGCCCTGCCGCGGGACAAGGTGCTGCGGCTGGTGGGGCCGGACAGCGGCATTCCCGGCCTCGTCATCGCCGCGCTGGCCGGGGCGCTGCTGCCGGGCGGCCCGGCGGTGACCTATCCGCTGACCGCGAGCCTGATGGCCGCCGGCGCCGACCTTGCCGCGGCGGTGTCGCTGGTCACCGGCTGGGTGCTGCTGTCGCTCAACCGCACGCTGGTCTGGGAGCTTTCCTTCCTGCCGCATGACCTGGTGTTGCTGCGGGTGCTGATCACGCTGCCGGTGCCGGTGCTGCTGGGCCTCGCCCTGCGCTGGCTGCGACGGCGGCGGCAGGAGGCCCGGTCGTGAACATCCTCATCGGAACGGTGCTGATCTGGATCGCCGCCTTCTTCGCGGTGCGTCACCTGCGCCGCACGGCGCCGGCGGTGATGCCGCGCCTGTGGCAGCAATCGCTGCAGACCTTCCTGTTCATGCTGCCGCGCGTGCCGGCCGGCCTGCTGGGGGCGGGGTTCCTCGCGGCGCTGCTGCCCGCCGCGCTGGTGGATCGCTGGTTCGGCGCCGATGCGGGGGTGACGGGCATCCTGCTGGCCACGCTGTTCGGCGCGGTGACCCCGGGCGGGCCCTTCGTGGCCTTCGCCATCGGCGCCTCGGCGATCAAGGCGGGGGCCGGGGCGGGGGCGCTGGTGGCCTATGTCTCCTCCTGGTCGGTGGTCTGCCTGCTGCGCACGATCAGCTACGAGGTGCCGCTGATGGGCGCGAGCTTTACCCGCATCCGGCTGCTGGTCTCTCTGCCGGTGCCGGTTCTGCTGGGACTGGCCGCGCATGTCATCTGGCGCAGCGTTCTCTGAGCCGGAGCGGCGCGCGACGAAGGACCGGCCCGGCCGCGTGGGGCGCTGACACACCGGTCCGCCACGGCGCCGAGGCCCTGCCGCTCACATCCGCTTGGCCACTTCCTCCAGCATGACCTCGGTCGCGCCGCCGCCGATGCTCTGCACCCGGGCGTCGCGGGACATGCGTTCGATCGTGCTTTCGCGCATGAAGCCCATGCCGCCGTGGAACTGCACGCAATCATACATGACCTCGTTGACCAGCTCCCCGGCCAGCGCCTTGATCATGGAGACCTCGCGCACCACGTCCTCGCCCGCGGCGGCACGGGCGGCGGTGGCATAGATCATCTGGCGGCAGGCCTCGACCCGGGCCGACAGCATGGCCAGGCGCTGGCGGATCGCCTGCTTGTCCCAGAGCGGGGCGCCGAAGGCCCGGCGCTCGCGCAGGTAATCCAGCGTCAGGTCCAGCGCCGCCTGCGCCTCGCCCATCGCCATGGCGCCGATCACGAGACGTTCGTTCTGGAAGTTCTTCATGATCTCGTAGAACCCGCCGCCGGCACTGCCCAGCACGTTGGCATCGGGCACGCGCACGTCGCTGAAGCTCAGCTCGGCCGTGTCGGAGGACCGCCAGCCATGCTTGTCCAGCGCGCGCGAGACGGTGAAGCCGGGCGTGTCCTTCTCGACCAGGAACATGGTCACCGATTGCGAGGGCCGGGCCTCGGGATCGGTCTTGGCGGCGACGCAATAGACATCCGCATGAACGCCGTTGGTGATGAACATCTTGGCCCCGTTCAGCACCCAGTCGCCCCCTTCGCGGCGCGCGCGGGTCGAGATGCCCTTGACGTCGGAGCCGGCGCCGGGCTCGGTCACCGCAACGGCGGAAATCGCCTCGCCGCTGATGCAGCGCGGGATCCATTCTACCTTCTGCGCCTCGTTGCCGGCGTTGAAGATGTGGACCGAGGCCATGTCGGTATGGACCAGCGCCGTGATCGCCACGCCGGAATAGGTGGAGCGGCCCAGCTCTTCGGCCCAGACCACCGTGGCGCGCTGGTCCAGCGCCGCGCCGCCCAGCTCTTCCGGGTAGCGGATGCCGAAAAAGCCCAGCTCGCCCATCTTGCGCAGCAGGGCGCGGGGGGTGCGGCCCTCTTCCTCCCAGGCGTCGGCATGGGGCTTGATCTCGGTCTCCACGAAGCGGCGCACCTGGTCGCGCAGCATCCGCAGGGTATCGTCAAAGAACAACGGGCTGCGGCCGGCATTGTCGAACGAGCTGAAGGCGGTCATGTCTGTCTCCTGTCAGGTGCGTGGCGCGTGGTCCGGGCGCAGAGTGCTCTGCCGGTCGTCCGCGGGGTGAGGGCATGGGCGTCCGTCATTCGGGCGCCTCCTCGAGTTCGATCAGGATCGCGTTCTGGCTCACCGACTGGCCCGGCTCTACGGAGATGCGGGCGATGCGGCCGGCAAAGGGGGCGGGCAGGGCATGGACCAGCTTCATCGCCTCCATGACGACAAGCGGCTGGCCCTGCGCGACCATCTCGCCCTCGGCGACGTGAAGCTCCGTTACGAGCCCGGTGAGCGGGGCGAGAATCGCGCCCTCCGCCGCCGCGCCGGCGCGATCCTCCATCCTGGCCTCGGCCAGCGGGCGGATGCGGGCGGCGATGGCCAGACCTTCGAGGCTGGCGGCGATCCGGTCGCCCGCCTGCCGCGGCGCGGGGCCTGGCGCGCCAATGTCGAGCGACCGCTCGCCACTTTCCACCCGCGGGACCGGCCCGAAAGACAGCGCGATCTCGGCGCTGCCATAGCCGTCCTCCACCTGCAGCAGGGCCCGGCCCGGCGCGTCGGCCCCGCCCAGGCGGAACCCGTCGGCGCGGCGCAGGGGATCGTCGGCCACTCCGCAGAGCGCGGCGAGCGCCGCCCGGCCGCGCAGTCGCAGCAGCCTGTCTGGATCGGGCTGCCAGCCCTCGGGAAAGCTCTCGTCCAGAAACCCGGTGGTCGCGCGCCCCTCGGCGAGGGCGGGCGCGGTCAGGCAGTCGCGCAGCAGGCCGAGATTGGTGCCGGGGCCCTCGATCTCCGTTGCGTCCACCCCCGCGATCAGGCGGTCGAGCGCCGCGCGCCGGTCCGGGCCGTGGGCGACGAGCTTGGCGATCATGGAATCGTAATGGCTGGACACGGTGTCGCCGCTTTCCACCCCGGTCTCGAAGCGCAGGCCCGGCCCCGCGCGCAGATGGGCGATGCGGCCGGTATCGGGCAGGAAGCCGGCCTCGGGTCGCTCGGCGTTCAGCCGCAGCTCGATCGCGTGGCCGCGGGGCCGGATCTGCGCCTGGGTCAGGGGGGCGGGCAGGCCGGCCGCCTGGCGCAGCTGCCATTCCACGAGGTCCACGCCGCAGATCGCCTCGGTCACCGGATGCTCCACCTGCAGCCGCGTGTTCATCTCCAGGAAATAGGGCTGCGCCTCGGCCGCGCCCATCACGAATTCCGCCGTGCCCGCCCCGGCATAGGAGATGGCCGAGGTCAGACGGAGCGCGTGGTCGAAGAGCGCCTCGCGCACATCGTCGGGCAGGTTCGGCGCCGGCGCTTCCTCGATCACCTTCTGGTGGTTGCGCTGGACCGAGCAGTCGCGCTCGTGGAAATGCAGCGCGCCGCCCGCGCCGTCGCCGAAGACCTGCACCTCGATATGGCGCGGATCGAGCACCAGCTTCTCCAGGAAGACCGTGCCGTCCCCGAAGGCGGAGGCGGCCTCGGCCCGGGCGGATTGCAGGGCAGGGGCCAGGTCCTCGGCCCGCTCGACGCGGCGCATCCCGCGGCCGCCGCCCCCCGCGCTGGCCTTGACCAGCAGCGGATAGCCGATGTCTTCCGCCGCCGCGGCCAGCTCCGCATCGCTGGCCTCCGCGCCGTCGAAGCCGGGCACGACCGGCACGCCCGCCTCCCGCGCCACGCGGCGGGCAGCGATCTTGGAGCCCATGGTTTCCACCGCGCGGGCCGAGGGGCCGACGAAGATCAGGCCTGCCTCCTCCACGGCGCGGACGAAGCCGGCATTCTCGGACAGGAAGCCATAGCCGGGATGCACCGCCTCCGCCCCCGAGGCGCGGGCGACCTCGATCAGGCGCGGGATCGAGAGGTAGCTTTCCGCCGCGGGCGCCGGGCCCAGCAGATGCGCCTCGTCGGCCAAGCGGACATGGCGCGCGCCGGCATCGGCCTCGGAATGCACGGCGACCGTTGTCAGCCCCAGCCGGCGGCAGGTGGCGATCACCCGGCAGGCGATCTCGCCGCGATTGGCGATCAGCACCCGGCGGATGGGGCGCGGCGAAGTCAGGAAATCGGTGGCGGGAGGGATCATCGGGTCACATCCGGTAGACGGGGCGGGGGTCGCGGATCTCGGGGCGCAGGTTCACCACGGCCAGGCAGAGCCCCAGCACCCGCCGGCTGTCGCGCGGGTCGATGATGCCGTCGTCGAACAGGCGTGCGGTGCAGAAATAGGGATCGGACTTTTCCTCGAACATCTGCCGCAGCTTCGCCTCCTGCTCGGCCAGTTCCGCCTCGCTGGCCTCGCCCTGCGAGATCGAGGCGCGGCGCAGCTCCATCAGCACCGAGGATCCGACATCCGGGTTCATGCCGCCCAGCCGCGCATTGGGCCACATGAACATGAAATGCGGCCGGAACCCCCGGCCCGACATGCCGTAATTTCCCGCCCCGTAGGAGCTGCCCGTGACCAGCGTGATCCGCGGCACGCGGGTGTTGGACATGGCATAGACCAGCTTGGCCGAATGCTTGGCGATGCCGCCCAGCTCCGCCTCGCGGCCGACCATGAAGCCGGTGGTGTTCTGCAGGAACAGGATGGGGATGCCGCGCTGGTCGCAAAGCTCGATGAAATGCGCGGCCTTGAGGCAGGCCTCGGAGAACAGCACGCCGTTATTGGCGATGATCCCGGCGGCAAAGCCCTCGATCCGCGCGGTGCCGCAGAGAATGGTCTCGCCCCATTCCGGCTTGAACTCGTGGAAGTCGCTGTCATCGACGATCCGCGCCAGGATCTCGCGCTGGTCGAAGGGGCGCGACAGGTCGGTGCCGACGATGCCGGGGATCTCGGCCGCGTCGTGGCGCGGGGGGCGCGGCGCCGCCCGGCCCGGGGCGAGCGGCTGGTGATAGGCCAGGCTCGCCACCATCTCGCGCAGTCGGCCGAGCGCGGCATGCTCGTCCGGCGCGATGTGGTCCGACACGCCCGAGCGCCGGGAATGTAGCGCGGCGCCGCCCAACTCGTGGCGGTCCACCACCTCCGAGATCGCGGCCTTGACGATATGCGGCCCGCCCAGGTGGATGGAGGCCTGGCCTTCCACCATGACGAACTCGTCGCAGAGCGCGGGGATGTAGGCGCCGCCCGCCGTGCATTCGCCGAAGACCGCCGCGAGCTGGGGAATGCCCTCGGCCGACATCCGGCACTGCCGGTGGAAGGTGCCGCCGAAATGGGTCTCGTCGTAGAACACCTCTTCCATCTGGTTGAGGTTGGCGCCGCCGCAATCGACCAGGTACAGGCAGGGCAGCCTGTTCTGGGCCGCGATATCCTGCGCGCGGATATGTTTCTTGACCGTCTCGCGGTAAAAGGAGCCGCCTTTCACCGTCGCGTCGTTGGCGATGATCATGCAGGTCGTGCCGCGCACGGTGCCGATCCCGGTGACGATGCCCGCCGAGGCCAGCCGCCCCTCGTGCAGCCCCCAGCCGGCCAGCGGCGTCAGCTCCAGGAAGCCCGTCCCGGGGTCAATCAGCAGGTCGATCCGTTCCCGGACGGGGATCTTGTCCCGCTCCCGGTGGCGCGCGGTCATCTTCTCGCCGCCGCCGGCGCGTGCCCAGGCCAGCCGTTCGCGCAATTGATCGAGCAGCGTTTCATAGGCCTCGGCCCGCGCCTGGCTGTCGGGGCCCGCCTCGGCCTTGGTGCCGATCAGCGCCATGCCGGAAATCCTCTTGGTGGATGGCACGCCATGGAGGCGCCTGTGGCTGAGCCGGCGGGGCCGGAGGAGGAGGGCATGGGCGGGGCCTTGAAGAAATTTCTATCTAACGATTGTTATAAAAGTTTGCCCTGCTTCCGGTCAATCACCAATATCTCCGCCTCAATTGACCATTCCG
This sequence comes from Carideicomes alvinocaridis, assembly GCA_005473895.2. Lineage (GTDB taxonomy): Bacteria > Pseudomonadota > Alphaproteobacteria > Rhodobacterales > Rhodobacteraceae > Carideicomes > Carideicomes alvinocaridis. The sequence continues at coordinate 11,303 of SRJI02000028.1, forward strand.
GAACGGGTATTAGAGGTCTGATACAAAAGCATAAAACGATCTTTCACGGAGTCATTCTGGCGCGTCAAAGCGTCTCCCGCGTCTGTCCACCGCTGCGGTCTCGCCCCCGAGAGAGCCTTGCCCCCTAACGCTCGTTCGGTTTACTGGAAAGGAGAGTTACGGAGAGCCGTCATGCCCGCCACGCCGCGCCGGGAAGAGAAGCTGAGGGATGTGTCGCGCCGGATGATCATGGACCGGGCGGCCCGGCTCCTGGTCAAGCAGGGCTACGGCGCCACGTCCCTGCGCGACATCGCCCGCGCCTGCGACATGAAGGCGGGTTCGCTCTACTACCATTTCGACGGCAAGGACGCGCTGGTCGAGGAGATCCTGAACGAAGGGGTGGCCCGGGTGGAAAGCTCGGTCCGCGCGGCGCTGGAGGCGGCGGCAGAGGCTCCGGCGCTCGAAAGGATCCGGATCGCGATGCAGGTGCACCTCGCCACGCTGCACGATCGCAGCGATTACGGATCGGCCCATATCCGCTGTTTCGCCCATGTGCCCGCCGATATCCGCCGCCGCCTGCGCGAGGCCCGCGCGCGGTACGAAGCGCTCTGGACCGGCCTGCTGGAAGAGGCGCGCGATGCGGGCGGGATCGCGGCGGACGTGGACCTTCACACGCTCAAGTTCGCGGTGATCGGCATGATGAACTGGACCCTGGAATGGCGCGGCCCGGCCGGGGTGAACCCCGAAGAGCTGGCCGACCGCTTCTTCCGCATCGCCATGAGGGGGGCGTCGAATGACTGACCGCAACGGACCGCTCCGGGGCATCCGGATCGTGGAGATGACGGGGATCGGGCCGGTGCCCTATGCCGCCATGCTGCTGGCCGACCTGGGGGCAGAGGTGATCCGCATCGACCGGCCGGGCGGCTATCCGGCGCTCGACCCCTCGCTCGACTTCGCGGCGATGGAGGCGGCCTCGGTCTTCTACCGCTCGCGCCCGATGGTGAAGCTGGACATGAAATCCGAGGCCGGGCGCGAGACCATGATGCGGCTCGTCGAGGGGGCGGATGCGCTGATCGAGGGCTATCGCCCCGGCGCGATGGAGCGGCTGGGCCTCGGTCCGGACCGGGCGCTCGCCGTCAATCCGCGCCTGGCCTATGTCCGCGTCACCGGCTGGGGGCAGGAGGGGCCGATGGCCCGCATGGCCGGGCACGATCTGAATTACATCGCGCTGTCTGGGGCCCTGTCGCTCTTCGGCCGCGACGGGGCGCCGCCGGTGGGCGTGCCGCCGCTGGTGGGCGACATGGCGGGCGGGGCGCTCTTCGCGGTGATCGGGCTGCTGTCGGCTGTGCTCTCGGCACGGGCAAGCGGGCAGGGGCAGGTGGTCGACGCCAATATCGTGGACGGCACCGCCAGCCTCTACACGTTGCTGACGGCGCTCGGCGCGATGGGGGCGCATGGCGCACCGGGGACCAATCCGCTGGATGGCGGGCGGCATTACTACCGCACCTATGCCTGCGCCGACGGTCACGTGGCGGTGGGCGCGATCGAGCCCGCCTTCCGCAAGGTCCTGCTGGAGCGGCTGGGCCTGCTGGACGATCCGCGCTTCAGCAGCGGCGCGCCCGAGGATGACGCCTATTGCACGCACCGCCTGGCCGAGATCCTTGCCACTGAGCCGCGCGCCCATTGGGATGCGCTCTTTGCCGACAGCGACGGCTGCGTCACCGGCGTGCTGTCGCCGGACGAGGCGGCAGGCGATCCGCGCAATACCGCGCGCGGTGTCTTCTCCGAGATCGACGGGGTGGCCCAGGCGGCCCCGGCGCCGCGCTTTTCCGCCACGCCCGGCGCCGTCTCCCTCCCGGCGCGCGAGGCTTCTCGCGCCGCCCCGGACGCGCTCGAAGGCTGGGGGTTCTCGGGCAAGGAGGTCGCATCGCTGGTGGACACCGGCGTGCTGGAGCGCTGAGGCTCAGCCCAGCTCGGCGAAAGGCACGCCGTCCACCAGGCCCCCGGCCGCGTGCAGATCCCGCGTCAGGAAAGTCAGGCTGGCCCGGTAGCCGGGCGCGACGCGGCCGAGCTCGTGCTCCAGCCCCATGACACGCGCGGGCACGGCGCTGGCCATGGCGATGGCCGCCTCGGTGGGGACCCCGGCCTGCGAGACCATGACCCGCACCGCCTCGTCGAGGCCCAGATGGGCGCCCGCCAGCGTGCCGTCCGGCCCGGTCAGCCGACCGTCCTCCAGCGTCACCGGCACGCCCATGAGGTCGAAGTGTGTCTCCGTCCCGGCATAGCTGCGCATGGCGTCGCTCACGAGGAACAGCCGCCCGTCCATCATCCGCGCCGCCAGTGCGAGGTTGAGCGGATCCAAGTGATGCCCGTCGGCGATGATCCCGGCACAGAGCGTCGGATGCGTCAGGGCGCGGCCCACGATGCCGGGCGCGCGGCCCTGCGGCGGGGGCATGGCGTTCCACAGATGCGTCACGCCGGTCAGCCCCTCGGCCACGGCGGCGTCGATCCGGGCGGCGCTGGCGGCGGAATGACCGGCGAAGAGCGTGATCCCCGCCCGGGCCAGCCGGCGCAGCGCCCCCGCGGGCTGTTCCTCCGGCGCCAGCGTCAGCAGGAGCGGCAGGCCGGCCCGCTCCAGCACGGCGAGGTCGGGCTCGGCCAGCGGGCGGATGGCCCCGGCGGGGTGGATGCCGGGTTTTTCCGGCGACAGGAACGGCCCCTCCAGGTGCAGGCCGAGGATCCCCGGCGACCGTGCCTCCAGCGCCTGGCGGATGGCCGCGATCGCCCCGTGCCAGCCATCGCCCGGCGCGGTGATGAAGGTGGGCAGGATATGCGCCGTGCCCCCCCGGCGGGCGCCCGCGGCGATGCGCGCGGCCGCCTCGGGCGTGGGGCTGTCGTTGAACTGCACGTCGGCCGCGCCGTTGATCTGCAGGTCGATGAAGCCGGGCGAGGCGACCTCCACGTGCAGGGCGCCGCGCGGCGGGGTGCTGGCCGCGGTGACACCGGTGATCCGGCCCTCCGTCACCTCGACCAGGCAGTCGTGGCGCGGGGCGGCCCCGGTCCCGTCGTAGAGCGTTTCGGCATGGATGAGCTGGGTGCTCAAGAGGGGCCTCCCGCCGCCGGTCCGGACGGCACCTGTTGATCCGCCGCCCCGTGGCCCGGGCGCGGCCTCCGGACCATCACCGCCCACCGCGTGAGTTGCAAGAGCCGCCGTCGGTCCAGGCTTTGTCTCCATATCCGAAACGGCGGAGAATTGGCTTGACGGAGCCTGCGATTGGCCGGAGCGTGGACCCAGGCGCTCCCGACATGCGTTTGTTTCCCAGAACCGTAGTATTTATTGTGCCTTGATGATGCACCCAACGGGGGTGGGGGACGGCTGTGCCGGTCCTCCTGCGGAGAACGAAGTGGGGTCATGACATGAACAATCTCAACAATGCGAGGGTTCTGATCGTCGAAGATGACTGGTTGCAGGCGACCGAGCTGGCGCATCACTTTCACAAGCTCGGAATGGTCGTCCTCGGGCCGGCAACATCAGTCGCGGCGGGGATGAAGCTGGAGCCGCAGGCGCAGATGGCGATCCTCGACATCGACCTGGCGGGGGAAAAGGTCTTTCCCATCGCTGACCGCCTGCAGGAGCGGAGCGTGCCGATCATCTTCTACTCCGCCTACAATGACATCCCGATCCCCAGCCGCTTCCGCTTTGCCTCGCGGCTGGGCAAGCCCTCCACCGCGCACCTGATCGACCGGGCGGCGCGGGCGGCACTGTCGAACCTCTACGAGCCCGCGGACGACGTGGTGGAGATGCTGCCCAAGCTGCGGCTCGCCGCGCGCCTGATGCTGAACGATCCGCGGGCCGCCGATCGGCTGGTGGAGCATGCGCTGGAACGCGCGCTCGCGACGCTTCCGCCGGATGGCGAGGACCGCGCGCGCTGGCTGACGCGGCTGATCCACGACGTGGCGCAGGAGCGGGGCCGGCACTTCCTGACCTGAGCGCGGCGTCCGGAGGCTCGTTTCCCACATCCATGTCTACGCGTCCCTGACCCTTTGCGGAGAGCGAGGCGACACCACCCCCATCCAGGGTGCTGAACGCGCCCGTCCTCTGCTGTTTTCCGGGAACAAAACAGGTGGCCCCCTGTTGGCGAGTCTGGCGAAACCCGGGAGGCGGCTGATGGATGGGGGTTGGGTGGACTCGCGACTGATCGCAGCGCAGATCATGGCGCCGGGCCGGGTCGAGATCGTGGAATTGCCGTTGCCGGAGCCGGGCCCGGGCGAGGTCAGGGTCAGGCTGGAAGGCTGCGGCGTCTGCAGCTCGAACGTCACTGCCTGGGCGGGCCTGGGCTGGTCGGGGCCGGACTGGGCAGGGCCGTATGGGACGGGGTGGCACCGGACAAGACCGGACCGGGCGGACCGGGAGGCGACAGGACCGGCCCGGACGGAGCTGACGGCGGGCTTTCCGCTCCCGCCGGGTGCGCCGGGCCGCGAGGGCTGGGGCCGCATCGACGCGATCGGGGCGGGCGTGCCGACGACCCGTCTGGACGAGCGCGTGGCCGTCCTGACCGAACGGGGCTTCGCCTCCCACGTGGTCGTCCCGCAGGATGCCGCGCTGGACATTCCGCCGAACTTGCTGGGCCAAGCCGTACCGGCCGCGCCCATGGGGCTGGTCGTGTCGGTCTTCCGCGCCGCGCGGATCCGGCGCCGATCGACCGTGGCCGTCGTGGGGATGGGTTTCGTCGGCGCCATGCTGACCCGCCTGGCCTCCATGGCCGGGGCGCGGGTGATCGTCGTGGCGTCCCGGGACGAAAGCCTCGAGCTTGCCCGGACCATGGGCGCTGCGCAGACCGTTCTCCTGGCGGAGGACGGCACCGTGCAGGAGCAGATCGCGGCACTGACCGAAGGCGCCGGCTGCGACGTGAGCATCGAATGCACCGGGCAACGCGGGCCGCTCGACCTCGCGGCGGCGATCACGTGCGAGAGCGGCCGGCTGGTGATCGCGGGTTTGCCGGGGCAAGGGGACACGGCCCTCCGGACCCGGCCGGACCTGGACATCGTCGATCCGCATATGCGGGACCGGGGCACCACCCTGTCGGCAATGCGCGAGGCCTTGCTGCTGGTGACGAGCGGCGTGCTGGTGCCGCAGCCGCTGCTGACCCATCGCTACCCGCTTTTCCGCTTGGGCGACGCCCTGAACGCCACGCGCGACAAGCCGGACGGCTTCGTCAAGGCCATGGTGGTGATGCCCTGAGCTGTAGTGATTGCCGGCGGTCTCCTGGTGATCCGATGGGTGGCCAGGCCCGGTGGAGGATCGCGGAGCACCAGGGAGCGGTCGTCGTTCGTGAGTGCGAAGATGGCAGAGCGGGGAGCTGCCCGGTCTCGCGGGGCGAGCCTCTCCTTCCTGCGCCTGCGTCGTGACGGGGTGATAGCTGTACCTCGGCGGCGGCATTGGCCACGCTCAATTGCGGCGGGGCACTGGAACTTCTTTGTCTCAAAGAACCCCGCCTGATGCCGGAAAGGCTGCCCCGGACCGGCGTCACCCGCATCCGGGCCAGGAGCCGCTTACCGGCGCCGCAGCAGGCTGCCGGTATCGCGTGTGAGAAAGTAGTCCTGGCCGATCCGGTCCAGCGGGCGTTCCCCCGCCAGAAGGAAGGCGACCTCTCCCTCGGTCTGGCTACAGCGGACATCGAGCACGTTGCCGGTCTCGTCCACGACACTGAATTCCTGAACTTCGATCATCCCGCCATCTCCCCATGCTCCACCCATGCTCCAGGTGCGGATCGTGAACCGCCCCGGGCGGGGGAAGTTCCCGCGAATTGGCGGCGGATTTCGGCCGGGCGGATTTTGCACCTGGTCCGCTCATGGCGGCCGGACGAAAACCCCGCGCTTGCCTGCCGCTGCAAGTGAACCGCGAAGGTTCTCTCGCTCGATGAATGTGTAGCCCGCGGCTGGTTAACCAATCCTTACCAAGCACGGATCCCTTCGGCTTCCCGGAGCTCTCACAGCTCCCGCCTTGCCCACAAAGACCTGAGCGATGCCGCGCGCTCAGCCCTTGTGCTCCGGCTTTCCCTTGCGGTCGCTTTCGGCGAAGTCCTCGAGCTGGTCCTCGGACATCGAGTCGTACATTTCGCGCGCGGCGCCGGTGAGGTCGTCCGGCTTCATCTCGCCGCGCTTGGCGGCAAGCGCCGCGCCGGCGGCTTTCTGCTGGGCTTTGGATTTCGCGGGCATGGCAGGTCACCTCCTCTGTACCGGCGAGTGAACCACCGCAGACGGGTTCTGTTCCCGCGGGTCAGCCCTCGCGGCGCCAGGGCCGCCAGGCGTCCGCTGCCCGCTCCGGATCGCCGAGATGCATCCTGGCGAGCCAGCCGCGCCAGACCGGCGGATGCGGGCTGAGGCCCGGCAGGCGCCGCGAGTCCGGGTCGAGCTGCCGGATCGCGCCGCCGATCGTGCCGGTCCCGGCTTCCGCCCGCGCCACCGCCTCGGGCGCCACGGCCAGGAAATGCGCGATCATCCGGTGGCGCAGGCCCCGCAGGCTGTCGGGCTCCGCGCTCTCCGCCACGATGTCGAGTTCGCAATCGTAGCCGCAGGAGCGGTTGGACATGTTGTGCGAGCCGATCCGCAGCAGCCGATCGTCGGCGATCAGCAGCTTGGAATGCACCTTGATGGCGCGTCCGCCGGGGCTGCGGGGCGTCAGGATGCTGAGCCTGTCATGGCGATCCGCCTGGCGCAGCTTCTCCGCGAAAAGGCGGCGCGGCGGATCCATCACCGCCCGGTCGAAGAAGGCGGGGGCGTGGCGGCCGGTGATCAGCACGATCTCCGGCCCGTCGGGATCCTTCAACCGCTCGGCCAGCGCCGCCCGCAGCCGGACCGAGGTGAGATAGGTGGATTCGACGTAAAGACTGTGCCGCGCCTCGGCGATACAGGCGAGGAAATTGGCGAGCCCCTCGTCCTGCAGGCGCTCGTCGCCCAGCGGGTCGGTGCGCACGAGGCTCACCTCGGTGTCGCGGAGCAGCGGGGTCAGGCCGGCGGGCCAGAGATCGCGGCGCTGGGACCTCCCCGCCGGCACCTCCTCGCCGGTGGCGCGGCGCCACATGGCGCGGGCCTCGCCGGCCAGCGTCGCGGCGACCGGGCCCTCCACCACGGCATGGTTGGCGTGCCATGGCGGTCCGATCCGGCCCGAGGGCAGGCGGCGAAAGCGGTTGCGATCCTCGTGCGCCTGGTCGTCCCAGCGGTTCACCGAGATGTCGTCGTTGGGACAGAAGGCGAGGCTGTCGTCGATGATCACCATCTTGCGATGCATGGAGGCGCCGAAGGGCAGGGTGGAATCCGTCTCGACCGAGATGGTCGTGCTGCGGAACCACGAGCGGGCAAGCGCGGGCTGCAGCCGGCGCGCGACATGGGACAGGCCCGCCGCGTTCCAGACCAGGATGCGGATCCGCAGGTCGGGGCGCTCTTCCGCGAGGTCCTGGAGCACCTTGCCGATGGCGCTCTCCTGGCCGGGCAGGGCGTCGGGCGCGAGTCTGGTGCGCGGATCGAAGGTCCAGCCGATGATCCAGATCGTCTCCCGCGCCTCTCGCATTGCATCCAGCAGGGTGGAAAACAGCGCGGCGGTGTCGATCATGACGGCCAGGCGGGTGGCGTGCGCGCGCGGTCGGCCGGGATCCGCGGTCCCGGCAAGCGTGGTGGAGGCCGACGGGGCGTCCTTCCCCTCGTCCTTCATTCGATGAATCCCCTCAATTCTGTCTTCGCCGGGGCCGGCGGTTCCTGTCGCCGGCGGCCCGTTCCCCGAGACCAACGATTCCGCTTCGGCCCTGTTCCGTCCCGGCCCTCCCCGCGGCTGCCCCGGACCGCAGACGCTCTGACCCGAGAGTGCCGCCCATTTCCCACAGCCGATCGGGATTTCGCGGTTGCCGGGAACAATGCCGCCGCATCCCGGTTCGCGGCAGGCTTCAGGACAAGGAGAGCGGCACGTTGAACAGAGAGGAGCCTTTTCCGACCCTTCCGGGATACGACCACACGATGGCCTTCCTGCGCGAGGGCTATGTCTTTGTCGGGCGGCGGTGTTCCGACCTGCGGACCGACGGTTTCCGCACCCGGCTCATGCTGCGCCCGGTCACCTGCCTGCGGGGGCCCGAGGCGGTGCGCGAATTCTACCGCCCCGGCCGGATGACGCGGCAGGGCGCGATGCCGGGCTCGGTCGTGGCGCTTCTGCAGGACAAGGGCAGCGTTCAGACGCTGGACGGCACAGCCCACGCGGTGCGCAAGGCCATGTTCCTCGACTTGATGACGCAGGACCGACTGGACGAGGCGCGGCGCATCTTCCGCGAAGAATGGGAGGCGGCGGCGCGCAGCTGGCAGGGCTGCACGGTGGTGCTCCGCGACGCGGTGGGCGGGATCATGACGCGGACGGCGCTGCGCTGGTGCGGGCTGGACGTGGCGCCGGAGGACGTGGCCGCACGCGCCACGGAGCTGAGCGCCATGATCGGCGCGGCCGGCAGCCTCGGGCCCGCCCACCTGCGGGCGCGCGTGCTGCGAATCCGCTCGGAACGCTGGGCGCGGGGCGTCATAAGGCGCGCACGGCGGGAGGGCGTGTCGCCCGACAGCGTCCTGAGCAGGCTGGCCGCCCATCGCGACGCGGATGGCCGTCAGATGTCGGTGGCGGTCGCGGCGGTGGAACTGTTGAACCTCCTGCGCCCCATCGTGGCGGTGGGCCGTTTCATCGTCTTCACCGCCCATGCGCTGCATGTCCACCGCGGCACGCTGCCCGCAAGCGCGCCGGGCACGGAGCCGATGAACCGCGCCATCGCCGACGAGGTGCGCCGGCACTATCCCTTCTTTCCGCTGATCGGAGGCTGCGTTCTGGACCCCTTCGACTGGCGCGGCGTGCATTTCGCGAAGGGGGAGTGGCTGCTACTGGATCTCTACGGCACCAATCGCCATCCCGAGGTCTGGCCCTCGCCCGAACGCTTCCTGCCGGAGCGGCATCTGCAGAGCGAGGACCAGCCGGAGGCGCTGGTGCCACAGGGCGGCGGCAGCTACGCACAGAACCATCGCTGCCCCGGCGAATGGCTGACCGTGGCGCTGATGACGGAGGCGACGGGCCTGCTGAGAAATCTTTCGTGGGAGGTGCCGGAGCAGGATCTCGACCTGCCGCTCCACGACTTCCCGCCCTGGCCCAGCGACGGGATGAAGATCGCGGTGGCGCCCTCGACGCCCGGCGCAAGCTGCTGAAGCGGTAGGGCGGCGCGCCGGGGGCCGGGTCCGACCGCAAGCGCATTTCGACCGACTCGCGGTGGCGCCATGCAGCCCTCGGCCTTGCGGCCGTTGCGAGGGTGGGACACCGGCGAAGGGGTTCTGCGGCACTTTCGGGGGAACAAGCCGGACCGGATGGTGTTCTGGCCTAGGGTCCGGCGAAAGAAGGACGAAGACCTCGGCCCCGGGCATTTCAACCGGAACAAGTTCGGCCCGTAGCCGTTTCCAATTGTGGAACGGGACAAAGGGGGGTGCCGGATATGTCGCTACGTGACGAGGTAACCGAGTACATACCTGCGCTACGGGCCTATGCCTGGTCGCTCACGCGCCGCAGCGAGGATGCCGACGACCTGGTGCAGGACACGCTGACCAAGGCGATCGGCAAGATCGACACCTTCCAGCCCGGAACCAACCTTCGCGCATGGCTCTTCACGATCATGCGCAACACGTTTCTCAACGAAATTGCCAAGTCGCGCCGGATGGTGACCGGGATGCAGGATTGCGTCTCGGGCAGCGTCTCCACCCCGGCGACGCAGGAATGGACCGTGCGGGGCAGCGAGTTGATGCGCGCGATCTCGCGGCTGCCCACCCATTACCGCGAGATGCTGGTCATGGTCGTGATGCTGGGCGAAAGCTATGAATCCGCGGCCGAGATCTTCGGCGTGCGGCTCGGCACCGTGAAGAGCCGCGTCAACCGGGCCCGGCTGATGGTGATCGAGGATCTCGAGGGGCGGGCGCCCAATGCGCCGGAAGGCGCGGCGTTCCAGCCCCCGGAGCGGGGAACGCCAGGCCGTTCGGGGGTCTGACGACCCGGGCTCAGTTGGGCTTTTCGCGCTCCTGGAGCTTTTTCTGCAGCGCATGCGCCAGTTCTAGCAGCCGCTCGGGCGTCTCTTCGGTCTCGATTTCCTCGAGATGTTGACGCAGCTCGGCTTCCAGTGATGGGACGGGCGCGGAATCTTTTTCAGACATGTCACTCTCCTTTGGTGACATTTACGGGTAAACAACTAACTCGGATCAGATCCGCCATCCGGATCAAGCTTGCGTCGCCCGTCTGGATTGGCGGGAAAGCTAATCCAGGCAGGCCGACCGGCCAAGCCGTCATTGCCGGTCCGCCCTTGCGCGCGCCCCGATGTTGCAGTCTTGCACTGACGGCCCGAGTCCCTGAACCGCCAGTCCGTAGTGCAGCCGGGCGCGGGGCGCAACAGGCGGACCCCTGCGACCGGCGGAGTTTCTCTGCCCCGTCTCTTGTGGTGAAAGCGTTCGCGGCGGTGCCGCGGGCTGGGGTTAACATGGATGTCCCCTTTATGGGGCTGGTGCGGGTCCGGGTCGGAGCTGTCCCGCACGATCGACTGAGTGTTGATGGGCGATAACAGGGCCGCCCGGCTTTTGTTCCCCGCCAGGGCGCGCGGGCACGTCACGCGGCCCAGAGGGCGACGACCACGACGATCACCACGACGGCGGCCGCGAGGCCGATCAGCCAGGGTCCGGGACGCCGGCCCGAGGTTTGCAGGTCCGACGGTTCGGGCTTGGCGTCCCGGGGCGTGCCGTGACCGTGCTCGGCGGCCTCGGCGCGGCGGACCTGTTCCATGGTGGGCGGCGCGCCGCCGGCCTCGGCGTCGGTGCCGAGCGGGGCGGCGGCGGGATCCGAAAACCCGACCTTGTCGCCCGATCCTCCCCGGTCGATGCGATCCCGCAACCGGTCGACCGCGGCCGGGCCCGATGCCTTGCCGCTCCGTTCGTCGGGTTTGCCTGCGTCTCCCATGGGAGAATCTCCTTCAATCGTCCTCCATTGCAACATCGGGTGCAGGGCGTTGTTCCTCGAAACGACCGCCGCAGCGGGTCAGGAGCGCCGATGCGCCGATCAAAGCTGCCTTGCCCGTGCGCCGGGCGCTGCGATCAGAGGGGAAAGCTGAGCGTCACAAGCAGCCCCTCGGGGGGAAATTCCATCGACAGGGTGCCGCCGAGCTGATGCTCGATCTGGCCCTCGATCAGGGACAGGCCAAAGCCGTTTTCCTCCGGAGGCGTCTCGATCCGGGGCCCGCCGGTTTCCTGCCACGTGAGGACGAGCTGTCCGTCCTGTTCCCTGTAGCGCACCGCGATCTTTCCCGTCTCGGTGGAAAGCGCGCCGTATTTCGTGGCGTTGGTGGCCAGCTCGTGCAGGACGAGCCCAAGGGCGAGGGTGGCCGTCGGGCCGATATGCCCGTCCTGGCCGTCCAGATCGAACCGGTCGTAGCCATGGACCTCGGCCTCGGCCCCGATCACGTCGGCGAGGGAGACGCGTGTCCAGTCGGCCTCCGACAGCAGCGAGTAGGTGCGGGACAGACCGTGCAGCCGGCCCAGCAGCGCGTCGGTGAAACCGTCGATCTCGCCCTCGTTCCGGCGGGTGTTCTGGACGATGGAAATCACCACCGAGAGCATGTTCTTCACGCGGTGGTTCAGCTCGGAGATCAGGGTCTCGAGCTGTTTCTCGCCCTCCACCAGGGCGGTGATGTCGATGATCGTGATGACCACGCCCGCGGTCCGGTTCGCCTCGTCGCTATAGGGATTGAGCCGGACGAGGTGGTGCCCGCCCTCCGGGGCGTCGACCTTGCTTTCGCGGGGGTCGCCGGTCTTCTGGACGGTGGCGATGTCGGTCTGCAGGTCCGGGTAGTCGAAGACGCTGGTGAGATCGGTGAGCGGCCGGCCCAGATCGGCCTCGCGCAGGTTGAAGAAATCGGTCGCGGCGGGGGTGAAGTTCCGAACCACCGCCTCCCGGTCGAGGAAGACGCTCGCCACCTCGGTCGCCTTGTAGAGGTTCTTGAGGTCGGTATTGACCTGGTCAAGCTCCTTGAGGCTCGAATTGAGCTCGGCGTTGATCGTCTTCAGCTCCTCGTTGAGCGACTGCATCTCCTCCTTGGAGGCCTCGAGCTCCTCGTTCGTGGATTGCGCTTCCTCGTTGACCGAGACGAGTTCCTCGTTGGACGCCTTCAGTTCCTCCAGCGCGGTCTCGTATTCCTCCACGGTGGACTGCATCCGTTCACGCATGTCCCGCAACTCGCGCTCCATGGCGGCGAGGGCGTCTTCTTCGACATCCTTCCTGACCTTGGTTTTCAGGCCGCTGCTTTCCGGCCGGCCGAAGACCACGAGGTAGAGCAGCTCGCCCGCCCCGGTCTCGTCGAGCGGATCGACGGTCAGGAGGACCTGCAGCTCTTCCTCCCCGCCGTGGCGGTAGAGCGTCACCTCGCGCTCGGCGCGCTGGTTGGTCTCGATCGCCTCGCGCAGGGCCTCGCGCAGGTCGATGCGCAGCTCGCGCCGGGCGATGTCCAGAAGCTGCCGGTTGGGGGCGCCGCGCGGAATCTCCATGAACCGGCTGGTCCCGGCGGAGAAATAGAGGATCTCCGCATCATGGGTGACGACCACATGGGCGGGGGTGTGATGCTCCAGCATATGCCCCTCGACCCGGTGGCGCAGCTGCGTCCTGGAGAGGTGCGAGTCCTTGCGAGGCTCCCTTGTGTCCGACCGGATCCCGGGATCGTCGGTGAAGCGGAAGTCGAGCGGCAGATGCCGCGGCGCACCCTCCCGCGCCTGGAAGATGCTTTGCGCCCGGTCGATCGTGGCGAACAGCTCCCGTTGGCGGCTGACGCTTTCGGAGGTGCCGAGAAACAGGTAGCCCCCCGGTTTCAGCGCGTAGTGGAAGGTGGGCAGAACCTGGTCCTGAAGCTCGTTCCCGAGATAGATCAGCAGGTTGCGGCACGACACCAGGTCCATCCGGGAAAACGGCGGGTGGCTGATGATGTTGTGGGAGGAAAAGACGCACATCTCGCGCAGACGGTTGGCGATGACGTAGCTGGCGCCCTCGGCGGTGAAATACTTGCTCAGCCGCTCTTCCGAGACATGGCCCAGCAGCGAGGACGGGTATCGCCCGGCCCGGGCGACCGCGATGGCGCGCTCATCGATATCGGTCGCGAAGATCTGGATCTGGGGCGGGTTTTCCAGCGTCTCCGCCTGCTCCGCCATCAGGATCGCGAGCGAATAGACCTCTTCGCCGGTGGCGCAGCCGGGCACCCAGACCCGCACCGTCCCGCTGGGGCCGTTCGCCTCGAAAAGCTGCGGGATCACCCGCCGCGCCAGCACGTCGAAGGGCTCGGCGTCGCGGAAGAAATTGGTCACGCTGATCAGGAGATCGCGAAACAGCGTCATCCCCTCGGTCGGGTCGGAACGCAGCCGCTCGAGGTATTCGTCGGTCGTGGTGATCTCGTTGATCTTCATCCGCCGCGCGATGCGGCGCAGGAAGGTCTGTCGCTTGTAGCCGGAAAAGTCGTGCCCGGAATGCCGCCGCAGCACCCGTGATATGTCCTGCTGCAGCTTGCGGTTCCTGTCCTCGGCCTTTTGCGCGGTGTCGTCGACGACCAGGCCGGAAAGCCGGTGGTTCGCCTTGCAGACCCGCAACAGGATCTCGGCCAGTTCGCCGGCCGGCCCGGTAAAGTCGATCAGCCCGGTCGCGATGGCGCTTTCCGGCATGTCCGGCCGGTAGGAGTCTTCGTTGGCGAGCTGGGCCATGGTGATGCCGCCGCATTCCTTGATCGCCTTGACCCCGAGCGTGCCGTCATTGGCAAAGCCGGACATGACGATCCCGACCGCGTTCTCGCCCTGGTCCTCTGCCAGTGAACTGAAGAAGACGTCGATGGGCTTGTATTCGCGATGGGTTCGGCTCTGGCTCCGCAGGCGGAAGGTGCCGTTCTCCAGCCACATGACGGAGCCCGCGGGGATGACGTAGACCTTGTTGGGCTCGATCCCGGCTCCTTCGGTGACCGATTCCACCGCAAGCTCCGTCGCGCGGCCGAGGATATCGGGAAGGTGACTGGTCCGGTCCGGGTTGAGATGCTGGATGACCACGAAGGCCATGCCGCTACCCGACGGGACATGGCCGAAGAAGGCCTCGAGGGCGGACAGGCCGCCGGCAGACGCGCCTATGCCTACGACAAGGGGATCGCGCTCAGCCATGTACCTGCGAAATCATGTTATGGATGCGATTGCAATGACACTCTGCCGTATCCGCGGGCCGGTGTCGATGTGGGATCGCACCGGGGGCCGAGGAACATTCCTACGCCCGGGCTGTTTCCCAGATCCCAATGACCGGAGGCAGAGATGCACAGACGAACCTTGGTTGCGCTGACGCTCTTCCTGACCGCGACCCAGCCCCTGGCGGCCCAGGTGACGCAGCAGGACATGGAAGCGGAGGCCGAAGAGACGGTCAATCCCTCCACGGAAGACATCGTCGAGCCGGCGGGCCCCGCAGGCTCTCCCGAAGCTGCCGAAGCGGAGGGCGACACGTCCAGCGCCCTCGAACAGGCCCGCACGATGCTCGACGACATGACGGGCGTGGTCCAGAGCATCCGCAGCAAGAGCGAGATGCCGTCCGACCCGCTGTCCCATCTCGATTCCATCCTGGAGGTCCATTTCGTCAAGCTCAGCTCCATCACGGTGAAGAGCGACCTTTCGGAGCTTTCCGCAGATGAGAAGCTGCGCGACTACGACGAGGGGATCTCCAACGCGCAGGCGCATATCGGCAAGAACGAGTACGTGATGAACGCGCTCCACAACCGGGGCTACGAGTTGCAGGACGTGGTGACCTGGGAAACCGGGGGCACCGCAGACGTGCTGATCGTCGTGGACGACCGCGATAAGGGCGAGTGACCGGGCAGGGGGCTTATTCGTTCGCCCGCCACAGGGGATGGCCCGCCTCGCCATGCGAGTGAGGCGCATCACACCCGCCTAGAGCGCGTCCGACACCTCTTCATGCGACAGGATCGCCCCTTGGTGGGCGAGGCGGTCGCGCACGGCTTTGGGCTCCGCCGTCTCTCCGTCGGCGACGAGGGCGGCGGCACAGCCGGCGGCATGGCCGGTGGCCATGGAGGTGCCCAGCACCCGGATCGCGGCCCCGGCCTTGCGGTCGCCATCCGCCAAGCGCCCCGCGGCGAACAGGTTGGGCGTGTCGCGGCTGGCGAGGCAGGAGAGCGGTATCTCGTAGCTCCCCTTGTCCGGGGGAAAGTCGAAGCTGCTGCGATAGCTCTCCCGGTCGTGCCATTCCGCGCCCCAGCATCCAAGCGCCACGCAATCTTCAAAGCGCCGCCGCTCGGCGATGTCGTCCCACCGCAGGCCCCGGGCGGCCACCAGATGGCGCGATTCCCGGGTCCCGAATTCCGGCCCGGTGGAGGCGAGATAGGCGCGCTCGCAGCCCTCCAGCTTCCGCACGGCCTGCAGGTAGCGCCAGGCCTGGGCACGGCCATCGGCCTCGGCCGCCGATTGCCCGGCCGGATCGCGCGGGTCGTAGGGGGCGGAGGCCACGAAAGCCACCAGGTCGCCCGAGATCGGCAGGTGGATCATCACGCTGCGATCCTTGGTGACGCCCGCGCCGTCGGGATAGAGCGCGTGGACCGCGGCGGCGAAATCTGCCGCATCGACCCTGGTGCCCGGCGCCAGCCCGCCAAAGCGGGTGCCCAGCGTGCCGAGGTTCGCGCCGTCCTCGTTGCCGTACCGGGTGGCCGCACCGCCGAACGCCGCGAGGTCGCCGTCGCCCGACGCGTCGACGAAGGCGCGGGCCTCGTGGGTGAGCTGCCCGCCATGCCCCGCCACGGTGACCCGGGCGATGCGGTCGCCCTCGCGCTCCGCGGCCACGACCTGCTGGCCGAAATGCACCTCCACCCCGGCCTCGGCGCAGAGCGCGTCCAGCACCAGTTTCAGTGCCTCGGGGTCGAAGGGGGCAAAGACGCCGCGGAACCGCTGCGGCGGAGAGACGGCGTCCAGCGCGCGCAGCCGCTCCAGCACCCGCGCGCCGACGCCACCGACCACGCGCCGCGGCTCTTCGCCCAGCGTGTAGAGCCCGCAGAAGGTGTTGACGTTGCGCATGGTGGCCGCGCCGCCGAGGCAATGGTTGCGCTCCAGCAGCAGGGTGCGGGCGCCGCTTTCCGCGCTGGCGATGGCAGCAGCCACCCCGGCGCAACCGCCGCCGGCGACGATGACGTCGAATTGCTCGCCCTCCATGGTCAGTCCCCGCTTTCCGTGACGCTTGCCGGAGCACTGCCGCCGCGGCGGCTCCGGATGCTGGTGAAGAGGCCCCAGAGGATCAGCGCGATGATCGCCGCCATGAAGCCCGCGCTGATGGGCCGCTCGAAGAAGACCAGGAGGTCGCCGCGGGACAGCAGCAGCGCGCGGCGCAGGTTGGTCTCGATCAGCGGGCCCAGCACGAAGCCCAGAAGCAGCAGCGCCGGGTTGAACTTCATCAGCGACAGCGCGTAGCCGGCGGCGCCGATCACGACGACCGAGTAGACGTCGAAGGTGGAGCCGCGCACGGAATAGACCCCGATGCAGACAAAGACGACGATGGCCGGGTAGAGCAGGCTGAACGGGATCCGCAGCAGCGCCACCCAGATGCCGATGAGGGGCAGGTTCAGGACCAGCAGGAACAGGTTGCCGATGCCGAAGCTGGCGATCAGGCCCCAGAACATCTCGGGCCGTTCGACCAGCATCAGCGGGCCGGGCTGGATCCCGTGGATGATCATCGCCCCCAGCATCAGTGCCATGACCACGTCGCCCGGGATGCCGAGCGTGAGCGTGGGGATGAAGGCGGTGATGGCGCCGGAATTGTTGGCCGCCTCGGGGCCTGCCACGCCTTCCACCGCGCCGTTGCCGAAGCGTTCCGGCGTCCGGGTGACCTTGCGCTCCGTCGCGTAGGAAATGAACGTGGCAATCACCCCGCCGGTGCCGGGCAGCGCGCCGAAGAAGGCGCCGAGCCCGGTGCCCCGTATCGCCGGAAAGATGATGCGCCGAAGCTCGCGCCGCTCCTTCAGCATTTCGCGCAGGCCCACCTTCTCGCGCAGCTTGCGCTCGTCCGAACCGCGGATGTTGGAGATCACCTCGGAGATGCCGAAAAGTCCCATCGCCAGCGCCACCAGGTTCACCCCGTCGAGCAGCGCCGTCTGGCCGAAGGTGAAGCGCATGGCGCCGGAATTCACGTCGGTGCCGATACAGCCGAGGATCATCCCCACGACCACCATCGCCATCGACTTGGCCGGAGAGGTGGCGCCCACGGTCGAGGCCGCGACCAGTCCCAGCAGCATCATCGAGGCATATTCCGCCGCGCCGAACTTGGTCCCGATCTTGGCCAGC
Source organism: Carideicomes alvinocaridis (assembly GCA_005473895.2). GTDB lineage: Bacteria > Pseudomonadota > Alphaproteobacteria > Rhodobacterales > Rhodobacteraceae > Carideicomes > Carideicomes alvinocaridis. The sequence continues at coordinate 28,673 of SRJI02000028.1, forward strand.
AGCGGCGCGAAGAGGACGAGGATCAGGATCCCCAGCATCGAGCCGATGAAGGAGCCCGACATGGCGCTGAACAGCGCCAGCCCCGCGCGTCCCTGTCGCGCCAGCGGATAGCCCTCGATCGCGGTGACCGCGGATTGCGGCGTCCCCGGCAGGCGCAGCAGGATCGCCGCGATCGACCCGCCATATTGCGCGCCGTAATAGACGCCGGCCAGCATCACCAGCGCCGCCTCGGGCTGGATGTAGTAGGTGACCGGCAGCAGCAGCGAGATCGCCGCCAGCGCGCCCACGCCCGGCAACACGCCGATGAAGGTGCCGAGAAAGACGCCGACGAAGCAGTAGAACAGGACGGTGGGCTGGGTCGCGACGCTCAGACCGTAGAGCAGGCCTTCGAAAGTGTTCATCTCACAGGCCCCGCGGCAGCACGGGCAGGGTCATGCCCAGCCCCAGGATGAAGATCAGCCAGGTGATCAGCGCCACGGCGACCGCCACCCCGATCCGCCAGATCCAGCCGGGCCGCGTGGCGGGCACCGTGGCGATCAGCACCACGATCAGCGTCGTCAGCAGCACGCCCGCACGCTCGACCAGCAGCGCAAAGGCCACCACGGCGACGAGGATGAACAGGCCTTCCTTCAGCGCTACCTCTTCCCGCGTCCCGCGCCGCAAGAAGGCGGGGACCGCGATGGCCAGGCCCAGGCAGGCCAGCACCCCGCCCAGCACCGCCGGAAAGAAGCCCGGCCCGATGCGGCGCAGCTCGCCGAACTCGTAGTGATTGACTGAATAGGCGGCCACCGCCACCCCACAAAGCGCCAGAAGCGCTCCGCCCCACAGGTCGAAATAGTCGCGTTTCATGCTCCCCCCTCGGCGTCGCCGTCTTCCCTGCGGCTCAGAGCCCGTAGAAGTCGATAACGGCCGGGAGAAGATCGTCAAGCATGGTCACCTTCTTCCGGGCGATCTTCCACCCGCTGCCGTCGCGGCGCAGGGTGAACTCGTAGTGGCCCGCATTGGAGGTCCGTTTGGACACACGCGGATCGTAATGCTGCACGTTCCAGGCGGCGGTGCCCTCGATCTCGCCCTCGCCCTGCCGCGCCACCAGCACGTTCGACACCATGTGGACCGTGCGGGGCAGGGGCATGGCGGTCACGCTCTTGCGGGTGCGGATGCGGAAGACACGCTCTTCCAGGCCCAGCCGGCTCGTGTGGTAGATGAGGGAAACCTCGCGCGCGGGGTCGCTGACGGTCTCCACCTCGTCCTTCCAGACCGGCACCCAGTAGGTGCAATCCTCGGTGTAGAGATCCAGCCAGGCATCCCAGTCCTGCAGGTCCAGAAGCTGGCCCTCGGTGGCCAGCAGGCGTTCGGCGATGGCGGCGGCGCGGCGCTCGGCCAGGATCGCATCCGTGTCCCGTTGATCAAGCATCGCTCACCTCCATCGCCGCAGCCTCGCGTTCCAGCCCCTTCTCGATCAGCCGCAGCCATTCGCGGTAGCCGGTGTGAAAACAGCTCTCGTCCCCGAAGGAGACCGGCCCGTGGCGCGCCTCCGCGGGGTCGATGCGCAGCTCTCCGACATAGGGGTCGGGGCCCGCCGGATCGCTGCCCAGGCCGCGCAGGTAGCCCGAGGTCGCGCCGGCATCCTCGGCCTCGTAGCCGGCCTGCACGTATTCATACATCAGGTTGTCGTCCGAAGCGCCAAGCCCGGTGGGATTGAAGAAGTCCTCGTAATTGCGGATCCGCAGCTCGCGCGCCTCCGCCCCCTCGCCGATGGGCGCCAGGCAGTGCGACCGCATCTCGGTCTTGCCGGGGCCCAGCGGCCGCCAGGTGCGCAGCTGCATGGCCGAGATGTCCACCACCTGCAGGTTGGGAAAGATCGTCAGGTTGCGCTGGCGCAGGATCCATTTCAGGTCATCCTCGCCCACGCGCTCGCGGATCTCGTCCAGTACCGCCGGGTCCTTGGCGATGGGCCGCACGTGGACCCGGCCTGTCTTGCGGATCGCGTACATCAGCGCGTGACCCCGGTCGAAGGCATAGGTGCCGGTGCCTTCCTCCACGTCCTCGGCCTCGTAGGTCTTGCCCGCCTCCATCGATCCGATCTTCTGCCGGTGCTTCATGACTTCCATGTAGGCCGCATGGGTGGCGGCGAAGTGGTAGAAATCCAGCCCGTTCTCCCATTGCAGCTTCCAGTTGCCGTCGTAGGTATAGGCCACTTCGCCCGGCACGTATTCCACCCCCTCGGGCCCCTGGTCGACGGTCAGGTCGAGGAAGCGGGCCGCGTCGCCCAAGTGCTCCTTGAGCGGCGGCACGTCCGGATTCAGCGAGCCGAAGACGAAGCCGCGATAGCTCTCCATCCGGGCGATTTCCATCAGCGGGTAATCCGCCTTGTCGAAATCCTCGGGATATTGCCCGTCCTTCTCCTGCGCCACGGCCAGGCAGCGGCCGGTGCTGTCGTAGCTCCAGGCGTGGTAGCGGCAGACATGGACCCGCTTGTTGCCGCCCTTGTAGGGGCAGAGCACGGCGCCCCGGTGCCGGCAGGTGTTGTAGAAGCAGCGAACGACCCCGTCGGTGCCGCGTTGCAGGATCACCGGCTGGCGCCCGATATGGGCGGTGACGTAATCGTCCGGCTCGGGGATCTGGCTTTCCAGCCCCACGAAGTTCCAGGTCGCCTCGAAGATGTGGCGCATCTCCAGCTCGTGGATCTCGCGGTCGGTAAAGACCTTGCGGTCCACGTGGAAGCGGCCGGTCTCGGCCTCGTCGCGGATCATGGTGCGGACCATGTCGAGCTTGCGTTTCAGAGGCACGACGCTATCGGTCCCGCGCAGGCGCTGGTTCATGGCTCATCTCCGATGTGGCTTGGCGTTGGTCGGGCGCGGCCGCGCGGGCCGCACCCTGTCTTCGGGTCGGGCGCGGCTAGCGACGGCCGCACCCGACGGGGATCAGTTCTTCACCAGTCCCGCCTTTTCCAGCACGTCGCCCCAGACGCCGGTATCCTTCTCGATCCGGTCGGCCAGGTCCTGCTGCGTGCCGCCCTGGGCCTGCCAGCCGATGGACAGCATCTTGTCAATCGCCTCCTGCGAGTTCAGCACCGCGTCGATCTCGGTGTTGAGCTTGTCCACGATCTCCTGCGGGGCATCGGCGCTGGCGACGGCGGCGATCCACAGCTCGGCGCGGAAATCGTCGGGCATGCCGGCATGGCCCGCGATCGGCGGCACGTCGGGAGCCAGCGGCGAGGGCTCGGCCGAGGAGATGCCGAGGATCTTCAGGTTCCCCGCCTTGAACTGCGCCAGCGCGCCGGAGGGGGCCATGAAGGCCGCGTTGATTTCCTGCCCGAGGATCGAGTTGGTGACCTCCGAGAAGCTGGCGAAGGGAATGTGCAGCATGTCGAGCCCGGCGGCATCGGCGAAAAGCTCGGTGGTCAGGTGCGACCCCGAGCCCTGGCCGATGGAGCCGTAGGTGATGTCGCCCGGGTTCTCCTTGGACCAGGCGATGAATTCCTCGAGGTTGTCGGGCTCGGCCTCGGAATTGAGCGTCAGGATCAGCGGGCTGGTCCCGATCAGCGCGACGGGCTTGAGGTCTTCCTGCACGTCGTAGGCCAGGTCGGGGATCAGCTTGGGCGAGGTGGTCATCGGCCCGTTGGTGGTGATCGCGAAGGTGTAGGCCGGATCGCCCTGCAGCATCTGCTGCACGCCGATGGCACCGCCCGCGCCGGGCTTGTTCTCGATCACGACCGGCTGGCCGAGACGCTCCTCCAGCCCCTCGGCGACCAGTCGGCCCATCGTGTCGGGCGACGAGCCCGCGGGATAGCCGACGATGAAATGGATCGGCTCGCTCGGCCAGTTGTCCTGTGCCGCGGCGCCGGTGGCGAAGGCCGCGGCCACGGCGAGCGCGGCGACGCCGCCCATGGCTTGTCGTCTGTTCATCAAATCCTCCCTTTTTGCCCGGTCTCCCACGGGCCGACCCCGAGATTAGCAGAGCCTCCCCGTTGGACAAACCGTTGCATCACACATATAGCTTTCGCGAATCGCGCAAGGTGGGCGCATGGATACGCTCGAAAACCTCCGGACCTTCGTCGCCGTGGCCGAAGCGGGCAATTTCTCCGAGGCGGCGCGGCGCCAGGATCTCTCCGTCTCCGTGGTGAAGAAACGGGTCGACCAGTTCGAGCACCGGGTCGGCGTCGCGCTGTTCGAGCGCTCGACCCGGGGCATGAAGCTGACCGAGCAGGGCGCGCGCCAGCTTCCCGTCGCCATCAAGCTGCTGGAGGAGGCGGACGAGGTGCTGGGCAGCTTCGCGGCCCGCGCCCGCGAGGTCGGCGGCCACCTGCGGGTCAAGGTGCCGGCGACGCTGGGCCGGCTCCACCTGATGGACCTGCTGACCGAGTTCCGCCGCCGCCACCCGGCGCTCAGCATGGAGATCCACGCCGTCGACCGGATCGTGAACCCGATCCAGGAGGGGTTCGACGTGGCGGTGGGGGTGACCCCCGGCAGTTTCGGCGGCGTGCAGGAGGTGGCGCTGCGCCCGATGCGCCGGCGGGTGGTCGCGGCGCCCGATTACCTGCGCCGCCGCGGCGTCCCGAAGGAGCCGCGGGACCTCGCCGGCCACGACATCCTGAACTACTCGCCCACCGGCGAATACTGGGAATTCGAGAAGGACACCCAGCGCTTCGTGATCCGCCACCGCTACCTGCTCAGCTGCAATGACGGCACCCAGCTGCTGCAGGCGGCGCGGCAGGGCGACGGCATCGCCTGCCTGTCGGATTACCTGATCAACGGCCCGCTGGCGCGGGGCGAGCTGGTGGAGGTTCTGGCCGATTACGCGACCCCCACCTACTGGATCTACCTGCAGATCCCCGAGCCCTTGGCCAACGCGCCCCGGGTCCGGGCCCTCGTCACCCATCTCAAGGAAGAGCTGACCGGCACCGCCCCCTGGGACCTGCCCGCACCCCGCGCCCCCACCTGACCGCGGCCGCCCACCGCGCTCGCACAGGCCCGCCCCCGCTGATCCAACGGACGCCGCCCGCCACAAAGCGGCGCCCCCAGCTTCTTCTGACCATAAATATCCCGGGGGTGAGGAGCGCCAGCGACGAGGGGGCAGCGCCCCCTTGCACCGAAAGCCACCCGCGCCGCCACCCCGTAAGCCGGGTGCCCCCGATCCGGACCAAGCCGCGGTACCTCCCGCTCCGACGCGCCGCGACCCTCCGCATCCCCTCTTGCGCTTCGGCGGGACCCTGCTTACGGTGCCGCCTGCTTCGGTCCGGAACCCAAACCGGATAATAGGGAACACGGTCGCCGTGCGCATGCGCGGCAAGCCGGGACTGCCCCCGCAACTGTGAGCGGCGAGCGAAGCCGGACATCGCCACTGTCACGCCGGATCGTGACGGGAAGGCCCGGCCAAGCGACGACCCGCAAGTCAGGAGACCTGCCGAAGCGATCACCCAGTCCGGGCGCGGTGGGCGCAGGGGCTACGGACGCTTCCGTCGCGGTGATGCAAGCATTGCCGGCGGGGGCGGTCTCTTTCGATCCTTTCTCGTCGGCGCAACCGGCAAGCCATGGGGCCCGCCCAAGCGGGTCTGCGGAAGGAACGAACATGAAGGCACCACTCAGCTCTTGCGCCTCGGCGCTGGCACTCATCGCGGTACAGGCCTCGGCGCAGGAGGTCATCGATCTCGACGCCATCACGGTGACTGCGAACCGCTCCGAGACGGCGCTCGCGCGCAGCGGCTCCACCGTCGAGGTGGTGACCCGCGAGGAGCTGGACGAGGCGGGCGACGTGCTGGTCGCCGATTACCTCGCCTCCCTGCCGGGCATCACGCTCAGCGCCAATGGCGGCATCGGGGCCCAGTCCACGCTGCGGATCCGCGGCGCGGGGGGGGCCTATATCTCGGTGCTGGTGGACGGAATCGAGGTCAACGACCCCTCCGGCATCCAGAGCGCCTTCGATTTCGGCCGGCTCACCACCGCCGATGTGGGCCGGATCGAGGTGCTGAAGGGCTCGCAATCCGCGCTCTACGGCTCCGACGCCATCGCGGGGGTGATCAATATCACCACCAACCGCGCAACCGAGCCCGGCCTCACCCAGAGCTACAACGCCGAGTATGGCAGCTACGACACGAAGCGGCTGAGCTACAACCTGTCCTGGCGGGACGAGCGCGGCAGCTTCGCCATGACCGCCGCGCGGATCCAGACCGATGGCTTTTCCTCCGCCGACGAGAATGACGGCAATACCGAGGCCGACGGCCATGACGGGCGGCGCCTGACCTTCTCGGGCGATTACCGGCTGACCGACACGCTGACCATCGGCGGCGCGGCCTTCGTGGAACGCACCCGCACCGAGTACGACGATGCGGGCCCGGTCGACGGCACCCCGGACGACGTGGTCGAGGCGGCCTCCCGCGGGGCGCGCGCCTTCCTGCGCCAGGAAACGGAGAGCGGATCGCACGAGATCTCGGTGCAGCATTACTGGATCGACCGGAAGAACAGCGGGACCAGCGCCTTCGGTCCCTTCCTCTATCCCTATACCGGCGCGCGCCGCTCGGTGGCCTATGCCGGCCAGTCCTTCCTGTCCCCGGATCTCACGCTGTCCTACGGGGCCGATTACACCCGCGAAAGCTACGAGAACGACGGCAACAGCGGCGAGTACGACACGACCGGCCTCTACGCCGAGGCGGACTGGGCCGCGATGTCCGACCTGAACCTCGTGCTGTCGCTGCGGCATGACGAGCATTCCGAATTCGGCGGCGCCACCACCGGCCGGCTTGCGCTGGCCTGGCGCCCGCGCTCGGACGTCACCCTGCGCTTCTCGGCCGGGACCGGCTTCCGCGCGCCATCGCTCTACGAGCTCTACGATTCCTTTTCCGGGAACCCGGCGCTCGACCCCGAGACTTCCGTCTCCTACGAGCTGGGGGTGGAAAAGCGGTTCGGCGAGGACGGGTTCATCCGCGCCACCGCCTTCCGCACCAAGGTCACCGACCTGATCCAGTACGTCTATGACCCCAGCACCTTCTCCGGCGGCTATGTCCAGGTCCCGGGCGAAAGCACGCGGGACGGGGTGGAGCTTTCCGGCGGCTGGACGCTGGGCGAGGGGATCCGGCTGGTCGCCAGCTACACTTATACCGAGGCCGAGGACGCCTCGGGCGCGCGGCTGGTCCGGGTGCCGCGCAACGACCTCGAGCTGCGGCTTTCCGCGGACGTGACCGATCGCTTCGCGACCGACCTCTCCGTGCGGCGGGTCACCGATACGGTGGATACCGGCGGGGTGCTGCCCGATTACACCCTCGTGGGGCTGAACATGAGCTACGCCGTCAACGACACGACCGAGGCCTATCTGCGGGTGGAGAACCTGTTCGACGAGCAATACCAGACCGCCACCGGCTACGGCACTTCGGACCGGGCCTTCTATTTCGGCATCCGTGGCTCGTTCTGATCTCATATCCCGGCTGGCGGCGCTGATCCTCGGCGCCGCTCTGCTGGCCGGTCCGGCACTTGCCGGCCCGCGGCCCGCGCGCGTGGTGTCGATGAATGTCTGCACCGACCAGCTGGCGATGATGCTGGCAGATCCGGGGCAGCTGCTGTCGGTTTCGGCCTTCGCCACCGATCCGCGCATGTCCTCCATGCCGGAGGAGGCGGCGGCCTACCGGGTCAACCATGGGCGGGCCGAGGAGATCTACACCATGCGGCCCGACCTGGTGATCGCCGGCGCCTTCTCCAACCGGCAGAGCGTGGACATGCTGCGCCGCCTGGGCGTCGAGGTCGTGGTGGTGGAGCCGGCCTATGGCCTCGACGACGTCCCCGACCGCATCCGCGAGGTGGGCCGCGCCCTCGGGCAGGGCGACCGGGCCGGGCGCATGGCCCGGGCCTTCGAGGAGCGGCTAGCGCGCCTGCGCTCGGGCCGCGATGACGGGCTGCGCGCGGCGCTCTACTATGCCAACGGCTACACCTCGGGCGGCAAAACGCTGGCGGGCCAGATCCTGCAGGCGGCCGGCTTTCGCAACGTGGCCGAGGAGGTGGGGCTGAGCAATGGCGGCACCATGCCGCTCGAGGTGCTTGCCATGACCGCCCCCGACGCGATCATCACCGGCCGTCCGCATGCCGGCGCCGCCCGGGCCGAGGCGATCCTCGATCACCCGGTGGTCCGGGCGCTTCGGGCGGAGAGTGCCGACATGGTGGTGCCCGACACGGACTGGGTTTGCGGCACGCCCCACGCGCTGGACGCGGTGGCCGCCCTGCGCGAGGCCCGCCTGGCCCTGGCCGCCAGATGAGCCGCCTAACGCTCGCCCTGTCGCTGCTGGTCCTGGCGCTCGCGGTGCTGTCGCTGGTGCTCGGACCCGCCGACATCCCGGCCGCGGAGGGTCTGCGCGCGCTCCTGGCGGGCGGCGAGGGGCCGGTGCCGCTGGTGATGCGCGAGGTGCGCCTGCCGCGGATGATCCTGGCCATCGTGATCGGCGGGTCGCTGGGGTTGGCCGGCGCGGCGATGCAGGGCTACCTGCGCAACCCTCTGGCCGAGCCCGGGCTCGTGGGCATTTCCGGAACGGCGGCGCTTGGCGCGGTGCTGACGCTTCATACCGGGCTGGCCGCGCTCTGGCCGCTGGCCCTGCCGGCCGGGGCGCTGGCCGGGGCCGGGCTGGCCGTGGCGCTGGTCATGACGCTGGCCGGGCCGCGGGGCGGGTCGCTGACGCTGATCCTCGCCGGGATCGCCATTTCCGCCATGGCGGGGGCGCTGACCTCGCTGGTGCTCAACCTGTCGCCCAACCCCTACGCGGCCAACGAGATCGTGTTCTGGATGATGGGCTCGCTCGCCGACCGGTCGATGCTGCATGTCTGGCTGGCCCTGCCACTCAGCCTGCTGGGCTGGGCCATGATCCTGCCTCTGGGCCGCGGGCTGGATGCGCTGACGCTGGGCGAGGATGCGGCGGGCTCCATGGGGGTCAGCCTGACCCGGCTGCGCTGGCTGCTGGTGCTGGGCACCGCCTGCGTGGTGGGGGCGGGGACCGCCGTGGCCGGGGCCATCGGCTTCGTCGGGCTGGTGGTGCCGCATCTGCTGCGACCGCTGGTGGGGGCGCGGCCCTCGGCGCTGCTCGGCGCCTCGGCCCTGGGGGGCGCCGCGATGCTGCTGGCCGCCGATATCGCGGTGCGGCTGGTCCTGCCCGAGCGCGACCTGAAGCTCGGCGTGGTCACCGCGCTGGTCGGCGCGCCGCTCTTCCTCCACCTCATCTACCGGCTGCGGAAGGAGGGGCTGTGACGCTGCTGTCGCTGCATGACCTGTCGGTGGATCTGCGCGGCCGGCCGATCCTGGCGGACATCACGCTGGAGGTCGGGCGGGGCGAATTCGTCGGGCTGATCGGTCCCAACGGCGCCGGCAAGACGACGCTGATGCGTGCCGCGCTCGGCCTGCTGCCCTTCACCGGCCACTCGTCGCTCTGCGCGCTGTCGGATGCGGCGCGGGCCCGCAGCGTCGCCTGGCTGCCTCAGGCGCGCGAGATCGCCTGGCCGGTCAGTGTTGAGAACGTGGTAAAGCTGGGCCGGCTGCCCCATGGCACCGGGACGCGCCGGATGGACGAGGCGGCGGTGAACATGGCGCTGGACCGGATGGCGCTGAAGCCGCTGCGCCACCGCACCGCGACCCGGCTGTCGGGGGGCGAGCAGGCGCGGGTGCTGATCGCGCGGGCGCTGGCGCAGGAAACGCCGCTGCTGATGGCGGACGAGCCCATCGCCGGCCTCGACCCGGCGCACCAGATCGCGACGATGGAGGTCTTTGCGGGCCTCGCGGCAGAAGGGCAGGGGGTGATCGCCTCCCTCCACGACCTGGGGCTCGCGGTGCGTCACTGCACCCGGCTGGTCCTGCTGGCGGAGCACCGGGTGCTGGCCGATGGCCGGCCGGAGGAGGTGCTGACGCCCGAGCGGCTGGCCCGCGCCTTCAACGTCACCGGCTACCATGCGCAAAGCGAGGACGGACCGGTCTTCCAGCCGCTGCGCGTGGTGAGGGACAACGACCCGCGGGACTAGCCTTGCCCCCCGCGGCCATGCGGGAGGCGCGCCTGCGCCCGGGTCCGGAGCGACAGAGTGTCGCTGCCCCGGTGCGGGGATCCACCGGCGGACGAAGGAAAGGGCAGGGAGCTGGCACGCTCCGCCTGGAGTGATGGTGGCCCCCTCCCGGGCCGATCGCCAGAAACCATGGGGCATCGTGGCGTCTCCGGTCGTGCAGAGTTCGCTCGCCTCTCGTCCGGAAGCCGGGATCATGCGCGGGGGCAACACCTGCGCAATTCACGGATGACAGAGCCGTGAGCGGCCTCCTCGCCACTGGTTCTGGCGCGACTTACGGGGTAGTCATCCCCGAAATGAAAAAACGGCCTGTCCGGCGGCGCTGCCAAGGCGCCCGGCAGGCAGGCAACAGAAGGGGGTCGGATGTCGCTTTTCCTGATCGTCGCCCTGCCGTTCCTGGGCGCGCTTCTGCCCGGCCTGATGATCCAGGCGGGCCGGCGCATCTGCGGAATGGCCACGCTCGCCGTCACGCTGACGGCGCTGGTCGGGCTGCTCAGCCACCTGCCCGCCGTGGCGCGCGGCGAGGTGGTGCAGGCGCGGCTGCCCTGGCTGCCGGATCTCGGCCTCAACGCGAATTTCTTCCTCGACGGGCTGGGCATGATGTTCGCCTGCCTGATCCTGGGGATCGGGGCGCTGATCATCATCTATGCCCGCTACTATCTCGAGCGCTCGGACAACATGGGCGAGTTCTTTACCTACCTGCTGCTCTTCCAGGGCGCGATGGTGGGGATCGTGCTGTGCGACAACATCCTGATGCTGCTCATCTTCTGGGAGCTGACATCGCTCGCCTCCTTCCTGCTGATCGGCTACTGGAAACACCTGCCCGAGGGCCGGCAGGGCGCCCGCATGGCGCTTGCCGTGACCGGCATGGGCGGGCTGGCGATGATCGGGGGGATGCTGCTGCTGGGGCAGATCGTGGGCAGCTACGACCTGACCGCGATCCTCGAGAACCGCGAGGCGATCCAGGCCTCGCCCATGTACCTGCCGGCGCTGATCCTGATCCTGCTGGGCTGCTTCACCAAGTCGGCGCAGTTCCCGTTCCACTTCTGGCTGCCCCATGCAATGGCGGCGCCCACCCCGGTCTCGGCCTACCTGCACTCGGCCACCATGGTGAAGGCGGGGATCTTCCTCATGGCCCGCATGTGGCCGGTCCTGTCGGGGACCGAGGCCTGGTTCGCCATCGTCACCACGGCGGGGCTGATCACCATGGTGCTGGGCGCGCTGATCGCCATCTTCAAGAACGACCTGAAGGCGCTTCTGGCCTTCTCCACCGTGTCGCATCTGGGGCTGATCACCATGCTGCTGGGCACCGGCACGCCCTACGGAGCGATGGCCGCGGTGTTCCACATCATCAACCACGCCACCTTCAAGGCGGCGCTCTTCATGTCCGCGGGCATCATCGACCACGAGGCGCATACCCGGCACATCCCGGCGCTCGGCGGGCTGCGCAAGCTGATGCCCATCACCTTCGTCTTCGCCACGATCGCGTCGCTGTCGATGGCGGGCATCCCGTTCTTCAACGGCTTCCTGTCGAAGGAGATGATGCTGGAAGAGGCGGCGCATACGACGCTGTTCGACACGCCCTGGCTGGCGCCGGTGCTGGCGACGATCGGCGCGCTGCTCTCGGCGGCCTATTCCTTCCGCTACATCTCGCATGTGTTCCTGGGGCCGGTGCGCGACGATTATCCGCACAAGCCGCATGATCCCGGCTTCGGCATGTGGGGGCCGCCGGCCTTCCTGACGGTGCTGGTGGTGGTGATCGGCGTCGCGCCCTTCCTGGCGGAGCCGGCGGTGCGGCTGGTGACCTCTGCCGTTCTGGGAAATGCAGGCGAGCTGCCGGGCGGCCACCTGGCGATCTGGCACGGCGTCACCCCGGCGCTGAAGATGTCGGGCATCGCGGTGCTGGGCGGGCTGCTGATCCTGCTGGCCTGGCATCCCCTGTCCCGCGCCTGGGAGGCCACGCCGCGCCCCGAGGCCAAGACCATCTTCGACGGCGTGATCCGGGGCAGCGCCGGGGCAGCGGGCTGGCTGACCCAGCGGCTGCATGACGGATCGCTCACCCGCTACGCGCTGATCTTCATGGTGGCGGTGGTGGCGCTCGGCGCCCATGCCTGGTTCACCGGAACGGCGACCGCCCCCAACCGCGAGCTCATTCCGCTGGAGCCGCTGCCGGCGGCGGGCTGGCTGCTGCTGGTGACCGCGGCGGTCTTCCTGGTCTTCATCCACCGCAACCGCCTGCTGGCGCTGGTGATGATGGGGGTGATCGGGCTCATGGTCTCCATCGCCTTCAACTATCTCAGCGCGCCGGACCTGGCGCTCACCCAGATCTCGGTCGAGGTGGTGACGATCATCCTGATGCTGCTGGCGCTCAACTTCCTGCCCAACACCACCCCGGTGGAAAGCGGCTGGCCCCGGCGGATCCGCGACGGCATCGTGGCGCTGGCCGGCGGGATCGCCGCGGCAGGGCTGACCTACACGATCCTGGTGCAGAACCCGGTGATGGAGCCGATCTCGGGCTATCACCTGGAGAATGCCTACAAGGGCGGTGGCGGCCACAACGTGGTCAACGTGATCCTCGTCGACATCCGGGGCTTCGACACTTTCGGCGAGATCATCGTGCTGGGGATCGCGGCGCTGATCATCTACGCCCTGACCGAGGCGCTGCTGCGCGGCCCGGTCCGCGCGCGGCTGATCAAGCGGCGGCCCGACCAGCCGCGCTCGGGCGATGCGCACCCGCTGATGATGGTGGTGGTGACGCGGGTCATGCTGCCGGTGATGCTGATGGTCGGGCTCTACATCTTCCTGCGCGGCCACAACGAGCCGGGCGGGGGCTTCATCGCGGGACTGGTCGTGGCGATCGCGGTGGTGGTGCAGTACATGGCCTCGGGCTTTGCCTGGGCGGACGAGCGGATCCGCTATCCCTATCACGGGATCATCGGCTCGGGCGTCTTCGTGGCCGGGCTGACCGGGATCGGCGCCTGGTTCGCCGGCGCGCCCTTCCTGACTTCGGCCTTCGGCTATTTCCGCATCCCGCCGATGGAGGAGTTCGAGCTGGCGACCGCCATGGCCTTCGACCTGGGCGTCTTCCTGGCCGTGGTGGGGGCGGTGATGCTGTCGCTGCATTCCTTCTCGCGGATCGCGCGGCTGGCCGACATGCCGGTGAACGAACACGCGATGGACATCGACCCGTCGCGCGAGATGCCGCAGAGCCACCCGTCCGAGGGCCGTACAGAGGGAGGGACCTGAGCATGGAACTACTGATGGCAAGCGGCATCGGCGTGCTGACCTTCGCCGGCATCTACCTGGTCCTGCGTCTGCGCACCTTCCCGGTGATCATCGGCACCTCGCTGCTGAGCTACGCGGTCAACGTCTTCCTGTTCTCCACCGGCAGGCTGGTGGTGAACCAGCCGCCGATCCTGCGCGACGGGGTGGAGAGCTACACCGACCCGCTGCCCCAGGCGCTGGTGCTGACGGCGATCGTGATCTCCTTCGGCATGACGGCAGTGATCGTGATGATCGCGCTCAACGCCTTTCTCAGCGCAGATGACGACCACGTGGACGACCAGCCCCACGGCGCCTTCGACGTGCAGCGCAAGCAGCGCGGGGCGACGATGGGCAGCGACCTGCCGGCCGGGGATGCCGAAGACGAGGTGCGGGCATGACACATTGGATCGTCGCACCGATCGTGCTGCCGGCGATGATGGCCGCGATCATCGTTCTCATCGCCCGTGAACACCTTGCGCTGCAGCGCGTGCTGTCCATGGCCGCGACCGTGGCGCTGGCGCTGATCGCCGCCGGGCTGGCCTGGCACGCCGCGGACGGCACGATCGCCGTCTACCTGCTGGGCGACTGGCAGGCGCCCTTCGGCATCGTGCTCGTGGCCGACAGGTTGTCCACCACCTTCGTGCTGCTGACCGCGGTGCTGGCGGTGATCGTGCTGCTTTACGCCATCGGATCCGGCTGGGACGGGCGCGGGCGGCATTTCCACGCGCTCTTCCAGTTCCAGCTCATGGGGATCGCCGGCGCCTTCCTGACCGGCGACGCCTTCAACCTCTTCGTCTTCTTCGAGGTGCTGCTGATCGCCTCCTACGGGCTGATGTTGCATTCCGGCGGGACCGAGCGGTACCGGGCCGGGGTGCAATACGTCGTCTACAACCTGCTCGGCTCCACCCTGTTCCTGTTCGCGCTCGGCACGATCTACGCCGAGACCGGGACGCTCAACATGGCGCACCTGGCGCAGCGCGTGGCCGAAATCGGGTCCGAGGCGACCGGGGGCCTGCGGGTCGCGGCGGTGCTGCTGCTGCTGGTCTTCGCGGTCAAGGCGGCGATCCTGCCGCTGCATTTCTGGCTGCCCGGCGCCTATGCCCATGCGCCGGCCCCGGTGGCCGCGCTATTTGCGGTGATGACCAAGATCGGCGCCTACGGGATCATCCGGGTCTACACGCTGGTCTTCCCGCCGGACCTTGCCGTCACCCAGGGGCTGTTCGACACTTGGCTGCTGCCCGGCGCGCTGCTGACGCTGGCGCTCGGGATGATCGGGGTGCTGGGGTCGCGGGGCCTGGACCGGCTGGTGGCCTTCGCGGTCATCGGGTCGATGGGGATGCTGATGGCCTCGATCTCGGTCTTCACCGAAAAGGGCATCTCGGCCGCGCTCTACTACGCGATCCATTCGACGCTCGCCACCGCGGCGCTTTTCCTGCTGGTGGACGTGGTGCGCGACCGCCGCAAGGGGCCCTCCGCCCGGCTGACCGCCGCGCCGCCGATCGAGGGGGGCGCGCTGATCGCGGGCATGTTCTTTGCCGCGGCCATCGCCATGACCGGCCTGCCGCCGCTCTCGGGCTTTCTGGGCAAGCTGCTGATCCTCGACGCGGCGGCGCAGACCCCGGCGCTGGCCTGGGTCTGGGCGGTGATCCTGGGCTCCAGCCTGGTGGCGGTGGTGGGCTTTGCCCGCGCCGGCAGCACCGTCTTCTGGAAAAGCCACGAGGTCGCCGCCGACCAGGCCCGCGTCACCGATCCGGAGGAAGAGCAGGGCGCGCACGAGGCCGCCGACCCGCCCGCGCGCCCGCCGGTCCTGCCGCTGGTGGCCATCGGCGCGCTGCTGGCGCTGCTGGTGGCGGTGACGGTGCTGGCCGGGCCGATCACCCGCTATCTCGGCGCGACCACGGCGCAGCTTTTCGCGCCGCAGCCCTATATCTCTGCCGTGCTGGAAAAGGCGGGCAAGGAGATCGCCGACCCGCACGGCGCCGGCCACGCGGAGGGTGAGGCCGCCGAGGCCCCGGTCGAGGACCATACCGGCGGCGTCGCGCAGGACAACGAGGGAGGGAGCCACTGATGAGCCGCATCCTGACCGGGCGACTGATCCCGCATCCGCTGCTGACCCTGCTGCTGACGGTGACATGGTGCCTGCTGATCAACGATCTCAGCCTCGGGACGGTGGTGTTCGGCCTGATCGTCGGGCTGATCATCCCGATCCTGACCGCGGCCTACTGGCCCAATCGGCCGGGCGTGTCGCGGCCGCACCTGTTCCTGGGCTACACGCTGATCGTGATCTGGGACATCCTGGTGGCCAACGTGGTGGTGGCGGCGCTGGTCGTCTTCCGCCGCAACCGCAGCCTCACGCCCTGCTGGGTGGCGATCCCGCTCGACATCCGCAAGCCCGAGGCGATCACCATCCTCGCCGGGACCATCACGCTGACGCCGGGCACCGTCTCGGCCGATCTGTCCTCGGAGGGGCATTCGCTGCTGGTCCACGCGCTGAACGCCGATGACCCGGACGCGGTGCGCGACGAGATCAAGCACCGCTACGAACGCCGGCTGAAAAGGATCTTCGAATGATCGGATATGCCATCGCCTTCGGATTCGTCTGCGTCGCGCTGGCGCAGATCATGTCCATGATCCGCCTCATCATCGGCCCCGGCGTGGGCGACCGGGTGCTCGCGCTCGACACCATGTCGGTCAACGCGGTGGCCCTGATCGTGCTGCTGGGGATCGCCGGCGGCACCCAGATCTATTTCGAGGCGGCGCTGATCATCGCGATGCTGGGCTTCGTGTCCACCGTCGCCTATTGCCGCTTCGTGCTGAGGGGGGACATCATCGAATGAACTGGGATTTCATCGCCGAGCTGGCGGTCTGCGTCACCATCGTCATCGGATCGGTCTTCATCCTCGTGGGATCCTACGGGCTGCTCAAGCTCGATTATCCCATGTCGCGGCTGCACGCGCCCACCAAGGCAGGCACGCTGGGCGTCGGGGGGATCCTGCTGGCCTCCATGATCTATTCCTTCGCCCTGGGCGACGGATCGCTGCACGAGCTGCTGATCATGGCCTTCCTCTTCGTGACCGCGCCGATCTCGGCCCATTTCGTGGCCAAGGTCCACCTGCACCGTGATCACCTCAAGCAGGACCTGCCGGTGCCGCCGAAGGATCCGCTCTGGGCGACCAAGGATACCGGCGGCCAGCCGCAGCCCGACTAGGGCCGGGGCCCGTCAGGGCCAGAGGTCGGCCGCGTCCACGAGCCGCAGCTTGGAGCCGAGCGCGTTCAGCGCGATGCGGTGCACCATTTCGGTCGGCGCGGTGCAGAGGTCGCGCACGACCATCACCGACAGCTGCTCGGCCATGCGGGACATCGAGGTGAAGACCACGCAGTTCTGGGTCATCATCCCGCAGACCAGCAGCTCGTCGATTCCGTCGAGGTGGTCGGGCAGGTCCGTGTCCTGGAAGGCGTCGGCCACCTTCTTGGTCACCACGGGGGCGTCGGGGCCCGCCGCCTCCAGGATCGCCGGCCGGATCGCCACGCCCGGCCCGTCCTTGGCGAACAGCCCCTGCGCCGCGGCCGAGACATGGCGGACGAGGATCACCCGGTCGCCGGCCTCGCGTGCCTTGCCGATGGCGCCCGCCAGCGCCGCCTCCGTCTCCTCGGCCTGCCAGAGCGGCAGGGTGCCGCCGGGAAAGTAGTCTTCCTGGATGTCGATCACGAGCAATGCGCGGCTCATCCTGTCTCCTCCTTCATGCTGGCGGGGGGCGGCGCGTGCAGCCTCCCGCAGTAACATCCCTCGGGCCTATTGCCCCCAGGTCCGGCGCAGGACGCCGATCCAGTTCCCGTGGCAGATCTTGGCGATCAGCGCCTCGCCGTAACCCGCCTGGCGCATGGCGCCGCGCAGGGCGGGCAGGCCGCCGATATCGCCGATCTCCTCCGGCACCACCGCGCCGTCGAAATCCGAGCCGAGCGCGACGCCCTCCTCGCCCAGATGCTCCAGCAGGTGGTCGAGCTGGCGGATCATGGTGGTGAGCGGCACATCGGCCTCCATCTTGCCGTCGTCGCGCAGGAAGGCGCCGGCAAAGTTCAGCCCCACCACGCCGCCGCTCTCGGCCACCATGGCGAGCTGCCGGTCGGTCAGGTTGCGCGAATGGGCGCAGAGCGCGTGGGCGTTGCTGTGGGTGGCGATCAGCGGCGCGTCGGTCACCGCCGCCACGTCGTCCATCCCCTTCATGTTGAGATGCGACAGGTCCACCGCGATCCGCAACCGGTTGCATTCGCGGATCAGCGCGCGGCCCTCCTCGGTCAGGCCCGGGCCGGTATCGCCGTCGGCCGGGAAGGCGAAGGGCACGCCCTCGGCCCAGCGGGTCTGCCGGCTCCAGACCGGGCCGAGGCTGCGCAGGCCGAGCGCGTGGAGGACGTGGAGCACGCGGAACTCCGGGTCGATCGCGTCCGCGCCTTCCAGGTGCAGCACGGCGGCCATGGCAGGTGCGTCCAGCGCGGCCTCGATCTGCGCGGCGGTGGTGCAGGGCACGATCACCCCGGCCTCCGCCAGTTCGCGGAACAGGGCCGCCTGCGAGATGGTCGCGCGCAGCGCCTCGCCCTCGTCCAGCAGGCCGGGCAGGCCCAGGTCGTATGCGCCGCCCTCCATCTTCGCCAGGTCCGGGGCGCGTTCCGGCGGGTCGGGGGCATAGATGGCGAACAAGCCACCGCCGAAGCCGCCCGACACGGCGCGGGGCAGGTCGATATGTGTCGGCCCGCCGCCGTCGCGCACGCGGGCGATATCCGTCTTGCCGGAATGAAGCTTGAGCAGAAGGTCGTTATGGCCGTCGAACACGACTGGCCCGCGCGCGGTATCCTGGTCTGTCATCCTGTCCCCTGTCCCCTGTCTCGATCGGCGCCGCGGGGCGGGCCGTTTCGGGGCATCCTCGCCCATTCCCGCGCCGGATGCCAGCGACCCTGCGACGCATTCGCCGTTAACGGGAAATTCATATTGACATGAGTGTCATTATGGGAAAGGACAGCGCCCGTGGGGCTTTGCCCGCCAGTTCCGAGGTTCGCATGACCGCTTGCCCGCTTCTACCCCTGATTGCCGCTGCGATGTCCGCCGCCGTGCTTTCCGCCCCTCCCTTGCTCGCGCAGGAGGCGCTGCCGGTGGAGATCGTGGCGACGCGCATGGCGGAACGCACCCGCGACCTGACCCTGACCGGCACGGTGGAATCGGTGGACAGCTACGCCGCCGCCTTCCGCGATGGTGGCCGGGTGGTCGAGGTCCTGCCCGAGATCGGCGACCGGCTGGCCGCGGGGGATGTCATCGCCCGCGTCGATCCGGCCCGCGCGGATGCCGCGCTGGATGCGGCGCAGGCGGCGCTGGACGCGGCCGAGGCGTCGCTGGACCAGGCGCGGCAGCAGCGCGACCGCGCGCAGGCCCTGCTGGACCGCGGCACGGGGACACAAGCCTCCCTCGACGACGCGACGGAGGCCTTCCTCACAGCACGCTCGGCGCGCGAACAGGCGGAGGCGCAGCTGGCCTCGGCCCGGCGCGCCGCCGAAGACACGGTGCTGCGCGCGGTGGAGGATGCGCTGGTCATCGAACGCTCCGTCGAGCCGGGGCAGGTGGTGGGCGCCGGGCAGCCGGTGGTGACGCTGGCCCTGTCCCGGGCGCGCGAGGCGGTCTTCCTGGCCCCCAACATCGCCGAGCTGGAGGGCTTTCGCGGCCATGCCGTCACGGTGTCGCCGGTGGACAGCGACCTGGAGGTGGCGGCCGAGATCTCCGAGATCGCGCCGGTCGTGTCGCAGAACGGCACCGTCGAGGTCACCGTGGCGATCCCCGCCGCGGACGCCCCCGCCTTCACCATCGGCGAATCCGTCGTGGCCGAGACCAGCATCACCGAGGCCGGCATGCTGAGCGTGCCCTGGACCGCGCTCACCGCCTCGGCCGAGGGGCCGGCGGTGTGGCTGGTGGATCCTGACAGCATGAAGGCGGCGCTGCGCCAGGTCACCATCGCCACCTATACCGACGAGGGGGTCAGCATTTCCGCCGGTCTGGAAGAGGGCGACCTGGTGGTCGGGCAGGGCGCGCAGAACGTCTTTCCCGGCCGGTTGCTGAAGAATGCGGAGGTTGCGGAATGACCCGGTTCACCCACGCCATGGCCGGGCTCGCGGCCGTCGTCCTGTTTGTTGCCGGCGCCGCATCGGGCCAGGAGGCGCCGGAACCCGCGCCGCGCCCGGTGGTGACCGAGATCGTCTCGGCCGACCCGACACGGGAGCGGACCTTTCCCGGCCGGATCGAGGCGGCGCATGAGACCCGCCTGGCCTTCCAGACCATCGGCCGCGTCGCCGAGCTGACGGTGGAGCGGGGCGACCGGGTGGAGCAGGACGAGGTGCTCGCCACGCTCGACCGGGTCAGCCTTCGCGAGGATCTGCGCTCGGCCCGGGCGGCGCTGGACGCCGCGGAGGCGGAGGCGGATTTCGCCGCTCGCTCGCTGGAACGGACCACCACCCTGCACGAGCGCGACATCGCCACCGACGCCCAGCTCGAACGCGCCCGCGCCAATGCGGAGGCCAAGGAGGCGCAGGTGCAATCCGCCCGCGCGCAACTTGCCTCCGCCCAGGAGGCGCTGAGCTACGGGCGCCTGACTGCCCCCGCCGACGGCGTCGTGCTGTCGGTGGAGGTGGAGCAGGGCAGCGTCGTGTCCGCCGGCGCGACGGTGCTGGTGCTCGCTGCGCTCGACAGCCGCGAGGCGGTGATCGACGTGCCCTCGGAATACCTGTCGGTCCTGCCGGATGAAGCGGTCTTCGATGTGACCGCCCATGCCGGCATGGGCGAGCCGGTGACCGCCCGCCTGCGGCTGGTCGACCCGGTGGCGGAACAGAGCCTGCGCAGCCGCCGCCTGCGCCTGGCGCTGGAGGATCCGCCACCCGCCTTCCGCTTCGGCAGCCTGGTGACCGCGCGCTACGCGGGCAAGGGCGCGCCGGTCATGACCCTGCCGCGCAGCGCGGTGGTGACGGACAACGGGGAGCGCTTCGTCTGGCGCATCACCGGCGATCCCCGCCGGGTGGAGAAGGTCGCGGTGCAGACCGGGGCCGGGCTGGCCGACCGGGTCGAGGTCCATGACGGGCTGTCGGTGGGCGACGAGATCGTCGTGAAGGGCGCGCATTCGCTGGAAGACGGCCAGCGCGTGGGCCCGCGTTACACGGAGCTGAGCGAATGAAATCCGGGTTCAACCTGTCCGAATGGGCCTTGGGGCACCGCTCCTTCGTCTGGTTCCTGATGATCGTGTCGCTGGTGGCGGGCAGCTTTGCCTATCTCAACCTCGGCCGCGAAGAGGATCCGACCTTCGCGATCAAGACCATGGTGGTCAGCGCCGCGCTGCCCGGCGCCACCGCGGAAGAGACGGTCACCCAGGTCACCGACCGCATCGAGAAAAAGCTGCAGGAGCTGGACAAGCTCAAGAACACCCGTTCGGTCACCTATCCCGGCCAGGCGGTGGTCTATGTCGACCTGCTGGACACCGTGCGCGGCGACGAGGTGGAGCGGACCTGGCTTCGCGTGCGCAACATGATGTCCGACATCCGCGGCCAGTTCCCCGAGGAATTCGCGGGCTTCGCCTTCAACGACGATTTCGGCGACGTCTACGGATCGATCTACGCCTTCACCTCCGACGGCTTCACCCCGCGCGAGGTGGAGACGCTGGTCGAGGATGTGCGCACCCGCGTCCTGCAGCTGGAGGATTCGGGCAAGGTGGACCTGGTGGGCGTGCGCAAGCCGGTCGTGCATCTCGAGTTTTCCAACCGCCGGCTGGCGGCGCTCGGGCTGGACCGGGCTACGGTGCTCAACACGCTGGCCGGGCAGAACGCTCTGGTGCCCTCCGGCGTGGTCCAGACACGGGGCGAGCAGGTGCTGATCCGGGTGACCGGGCAATTCACCTCGGCCGAGGATCTGGCGCGGGCGCCTCTGCGCTCGGGCGAGACCTTTTTCACCCTCGCCGATGTCGCCGAGGTGCGCGCGGGCTACGAGGATCCGCCCTCGTCGCTTTTCCGCTACAACGGGCAGGAGGCGGTGGGCCTCATCGTGGGCATGCGCGAGGGCGGCAACATCCTCGATTACGGCGAGCAGCTGGGCGAGCTGATGGAGGAGGTCCGCACCGAGCTGCCGGTGGGGATCGAGCTGGCGCAGGTCGCTGACCAGCCCCACGTGGTCGACGAATCCGTGGGCCATTTCGTCCGCGCGCTGGTCGAGGCGGTGGTGATCGTGCTGGCGGTCAGCTTCGTCACGCTGGGGCTGCGCGCGGGGATGGTCGTCACCATGTCGATCCCGCTGGTGCTGGCCATGACCTTCGTCATCCTCGACATCATGGGGGTGACGCTCCAGCGGGTGTCGCTGGGGGCGCTCATCATCGCCCTGGGCCTGCTGGTCGACGACGCGATGATCGCCATCGAGACCATGATCTCGCGCCTGGAACTGGGCGAGTCACTGGCCAAGGCGGCCTCCTACGCCTGGACCTCCATCGCCTTCCCGATGCTCACCGGCACGCTGGTGACCGTGGCGGGCTTCATCCCGATCGGGCTCAACTCCTCGCAGGCGGGGGAATTCACCCGCTCGCTCTTCTACGTCATCGCCATCTCGCTGGTGCTGAGCTGGGTGGTCGCGGTGCTGTTCGCGCCGGTGCTGGGCACGACCTTCCTGCCCAAGACGCTGAAGCACCAGCATGCGGAGCCCGGCCGCATCCGCCGCGGCTTTCACCATGCGCTGCGCGCCGCCATGCGCTTCAAGTGGCTCACCATCCTCGTCACCGCCGGCATCTTCGGCGCCTCGGTCTGGGGGATGCAGTTCGTGGAGCAGCAATTCTTCCCCACCTCCGACCGCCCCGAGATCGTGGTGGACGTGACCCTGCGCCAGAACGCGAGCTTCAACGCCACCAACGAGGAGATCGCGGCCTTCGAGGAGTGGCTCGCCGGGCAGGAGGAGGCCGAGTACTGGTCCGCCTATATCGGCCGCGGCGCCCCGCGGTTCCTGCTGGCGCTCGACATTCCGACCGCGACGCCCAACATGGGGCAGGTGGTGATCATGACCCCGGACCTCGCGGCGCGCGACAGGCTGCGCGACCGGATCCGGGATTACGATACCGGCCGCGTGGGGGTGGAGTTCTATCCCAAATACCTCGAGCTCGGGCCGCCTGTGGGCAAGCCGGTGCAATACCGCCTGACCGGCCCCAACGTGGAACTGCTGCGCGACCAGGCGCGCGAGCTGGCGGGCCGGCTGACCGCCGATCCGCGGCTGACCTCCATCGGGCTGGACTGGAACGAACCGGCGCGGGTGCTGCGCGTGGTGCTGGACCAGGCCAAGCTGCGCCAGCTCGGGCTGACCCAGCAGGACGTGGCAAAGACGCTCTACGGTCTCTACGAGGGCGCCGGCGTGACCGAGCTGCGCGACGACGACAAACTGATCGACGTGCTGGCCCGCGGGGTGCCCGCCGACCGCACCACGCTCGAAGCGGTCGAGACGCTGCAATTCGGCAATGCCCAGGGCCAGCCAGTGCCGCTGTCGTCCTTCGCCCGGCTGGAATGGACCACGGAGCAGCCGGTCATCCACCAGCGCGACCGCGTGCCGACGATCACCGTCAAGGCGGCGGTGGCGACCGACGACCAGCCGGCCACCATCGTGGAGGCGCTGGCCCCCATGCTGAAGGAATTCCGCGCCGATCTGCCCGCGGGCTACGACGTGGCGCTCGGCGGCAGCGTGGAATCCAGCGCCGACAGCCAGGCGCCGATCATCGCCGTGGTGCCGGTCATGCTGCTGATCCTGCTGACGCTGGTCATGGTGCAGATGCAGAGCTTCCGGCTGATGTTCGTGGTGCTCGCCGTGGCGCCGCTGGGGCTGATCGGGGTGGTGGCCGCGCTGGTGCCGTCCGGTGCGCCGCTGGGCTTTGTCGCGATCCTGGGCGTGCTGGCGCTGGTGGGCATCCTGATCCGCAACTCGGTGATCCTGTTCCAGGAGGTCAAGGATCTGCTGGCGGCGGGCCGGTCGCGGTGGGACGCCGTCTTTGAAGCCTCCGACAGCCGGGCGCGGCCGATCCTGCTGACCGCCGCGGCGGCGAGCCTCGCGCTGATCCCGATCTCGCGGCAGGTCTTCTGGGGGCCGATGGCCTATGCCATGATGGGCGGTATCATCGCCGGCACCATGATCACGCTGCTCTTCGCCCCCGCGCTCTACTGCGCCGTCTTCCGCGTCCGCCCGCCGGAGCGTGAGCGGTGAGCGGGGCCGCGGACCGCCCCGGCGATCACCGCCCCGCCGTCGCCGCCCGCCGGCGCGAGAAGATGCGCCGCCGGCTGGTGGAGGCGGCGGTCTTCGTCATCGCCGCCAAGGGGCCGGGCGGCGCGGTGATCGAGGACGTGGTGGCCGAGGCCGGGGTCGCGCGCGGCACCTTCTACAAGTATTTCGAAACCTTCGGCGAGCTTCTGGCCGAGGCCAAGATGGCGCTTGGCGGCGAGCTGGTGGAGATGGTGATCGCGGCGGAATGCCGGAACGAGGACCTGGCCCGCACCGTGGCCCGCGACCTGCGGCTCTTCCTCGCCACCGCGCAGCGCTACCCGCTGGTCGGGCAGTTCGCCACCCAGATGGGCCTGCAGGGGCTGGGTACCGGCAACCTGGTCCACGAGGTGGTGCCCGCCTACCTTGCGCGCGGGGCCGAGCAGGGGCGTTTCCTGCGGATGCCGCAAAGCCTGGCGGTGGATTTCCTCCAGGTCTGCATGATCGCCGTGCTGCGCCGCGACTGCGCGGGCGAGGCGCCGGATCATACGGCCGCGGTGGCGGCGCTGCTGCGGATGCTGGGCCTTGCCGCCGAAGAGGCGGAGGAAATCGCCGTACGCCCCGTCGCCCCGCTCGAGGCGCCGCCGGGTAGCCTGATCGCGCGCAGCGAGGTGGTGCGCCGCAGCCGGCTCGGGGCAGGCGAGGGCTAGGGCCAGTCGGAAAAGCGCGGCGCCGCGGCCCGGCCATGATCCGCGTCCCGGCGCGTGACCTGCCTGCGCCAGGCGCCCGGCGTCTCTCCGCACATGCCCTTGAAGAAATGGCTGAACTGGCTGGCCGAGGAAAAGCCCAGCAGGGTCGAGATCCGGTCGGCGCTGAGCGCGCTGCGTTCCAGCATCATCTGCGCCTCGCGCAGGGTCCGTTCCCGGATCAGCCGCGCCGGCGGCTTGCCGACCGTGCGGATGCAGAGATCGTGCAGCCGGTCATAGCTCATCCCCATCTCGCGCGCATAGGCGGCGGCGTCGAGCCGTTCGCGGAACCGGGTCTCCACCAGCGTGCGGAACTGGTTGATCAGGCTGCCGGACATGGCCGCCGGGCCGGGCAGCGCGCCCTCGTCCTCCACCGCGCGCCACAGCAGGACCAGCAGCAGCCGCACATAGGCGCCCACGGCGATATCCGCGCCGAAACGGTTGCTGCCCGCCTCGGCGGTGAGCCGGGCAAAGACCGCCTCGAACTCGGACCGCCTGGCATCCTCGCGCCCGAGGGAGATCATCACCCGGCGCCGGGCGATGCGGCCCAGCTCCGGCGTGTCGGGCAGGGGGCCAACGGCATCGCCGAGGATGCGGTGCCCGACCACGACGTAGCTGCCGGTGCTGCCCGCCGCGATCCTCAGCCGCGTATCGGGATCGAGCGGCCCCCACAGGATCGACGGCCCCGTCATCTCGTAATCCTGCGCGCCGCTTTCCGCCTGGGCGGTGCCGTTCTCGACGAAGAAGGCCACCCAGCCGGGGCTGGACAGCAGCGTCTGCTGGCCGATGGTGCGCTCCTGCAAGGCACAGTTGATGCGGGCCGCACGGTACTGACTTTGGGTGGTGGCGGGCATGGCGGGCTCCGATCCGTCATCTTTCCCAGACATTAGCAAGACTCGCCCAGAATTCAGCATTTTTTGTCGGTATTTTTCGGTCATTCTTTCTTTTGTCCCGCGCGGGGAGGCGCGGCTGACGGGGAGGACCGCCTTGTACGAGGCCAAGCTGCATATCCGCGGGCGCAATGCCGATGCGGGCGACGGGCAGGTGTTCCGCCGGCTTTCGCCGCTCGATGGCCGCGTGGTGACTCAGGCGCCGGCGGGCGGGCCGCGCGACGCGCTGGAGGCGGCCAATGGCGCCGCGGCCGCCTTCGCGCTCTGGCGCGAGACGCCGGCCGAGGCCAAGCGCGAGGTGCTGGCCCGGGCCTCGGCGCTGTTGCGGGCGCGCGAGGCGGAGATGATCACGGTGGCCGGCGACGAGCTCGGGGCGACGCCGGACTGGATCCGCTTCAACATCGAGATCGCGGCGCGGGTCTGTGCCGCCGCGGCCGATGTTCCCGAGCGCATCGCCGCCCGGCGGGTGGAGAGCGAGACCGACGGCATCGCCTCGACCCTGTCGCGGCGGCCGGTGGGCGTGGTGCTGGCCATCGCGCCCTGGAACGCCGCGATCACGCTGGCGGTGCGGGCCATCGTCTGGCCGCTGATCTGCGGCAACACGGTGGTCTTCAAGGGATCCGAGCTCTGTCCCAAGCTGCATTCGCTGGTGGTGGAGTGTTTCTCCGAGGCGGGGCTGCCCGACGGCGCCATCTGCTCCGTCATCCACGGCCCCGACCAGGCCGAGCCGGTGGTGGAGGCACTGGTCGCCCACCCGGCCGTGCGGCGGGTCAATTTCACCGGCTCCACCCGGATCGGGCGGCGGGTGGCCGAGATCGCCGCCCCGCATCTCAAGCCCTGCCTGCTGGAGCTGTCGGACAAGGCCCCGCTCATCGTGCTGGAGGATGCGGACCTGGAAGCGGCCGCGCAGGCGGCCACTTACGGGGCGTTCTTCAACCAGGGGCAAATCTGCATGGCGACCGAGCGGGTGATCGCCGTGGGCGACATCGCCGAGCCGCTCGTGGCCCGCATGGCAGAGCTGACCGGCGCGCTGGCCGCCCGGCGCGGCGGCCGCGGCCCCGGCGCGCTGATCTCGGAGGCGGCGGCGCAGCGGG
>SRJI02000162.1 GCA_005473895.2 Carideicomes alvinocaridis
GCCCCGCGTACGCCTTCAGCTCCGCCGTGGTCGCCCCGGCTTGCCCCAGCCGGGTGAGGGCCGTGTGTCGGAGGCCGTGGAACGTGAAATCCTCCACCAGGGCCGGTGTCCGGCCAGCCTTCTTCGCGGCGGCTGTCTTCTCCGCGTTCAGCAGCTCCAGGGCCTTCCTGAACCGTCCCCCGATGGTGTTGGGGTTGTGGAAGTCGGCACCGCCGGGGTGCCGGGGGAACACCAGGGCGTCGGCACCCTGGTCCACATGCTTCCGCAGGTGCGTCACCACGTCGGCGGCGATCACAGCGGGCACGGGGATGGTGCGTCGGCCCGCTTCGGTCTTCGGGGTCTCGAGACGGACGCCGGATCCGCGTGCCTGAACCTGTCCGTCCACGGTGAGCCAGTACGTCCCGTCGTCGTCTCGTTTCAGGTGCCGGCGGCGCAGGGCGAGGACTTCGCCTAGGCGCAGGGCGGCATACCCGGACAGCAGAATGATGAGCCGGTCTTCCGGGTGCGCCATGAGTTCGGAGAGCCGGCGCACGTCCCGGTCGGCCATGACGACGCGGTTCCGGGTCACGGGGTTGCGGCGGAACCGTCGGGCGTTCACCGGGGGCACGGGGGAGGTGAGCAGCAGCGGTGAGAACGTGCGGGGCAGGTCCACGACGTCCCCGGCGGCGTACTTGAACATTGCCGCCACGTCCCGGTGCACGTTCGCGGCGTTGATCGGGCCGGTCTCGG
>SRJI02000163.1 GCA_005473895.2 Carideicomes alvinocaridis
CCCCTCGAACAACCCGATGCCACGCCGGGAGTTACCTTGCTCGTCCAGGCGCGGCGACCACGTGGCGAGGCCCAGGGCCCCGGGCACGGCGCCGAGCAACGCGCCCGAGACGCCGGACTTCGCGGGCACGCCGACCTCGGCCACCCACTGGCCGCTGGCGTCGTACATGCCGCAGGTGAGCATCACGGACATCGCCTGCTGCGCCACCCACTCGTCCAGCACCCGCTCCCCCGTCACGGGGTTCGTGCCGCCAGCGGCGAGGGTGGCGCCCATGACGGCCAGCTGGGGTGCGGTGACCAGGACCGAGCACTGCGCGAGGTACCCGGCCACGGCCTCGCGGGCCGAGATGGGCAGCCGGCCGGCGTCGGCGAGCAGGTGGGCCAGGCCCAGGTTGCGGTCGGCGCGGGTGCGCTCGGCGTCGAGGACGTCCTCGCAGACCTCCAGCTCGACGCCGGCCATCGCGCTGTAGCGGCGCAGCAGCAGGGCCGTCCGCTCATCCTCGTCCCCGGCGGGCAGGAGTGCGTGGACCAGGATGGCGCCGGCGTTGATCAGCGGGTTGCACGGCCGGCCGTCGTCGTGCAGGGACAGGTGGTTGAACGACTCACCGGAGGGCTCGACGCCCACGTCCTCCAGCACGTGGTCCAGGCCGATCTCCTGCAGCACCACCGCGTAGGTGAGGGCCTTGGAGACCGACTGCAGCGCGAAGGCGTGCTCGGTCTCCCCG
>SRJI02000029.1 GCA_005473895.2 Carideicomes alvinocaridis
ACGAACATCACCTGCCAAACTGGCGCGACGATGCCGAGTTCTCGGACATGATCCAGACACTCATCGCGGCAATGCCCCTCGAGAAGAAATCCAATCTGAAGGTCAAGGCACTCAAGCAGATACTTGCGCTGACCGGTGGGGTGACCTCGCGCATCTTCGCCCTGATCAAGGATCTTTCCATCGACGCCATTGTCAAAGGTGATGAATGCATTACTGACGACGCGATCGCAAAATGGACGCCGGTTTGGTCGCGCCATGCGAACGCCTATCGGCGACTCGAGAAGTCCGGGGTGTGAAGCCGCGCCCGCTGCCGAAAACTGTCGCGCCGCTGCCAGACGAGTTGTTGTCAGGTTGGTTATCTCGGCTGGCGGCGGCCAACTACTGCGATGACGCGGAACTGCTGGCTCATATCAAAATCGATACCGCGCATGGCACCGCCTTGGACTTCAGCGTCGACGCGGCTATGGCGGAGAAGATTGCCAACGCAGCACGACTCGACCCAGATGTTGTGCGATCTTTGACCTTTCCAGCTATGACGCCACGAGAAGCCTCGCTAACGGCTCAGATGCCGTTTCAGCATTGCCTGCAATGCTCCAGAGAGGGTCTTTCGCTCAGGCATTGGAGGCGGGCCTGGGCATTTGACTGCCAAGTTTGCGGGACGAGACTTGTGCAGACCCTTGGCAAACCCCGTGAGGAACAAATATCTGAAAAACTGATTTGTCGAGCGCGCCGCGGGGCAGGTATACTTGAGTGCGCCGCGCGATCACATGGCCCCAAGCAACTTCGGCGCGCAATGCGCGCGGTCACCTTTGCCATGTCACTCAAAACCTTCCGCGGGGATCCGTCGTTCGCTGTCCAGAACCCCAGATCGGAAGTTAGGCTGTTCTGCCTCGCCGCAATCGCCGCCGCTCGATCTCATCCCTTGGCTAAGGCAGCCATCGTCAGCAAAAGCATTGACGACTAT
Organism: Carideicomes alvinocaridis; assembly: GCA_005473895.2. Lineage (GTDB taxonomy): Bacteria > Pseudomonadota > Alphaproteobacteria > Rhodobacterales > Rhodobacteraceae > Carideicomes > Carideicomes alvinocaridis. The sequence goes on from SRJI02000029.1 coordinate 965, forward strand.
GCAAGGGTTGCTCTCTTGCGCGCCTTCGAGAAGGAGCCACGATTGCTTGCCGCGGTTGATCACATCGCGCAAAGGCGCGCGAAAAGCGCCGGCCCCATGACAGCATCATCTCACAATTAAGGGCAAAAATTGCCGCCAAACGCGTCCCGTCTCAGATTAAAGGGCAACGCGACACCATGTGACCCTTCCCCCAGCGGCATGCGCAACGGGGGACATTGGAGTGATACACATGGGACTTTTGAACATCATCCGACGTATGGCTTTGCGTGAGAAGTTGTGCCACCAGGGAAATCGGCGCGTGCCGTGCCGCTGTCGGGATACATCAGCGTGTCATGCACAAAGGCCGCATCGCCCGCGACATAGGTGATCGAGCCGAGGGTATGGCCCGGGGAGAGCATCACGCCGAATTCCAGATCTCCGATTGCAAAGGTCTCGCCCTCCGCAAGCAGACGGTCGAAGTCCCGCGCCGGATCAAATGCGTCCGGCAGGTTGTACAGATCGCGCCAGATGGCCGCGATGTCAGTGACTTTTTGACCGACCGCCGTCGGCGCGCCGGTCTCCTCCTTCAACCACGCGGCGGCGGTCATGTGGTCGGCATGCGGGTGGGTGTCGAGGATCATTGCCACCTCCAGCCCTTCGCGCTTTAAAAGATCCAGAACGGCCTGTGCGTTGTCTGTCGATGTAGCCGCAGCCTTCGGATCAAAGTCCAGAACCACGTCGATCAGCGCGGCCTGCCTGGTCGCGGGGCAGGCGGCGACATACTGAATGGAACCCGTTTCCTCTTCATAATGCCCCCAGACATCCGGAGAGGTGGGGCCGTTGGACGGGCTGTGGCGTGTGATCGTCATAATGCCTCGCTTTGGTTCGGGTGTCAGATGGGGGCGCGTCGGTCAGTCATTGGGTTCCGGGGCGTCCGCGTCGTCGGTGCAAAAAATCTCGTAGAGGGTGGTCAGCAGACGCTTTGCGTTCTCGCCCGCAAGCCCGTAGTGGATCGTCTGCCCATCCCGCCGCCCTTGCACTAAGCCGTCGCGGCGCAAAAGCCCGAGGTGCTGGGGTATCACGCTTTCGCGTACCCCAAGGGTCTTTACCAGCGCGCCGACCGACTGTTCGCCTTCGACAAGCGTACACAGGATCATCAGGCGGTTCCGGCTGGCCAACGCCTTGAGCAGTATCTCGGCCTTGTCCGCGCATTCTTGCATCTGCTTTATGTTCATACATTCGCATTTGCGATGGTCTGAATTTAATTCAGGCCCTGACCTGAGATTTCCAGCGCGCCTTGTTTGCTTTGACTCTACCTGCAAACGCGGTACGGTTCGTCATGGCGCAGCTGACTTCCATTGAAATCCTATTGCCTGAACTTCGGGCCTATGCGATTGCCATCTGCCATTCCCGCGACGAGGCTGAAGACCTCGTTCAGGATGCGGTCGAGCGGGGGTTGCGGTCGGACCGAAGGCCGGCTTTGCTGGATGATCTGCGGCCCTGGATGTTCCGTGTCATTCGCAACCTGCATTACGATGAGCTGAGAAAAAGGCGCGTGCGTCGGGAATATTTCGCGGCCGAAAAACGTCTATCCACTGAAACAGGTCCATCGGACACCGCGCGGGACGTATTGATCCGGCTGGCCTTTGAAAAACTGCCGCCCGAGACCCGCGAGGTTCTGTGTCTTGTTGATATCATGGGGTTGAAGTACGCCGAGGCGGCGAAAGTGATGGATGTGCCGAACGGAACGGTGATGAGCCGGATCAGCCGTGCCCGCAAGGCGCTGTTGGAAATCGTCAATGGGGCCGAAACGTCAAAGCAGGAAGCGACGCGGAAGACATGAATGAACTGAACGACAAGGACTGGGAACAAGTCAACGCCTACCACGATGGTGAGTTGTGCGCAGCAGACTTGTGCGCATTCGAGGGTCGGCTTGCGTCCGAGCCCGCGCTTGCTGCAGCGCTTGAGGACGTGCGGAACGTCTCTGACAGCTTGGCGGCCTTGCGACCAGGCCTGGTGCAATCGGCCTCTGCGCTGGAAACCAGTGCCGCAAACAGTAACTGGCACCCACGGCGCTGGCTTGCGGTCGGTGCCGTCGCTGCGGCAATTGCCTTGGCTGTGGTTTTCGGCCCAAATTTTGTTACCACCCCGACAGCTTTCGACATTCACGCCGAACTGACGGCTGAGGCATTTGACGTCGATTCCGCCGAGCTGCGGTCCGCCGCAGCAGGCGGCGCGGTGGGGATACCCGACCTTTCCGTCGCACACCTGACGGCTGTTTTCTTCCGCACATCGGACAACGGCGAAATTGTCCACTACGCGGGTCAGAATGGATGCAGATTGACCTATCTTCGAGGCGCGTTCGTTTCCCCAGAGGGCAATGACACGCCAGGTCAGCAGATGGCAACCTGGCTGTCCGGGGATCAACTTCGCCATATGATTGTCGCGACAGGGATGGACCGCACGCGGTTCGATGCCATCGCCAGTTATCTCAAGCTTGAAACCAGCGAGCGTGCCTCCGAAAGCTTCATGGCGTCGCTTTCGGAGGCGATCCGGACGGCGCGGTCCTGCGTCGGCTAGGTCAGTTGGTTTTTGCGGTGTCCGTCAAGCTGTCGAGGTACGCGATCACATCGGCCTGATCCTGCGCCTTGCGAAGTCCGGCAAAGCTCATTTTCGTGCCGGGAACGGCCTTGCGGGGGTTGGCCAGAAACGCGGCAAGCCGGTCAGGTGTCCAGTCGCCCCCGTATTCGATGAGCGCGTCTGAATAGCGAAAACCGTCAGCCGCTGCCACGGGTGCACCGACGATGCCGTATAGGTTGGGACCGACGCGATTGGCCCCACCTTCGTCCACCGTATGGCACGCCTTGCACTTTCTGAATGCCTTTTCGCCCGCTGCCGGGTCGCCTTGGGCCAGGATCTCGTTGCCGGGCTTTTCTGACTCTTCGGCACTGGCAGCTTCGACTGGCTCGCCCACAGTTTCGCTTTCGGTCGCGGTGCCCGACCCGCCCGTGACCTGGGCCACGTATTTCGAAACCGTTTCGATTTCTTCCTTGGTCAGGGTTTCCGAAAAGGCTGGCATGATGCCAATGCCGCTGGTCACGGCGGCACGAACCTGTTCGACGGTCGGTTTGAATTCATCGAGGTTGGGGCCAATCTCCGCCTCTGATCCCACATCTTTCAAGGCGTGACACAGGGCGCAGGCGGGTTGCGCGGTTTCGGTAAAGATCGTGCGGCCCGCCTCAAGATCGGCATCGGCACCTGCGGTGCCCGCGATCAGTGCAAAAAGGATTGCGCCGCCAAAGCGCGGCGTCGATCGATTGGTCATAGATATGTCTCCGAGTTGGGGTCGAACCGGCGACATCGGGTGCCGCCGGTTATTGGGGTCAGCTGACGGTCACGTCGACGGCATGGGCGCGCCAGCCGTTGTTGCCATAACCGCGTTCATTGGGCGGAAAGGTCTCGGGCTGGCTATCGCCCGCCTCGTTGGTGGCGCGGCTTGCTAGCATATGTGTGCCTTCGGTCAGTTCTGTGATCATCACGAAGGGACGCCAGGCGTATGGGCCAAGGTCCGGGCCCAGAAACTGCGCCTCTGCCCAGTTTTGCCCGCCGTCGGTCGATACCTCGATCTTGTCCAGACCGCTGACACCGCCCATGGCGACGCCGTGAATCTGCACCTTACCCGTCGCCGCATCCACCAGCGGCCCGGTGATCCAGGACTTCACGCTCATCTCGTACATCGAGGGCTGCGACGGATCGCCCTTCACCCCCACGGGGCGCACGCGATAGCCGGTCTGCTGGATCTTGGCGGGAGACTCATCGACCGTCATTGCCAGCCGCTTGAGGTATTTGACGTTGTTCACGCCGTAGTAGCCGGGAATGACCAGCCGCAAGGGGCCGCCATGGGCCAGCGGCAAAGGCTCACCGTTCATCTCCCACGCCAGGATCGCCTGATCCATCGCGGCCTTCGGCACCGAACGTTCGACTTGGATCGTCTCGGGCGGCAGACCGTCAGGAATGTCCTCGCCGCCCGTACCGGTCAGGAACACAGCGTCCGCATCCGCGCCGCCCATCGCGTCGATCACGGCGCGCACCGGCACGCCGGTCCACACCACGTTGCCCGCAGCACCAACCGACCACTGCGAGCCGCTGGTTTCATGATCGAAAAAGGCGCGTCCGTTCCCCGAGCATTGCAGCACACAGACCACTGTTTCGACGCCGAGCGTCTTCATCGCGCCCACGGTCATCTTGCCGGGGTTCGCGACCCCGTCGATCTCGACCTCCCAAGCATCGCGGTCTGCGACGATCTCGTCAGGCGGGGCAGGCAGGTTGTTGCGGATGTAAAGCTCGGTACTAGGGGTGATAAGCTCCGAACCCTGTGCTGCGCGCTTTGTCTCAAGCGTCTGCTTGGAATGGACAATCATGTCCTCGGCGTCTTTCCATGCGACGTAATCGGGCAGCGGCTCCCCGTCTGATTGCGCCATCGCCGGTGCCCCGACGGCAGCTGCCACCACCGTGCCCGCTGATCCGATCAGGAAATGCCGACGCTGTACGTTTTCTATGATTTTCATGTCTTTCCTCCCGTGGTTTGAAGCCTTTGCGCTCCACGGTATGCAGCGGCTTCACGCTAGGATAACGCATTGGGGAGGCATTTTATTCCAGCGGATCGAAAAAAATGTGCAAAGCCCCAGGTAAGCGTATGCAAAAGAGCCGGGGCCTCGCGCCAAAGGACAGTGCCAGCAGGTGCTGCCGCCTTGCTTGCCAGATAACTTTCTCTGGCACTTGGCATCGCGCAGTTGCCATGTTCAGTCCGTTGGATTTCGGGGCCGCCCGGCACCTGGACGTTGCGCCAGCAGATCAGTGCCATAACCGGCATGATTGTCGGATGGATAGTTGTAAGAGCCGTAGCGCAGCAAAAGGACAGCAACGGCCAAAGGCCCGATGGCCCCTGACAAGACCAGAGTGTTGATTCAATCAAGGGGGCGGGGTGGGATGGTGGGACGGATCAAGATTGATCGATGCAATCAGGTGCCGCGTCAGTGCGGTCAGCGCCACGTAGATAAGAAACCGCACGGGCAGGCGGTTGGTCCGGAAATAGATGCCCACCATGGCGCCGATTTCCAGATATATGAACAGCAGCAGCAAGTCCTCAACGCTGGCGCCGCCCTGTTCCACCACGTGAAAGAACGCCACTGCGGCCGCCCAGACGGTCGCCGCCCCGATGGCAAAGAGCCCAAGAAAATGGAACCCCTGGGTCAGGAACATGCCGCAAATCTTGAACCAGCGTTCAGCCTTTTGGGGAAGACCAAAGTCACTTTCAGCATCATCGGGTGATAAGGGTCTTGTCATCAAACATCTCGCGTTCCGAAAATTTTCAGGCCCCGCCGGATCAGCGGGGCCTGAAGAAGGAACGTCCGGTCACAATGTTTTACTCCGACCGTCGCGCAAGTTGTCGGATCAACTGCACTATCGCTGCCAGCCTTCCGTCGCCATCAGCTTCTGCGCCTCTTCGGTGATCAGGAAATCCAGAAATTCCTGCGCTTCCGGATCCGCCTTGGGTGACAGCACGACATTGATATCGCGGTAGATCACCCGGTCCTCGGCCAGTTCGACCATGTCCAGGTCATCCTTCGTGATCGGCCAGTTGGGCCATGTAATCCAGGCATCGGCATCCTGTTCGCCGAACTGCTTGTAGCTGGCACCCGAGCCAAGCGCGTAAGAAACGATGTTCTTGCGGAATTTCGCGATGTCATCGAGCTTGCCCAGCCGTCCGGCAACATCTTCCCATGTGCCGGTGCCCGAGGTGTTGTAGACGCCGGCACCTTCGGTCACGACGATCTTCATGCCGTCGGCCAGCAGATCATCAAAACCCATTATGCTTTTGGGGTTGCCGTCCTTCACCGCGATCACGGCAGGACGCAGGTAGATCGGATCGACCTTTGCCGGGTCGAAGGCGGTGTAGGTCAGCAGAAAGGCCGTCATTGACTGCTCTGACGTACCCCAGAGAATATCCGCATCGGCTTGTGCATCAGCAGTCCATTTTGATTCCGGCCCGGCGATCACCTCGACTTTGGTGCCGGTCTGCTCTTCAAAAACGGCTGCGACCTTGCGGAATGCCGTGTGCGGCCCGCCCGCGCCGTAAAGCTTCACGACCCCGTCTTGCGGTGCGTGTTCAATGGATGGGTCGTTGAACGGGGTATCACCGCGGCGGTCAGCGGCGGTATCGGCGAAGGCCGGGGCAGCGGCAAGGATTGTGGTGGCGAGAAACGTGGTGAGTCGCATGGTATCTCCTGTCAGGTCGTGTACCGACCACCCCCGGTCGGGGTGGCCTTCACGTTACTGACGGGCCGAGATGCAGAACCCTTCCCAAATTTCTGATCACGCCTGCGTGAGGTCAGGTTGGCGCGCCGGGATCTTCGAACTGCACCTGCAGCAGATGCGCGATTTCCAGAAGGCGCGCGCGCGGCAGAGCGCCGGTCAGGGCATAGGCGAACTCGGTATCGCTCCAGTAGAACGCCTGCTCGGTGGCCGTTTCGGCAAATCGGAAGCTTGGGTCATTGTCGCTTCCTCGCCGCAGATAGAGGGTCAGGCGCTGACCGTTACCGTCTTCATACATCAATTGTGCCGCTGGTTCGGTGGGCGAGGGGAGGAGCCGCCCACCGACCAGCAACAGGCCCGCGACACGCAGGTCGGGGACAGTGAATGGCCTGCCAAGCCGATTGGTCAGCCAAGTGGCAAGATGGCCCTTGTTCTCGGCCCTGACCTCGACCGGGTGCGCGACCTCGACAACGAAGGTACGATGTGCGGCGAAGGCTTCGGCCACTAGGCCCCACGTCGGTTGCGGGGCTGCGTCGGGGCGTAGGAACCAACCTGCCGCACCGCCGACCATCAGCGCCATCGCAACCGACGCAGCCCATGCCAACGGCATGTGATTGCGCGGTTCGGCAGCCGGAAGCGCCGCCAGTGGTTGATGGGCAATCAGCCCTGCAAAGGCACGGCGCAGATCGCGGGCGATGGCCATGTCGGCTTCCACCCGCCGCGCGGCATCGGGTGTTTCGTTCAGATAGGCTTCGACCTCGCTTCTCCGATCGGGCGTCAGAGCGTCGTCCACATAGGCAACAAGATCTTCTTCGCGGATATCCTTCGGCGCGCTCGTCATGTCACGCTCCTCAGTTTGGGGGCGGCGTCGCCTGTTGCCTCGCGCAAAGCGGCGCGGGCCCGGCTCACGCGGCTCAGGATCGTGCCTTCGGGCACGCCGAGCGTCTGGCCGGCCTCGCGGTAGGTGAAGCCTTCAACGCTGACCAGTATCAAAGCCGCCCTCTGATCGTCGGGCAAGGACATGACGCGCACCAGCAGCCGGTTCAACTCGACATGGTTTTCCTGGGTCGGCGGTATCGCTGGCGGTGATGTCAGGGTCTCAAGCGATTCCGTCTGACGTCGTTTCGCCCGCCGCCAGCCATCGACATGCAGGTTGCGCATCATCGTGAACAGCCAGGCCCGAAGCGGCACGCCTTCACGCCGCAGCGTCCACTTGCGCAAGGCCCGTTCCATGCAATCCTGCACGAGGTCATCGGCGATGTGCACGTCACGGGTCAGCGTGATCGCGTACCGCTTCATTGCGTCGGCCTCCTGGGCAAGGGCGTGATGGGTCGGCATGGTACCTCCGCTTGCATGCGTTCACTAAAGTGACGTGCGCGGCCACCCATTTATTCCCAGAATTCTTTTCCAGATGATCGATCACGGGTTCGTGAACGAAAACATTGGAAGGATTTCAAGCGGCCAGCCGTGAACCTTACAAGCTCCGCCCAAAGCGGCGCTCCAACCGAATTCAAAGGAGAGTTCTGATGAACGCTACGAAGAAAATTATCGCTACCTTCGCCTCAGTTGCCGTGACTGCTGGTGCCGCCTTTGCTGCCGCTCACGCCACCGACGCGCTCGAAACCGCAGAACAGGAACTGAGTCACGCCGTCGTGGTCAAGTCCGTGACCGCCGCCGCAGATGGCTGGGTCGTGATCCATGCGATCAAGGACGGCAAGCCCGTCGTGCCGGCCTCGATCGGTCATACCTATGTCAAGGCCGGCATGACCGAGAACGTCTATGTGCCGCTGACCGGTGAATATGATGGCGACAAGGTCATCGCGATGCTGCACGTCGATGATGGCGAACTCGGCGTCTATGAATTTGGGCCCGGCAGCGTTGCGAACGACAAGCCGGTGGTTGTCGATGGTGGCCCATTGGTCAGCCCGATCTCGATCGACGACTGAACCCCTCACGGCCGGGCGCTATTCAAATCGCCCGGCCAGATCTTTTTTTGGAGGTACAATATGTCGAACCATGAACCGGACTTCGAGAAATCGAAAAAATGGCATTGGGTCGCGCTGGCAGGCATCGCGGCGGCCGTTGCATTCGCGCTGTTTGCCGCGCTCTATGAGGATGCCTCGGACGAGCCGCTGAATGACGCGGCAAATGATGTCGAACATCTGGAATAGAAACGTTTACCGCCTTTTATGGCGAAAAGATTTTGGTTGGATTGCAGCCATAGATGCCCCCCGCTCTATGCAGACGTCCGATTTCATCCGACCGTGTGAGGGCGCTGTGACCACAACAACACTTCCTGAAAATACGAACGAGCAAAACGCGCCCCGGTCTCTTTGGGCCGGTCTTGCGCTGACGGGTGCCATCGCTTTGGCGGCTTTCGGTTTGCGCTATCTTCCCGGCTTCAATCTGTTGTCTCCGCTGATTCTAGCCATCCTGATCGGGATGGTAGTGCATAATCTGATCGGAACGCCCGCTGCCGCAAAACCCGGTGTGACTTTCAGCCTGAAAAAGATACTGCGCGCCGGTATCATACTGCTCGGGCTGCAGCTGACCTTTGCACAGGTCGCCGCCGTTGGCTGGGTCGGCGTCGGCGTTATTGTGGCCACGCTCGTTGCTACTTTCATCTTCACCAAGTGGCTGGGCCGTCAACTCGGTCTTGACGCGAAACTGACCGAGCTGATTGCGGCGGGCACATCCATCTGCGGCGCCTCGGCGGTGATCGCAACGAATACCGTGACGCGCGGCAGCGACGAAGACGTGGCCTATGCGGTTGCTTGCGTCACCGTATTTGGTTCGCTTTCCATGGTTCTCATCCCGGTCGCCGAAACGTTCCTGCAGCTTGGGCCGCACGCCTACGGCCTCTGGACCGGAGCCTCGATCCATGAAGTTGCGCAGGTCGTTGCCGCCGCCTTCCAGCAGGGCGAAGAGGCGGGGCATTTCGGAACAATCGCGAAGCTGACACGCGTCATGATGCTGGCGCCGATGGTGCTGATCCTCGGCTATTTTGCCGCGAAGCAAGCCAACGGAAAACAGGCCGGAGGGGCGCCCATCCCCTGGTTTGTGCTCGGCTTTGTCGGCATGGTCGGAGTTGCCTCGACCGGTTGGGTGCCACAAGTCGTGGAGCCGTGGACAACAGGACTGACGCAGTTCCTGCTTGCGATGGCGCTGGCGGCGATGGGGCTGGAGACTGACGTCCGAAAGTTGGCGGCAGAAGGCGTGCGCCCTGCGTTGCTCGGGGCCGCATCCTGGACTTTCATCGTATTGCTCAGTCTCCTGCTTGTCCTGCTGACGCAGGGAGTCTGAGGAAGTGGACAATCGCCAGAGTATATTTTCAGCCTATCGTAACTCTGACCGCTGGGAGCGCCCATCATGCTGACTGACTTTGATCCAGTGCTGCTCGCCAGAATGCAGTTCGCTTTCACGATGTCTTTTCACATCATTTTTCCGGCTTTCTCCATCGGGCTGGCGTCCTATCTTGCGGTGCTCGAGGGCTTGTGGCTGAAAACAGGCCGCGAGGTCTACTTGGATCTCTTCCACTACTGGAAGAAGATCTTCGCGGTCGCTTTCGGGATGGGTGTCGTCTCGGGCATTGTGATGTCCTATCAGTTCGGAACAAACTGGTCGGTCTTTTCCGAGAAGGCCGGGCCGGTGGTCGGGCCGCTGATGGCTTATGAGGTGCTTTCGGCCTTTTTTCTCGAAGCCGGTTTCCTCGGGGTCATGCTCTTCGGAATGAAGCGCGTCGGGCGAGGGCTGCATTTCTTCGCTACGCTGATGGTTGCACTGGGCACGCTGATGTCAGCCTTCTGGATCCTGTCGGTCAACAGCTGGATGCAGACCCCTGCCGGTCATGCAGTCACCGATTCCGGGCAGTTTGTACCTGAAGACTGGCTGGCCGTCATTTTCAATCCGTCTTTTCCATACCGCCTGGTTCACATGGTGCTGGCTGCCTTCCTGACGACGGCACTCGTCGTCGGCGGTGTCGCTGCCTGGCATCACCTGCGTGGTCGGTCGGGCCCTGCCAGCCGAAAGATGTTTTCGATGGCCATGTGGATGCTGGTTCTTGTGGCCCCTCTTCAGATTTTCGCGGGCGACCAGCACGGACTGAACACGCTTGAACACCAGCCGGCCAAGGTCATGGCGATGGAAGGTCATTTCGAAAGTCATCCGGACGGCGCGCCGCTGATCCTGTTCGGTTTGCCGGACCAGGACGCCGCGCAGGTCGATTACGCGCTCGAGATCCCGAAGCTTTCTTCGCTCATTCTCAAACACGACCTGAACGCGCCCCTTGACGGGCTGGAGGCGATTCCCCACGAAAACTGGCCGCCGGTTGCGATTGTCTTCTGGTCGTTCCGCATCATGGTTTCGCTGGGCTTCGCAATGCTGGGTCTCGGCCTTATCAGCCTCACTGCCCGGTGGCGCGGCAAGCTCCATGATTGGCGCGGCTTGCACATGGTTGCCCTCGCAATGGGTCCTGCAGGTTTCGTCGCGGTTTTGGCGGGATGGGTCACGACCGAGGTTGGGCGACAGCCATTCACCGTTTACGGATTGCTCAGGACAGCGGATAGCGCCTCGCCGCTGGCTGCCCCGGCGGTGGGGGCGTCGCTGATTGCCTTTATCGTCGTCTATGCCGTGGTTTTCGCCGCCGGGACCTTCTATCTCTTGCGACTGATGAACCACGCGCCTAAACCCCACGAGCCGGGTCTCAAACGGGGGCAGCCAATTCGCGCGGCCGGCATCACGTCCGCACCTTCCATGGAGCCGAATGAGATGATGGGCCCGCGCGAGGAGAACGCCAAATGATTAGTTCGCTTGATCTCGGGACGATCCTCGCCTTTGTCGTGGCCTTTTCAATCTTTGTATACGTCGTGATGGACGGCTTCGACCTCGGTGTGGCGCTGCTCTTTCCGTTCTTTCCTGAGCGCCACGACAGGGATGTGATGATGAATTCGGTCGCACCGGTATGGGACGGGAACGAAACCTGGCTCGTTCTCGGCGGCGGCGCGCTCTTTGCCGCTTTCCCACTTGCCTACGCGATCCTCATGCCCGCGCTCTATGCACCGATCATCGCCATGCTGCTTGGTCTCGTCTTTCGCGGCGTCGCGTTCGAATTCCGCTGGCGGACCGAACGGGGCCGTTTCCTGTGGGACATCGCCTTCACGGGTGGTTCGCTTGTTGCAGCGTTCGCGCAGGGCGTGGCACTTGGCGCGATCCTGCAGGGGGTGACTGTAACAAACAATGCCTATGGCGGCGGCTGGTGGGATTGGGCCACACCTTTCAGCGCACTGACGGGTCTGGCGGTTGTGATCGGCTATGCACTTCTTGGGGCGACCTGGATTATCCTCAAGACCGAAGGCACGTTGCGCGACCATGCTTATACACTCGCAAACCGCCTGACATATACGACACTGGCTGCGATCCTGCTCGTCAGCGCGGTGACACCATTCCTCGAAGCGTCCTACTGGCAGAACTGGTTCGCCTGGCCGCGCATTTTGCTGACTGCACCGGTTCCGCTTGGGGTAGGCGTACTCGCCTGGCTCCTTCTGCGCCGCTTGGCCGAACGCCGTGACGCATGGCCTTTCCCGCTGACCTTGGCGCTGTTCGGGCTCTGCTTTGTCGGGCTCGGCGTTTCTATCTTTCCCTACATTGTGCCGGACACGGTCACCATCGCTCAGGCCGCAGCGCCACGCATAAGCCAGATCTTCATCCTGGTGGGCGTCGCGATCCTCATCCCGGTGATCCTGGCTTACACGGCGTATGCCTACTGGGTCTTCCGTGGAAAGATGGACCCGGACGAGGGGTATCACTGATGCCCGAACGTGATCAGCCACCATTGCACAAACGCCTAGCGTGGTTCGTCCTGCTGTGGCTTGCGGGGGTCGGGACTGTCGCCGCCATTGCCTATGGGCTGCGGCTCTGGATCGGAGCATGAGGAAAAATGGCAATGCAACTTGAGACAATCGTGCGCGAATATCGGCACTGGCATTTGGCGATCGCGGTTACCGGCAATGCTCTCTTCGTGATCGGCTCTGTCTTGTTCTTCAAGATATTCGAGACGTGGCAAACGCTTGCTGTCTGGATGTTCGTCGTCGGCTCGGCGCTGATGTTCGTTGGCGCTCTCGGAGAAGTGGCCAAGGCCGTCTTTGAAAAGCGAGAGCGCGATGGTGGCTGAGACCGCCGAGCTAAGCACACCGGCAGCTCGGGCGGCCCGGTTGGCCGCGCTCGACGCTCCGCACATGCATCGCCTCAACGCCTATTGCCGCGGGCTTCGAAAACTGAGCCGGGATGTGCCTTGGTTCGATCCGCTGGACGGAGGGCAGGATGCAAGCGTTCTCATCCTGCTCGAGCGACCAGCCAGGCGCGGGGAGCATCCCCGGTTCGTGTCTCGTGACAATCCGTCTCCGACGCAGCGCAACCTCAAGCGCGCACTTGATCGCGCAGGCCTTGAACGGTCAACAACATTATTGTGGAATATTGTGCCCTGGCTTTCGCCATCGGGTTTGACACGTAATCGCCGCCTGACCGCGCCCGAGCTTGCGGACGGTCTCGATCGGTTGCCTGCGCTCTTTTGTCTGCTGAAGAACTTGCAGGTAATTGTTCTGGCGGGACGATGGGCGGGTAAGGCGAACCCGGCGATTGCGGGTCTTGTAAAGGAGATTCCGGTCATCGAAATCCCGCATCCAAGCCCTGTCTATGTGAATACCGATCCTGAAATCCAGTCCAGGATCGATAAGGGCCTTAAATCCGTGGCCGGTATCATTGGTCAATCACCGCACGGATCAGTTGCCGCTGAGGTTTGAGCCGATGAACCACGCATCCTTGTCGACGATGCGGCTGGCCTCGGTGAAGAGATCGGCGGTGTCCTCGTCACCGGCATCTCCTGCTGTGCCGATGGCGTCTCTGAGCGACGCCGCGACCACGTCGTAGCGATCGGTCAAGGCGCGCAAGTGATCCTGAATATCGGTGATGTCCGTCGGATAGGGTTTGAGTGTCGAACCCTCGATCACGGTTTGCGTCGTCCCGCGCGCATGGCCGCCAAGGATGACGGCACGTTCGGCAATTGTATCAAGGATGTCTCGTAGATGCGCGACCGTTGTGTCGAGCAGTTCGTGGACACCGATGAAGCCGGTGCCCTTTAGGTTCCAATGGGCCTGCTTGACCGCAAGCGACAAGTCGATGACCAGACTGAGGTTGCTGTTGAGCAGTTCGACCATCTTGACCGAAGTGGAATCGTCGAGGCCGCTGGCGTACTTCCGGGGCATGTTAACTCTCCTTATTTGATTGATCGGTATCTTCGGGTAGCGTCTCGTGCATCGGTCTTTCATCGCCGTATGCCTTTCGGCGGTGACGGTCGGCATGGATGGTTTCGTCATGCATGAACCGGTGTTTCGGTGCCTCGAACCACGTCTTCGCACCGGGAACGAAAATCCGCGCGATCAGAAAACCCGCGATCAGCAGCGTGGCGGTAATGACGATCAAGTTGGCGATCATTGCGCGTCCTCCTCCGCTGATGTGTCGTAGAACGTCCGTACATATCGCGCGACCTGCTCGATCTCCTCGGCCGACAACTTCGTGTCCCAGCGGGGCATGGATGTGCCGGGTACGCCCTCGGTCAGGACCTTGATCGCGTAGTCGAGAGAGGGAAGCTCTTCGTGGAAATTGGAGGGTGCAGGGGCCAGCGCGCCTGCGGACGGGCCATCGCCCCGTCCATTGTTGCCGTGGCAGACAACGCAATTCTGTGCATAGATGCCGGCGCCAGCAAAGGCACCGGGCGTCCTTTCCTCTGCGGCTACGTCGCGAGGAAGGGTTTCGACATAGGCGGCGATCGCCGACAGGTCTGCGACTGGCAGACGAGACCAACCGGGCATGGCGGAACCCTCGACGCCATTCCACAGAACCTCCGACAAGCGTTCGTCGGAAAGCTGTACCTCGGTCAGGTTTCGCGGATGCGGCAGCAGCGCGTCGGAGGAGGGGCCGTCGCCCAAACCTTCGGAGCCATGACATCCGGCACAGTTGGCTTCGAACAGCGCCTTGCCTCGACCCGGTAGCCGCGCGTCGACATCGCTGAGCAGCAGGTCTGGTGCGCGTCCGTTCGATCCAGTGGTCAACGGTTCCGCTTCTCCGGCGAGGATACGGTTGCGCCCGAGCGCTTCGAGATAAGCCACCAGATCGATGGCTTCCTGCGTCGGCTCGGTGGCGGACCCATCAAAGAGCCATGGGAACGCCGGCATGTTCGATCGCGGTACGATCGTGCGGGGATCATAAAGATGCGCGAACTGCCAGTCGGCAGGGCGGCGCCCGGCCTCCCGGCTGAGGTCGGGCCCGATCCGGCGCGTGCCCCACATCTGCGGCGTATCCTGCGCCGTCTCCCAAGCCTGGCTGGCCGGGCCGAAGCGGTTTTCATCGGCGGGGAGCGCGCGGATCATCTGTGAATGGCAATAGGCGCAGCCTTCGCGGGCATAGACCTCGCGTCCCCGCGCCTCGGCCGACGTGTAGGTGATCGCCCCTACGGGTGTGGTCCGTTCGATCGTTGCGGCTACCTCCCGAGAGGGCCAAACGGCGAGTGCAAGAAAAGAGAGCGCGAAGAAGCCCAGGCCCGCAAGGCCGGTCACGGCATAGGCCCCGCGCAGCCAGGGATGGCGCCGCGCGTGGGAGTAGATGTTGATGTCTTGGAACTTCGCGGCACCCTGGCTTGAATCATGGGTGTCCTGGGCCGCGATCCGCTGACCGGTCGTCATCGCAAGGATCAGTGCCCCGAAACCCAGGATGATTGGAACACCGGTCAGCGTGCGGATGACCCAATAGGGGCGCGACGCCTCGACGCTATCTAGCCACGGACCTCCGCCCTGCCATAACTGGCCCTGAATCATCCCGGCAATCGTCAGGACCAGGACCATGGCCAGTAGTCCGAATGACAGGAGCCAGAAGGACCACGTCGCGAGGTGCGGATTGTACCGCACGCCGACCGTATTGCGCCACGCGTAGAGCATGCCGCCGATGGCAATGAAGCTGGCGAACCCGAGCAGGGCGAGATGCGAATGCCCGATCACCCAGTCGCTGAAATGAATGTAGCGGTTGAACGGCATGAGCGCCTGTGACGAGCCTTGCAGGCTGACGACGAGGTAGAAGACGATGCCGAGCCAGACGAAGCGAAGCGCCGGATCACCGGTGACCTTCCCGCCGAGGCCCCGCAGGGTCATCATCAGGTTCGTCACTACAATGATGACGGCAACGCCCAAATAGACAGAGGCCACGACGGCGGCTTTCTGCATCTCCAGCGGGATGGACGAAAACAGGTAGTGGTGCAGGCCATTGAGCGGATAGACGAAGAAAAGAAGCCAGAAGCCGATCATCGACAAAAAATGGCTCCAGATCGCCCGACCGCTGGCGGCAGGGATGACGTAGTAGGCGATGCCGACCGCGAGAGGCGTGACCCACAGTCCGACCGCATCGTGGATCCAGAGCCCGCTATAGGACGCGCCCTCCGCACCGGGCCGGAACTCCGGCACGAAATTTCCAACCGCATAGGCGAAGATCGTGAAGGTTATGCCGCCGAGGAAATACCAGCCCGAGACATAGAGATCGGCCATCCGAGCCCGGAAGAACGGCACGACGAACTGGGCGAACAGAAGTGCCATCGCCGCGATCAGCACCCCGTCGATGATGATCGGGAACTCGGCCCATTCGAGCGGTTGGCTGTACCCTGCCAGGACCAGCGCCCAACCCGGCAGCACGGCCAAAAGATTCCAGGCGACGAAAATGACCCAGCCCAATGACGTGCTTGTGACGGATCGACCGGCCAGTCGCGGCACGCCGTAGTAAAGGAACGCGATGAATGCGTTGCTCAGCCAGCCAAAGAAGATGCCCTGCGTGTGGGCATAGCGCACCCGGCCCCAGGTCAGCTCCGCTGTCTCACCCAGAAATCCGGGCCAGTTCATCTTGGTCGCGACAATAATCCCGAACAACGCCGAGATGATGACCATGGCCAGTGCCGCGTAAGCATGCGCGCGAACAAGAGATGTTGCGACTTGCGGCGCCGCCCGATGACTTTCGTTCGCACTTTCAAAGGTCGCGTCTGTCATTGGCTGTCCCCGCTGGTGTCGGTGCCCTTGATAAAAGTCAGGTAATCGATGATCAGATCCTGGTCGTCTGCGGTGACATGAGCACCGAAGGTGCCGACCATCTTGTGGACGATCTCGGTCCATTGCTCGCGCGAAAAGTCCGGTTGATCGGTGATCAGGCGCGGCGAGTGGCAGACGACGCAATTGACCTCGACAGCTTCAAGCCCCGGACCCGGTGGCAAGATCGGCTGGAGATGCGGCAATTCGATTGTTTTGGATGTGACGGCAGTGATCTGTCTGACCTGTCCCGCCTCGGTTGCTGGCGTCCCCATTTGCGCCGTTTCGATGTCTGATCGTCCACTATCAACACCGTAGAAGGCGAAGTAGATCGCGACCAGCAGGAGGGGGACCGCTATTATCAGCGCGGGACCGTCCAGTCGACGTTCGGTTTCGTCGTGTTCGCGGCTGACTTCGGACGGGTCCTTTGGGGCGGGATGTTTGTCTGTCATCAGCCGTCCTCCTGCCCTGTGATCGTGACATCGACCGTCTCAATCACGTTGCGCATGTAGCCACCATGGTTCCACTTCGCATCCACGGGCTGCGTTTCGCCGTCGTTGCTTGTTGCGCGGACCTTCAGCTGGTAGATGCCCGGCGTCGTCGGGGTCCATTCGGCACGCCAGCGCCGGAACGCATAGCCGCCCATGTCATCTCCGAGCGTGGCTTCTTGCCAGGTCCCGCCGCCGTCCAGCGAGTACTCGACCGATGCGATGCCGCTTCCACCGTCGAACGCGACGCCCTCCAGCGGGATGGTGGCGCCGTTCGCAAATTCGGTTTCGCCGGTCTTCTCGCTCGGGTGCACCCAGAATGAGCGGGTGTTGAAGCGATTGATAGGAACAGTGTTCTTTGCAAGATCATTCGGCGTCTCGGAGGCGTTGGCGTTGTCGGGGATGTGATAGGCCTTGGCCATCCAGAAGCCGTCGAACTTGGTATCCGTCACGGTGATCTCCGACAGGCACTTCACCCAGTAGGTGGCATACCAGCCCGGCACGATCAGCCGCATGGGAAAGCCGTTCAGAAGCGGCAGCTCCGCACCGTTCATTTCGTAGGCCAGCAGGATCTCTTGCTGCATCGCGTGATCGACGTCGAGCGCCTTGACGAAGTCAGGCGTCGCGGGAAGCGGACCGGTATCAAGGCCGTTGAACGTGACCTGCACGGCGCCAGACTTCATTCCCGCGCGTTCCAGGACGTCCGACAGACGCACGCCCTTCCAGCGCACGTTTGCCATTGCCCCGTCGCCCCATTGTCCGCCGGGGACACGGGGCGCGAAATACCGTCGCGAGTTGCCTGAGCATTGGATGACGGCCACGAATTCCTGTGCGGGCATCGCGCGGATGTCGTCCATGCTCAGCGAAAGTGTCTCGTTGACATGGCCGCCTACCCGCAATGTCCAGGTGTTCAGGTCGACATGGGTCGGGATGGGTTGCAAGTGCCAGCGGACGAACATCGCCTCATTGGGGGTCAGATCCTCCTTGAAGTACCGCCAAGGCGTCTCAAGCTGCGGCGCACGATCATTCAGCAGCCGCAACGCAGTTTTTTCTGGGAACCGGGCGACGGGATCGTCATAGGGCGGACCGGCCATAGCCAGTCTGGCACCAAGCGCGGACACACACATGCCGGCGGTCGATGCGAGAAGAGCGCGACGTGAGATCGCTTGCTGAGCGCTTTGCTTTGGTTCGTGCATCGTCATGTCCTCCTGCCGGCCATACTGAAGAGACGTTTCTCAAGCCTCGATTATTCCCTTGTCGAAACAGGTTTCTCCGCCCGTTGGCATATTTCAGGGGATGCGTGACGGTCAGCTCTTGTCGACGATCGGCCCCGGCGCGCGCTTCGGGCGGCCGCGGCGTCATTTTCGCAGGACATTCCAGAGGTATGCCGCGACCAGACCCACCAAAACCCAGGTGGAAACCGGACTGATCCAATCGGCCACGCGCGCATAATTGGCATCGAGAACATAGCCAAGTGCGACCAGCACTCCCGACCACACCAGGCTTCCCGCGAAGGTCCAGCCGAGGAACGCGGGCCATGGCATTTCCGCCAGACCGGCAGGAACCGAGATGAATGTACGGATGCCCGGGACCATCCGGCCGAGGAACACGGCCTTTGCCCCGTGGCGTTCGAACCAGCCTGATGCAGCAACAAGGTCACGCGGCCTGAGCCCGATCCAGCGCCCATGTCGCTCCGCCCAATGCATCAGACGGTTTCGCCCGATCCAGCGTCCGAGGCCATACCAGAAAACCGCACCGATGGTTGCGCCCGCAGTCGCGGAAAAGAGTGCAAGAAAGGGCGACATCTCACCCTGTGCCGACAGAAATCCCGCGAGCGGGATGATGAGCTCCGATGGGATCGGCGGAAACACGTTCTCGAGGACCATGAGAAAGAAGAGCCCCGCATAGCCGCTGGCATCCAACACCGAGAGGATCCAGTCAAACATTGGTCTTCACCTTCTGTTGGATCGGTATCTGCTTTCTGTGTGCGAACCGATCCCTTATTTTCACTCAAACAAGAGACGTGCGCGGCGACCGCATTATTCCCTGATGGATGGTAGTGAGTGGATAATTTCGCGGTGTATGACGCAGTAGAAAGTTTACCCATGAGTCAGAAATCTTGACGTCAATGGTTTACCTGGTTCGCAACAGAACCTTTGTAGGAGGACTATTCACGGCTGAACAGAATGGTAGGACGCTAAAGAACTGAAACAAAGTCGTGCACGTGGGTGTACCTACTGCCGCTGCTATAACTTACAAGTAAATATTAACATAAGACGGCTCTCGGATTCCTGTAGCATCGTTCCGAAAACAACATAAACTTCATTATGCGTGACTGACGCTGTTTCGTGTCATGGTGTATTGACGGTCATCGCTACTCGCCCTAGTAGCATTTGCAACACCAAGTACCCGGAACTGCATGCACATTGGTCCTCTGTCTCTAAGCACCGATTTTCGATTTTTCTGCTCCGTCATCTTCGAATGTAACATATATCGCGTGGCGATATTTCGCGCACCGTGTCCGTTTCGCGGGCATGAACTTGCGGGACCGTGTAGCACTGAACATCCAGGAATTGAGACGCGCCCGCGGCCTCAGCCAGGAGGAGCTTGCTCATCGGGCCGATGTGAGCCGCGGCCATATGGGCAAGGTCGAGAACGCCAAGTTCGCGGCCTCGCTCGACCTTCTCGAACGCATCGCCCGGGCGCTCAATGTCGACCCCGAAGTACTCTTCGCGAGGCGCTAGTGCGCTTCCTGAGGCTTTGATCCTGTCCCCCAACGCGAGGACATAACGGCAAGAACGGTACGAGTGGCGCGGGTACATGGCGAAGAGAAAGACAGGCTGGCCTTTCCAGGAAGGGTTTCTGAACGACGGAACACAGGAGATCCACCTGTTCACCGATTACCGTTGGAATAATGGCTCGGTGAGTCGCCGCTGGCATGTCGATCCAGAACGTTTTGATGCAGACCGTGCCGACCTGCGCCCAGTCTCCCTGAAGGCATCGGACAGTTCGGATCAGTAGGAAAACCACTCCGAGTGGCCCATGTTGCCCTCGTAGTCGCCGTATTCGACCATGATGCTGCGGGAGTAGAAGTGCCATAGGCCCCCGCTGGTCGGATAGGCGACCTCCTGACCGCTTTCCGAGATGAATGTCGCGGGCCAGGGCGTGTGGGAACCGTAGACCCGCTGGATATAGCGGCAGGTCCGGTTCTCACGATCGCAGGAGCGGATCGACCAGTCCCACTGACGCGGCTCGTCGCGCGGCTCGTAGGAGCGCCCGGTGAACCAGATCACATGAGTGCGGTTCAGCCATTCGTATTCCGGCAGGTTTGTGTCGAGCTCACCCTCCCCACCGGGCCCACCCAGCTCAACCGGGACATGGGCAAAGGTGCAGACCCCGAAGGGCGGCAGGCTTGGCCAGGGCGTGATGCGACGAATCATCGTGCGATAGGCCCGCGCGCAGACGGCACTCGGTGGGAAACCACCCGCCATGCAGAGCATGATGGCGCAGTCGATATCATAGGCCTGCGCCTTCACCGGCACCCCAAGAGCACCAAACACCCCGATTATCGCCGCCATCGCCTGCCGTTTCATGTCACTCTCCCGCAAAAGTTGCGGCAACTATCGTGCAATTTGTATTTTTCTGCAATATGTCGTATTGACTCTATATGACTTTATGGCCTTAGTGTCGTGAAGTAGAAGGGCTCTCGTGGGGAGAGTCCGAACATGCCGATAGCGCGCAACCAGATCCTGATCACCATCGATGGTGTAAAAGACCTTTTTGAAAAGGGCATCGCGTTCCGCTGCCGGTATGAACTTGTGGGGTTCACGGACGATGGCAAGCCGCGCTACCAGTGCATCTACCTGCGCGAGGGCGAGCCGGAAGCCATTCTGGTCTCGACCCGGATCACCCCACACGGACCAGAACCGCGGTATTTCAACATATGGCCGGGGCTCTTCAAACATCATCTCGAGTTCGGTGACGGGCGCGATCTGCGCTTTGGTCCTGACTACAGCATCACCCTCGAGGAGCACGGCTGACGTCATCGCCTTTGGGCGCGACGGCACAGCCCGGACTTCTGGCTGGACGTTTCACGGGGAAAGACCTGCTTGGGCTGGTCTGGATGATTCCGCTGAGGCAGAGGTTGTTCTGGCCTCGTTGGATGCTGCGCTACCGTCCGGACGCGACGACATCCTCTCCCTGATCCGGACGACTGCTGATCGCCACCAGGGGAACCGTGCCCTGCGCCAGGTTGGTCTGGGTGCCGACGACTGGCAGTTCCTGTTCCGAGCACTGGTCGAGGCCGAAAGCAGCTACAACCCAACTGCCGTCAGCCCCAAGGGCGCCTATGGTCTCGGCCAGCTGATGCCAGACACGGCCCGCGGCCTCGGAGTCGATCCGCGCGATCCCTCCCAGAACCTCGATGGCGCGGCGCGCTATCTGCTCGCGCAGCTCGCCACGTTCAAGGACATCGACCTGGCGCTCGCAGCCTATAATGCCGGGCCGCACCGCGTGATCGAGTATTCAGGCGTCCCGCCTTTCACCGAGACCCGCGACTATATCGCGCGCATCCATCGGATCCGGTCCCGGCTGGCAGGTAAGCCTGTTTCCGCTCCGGACATCCGCGTCGCAGACGGTGTTCCAGCCCGCGCGCCCGTCCTCATCGATCTTCAGTAAAACAAGGAAACTTCGCATGCTCCGACATCGCCTCAGCCGCCTCTTGCCTGTCGCCACAACCCTGGCGGCTTTCGCAACGCCCGCCTTCGCGCAGGACTTGTCGCCGATCCAGACCATGCTGGAAACCGTAGAGGCCGCCCTGACCGGCCCGATCGGGATCGCGGTCGCCACGCTCGCCGTGATCGGCACCGGCTTCATGTGCATGATGGGGCGGCTGAACTGGGGCTGGTTTGCCTCGGTTATTATCGGGATCGTGCTGATCTTCTCGGCCGGTACCATCGTCGACGGCTTCTCCTGAGATCCGAGTAGAGCAGTGGCAGAACGATCCCCCCTTTTTCTGGGCCTCGCCCGTCCGCCCAAGTATCTGGGTCTCCCTGTCGGATACCTTGTGGTGCTGGCGACCGGGGTCGTTCTGCCGTTTATCTGGACGAAGTCGATGGTCTTCTTCCTGATTGGTCTCGTCGCCTATCCGATCCTCTGGTTCGTCGCTGACCGCGAGCCGCATTTCTTCGAAGTGCTGCGCGTCTCCTATGGATCGGTGCGCCCGACGAAGAACCGGGCCCTGCACGGGGGCGACAGCTTTGGCGCTTGATGCAGGCACTCTTTCCACCCACGGAACAGCCCTGCATCAAGCGGGCGGCGGGGCGTTCGCGCGGGAGAGCTATCTCGCCGAACACCTGCCGTATTTTGCCCTCGCCGATGACGATGTCATGGTCCTGCGCGAGGGCGATCTCCTGGCGACCCTGCGCCTCGACGGGCTGAACCCGATGACCACCGAGGATGCCCGGCTCGATGCGCTCAAACGCGCGGTCGCAGCCATCGTCGCCCAGACCGGCAACGCCTTCGGTTTCTACGTCCACCGGATCTCCGTGCCGCAGGATCTCGGCATGCGCCCTATCGAGGGAGACAGTTTCGCAGCCGCGATCGACGCGCGCTGGCAGGCCCATGTCAAAGACCTGCGACCGGCCAAGCGCCAGCTCTATCTCAGCGTCATCAGGCGGCCCGACATTTCGGCGCGCATTCCGCTCCTGCGCGCGCTGGCCCGCAAGGCTTGGGTCAAGGACCGCGCGACACGGATGCAGGAATTGAACGAGGTCATGGGCTTCTTCGAGGTTGCGCTTGCCTCGGCCAACCCCGTCAGGCTCACGAAATCGGGCGGCGAGTGGCTGGGCTACCTCAACACGCTGAACGCAGGCAGCTTTTCCCCCATCGCCTTCGGGCAAAGCGCCCTGCCCCTCTCGCATACCTTGAGCAATTGCCGCGCGACCTTCGACGGCGACGTTGTCACCCTCACCGACGCCGTGACCGGTCAGGTCAAATACGGCGCGCTCTTTTCGATGAAGACCTACCCGGCATTGACCGATGTGACGCTGCTCGACGCGCTCGACCTGCCGCTCGACATCGTGCTGACGAATTCCTTCAGCCCGATCCCGAACAATATTATGGCCGAGCGGATACAGCGGATCATCCGCCAGATGCAGGCTTCCGACGATGCCGCCGTCTCCCTGCGCGAACAGCTGGGTCAGGCCGCCGATGACCAGGAGGCGGGGCGCATCGCCTTTGGCGATCATCACCTCTCGATCGCCGTCTATGCCCCAGACCGCGACACGCTCGAACGCGCCGCCGCCCAGATCAAGCGTGTGGGCCAGGAGATCATGTCCGTCATCGTGCGCGAGAACATGGCGCTGAAAGCCACCTACTTCGCGCAATCGCCCGGCAACTTCGGCTACCGGGCGCGCAAGACGCCGATCTCCTCGATCAATTTCGCGGATTTCGCGGCGCTTCATGGCAGCGTCGAGGGACGCGGACGTGACCAGTCGCCCTGGGGTCATACCATTTCGGTCCTGCCGACGGTCGGCACCTCCGGTTATCGCTTCAATTTCCACGAGGCGGGCAGCCCCGGCAAGGAACCGACCGTCGGCCATACGCTGGTTCTGGGACGCACCGGCACCGGCAAGACACTGACCACGGCTTTCCTCGCAGCCCAAGCGCAACGGGTCGGCGCGCGGCTTTTCTTCTTCGACAAGGATCGCGGCCTCGAGATGGCCGTGCGCGCCCTCGGTGGCCGCTATAACGAGATCCGCGCGGGCGTGCCCACGGGCCTGAACCCGCTCGATACCGAAATCGACGAACGTGGCCGCGCCTGGCTCTCGGATTGGCTTGCGACACTTCTCACACGCAACGGAACCCTCACCGGCGAGCAGTCACGACACATCCAAAGCGCGGTCTCGCAAAATGCCCATGCCGAGGGCTCGCTCCGGCGCTTCGCGAGTTTCGAGACCCTGTTTCAGTCGCTCGATGACGATGGCGAGCTACAGTCCCGCGTCGCCGAATGGGCCCCGGGCGGGCGCTATGGCTGGGTCTTCCACGAGCCGGAACAGGGTGCCAGGCTTGAACTGGCCTCGGACATCATCGGGTTCGACATGACCGAGATCCTCGACATGACCACCGAACGCATGGCAGTGCTGTCCTATATCTTCCGCCAGATCGAACGCGTGGTCGAAGATTGTCGCCCCACCATCATCGTCCTCGACGAGGCTTGGAAACTCTTGGACGATCCGTATTTCGGGGCGCGGCTGGAAAACTGGCTGGTGACGCTGCGCAAGATGAACTGCGTCGTGATCATGATGACGCAGTATCCGAGCCAGTTGCGAGACAGCCGCGTCGGCAAGACCATCGTCGAGACGGTGCCCACGCAAATCCTCTTCCCGAATGACCGCGCCACGATCTCGGATTACGACTTTCTGCGCGTGAACGCCAAGGAGGCCGCGCTCCTCGTCCAGCCCACCATTGGCCAGCGCATCGCGCTCGTTCGCTCGGCGGGCGACAGCGTTTTCGTCGACGCCGATCTCTCTGCCTTGGGCGACCTCCTCCCCATCCTTGGCGGCGGTGCCACCGGCAAGGCCCGCGTTCCCGCCGATTGGCGCGCCAATCCTGATTTCTGGAGACATGTGATATGAGTTCAAAACCCCTCCTCGCGCTCTGCGCCGCCGCGGGCCTTCTGTCGGCATGCGAGAAATACACCGAGAAAACCTCGCCCTGCTTCGGACGCAATGGCGAGCCGCAGGTGACGCGGTCCGCCCTCTCCTTCTCGACCATAGGCGCTCCGGTCCAGCAGGCTGCAAAGTCTGACTGCAGCTTCGAGCCCCTGCCGCGTCCGGAATGAGCCGTGCCGCGATCATATCCGCCGGGCTCTGCCTCGGCCTCGGTGCGCTGCCCGCGCTCGCCCAAGGCGTGCCGACGCAGGACAATTCCGCCATCGGTCGCGCCATCGCGCGGGTGACGGCGCTCGCCGAGGATCTGGGCGTCCAGCAGGACAAGGACCGCACCGAGTCCACCCTGGCTGATGTGCAGGCCGACCAGCTGCGCGTCCTCGAGGAGATGACCGCGGCGATCACCGGGCCCGGCTTCGATATCCGCGCGCTCGAGGGCAATGCGGATTTCGGGGTCGCGGCGGTCTACCCGAACACCGATCCAAGCCCGATGAACAGCCGTCTCTTCGGCGAAGGCCGTGAGACCGTCGAGATGATGATTGTCGAGGTCGCGGGCGAATTCGCAGGCGCGCCGGGTGTGGCCCGCGTCGGCCTCTCCGCCACCCAGTGGCGCTGCCTCTTCCAGGCCCTGATCAAGCAGGAGAGCCGCTTCAACGTCGCTGCCGAAAGCCCTGTGGGGGCCTATGGCCTGACCCAGCTCATGCCCGGCACTGCCTCCGATCTTGGAGTCGACCGCTATGATGTGAAGGACAACCTCCGTGGCGGCGCGCGCTACATCACCACCCAGCTCAATCGCTTCGGCAACATCCCCCATGCACTTGCGGCTTATAACGCGGGGCCGGGTCGGGTCATCGAATATGGTGGCGTGCCGCCCTTTGCCGAGACCCAAGGCTACGTGCGCAACATCTCGAAGTTCTACAACGAATACCTCGCCGTGGTCGGTGGCGCCGACTCGCTCGGCACACTCTCTCCCTCGGACTTTGCGCTCGCCGAATATGCCAGCATCTCAGAGGCGGGCGTTTACTACGCCGCCGACAGCCATGCCACGACCGAACAGGTCATCAATCGCCTCCGCGCGATCATCCTGCAGATCGATGCGCAGCCAAATGCCAAGGCTGCCTGGGAGCTCAACACCTACGCCAAGGCCGAGATCGGCCGCATCCTCAATCTCCGCGTCCGGCTGATGGCCGCCAACCAGCAGCGCGAGGCGGCCTATGCGCAGCACCTCGTCGCCGACCGGCTGGCCGAGCGCGATTTCATGCAGATGGGAGTTCCCGAATGAGACATCTTCTCCTGACCGTGGCTGCGGTCACATCACTCGGGCTTCCCTCGCCCGCAGCGGCCCAGGGCGTGCCGACCTTTGATGGCTCGCAGCTTGGTCAACTCGTGGCCCAACTCGAACACATGGCGGAGGACCTGAATGTCCAGATGCAGCAGCTCGCGACCATGCGACTGGAACTGGAAACCCAACTGTCGCAGTTGACGAACCTCGAGGCGCAACTGACCTCGCTCATTGAAGGCAGCGGGCTCGGTGAACTCTTCGCTACGGTCGAAGAGTTCCGCGCGCTGCGTGGTAAGCTTGTAGCCCCGCTCAACACTGCGCAGTCCTTGGCCAGCGGCGATTTCCTGAGCGGCTTCAATCCCGGCGCAGAACTCTCGGCCTCGGTCGAGCGCGTCCTTTCAGGCAGCGGCTTCACCTCGGAACGACTGGGGACACTCTCGGGCTCCGATCAGCCTGCCGACAACCGCATCGCCGCCTCCGCCGGGGCCAGCGCCATGCTCTCCGTCGCCGCTCAGGAAAGCCATGAAGAGGCAGGCCAAAGCCTCGAACGGCTCAAAACCATGGTTGGGCTCATCGATGATCAGGACGGGTTGAAAGCCGCCGTCGATCTCAACACCCGCGTCACCGCCGAGCTCGGCATCATCCTGACCCAGATCTGGCGGCTGGAAGCGGCCCAGGGCGTCAGCGCAGGCCAGCTTGGCGTTGTCGATGCCGCGACCCTTGCGGATGAGCGCAAGTTCCGGTCGATGACGGTGGATCCATGAGGCAAATCATGACCCACAGCTTGGCACCAACTTGGGCGCTTGGTCTCGCAGCGATGGCCCTCTGCGCGCTGCCCTCTGCGGGGCTGGCCCAGACCCCGAACACCGAACCATCCGGTGAAACGCCCTTCACCTCGATGGCCATCGCGCGGGATGAGGCCGACGCCTGCCGTGTCCCGAAGCCGCCTGCCGATCTCGCCGAAACCACTTACCTGCGCAACGGCTACCGCGCGATCCTGCGCATCCTGATTGCCGAAGAAGCGCTCGCCTCAGAAAATTGCACTTGCCTGCTGGACCAGTTCACCTGGGATCAAGCGATCACCGCCCTGCCCCGGTTCCAGACCTCGGACAATCCGCGTCTGCCCTTCAACGTGCTTGAACTCTACGCGCAGGCCGATGCCCTTGAGGCCGATGTTATCGAAGGCTGTGCCAAGTAGATGGGGATTATTCGCGACATTCTGAGCGAAGTCGACGCCGCAGTGAACACCGTGGCGCAGGACGGCTTTGTCTCTTCCGCAGCCTCGGTCGGCAATGTCATCTCGGCTGGCGCGACGCTCCTTGTCGTCCTCCTCGGCATCAACGCCGTGATGCAGCTCCGCCCCCTGCCCTTCGGAACCGGCTTTGCCTTCGGGATGAAGGTGGCACTGGTGGGGATATTCGCGCAGAGCTGGGATAATTTCAGCGTGATCTATGACATCGTCACCCGGGTGCCTGACTCCGTCGGCGCCTCGATCCTGGCGCTCACCGGGTCAGGCGACGAGGCCGGTGTCTATGAGAGCCTCGACAACATGGTCGCACGCATCACCGCCTATGGCGACACGATCGGCGACCGGGCGGGCTGGGTTTTCGGCGCGGTCCTGGGCGCGATCTTCTTCGTCCTCTCCGCCGTCTTCGCCGCCGTCACCGCCGGGATCATCGCTTTCGCCCGCATCGTCTTCGCGCTGATGATCGTCATCGCCCCCTTCATGATCGTGACCTCGCTCTTCAAGCCCACCCAGTCTCTCTTCGAGGCCTGGACCCGCGCCACCATCGGCTATGCGCTCATGCCGGTCGCGGCCGCCGGGGCCGCGGGCATCATCGTGGCGATCGCCGAGGCCATCGGGGATGCTTCCGCCGATCCGGGCGATGTCGAGACCGTCAGCCTCATCCTGCCCTTCCTGGTCATCCTGATCCTCAGCGCCGGGATCATGGCCTCAGTCCCCTACATCGCCTCCAACCTCACCGGTGTCGTCGGCATTGCCTCCAATGCCGTGGGTCTCACCGGCCTCGCACGTCAGGGCTTCGTGAACACGCGCGAGTACGGCACGGGTGCTGCCTCGCGTCTCGTCACCGGAAAATCCCCACATGAGCTGAACCAGATAGCGAACGCGGGCGTCGTGAAGACCGGCGAGATGATCCGCCAAAGCCCCGGCGCGCTCCTCTCCGCCGCCAAGGCCTTCCGCAAACCCTGATGTGAAAGACGACGACTTTGAAGAAGCTTGTGACCAGTTCCCCCGCGCCCGATCGCGATGCTTTCGAGGCGGATTTCATCTACGAGCCAAGACGGCGCGAGCGCTTTGCCTGGTTTGTCGCGGCCGCGGGCGTGCTGGTCGGCGTGGCGGGCATGGTCGCGGGCGCGAGCCTCTTTCCCCTCAAGTCGACCGAGACCTTCGTGGTCGTGGTCGACAAGGAAACCGGCGAGATGGATCGGGTCGCGGCTGTGCAGGCGCTGACACTCTCGGAAAGCGACGCCATCATCCAGGCCAATCTCGTCGCTTACGTCGATGACCGCGAAACCTATGACCTGACCGATGGCGAGCAGCGCATCAACTCGGTGCTCGACCGCTCCGACGGCGATGCTGCACGCACGCTGCGCGATCTCTGGTCCTCCACCAACGAGGACTACCCGATCACCGTCTATGGGCGCGACGCCAAGATCGAGGTGGTGATCAAGTCGGTGAACCAGATCGAGCGCGGCGTGGCCCAGGTCCGCTTTACCCGCACGCTGCGCCGCCCCCGCGACACCCGCACCGTGACCCGGTCTTACGTGGCCACCGTCGGCTATGACTTCCAACCCGAAACCCGCCAGCGCCTTCAGGACGTCTGGGCCAACCCCTTGGGCTTCGTGGTGACCTCCTACCGCGTCGACGCCGAGACCCTGGAGAACTGACCCCCATGAAATCCCTGCCTGCGCTCCTCCTCGCGCTTGCCCTTCCTGTTGCCGCTTTGGCCGAGGCCACGCCGCAAGGCGGGTCGCTCGACATCCGCATCCGCACCGCCGTCTATAACGAGAACCAGGTCTACCGGATCGAGACGGACTTGCGGCATTCGACGACGATCCATTTCGGGGCCGGGGAGAGGTTCGAGGCGGTGATTGTCGGCGACACCGAAAGCTTCCAGGTCGATCCGATCCCCGAGCTTGGCAATGTGCTCACGATCAAACCGCATGTGGCCAATGCCTCCACCAACATGACGGTGATCACCAACCGCCGCACCTATTCCTTCCATCTGCGCGAGGGCTCAATCCCAAACCGCACCGGCATGTTCTTCGAGGTGCGCTTCCGTTACCCCGACGAGGAGCGCCGCGCGGCGAGTGCAACCCAGCCCAAGGGATATGAGGCGCCACGCAACTACAACTACCGCGTCTCGGGCGAGGGGGATTTCCGTCCCAGCCATATCTACGACGACGGGCGCTACACGTATTTCGTCTTCCAGGAAAACGCCCGTCAGCCCGCGCTCTTCAAGGCCGATGACCAGGGCCGCGAGCGCACGGTCAACTGGACCCAACAAGGCAACACCGTCCGGGTGCTTGGGGTGAACACCTACTGGACGCTGCGCATCGGCGACGAGGCCATCTGTGCCTGGCGCGACGAAAGCGGAATCTACCTGAGCAACTGACCATGGCCGATCAAACCCCTCCCGACCTGCAGGACCGTCTCGACCAGTTCAGCCAGCGCGGCAAATCCAAACGCCGGGGCAACAGTCTCGGGGTCGGTGCCCTCGCTGCCGCCCTCGCCCTTGGCGGCGCCGGGGTCGCATACTTCCTGGCGACCGGTCTGCAAGAAGGTGACAGCGCACTCGAGACCTCCGATGTCGAGACCTTCCAGGACCGCCGCCCCGGCACTGGCGGGCGCTTGGAGTTCCCGCCTGACGAGACCGAGCAACGGGTCAATGATGCGCTGATCGCCGTCGAGGAGGCGCTGGAAGTGCCTGCGGCGCCGGCACCTGAGCCGAGCGCCGAAGTGTTGGCCGAGATCGCCAAGCTCCGCGAGGCCCTCGCCGCCAGCCAGGCCGCCCGCAACTCGGAAATCCAGTCCGCCGTCGCGGACCTACGCGAGGCCTTCGACGAACAGAAGGCGGCCCTTGAAGCGACGCTCACCGCCAAGGAAACCGAACTTGCCAACCTGCAGCGCCAGACCGAGACCCGCATCGAAGGGTTGCAGGCCATGCTTGATGCCGAACGCGCGCAGCGCAAGGGGCTCGAAGCAGAGTTGGACCGCGAAGGGTTGATCGCCGATCAGCGTCTTCTCGAAGAACGCCGCCGTCAGGAAGAGGAACAACGCCAGCGCGAGGCCGAACGGGTCGCCGAGGAGCTTCTGACCGCGCAGATCAAATCCCCCGCCGTGGTCTACGCCGATGGTCCACGTGGTGGCCAAAGTGGCGCGGCGGTTGCCGATCCAGCTGCCGCCGGCATTGGCGAGCCGGTCCTCTCGGGCAATGAGCAGTTCCTGCAGAGTGCGCGACCGCTCGAGGTGCAGGAGGCCGCCCGCCTCACCCATCCCGAGAGCACGCTGACCCAAGGGTCCGTCATCCAGGCGGCGCTCCAGACCGCCATCAACAGCGACTTGCCGGGCTCAGTCGTCGCGGTCGTCTCCGAGCCGGTCCCGGCGTTTTCCGGGGACCGGATCCTGATCCCCCGGGGCTCCCGCCTTTTCGGCCAATACCGCTCCGGCATCGAGATGCACCAGAAACGCATCCTGATCCTCTGGACCCGCGTCCTGACCCCGGACGGCACCTCGATGGAGATCGCCGCCGTGGGCGGCGATCAACTCGGCCGCTCGGGCCTGACCGGTCTCGTAGACACCAAATTCGCCGAGCGCTTCGGCGGGGCCGCGCTGATTTCCGTGATCGGGGCGGCACCGGCCGTCGCAGCCGAGAGCGCCAACAATGAAACCACCAGCGTCGTTCTGGGCGATGTCGGCAGCGACCTGCAGGATGCCGTCGGCTCGGTCATCGCCGACCAGGTGTCGATCGCGCCGACGATCTATGTCGATCAGGGCGCCTCGGTCACCGTGCTCGTGGACCGGGATGTGGTGATATATTGACCCGGACTGACAGCCCAGCCTCTTACCTCGAGCGGTATCTCGACCCGTTCCGCGATCTTCTAAGGCGTGACGACGTGGTCGAGATCGCGATCAACCCGGACGGCAACGTCTGGCTCGAGGTCGCGGGTGACGCCACCATGCGCCACGAAGGCCAGACCGTGGACCGGACGACCGCGCTCAACATGGCCCAAACCATCGTCGGCGATGCCAAGGCCCGCGTCTCTGAAAAGAACCCGCTCGTCTCCGGCAAGGTGGAATATGCAGGCCGGCCCCTCCGGGTCCAGGTCGCCGTGCCGCCCGCCATCGATCGCGGCGCCTCGATCACCATCCGCCTCTTTGCCTCGGGCAGCGTCCGGGATTACGCCCCCGCCTATCTCTTCGGCAAAGCCGTCTCGCTCGATGCCCTCCGCGCCGAGAAGATGAAAAACATCGCCTCCCTCGCCGAAGAGAACCTTGAGGCCGCGCTGCAAACCCTGGTCGAGGCACGGCTCAACGTCCTGATCAGCGGCGGCACCTCAACCGGCAAGACCACGTTCGCTCGTCACCTCCTGACGCATGTCAGTGAGCACGAACGGCTGATCACCATTGAGGACGCCTTCGAACTCTTCCCCGGCCAGCCGAACACGGTCGCCCTCCTGGCCGACCGCGGTTCCGGCTCGCAACGCAGCGCCAACGCCCTCCTGCAGGCCTCCCTCCGCATGCGCCCTGACCGTATCATCGTCGGCGAGCTGCGCGGCGCCGAGGCCTTGACGTTTCTTGAGGCCATCAACACCGGCCATGGCGGGTCGGTGTCGACGATCCACGCCGAAACCGCGGAACTCGCCATCGACCGGCTGGCGATCATGGTGCTGCAGGCTGGCACACCGCTGACCTTCGCCGAGGTGCGCGAATACATCCGCAAGTCCATCGATGTAATCGTCCAGCTCGGGCGCGCCGAGGGAAAGCGGGGGATTACGGAGTTCTATCTGCCGACGAATGAGAGCGTAGATTTTAAGTAGAAAGCCTTGGAGGAAATGATCTTACAAAATATGGCATTCGACTCTTCTATGTTTTGAAGACATAGTTCCTATGCCATCCGAGAAACATTTGATGTTTAGCGTTCAATTTTATGGGCGTTTCAAAACGGAGCTGCGCTTGCGCCAAGTTGCTTAAAAGCTTCGAGAATACCGGAACACCATTTTGGTCGAAGGTTACCAGGCCGCTGTCAAATGCTGCGTCCCAAAGGGCTGAAAGAAGTAGGCCATTATGGACATCAAGTCGCTCGCTGTCATTGTCGCAGTCTCGCCATGGCTTTATATGAGAGGCACGAAGAATGGGCTTGTCGGCAATCCCAGTCAGAGGGCATCGCCCCCGCCAGTATTCGATCAGACGCTCACGGAAGATGTTCTGGCCGACACGCTGGACCACAAGGCGCTCCGCCTCTGTCGTCGTCGGCAAGTTTTTTGTTCGGTGAAGAAATTCCTGAAGTGGTGCGTCAGGAAGACTTGCGGAAAGCTCGTAAATTCTTGGCATCACGCCATAAAGCTTTGCCAGCGAGGCAAACCGGAAACGTGCGAGGCCGGGTCCTGCTGCATTGGACACTTCAATCCCGATCTCTGCAATAACCCCGGCGTGATCCAGAGCGAGGAGCCAAGCGCCGCTAGTTTCCTGCGCAAGCCAGATCGATCCCTGAGCGGTCGTTGAACTGTACTGCTGCCAGCCATCGGTTTCCCCAAGGGGGCGCCGGAAGCCGTTTTGATAGCTGACTTTCTCGCATTCTTGGCGCGTAACGAAGGATTGTGGCGTCTCGATCATTGCGTATTGACCCTCACAGGTCGCGACCCAATAGCCGCTCTCGACCAGGCGCACCGCGCAAAACCAGGCGCTGCCAAGGCCCTTTGTTGATATCTAGCGGCGGCCTTGTTGTCGTTGTAATTAGATACTGAAAAGTACCACCAGCAAGCTCTTCCTCGAGTTCTCGCAATAGCCGAAAATGCTTATCATAGATCGTTTGTCCCAAATCGGCCTCGCGCGGACTGTCGTGGATCAGAAAGGCGGGGATCCGCGTGCGACCCTCAATGCTCAAACAGAGACAAGCCAGATCGAACGCGAGCACTTTTAAAGACTGAATGGCAGCTGTTCGCCTATCGCCCCCGGCTTCAACAGCAATCTCAAGACCTTTACCGGTCAGACGCACAAAGCCTTTGGCGTCGTCACCGAGCAGACGCCGAATGATCGCTGAAAACTTCAGGGATACAGCGCCGATAGCCTTTGCCTGCTTGTCCTCGAAGCCTCGAAGCTGTTCGCGGGTGCCCTGCAACGCGTCTTCCAGTTTTCTGATAGCAGCTTCGGCACGCGCGACCTCATCGACAATTTCTGCCGCTCGCTGAACATCCTCAACACCTCGAGTGGCAGTTCGCCAGCTTGTGTTTCGAGCGTCAGCAGCCTTTTCGAGGCGTTCCACCCGATCCTCTGCCTGTCGAGCCTTTTGGCTCGCTAGAGCAACTTCGGGCTTCAGGGCGCCAATTTCAGCGCTCATGCCCGCAATTTCGTTTTTCTGAGTATGGATTTCCTCGCGTTTCGCCTCCAGCCGCGCACGACACTGTGCTTGATCGGGTAGTTTGTGAGACAGCTTGCAGCCTTCCGCGAGCGCTGTGTCGATTGGTACCTCGCAGATGGGACAGACGAGACTAGCCGCGGACTGAGCGGCTGCGGAGAGTCCCGGAATTTCACTGCTCATCTGTGCGAGTAGTTTTTCTTCTAGAGGCAATCTCACGTCGAGTTCAGCAGCCCTCAGTTCAATATTGCGCAGTGTAGTGCGCGCATCTTGCAAATTGCGCCGGGCGTCGTCGAGTTCTGCATCACCCCCCGATGGGAGTCTTGTCACTGCGGCAAGTCTCTCCTTCGCGGCCGACTTCAAGGAGTCCAGGAGAAGCGGCATATCAGGCAAGGATGTATCGCCAAGATCGAGGTCGCGAACGAGGCGTTCCACACGACGCGCTTGATCCCATTCGAGAAAGGATCGCTGCCGTTTAGCTTGATCAAGTTGAGTTGCCAGATCCTGCTCCCCGCGGCGTGCGGCCTGCTCTTCATCCGTGATTGCGTTCAAGAAAGCGCGCATCGCGAGTAATCGAGGTCCTTTGGCATCACCACTTGCCGGCTGCGGCGCATCCGATCCTGATGCCGATGAACGCCAATCCAGGACGTCGTCGAAACGGCATTCCTGATCGCGTGCCGCCCACGCGAGGGCGATCGGCCAAGCCCGCTGACCAGCTGAGAGCCTAGCCAACCGGGAGGTGCCATCGCCGAGGATCGCGGCTTCGATGGCGTCGATCAGCAGCTCTATGCCCGTAGCCGTTCCCTCCATCTTCGCAACGACGTCGAGGTTGCCGGCTTCAACAGCGAAGTGCTTGCGACCGATGCCGAGTGGCCTCGCTACCGCCCAGCACACTCCGTCAAGCATCACCTCAGCCCCGACGACGCCATTCAGAAAAGCGGTGGAAATGGCATCGCGCTGGACCTCGTCTGCGAAGCGGACTTCGCCAAGGCAATAGCGCAGCAAACGGCAGAACAGCGTCTTTCCGCTGCCATGGCCGATGGCCCGGCCACCCCCATCGGGATCGTCATCTCCGTCTGGCGACCAGATGATGTTGAGCCCTGGCCGTAACTCGATGTCCCGAATGACCTCGCCGCCCGGCTCCTTCCAGATCTTGAGCCGTCGTACCCAGAGCCTCGGCTCCGTCAGGCTTTTCGGAACTTCAACGCTTAGTGGCGGAACCGGGAAGAGATCATCCTGCTGCGGCATTTGCGATCCAGTCTCGGACTTCGGCAGGAGCAGCGTTCACGGTTGCATCGATGTCCAGGTTTCGCAGCGCGTCGAGCACAAACCTTGCGCGCCCTTCTGGCCAGCCCGACGTGTCAAAAGCTTCCAGACCTGTGCCTGGAGTCCACGTTCTCGCCCCAATGTCTTCTAGCAGTCTACCGTTGCCTCGATGGTTGGTGATAGCGGCATTCCATCCCGGCGTGGTTCGGCCCGAGAAGCCGACGACATTTCCAGGGCGGGGCTCTGCCTCTTGGCCCACCAGCCGCCGCCATTGGGTTTGATCCTCAGGTGAAAGAATCGGCGTCAATAGGTGGGGCTCCAGCATGATCGCGGCGGTCAGACGAATCGTCCGGATCGGCGTCGGGCCGTCCAGCGACTTCAGAATTGCAGCGAGTGCGGCCGACGGATCATACTGTGGTGACGGTACCGCGCGCGCCCATACGGCGTCCGGAAGTTGCTCAAGCGGCGGCAGCTGTATCGGCTGCTGCATGGTGCCATCAGCGGTCTCTGCCATGCCAAGGGCGGCAAACGTGCCATCCTGCTGCATCCGATCCCAGGCTTCCAGGACGAGGCGGCGGGTGCGGTATTCGCCGTGGTGGCGGATTTCCTTGTCCTTCAGGACGCGGAAGGTTTCCGAAGGGTAGTCGGGGCCCTTCACGTCGGCGGGGTCGAGGATGTAGCGCAGCTCGTCGCGGGTCAGGCCGTAGGCGCGGGCATAGAAGGCGTCGAGATCGGCGCGCAGGTGGGCGCGGCGGTCCTCGTCCCAGGCGAAGGGCGGGCCGTCATGGCCCAGATCGCGGGCGAAGGGGGCGAGGCTGTGCGAAGTGTAGGTGAGTTCCAACACCTTCGGGGTGATGAAGGCGAGGCGCGGTTCGGTGTAGAAATCAGGGGGAAGAACTGGGAGCTGCGAAAAGTTGTGCTTTCGAATGTCCGTGCCGCCAATCTTGAACCCACAAGTATAGTCAAGGCAGATCGAATTAAGGTTAGCCAAAACTGCCGAGGTAATTTCCTTTTTGCCCTGTACACTTAGTACCGACGCTGTGTCGTCTGTTGCAACCATGGGCAGGATCGCCGCAATCATCGTTCTAGAGTCAGTTGCACGCGCAATCCGCCTTATCGAGAGATGATATTTTGGATTCAGAAACTTCTTGGCTATTCTCTGCTCATAGTATTCCCGATCAACATACTTATCTGATGCGTCCACGTTTCCGCTCTGAATGTCCTCATTCGAGTGCATGCCGAGGATTGGGTCTACGGAGTATTGATTGAAGAAGGTCCCACGGAATACCGCAATCGTGTCAGTGGATGCCGGGGTGTTCTGAAATTGTTCCAAGTCGTCTGAATTTGACGAAGTAAACACATTCTGATTTAGGATAAGCCAATCCTCGGTACGCGGGATCTTTGCGACCAAACCAAACATCTTCGCTGCTAGCTCGGCGTCTGCACGAGCCCGAAAAATTGGTGCGTTCTTGGTTATCGGGTTGATGGCGCTGATCTGCTCAGGCGAAAGTGTGAAATTTCTTTCGATATCATTAATTTGGCTTGGGTCAGACAGGAAGAACGAGAAGGCTGCTTCATCTTCCTCAGCGCCAATAGTAAGTAGGCAAAATTTATAGCTGCGGTGAACTGACGTAAAGATGCCGTTTTTGTTCTCGAAATCGATAAGCTTTGAAAGGCGACGACCCTCGACAAGCGAAGCAAAGAAGGGAGCGGTAGTTGCATCCGTTGCTATGCCAGTAGGAACGATCACTCCAGCTCGGCGCCTTGCGAGCCCTGCGAACAGCTCAGAGAACAAGGAATAGGTATTAATCTTTCCTCGCGCGGAGAGTTCAAATCGACCACTCTCCCGAGCAAATTCATTTGACGCGTCAAAGTTACGTTTGTCCGCGATGTATTCGGCGTGCGCGATGGAATTACTCGCTTGAAGTTCGGAAATCGCGTGTTTTCGTGCGGCACCCGAAAGTGCACCAATCTCCGGTATGCGCGTGGAGAAATACTCTTCCTCTGAAAGTTGCACCACGTCCCACGGCGGGTTGCCCAGCACCACGTCGAAGCCGCCGCGTTGCATCACATCGGGAAATTCTAGCGGCCAATGGAACGCCCGTGCTCCGCGGGCGGCCTTGGGCGCCTCGACCATCGCCTGGCGCATCTTGCCCTGATTGAGGGCCATCCACAGCTCCTCGGTCGTCGGCACTGTGCGGGCGGATGCCCCCGCCGGTGCGCCGCCGACCTTGGGCAGCAGGAAGGCCGCCACATAGAGGTCCGCCGCCGCCTTGGCGCGGACAAAGGTCTGCCCCTTGCGCAGGTCCTTGAACCGCTTGGCCTTGGCCCCGATCTGCTCGACCGTATCCTCGGGCAGGTCGCGGAAGCCCGAGAAATCCAGCGCCATGGGCTTGGTCTCGGGCATCGACCATCCGGAAGAGCCGAAGAGATCAAGGCCACCTTGGCCCTTTGTCGCATCCTGATTGGCCTTCTTATAATATTTGGCCGTGTCCTTGTCGTCGCCGGTCAGCGGCTTGTAGGCGGCATCGGGGATGCCGTTCTGCAGCTCCTGCAGGTCGAACACCCCCAGCAGCGCATCGCCGCAGCGGATCTGGGCGTCGAAGAAGCCAAGGGGAAGGCCGGGGTCCACCGTCTCGATCCACAGCGCGACTTTGGTCAGCTCTACCGCCATCGGATTGCGGTCCACCCCGTGGATGCAGCAGCGCGCGACATCGCGCAGGGCATGGCGGAAGTCGGCGAGCGAGGGCGTGCCCTCTGCCCGGATGCGCGCGAGCCGCGTGGCGACGCGGCGGGCGGCGGCCAGCAGGAAGTGGCCCGAGCCGCAGGCGGGGTCGATGACCGAGAGCTTCAGCAGGGCCTTGGCGGGATCATCCGCCTCGGCCTCGGTCTTGTCGAGCACGGGGTCAAGCGCGGTGTCTAGCAGCGCCTGAACAAGGCTGTCGGGTGTGTAGTAGGAGCCGGTGGTCTTGCGCTGGTTGCCCTTTTGCTCGGCCGCCTCGGAGGCGAAAACGAGCGTCTTGCCGTCATCGCCCAGCTGCGGCTGCAGTTCGAGGAGGGATTCGTAGACCGAGCCCAGTTCCTCGGTCTCCATCGCGCGCCAGTTGACCGGGACCATGCCGGTCTTGTCGGCGAGCCAGGAGAGGCGATAGAGCGCCTCCATGAAGGCGCGGTTGCGCAGGCGCGCGGTCTCGAGGTGGGGCAGCCTGTCCTCGGCAAAGAGGCCGTCGAGGGCGGGCAGCGCAAGGGCGGGTTGGCCATGCGTGAGGGCGCGGAAGACGATCTTCACCCCTTCGTAGCGGTCATGGTGCTTGTCCCAAGTGGCGGCGCGGTAGCATTGCTTGCGCAGCGACTGGAGCGAATAGCCATGGGCGTAGAGGGCGCGGGCCTCGGGTTTGGCCTTTTCGGGGTGAAGGAGGTTCCGGTCCTCGGCCACCATGAGGAAGATCAGGCGGTAGACGAGACGCAGGAGTTCGTTGAACCATTCGGTCAGGTTCACTTCGCCGGACTGGAGTTTCGCTGCGAGGTCGGGATTGGCTTCGAGGAAGCCCGAGCCGAGCAGTTTGAGGGCCAGCTGGACCTGACCGGCCAATCGATCTCGCGCGGCTTCGCCTTCCTTGGAGCCAGCATCGCGCCAGCGTTCGAGGGGGCAATCGGTGGCGGGGGTGTCTGCCGCGCCGAAGCGGGTGCGGTGGATCAGCAGCCAGAGGACAGCGAAGGACGCGATGTCCTCGTTGGTGAACATCTGCGCCAGATCGGCCTCGATATAGGCCGGACGGGTCAGCGAGGCATTGTCGCGCATCAGGCGCAGCTGCATCCCGTTGGTCACGATGCCCCAAAGCGCCTCGTCCCGATCATTCAGGTGGTCCTGAAGGGCGAAGGCCGGGGAGCGAGACCTGTCCGTCGAGAGCGTCGGGCTGCGACGGTCAAGCAGTTCGGACGGAGGGACGACCACAACGGGCACACGGTCGGACGCGATCAGAGCGATCGGTGCCGCTGCCGCCGCGAGGTCGGTGTAACCGAAGGTTTCCTTGAAGAAGTCCGCGATGAAACGCGAGGTGGCGGCGGCCGACGGGTGCTCGATCTTCGCAAAGGCGTCGAAATGCGATTGGCCTACGCGGAAAGCGGTGGCGATTTCCTCGCGGATCTGCAGACCTTTGCGAACCCCGTATTCCTCGGGGGATTGCTCGGGTGCCTGGCGCTGATCGATCTTGGCGATCATCGCGGGTGCGATCAGGTTGCCTTCGAGGCTTAGCGACGGCCACGCGGACATATCGGTAATTGGTTTGCGGGCCATGATTACACCTCCCCCGGAACAAGAACGAAGAGGCCGATGACGTCTGGGGGAATGATCGGCTCGACACTGACACGCGACGCGGAACCGGCGGCAGCACGAAGACGGGCGTGGTCTTCAACCAGCTCCGCAGCACGCTTTTTCACGAAATCGGCAATCGGGCCGCCCAGCAGGTCAGGAAGGGCCGCCTTCGCCGTATTGATCATCCGGTCGCGGGCGACAGGCGCAAGATCAGCAGTCGCGGGAGAGGCAAGCAGCGCGCGCGCCTCGCTGCCAGAGGCGATCACCGTATTGCTGTCGAGGGCAACGAGCGCGGCTTCCTCTGCCAGCAGAAGGCGCTCGCGCCGTGCATGAACCGTGAGCTTGTAGCGAATACGC
This sequence comes from Carideicomes alvinocaridis, assembly GCA_005473895.2. Lineage (GTDB taxonomy): Bacteria > Pseudomonadota > Alphaproteobacteria > Rhodobacterales > Rhodobacteraceae > Carideicomes > Carideicomes alvinocaridis. The sequence continues at coordinate 40,353 of SRJI02000029.1, forward strand.
AAGAGCGCGACACGCGTCATCTGAGTGACGGCGGCGCTCGGCCAGGCCCCGACACGACCGATGCCGAGATCCGGCAGCGCTTCGGTGTCAAGCGAGGCTTCAAGCAGGCTTTCTGCCAGGGAGGATGTCAGCGGATGGGTTCTGGTCAGAAGCGAAGCGCCTGAGGGCACCGGTTCCTGCGTGGCCAGTTTCAGAGAGCCCTTCAGCCCACGCTGCTCCAGCTTTTCCTTGAGGCTGTCCTGCAGGGCGTGCACATGGGCGAACTGCAGCGACTTCTTCTTCTCGAGGGGAACCCCGAACCGAGACATCGCGCGCTCGAGGAATTCGAGCGTTTCCGCTGGCGATCCAAGCAGTGACTTCACCTTGTCCCATTCAGGAGCGACTTCACTCGGCTTCATGGCGTTTTGTGCAAACCGGGCGCGTGACCGTTTTTCGTTCTCGCTTGCATCGCGCCAGCGGGTCTCCATCACCTGGATCCCGTCGCCGATTTGCAGGTCCAGCGTCAGCTGCTTGTGGCCGCCACCGCCACGGCGGAGCATCATTGCAGCCATCAGCGCATCGGTGACCGGTCCCCGTTCGTCGGGGAGTGGCACAGTCACGCCCGTCGCCTTACGGATTTCCTCGGCTTTGCGAAGAATGACATCCAAGACGGCACCGTCGATGGCGCTGTCGGGCGAAAACATCATGATCGAGCGAACGAGTTCGGCGGGTTGCCCGAAACGATCCACGCGACCTTCGCGCTGTTGATGGCGCGTCGGGTTCCAGGAAAGATCGTAGTGGATCACGGTGTCGAACAGCTGTTGAAGGTTGATCCCCTCCGACAGGCAGTCCGTAGCGACAAGGATGCGCTGATCTGTGGCGGCACTTTCTTCCGCCGCCATTTCCGCCACGCGATCCCGACGTTCGTCCGGCGTCAGTTCACCCGTCACGGCCTGCACATTCAACTTGGGGAAGGCTTTACGAAGCCCTTCCTTCACATGTTCGGCCGTGGCGAGGTAGCGGCAGAAGACGACGGGGTTAGCGCCGTCTTTGATCAAGGGTTTGAGGGCCTTGATGAGGGCGTTCAGTTTGGGATCTTCGGCCGTCAGAAGTTCGCTGGCCTTGTCGAGCAGCCCTTGGAGAGCGGGATCATTTGAGAAGACGGTGTTTGGCTCGATGTCCACGGCGTCTTCATCATCGCCATCTTCGTCGTAAATCTGCGGCTCGAGGCGGTCGTCTTCATTGGAAGCCCGGTTTCGCAACGCGCTCATTGCGGCTGCGGGTGACGATCCGACACAGCGCATCAGCGCCAGAGTGCCCCAGAAGGCAAGACGGCGATCCTTCTGCGCGTTTCCGGCCCGAGACACGACCGAGAAGCAGTAATCAAGCACGGCTTCTTGGAAGGCCCGATGCTCGTCGTTCAGGCGATACGAGTATTCGGTTGTCTCGTGCTTGGGGAACGAGCGGTTCTCATCCCAGTCGCCCTCGACCAGGTCGACGCGCCGCCGCTGAACAAAGTGCCTGACAAGGCGCTCGCGGTACTTCTGGTTGTCGAAGTTGACGGTCCCGAATTCCGTGTCGATCAGCGACAGCAGCCGAGCGAACGCATCTTCGTCCCCAGAGTGTGGCGTGGCTGTCAGCAGGATCAACCGACGCTCAGGATCGCGTGCAAGGCCTTGGAGCAGGTCGAAACGCTGCTGCTTTCCCTTGTGCGTCCCGACGCAGGCGTGTGCTTCATCGACGATAACGAAATCCGGACAGGCCCTGGCGAACCCATCCCGACGTTTCTCGGCTTTGATGTAGTCAAGGCTGACCACCGTGAAGGGGTAGGCATCGAAAAGGGTTTGCGCCAATGGGAGGTTGCGCTCCAGACGTGCCGCAGTCCCGGAGGTGACGGCAAGGGCATCGATCCCGAAGCGATCCTTCAGTTCTGTGATCCACTGGTCCACGAGGTGCGGAGGACATAGAACCGAAAACGCATCGACCTCTCCGCGATCCATCAGTTCGCGCAGGATCAGACCCGCTTCGATGGTCTTGCCGATGCCAACGTCGTCGGCAATCAGCAGACGCGGGACCTGAAGCCGAAGGGCCATGAGAAGCGGGACCAGCTGGTACGTCCGAGGCTCAAAAGCAAGCTGTGCGGCGGATCGGAACGGGCCTGCTCCCCGGCGGAGGGTCAGCCGCAACGCGTCGGCAAGAAGGGCAGCCTTGGACTGCACTGTCGTGCGCGCATCGTCAGGCAAGTCGAAACGAGCGGCTTCTACCGGTGAAAGCTCGAGATCCGGAGCAAGAACCACGATGTCGTTTTCATTGCCCGAGAGCGGGCGCAGTGCAAGCAGGCCCTCACCGGGTGTCGGCAAGGCAACCCATTCACGGCCGCGCGCTCTGACAACATCTCCGGGAGTAAAATTCACAGTCATATCAACCTTCAAAATTCTTCATGAAGCCATCCGGCAGTCCTTCCGACGGAGCCGAAGGCAATCCAAAAACGACCCAGCCCTTGTTCATCGCGTCCGCCTCAGCTTCCGCTGTCAGGTCAGCGGTCGTCGCGGCAACCGCGAAAGCGCGCCAAACGAACTCGAATTCGCGCCCACCAAAGCTTGCGGGCATCGTATCGACTTGGGGAATGCCTGCTGCGCTGAATGCCTCAATCCATGGTGATGCCACCGTTCCAGCGGTCGGCTTCGCAGCAAGGGAAATCGTTCCTCGGGCAAGATCGATCAGGATTTGCGCCACTTCCGGGCTCGAGCGGTCGATCAGCTCATGGTCCGGTTGGTTGAAGTAGGAGAGCAGGCAACGGTAGCAGCCGCGAACACAGCTTCCGTCTTTCTTCTCCTGCAAAAGATCCGCGTCACCCGCGGCAATCGCAGCATCCACATTCTCGAAGTGCATCAGACCCAGTGCGGTCTTCGCCACCTCGTTGATAGCCTTTCCGTCATCAATCAGGCGCGTGAGCACGCCGGCGCCGCCTTCCGTTGCCTCGTAGGCAAGGATTGCGCGACGGTTGTCTCTCGCGGGCAGCGGTTCACCGAGGATTTCGCCTTCTTCCAACTGGAAAACCACTTCGATTCCGCGCAGCAACGCATGCTGAACCGTCGCGATTGTTTCGGGCTCATATTGCTCCGGCTTTTCGAAGCGGAACAACAGGGCGTTCTTTCTGTCGCGGACAATCGGGACAATGCGAACCGGCTTGACCACGTCCGGCGGGACGTCCGTGTCGCTGTCCTCGTCGTCGGATTTCGCCCAGTATCCGGACCTCGGATCGATGTGGAAACCGAAGACAGTCTGGTCCTTTCGTCGCTTCAAGCCCTTGTTCAGTCGGCTGATCTCCGCGCTGTTGGCATATTGCAGGGCCAAGAGGGAAGTCTCGCCACAGACGAATTTGGCGTTGGTCACCTGGACCTGCCCATCCTTCTTCGGCCAGGAGAAGACGGTTTGGATATCAAAGCCCTGCCGAACGCGCTCTTCATCGTTCGCCGTGATGCGCTCCGTCGGGGCGGCCTCGACGTTGTCGATGCGTAGGGTCTTCTTGATGGGGACCTCACCCGCCATGTGGTTGTTGCACCCATGGCAACGCTCGACCTCGCCCTCATGCGATGCACCACAGTTGGAGCAGATGTAGATATCCTTGGTCGCCAATTCCGACCCGTCGCCCTGACGCACCTCGGGCGGCAATTTGGCTTTCATGACCCGGTAGGCGCGGCCCTCATGATAGATCAGACTGCGTGGGCCGAATTCGGAGATAGCCAGAAAGCGGGCTCTGGACAGGAAGGACCCCGTCTTGCCTTCGCCTGGGACAAACGCGTAGAGCGGCAGGCGCGGGAAGTTGTACCCGGGCAGGAAGCCCTCTGTTGCCAGATACCGATACGAATAGAAATCTGAGCCATTTGAGGCTTTGCCTTGTTCGAGGATGGCGATCTGATCCTGGGCCTGCATTTGCGCGGCTTTGATCTTGCGTCGGTCGGCTCCCGATAGCCCCGTAATCTCCGAACGCTTGTTGGCCTCGGCCAATTGCGTCCTGGCAGAACTATAAAGCTCCCGCCAACGGTCGAAGGCGCGGTCAAACGCCTTTGGGGCATTCATGGCCGTGTGAAGAACGAACTCGTCTGGATCGTCCATCCAGATCGGGGTTTGCCCTCCGTCGGACGCCAGAATCTGCTTCAAGACACGCGCCATAGGTCCCCGTGCCTGCGAAACCAGAGCGGGTTTCGAGATGACCGCCAGAACGTCCTCCTTCAGCGGGAATTTATCCCCGTGAAGGTCCAAAATCTCCGGGATATCGGGAGAAAGCGCCAGTTTCGCTTCCGCCAGCCACACCGCGTGCAGGTGCGATCGGACCAGCTCTTCATTCGTGATGTCGAGTGCCGGCGGCCGCACAACGCCGGCCACCATATCGTTGCGCCGTTCAAAGAAATATTGGTCATGCGGAGACCCCGAGGCGCAGTAGGTCACGACAACCGCGGCCTGACCCGAGCGACCGGCACGGCCAGCGCGCTGCGCGTAATTCGCCGGCGTAGGTGGTACATTGCGCAGGTAGACGGCGTTCAAGGCGGAAATATCAACGCCGAGTTCCATGGTCGGAGAGCAGAACAGGGCGGGCAGGAACCGATCGGACTCGCCAGTCGCCCGGATTTCCGTTCGGTACTCCGAGGTCGCGAGATGCTCCATATCGTCCTGCTCGAAACGGAACCGCCATTCCCGCCATTCACGCTGCTTCTGTGAGACCTGAGCCGTGTGCTCGCGTCCCTCCAGACCCCAGTAGGAACTACGCCCGTCGCCAAGGTCACTGGCAATCGCGGTGTAAAGGTCGTGGAAATATCGGTTGCCTCGATGGGTTTCATCATCGAGGGCCGGTCCAGGCACAAGCCGAACCGCAGATGGAGACAGGCGCCAGCCTTTCACATCACTGTCGAGTTCGACAGGCACCAGCAGTCCTTCGTCGCTCAGGAAGGCAAGCATCCCCTCCATGAACTCGTAGTATTCATCCTTGTTCAGCTTTGTGCCGAGAACGGACTTCCGGTTCACGAGCCGTGCGATCCGCGAATTGGGACCTGCCCGAAGAAGTGTTTGTTCTTCACGCAGCGTGACCACGTTCTTGCTGCCCGCGCGCAGGACAAGCGAGGACCGCGCTCGCGGATTTTCCTTTTGGTCAATTGCCCAAGGTGCCTGAAGCAGCATTCGGGATTTCTGGGCCACGCCGTCGAGGACAGTCAGGTCCAAGGCTTCGGTCTGAACAGCCAGGCCCTCGAGCATCGCGGACAAAATCGCCTTTAGAATTGCCTGCCGCTGTTCGAGGCTGAGGTCTCCTAGCGCTGGATGGATGGCCATGAAACGTTCGCGATCTTCAGAGATGTCCTCGAGGCCGAGGAAATTCACGTCGATCAGGTTCAGGACAGACAAGCTGGGGTTGGTGAAGCGCCAACCGCGACGCAGGTCCGTCCAGACACGATGGGCGAGTACCTTTGCGAGCGACCGCTGGGCATCTTCACGAATGATGGCACCAGCATTTGAATCCAGCAGCCAATGCTGGCGCGCCTCTTTGTTGGCGGCAGTAAAGCCGAGCGCCTTCACCACCTGCAGGCCGAACTCGTCTTCTGCGAGCCCACCTGAGCCAGCAGCAATGACCGCGCGAAGGATGGCTCCGCGCAAAAGGCTTACGAACAGGAAGTCATTGAAATGGCCAGACTGCAGGGCTGCATCCTGACGGTTATCCGTGAACCCCAAAAGCTTCCGCTTCGTCGCGGGTACGCCGCTGCCAGGTTTGTTCATCCACTCCAGGGCGCTGGCTACGAGCAAGGTCGTTGCCGAGCTTCTCCCTTCGCCGGACAGCCCCGCCAGCTTGCTGCGCTCTCGCATCCCCTGCGTCGGTTCGTCATGGCAGCATAGGCAGAACGCAAACTTTCCCGGGATGAACCAGAAGTCGCTTCCGCCCGCTCCATGGCGACCATCAGCGCCCACGACGTAGGATACGGGCATACGCTTTTTGCGATACCCTCTCAGCCGTTCAATGCCGTTTTTCTCTTCTCGCCAGCTTTCGGGATAACCCTCAAGCTCGCCAGTGAACTGAAAGTCAGTATCGCCGGGCGTCACCGGACAGAGATACCCTGCGACTTCGTCTTCCTCAGTTTCGAGCGGCGTGTCGTCGATGCTTCGGGGCAAAAAGCGCAAACTCCCATCATCGTCGACCTTGGTCACGACATGGTATTCTTGGCCACAGTTTCGGCAGAACCGCGTGGGGTAGAGGCGGTTTCCAGGGGCTTCGGGGTCCTCGAGCTGCCCTTCAAGAAGGATCCGACGCGGCCTGGCTGTGAGCGTTGTAAAGACTTCACCGGCGCCGGAGATGAACCGGTGGAGCTTGAAGGCGAGAAAGGCTCCGTCCTTCGTGCCGCCGCGCTCATGTTCCGGCAAGCTTACACGGGTCAGGAATTTTTCGAGATAATCTCGGCAGGTTTCGGCATCGACCGCACTGGCCAGAGAAAGCTTTTCCACGGCCTCTTCGAAAGGGATCGGCTTCTTCCTGCGAAGTTCAAGCCCATCGTCCAATCCGAGTTCGAGTTCGGCCCACACCGAGAGCGGATGGCGCTTCAGGGTTTCGTCATCGAGTGCGTCGGGCAAAGGCTGCGTAAGGGCCGTCTTCAAAGCGCCAAGGACGTGCTCGGTCTTCAGGGCGTCATCGGTCGCGCGCTGCAAGGACTCGTCGATGACCGCGTCCGGGCCAATGTCGGTGCCAAACAGACGAGACGCTACCTTCGCGACAGCAAGTGCGCGGCTCTCGTCCGATCCCTCGGAGGCCATCGTCGCCGATGTCCCGATGCAGATTGGCTCCTTGTCCGGCGAGCACCTGTCCCGCAGGCGTCGAACGAGGACCGCGACATCGGCACCTTGGCGCCCGCGATAGGTATGGAGTTCGTCGAGAATGATGAACTCTAGACCGGACGCGTTCGAGACGACTTTCGCGTCCAGGTCGTCCTGACGCGTCAGAAGCAATTCTGCCATCATGTAGTTCGTCAGGAGAATGTCGGGCGGATTGGCAGCGATGCGCTCCCGCTCTTCACGGCTTTCCTGACCGGTGTAACGTTTGACCACAGGCTTGAGCTCATCGGGCAAACCGGAACCAGCGATGAACTTGTCGATCTCCTTCATCTGGCTGTTTGCCAGTGCGTTCATGGGGTAAACGATGATTGCCGTCGTGCGACGCGGCTTTCCTGCGCGCCGCGCCCGGATGATCGCGTCGACAACCGGCACGAAGAAGCACAGGGATTTCCCCGAACCCGTGCCGGTAGTGACGACATAGCTCTTGCCTTGCTTCGACTTCGCGATGGCCTCTGCTTGGTGCCGGTGAAAGCGAAGGGGTGTGGTGCCGAACCGGAAGACTTTGCCCGTGCCGTCGTCGAGATCACCCGTGGCGACGAGTTCATCGACCGTCGGCCCCGCCATGAAGCGTGGGTTCAGAGACAAGAGGGCATCCGGCCAGAATTTTCCGGCGTCGTACTGGGCATCGATCTCGGATTTCAGGTCGGGTGCCCGAATTGCGCTGAATGAACGCGAAAAGTGCTGATAAGAAGCTATTAATTTTTGATCAAATTCAAATGCTTTCATCAGGAACCTTCGCTACCAGTGCTTGTTACAGCTTTCGAGAATACAAGCAAACAGTGCAAGAGGTTGTCGCTTGTTCGCAGAGCATCGCTGTACGAACATTAAACGTTTTCCAGACCCACAAAACCCATAACGATCAATTTCCGTCGCATCCCACTGAGGTCAATCAGAGGAAATCTGCTTGTCACCTTTTGGAGGTTCCGTGGGAGAATGTCGATCAATGGTTACCCGCCCAACAATTCCTCGATAAAATCCTCCTGCCGGTCGAGCGCCGCCTCCCATTCCTTCGGCACGGCGGCTTCCCGCTCGAGCGTCTCGGGCTCGGGCTGCCCGCGCCCGGCCTCCATCGTCCTCACGCTCATCGCGCGCGCTTCGCGGCGCTGAGAACGATCGCGGACAGGCGCGCGTTCGGCTGGCTTCGCCTGCTCGTCTCCGCCGGTCTCGTAACCACCATCGCCGCCCCAAGGCCCCACACCCTGCACGCTCGGCGGATAGGGGAACGGCTTGCCCTCCTGACAGGCCAGCATCTCCTTGTAGAATGGATCGTCGTAGTATTTGATCCGGCTTGCCTTGATCGGATGCTGGGGCGAAGCGAGGATGATGACCTCGTCGGGATCCATGAGGCGCGCTTCGGTCTCGGAAAGCAGCGGCCGCTCTTCCAGTCGCGCTGACGTCGAGGTCGCGCCAAGGAATCCTTTGTTGCGGCCATACATGCGGGTCACGGCCTCGCGGGTGGTGCTGCCGACGGCGGCGGAGACCTCCTTTACGGTGCGCTGATCGCGGGGTGTGATGTAAAGCTTCAGCCCCGCCCCGTTCTCGAGGCTCTCACGGCCCTCGGGCCCGTAGATCCGGTCGAGCGAGGCCAGCGACTGCGCGATCATCGCAACCCGGCCGCCGTAACTCGCAAGCGAATGGATCGCGCGTTCGAGATAGGGCATCGCTCCCATCTGCTGGAATTCGTCGATCATCATCATGACCGGCCAGGGCTCGTCCGGGCCGGGCTCGTTCAGGCGGATCGACGCGATGAGATCGGCGAACATCAAGCGCAGGAGCGGCGCCAGGGTCGCGATGTGATCCTCGGAGACGGCGATGTAGAGCGACTGCGGGGTCTTGCGGAAGTTCGAGAAATCGAAGTCACTCGCCTCGGTGGCCGAGCGTACCGCCGGATTGTCCCACTGCTTGAGACCGGCGGTCATCAGCGCCTGGATGTTCGAGGTCAGCAGCCGCGACGAGGCTGAGGCCGCATTGGTCCAGAGCTCGCGCAAAATATCTTCCTCGGCCTCGTCGGCATAGGTCTTGTATTGCGCGTTCTTGTAATCGCCGCCGGCGACGATCTTGTTCACCTCGCCAAGGTTCGGGGTGCCGCGCTGGATCGCCAGCAGACAGGCCGCGACAAAGATCGACTTGCCAGCCTCGGAGAAGGTGTCGAGGGTCTTGTTGTCCTTGTCGAGGAAGAGGTCGGCGAGGATCGACACTTCGGTGAACCGCTGCGCGAATGTCGGGGCCTTGGCGATCCGGGCGAGCGGGTTGTAGCGATGCGAGGCATTGGCCCAATCGAAGGGGCTGAAGCGATAGACCTCGTCGCCGTTGAGCGCCCGCAGCCGCGCGGTCTTCTCGAAGTTCTCGCCCTTCACGTCGAGCACCACGACCGAGCCCGCGAAGCTCAGAAGGTTCGGGATCACGAAGCCGACGCCCTTACCGGCGCGGGTGGGTGCCACCATCATCACATGCGGGATCGTGGTCGAGGAGATGAATTCGGCCTTCGAGGTCGGGGCTCCGAGCTTGCCGCAGACAAAGCCCTTGCCAGGCGCTTGAAGCATGTCGTTCTTCTTCAGCTCCGCCTTTGTCTGCCAGTGGGCCGAGCCATAGTCGTCCCGCTCCTTCTTCCAGGTCCAGGCCAGCGCCAGAGCGCCGAGCCCTATTGCGCCAAAGCCGACAGCGCCGAACCCGACCTTGAACGCCTCTGGGTCCGCCGCCCGGGTGCCGGCGCTCGCCTTCCAGAGTGCCAACATGTCGAAATTGCCAAAGCCGGTTTTCAGGGCCAGGGTCAAGTAGAAGGCAGCGACGATGGTGCCGATGACGGCGCCGCAGATCACACCGAAGAGGAGCGCAGCCCAGAGGGGAAGTGTCTTGGTCATGGTGGTCATCTCCCTCAGAATTCCATCTCGTCGTCGAGACCGCGATCCAGTTCTCTGGCCCGACCGAGATCGCGCCCCAACTCCTGCGCCTCCTGCTGGCCGCGCAACCGCGCCACTTCGGTCGCCTTGTCCTGCTGCAACCCGGCGGCGCGGTCGGTGAAGACCTGGTCGCCCGTTTCCTCAAAGGTCATCTCGAGGAACTCCTGCGTGACGGTGATCTGGTCGAGCTTGCTCGGTAGGGCCTGATCCAGTACCTCGAAGTTACCGCGCCGAAGTTCGGCCAAGCCCTCTTCACCCAGTTCCTTGAAGAGTTCGGATTGCAGGGTCCGCTCGACCACCTCTTCCTGTTCCTCGGTGAGCTTGCCGTCCCGCAGCAGGTCGGCGAGGTCCTGCAGGTAGGGATTGGGCGTCCGGTCGTCCTCGTCGATGAGCGGCAGGATCTCCTGTTCTTCGTCCGCGAGGGTCCGACCGATCTCGACACCCAGTTCCTTGGCGCGTTCCATCAGCGCGTCCATCACGCCGTCGACTTTTTCCAGCGCGGCATCGAGCTGGTCGTCATTGGCCGTCTCCACGCTCAGTCCGTCCTTGGCCAGCACCGCGTTCATATCCCGCTCAACCCAGTCCTGCGCCATGCCGTAGTTGCGCGTGCCGCCCGCGGCGATCCGGGCTACCAATTCCTCGCTGTCCATGCCCACCTCCTCGGCGCGCTCGAGCACGTCGCGGAGCCCCTCGTCATTGCCGGACTGCAGCGCGGCGATCAGCACCTCGCTGCCCGCCCCCGGCGGATAGGGTTCCTCAAGCTGCTTGCCAAAGCGCGCACGCAGCTCAGGGTCCGGCACCATCTGCGAGAGGTCCGCAATAATCGGCGCGGCCTTGGCTTCAAATGCGGCCCGCTCGGCCGGATCCAGTTCCTCGGCCTTGAGCCTCAGCGCCTCGATCGTGCGCTCGGAATAGTCGATCGCATCACCGACGGTCTTGATGTCCTTCATGTCTATCTCTCCTTCGGTGAAATTCCACGGCGTGCCGGAGCCGAGACTGTCGGCCATGCCGCGCAGAGCGCGCGCCATGTGGCGCTGGTCCATCCGGTCCAGCAGGTCGGCGAGGTTCTTGTAGTCCTTGGCGAAGCCCACCACCTGCGCCTGCGCGATGGCCGACTCCTGGGCCGTCATGACGATCTCGCGCGGCAGGCGGGCCTCTTCCTTGGCGCGGTAAATCTCCTCGATCCCGGCGGGCTTCTCGAAGATGCCGCGCTCGAGCCGGGTGGTGGCGTCGAGCATCACACCGCAGCGTTCAGCGATCTCGGCCTGCTTTTCGCGCATGAGCTGCGGCGACATCACGCCCTCGGCCCAACAGGAGAACCAGGTGCCGTTTTCGACGCCGCGGTTGTTCAGGATGATGTGGGCGTGCTTGTGGTCTCGGTCGTCGTGAACCGCGAGGACATAGTCCCATTGGTCGCCATATTCGCCGGTCTCGAAGAAATGCTCCGTCCAGTCCATCGCGATGTCGCGGACTTGGGTTGCCGTCACGTCGGTCGGGAAGGACAGTAGCATGTGCGAGGTGAACCCGAGCTTGGTCGAGCCGCGCCAGGTTCCGGCCCAATCCTCGATGATGTCCTCTTTCTGCTCCTCAGAAAGCACCGCCGCATCGGTCAGCGCGTTGGTCATCGTCGAATAGGTGTAGACCGCCTTGTCGTTGATGTAGGATATCTGCGCTCCGAGCGAAGCACGCGTCTTGCAGCCCCCGGCCCGGATCCGTTTGAAGACCGCCGCCCGGCTCTGGCCCGATGCCGCCTTCAGCGCGTTGCGCGCCGACAGGGATCCGACGCGCGCGAAACTGCGACCCTGCCGACGCCCCGCCAGCCGCGCGTCGATCCGCGCCGCGGCCTGACCCCGGATGCGCTCATCCTCCCAGAGCCGCCCCATGACCGAGGCGTAGAGGGCGAGCGGATCAGCCATTGCGCACCAGCCTCAGACTACTCCCGATCGCGCGCGGGTCATCCTCAAGAACTTCGCTCTCCGCCCCCTGCCCTTCTTCCTTTTTCGGCCACTCCTGAGCGCGCAAGGCCTGCGCCGCATCTTTCATCCGGCCCATCTCACGGCTCATGGACAGCGCCAAATCGAGCAGTTCGATCAGCACCGCGCGGTCCGCCTCCGAGACCTCCAGCCGACCGCGATGGACCGCCTTGGCGAGCACCAGTCCGGCGTCGCTCACGTCCTTCGCCTGACGCCACGCGGCACAGAACTCCGCGACCAGATCACGGGGTACATCAAGGAAACCGCACCGTCCGCGCAACACCGCATTCAGCGCCTGAGATCGGTTGGCATAGCCCCGTTCGCGCCACTCCGCGTCGAAGGCGTCCAACTCGGATCGGCTCGCCCGAAAGGCCACCGTCTCGCTTGGATCGCGCACCGCAATGCCCTCACCCGCCTCCTCTTTAGCGAGCCTGTTCACGTGGCGCGGCGAGATGCCAAACACCGCCGCAAGATCCTTTGCGCTTTCCCCCGCCGCGAAGCGCCGAGCCACTTCGATGCGCTCTTCAAGCTTCAGGTTTTTCGCTGGCCTCGGCACGGGTCAGACCCCTCGGACAAAATGTGCAAACATTGGCCATATCCTGCCAACGTCTTCCTTCTCTCCTTCGCTTATACTTCAATACATCACATTGCGCAATATTACATTTTGTATGATGTGTCTTTTTGCTGTGCTTGCCGGCGCCTATAGAACTTTGTCAGCGAGGCGCTGAACGGGCGCCTTCCCAACCGACAGCCAGAAGTTGTTCGGAAAGAAGCTGGCGAAAATGGTGCATGAGCAGCACGTGAAAGCGCACAGTTCCAGCACCCGAACCGGCCAAGGATCGGGCGCTGGAACACGAAAACGGCCCGCGCGGGATGGCGCGGGTCACGCCCTCTGAGGGCGTCACGAAGCTTCTGAGAGACCGCGTCAGACCCCTGCGGATCCGAAGACCCGCAGGGGTATCTGGGTCAGTGACCCAGTCCCAGAGAGCGCAGATCGTCGTAGCGGCTGCGGGCGATCAGCGCCTCGGTCTCGAGGCTGTCGAGTGTCTCGGGATGGGCGTCTTCATCAAAGGCGGCGAGGTAGGCATCGAAGGCCATATCGGCTTGCAGTTCGGCGAGGTCGATGGATTGTTCGAGTGTCATGGTGTGATCCTTTCCGTTGATCGTCGTTGGACGGATCGTGGAAAAGACCGGGGGCATGAGAGCGGGCTGCACCCGGCACGGGGCGGAATGAAATGGAGCACGCCGGGGGCAAGTTTGTTGTGAGCGATGCATCGGCAGCGCTCAAGGCGCAAGCCGTCCAGAAACCTGCCCTCGGCGTTGCCGACCGCTCGACCCCGGGCTAGCGATCTCTAAGGCCAACAGGTCGACGGAAAGGCGCGCGACGGTGACCCTCACGTGAGACGTTGCTCCCGGACGCATGTCGTTCATATGCGGTTTCCACCCTCGCGGCACAGAGTGAATTTGGCGCACCTGGCAGCTTCGCCACGACGACCCACACGCGGGTTGCTCGAAAGAGAGAAGGGGTACGCTTGCCTCGCTCAGTGGACTCCCAGTTCTCCCTGCTGACATTCGGTTCCGCCTCGGGTTCCCGCGATGCACTTTGTCACTGAACAGAAAGATCGAAGCCGCATCTGCGACCTTTCCAGTCTGACTAAACGCCACGGCGACGGCGTCCGAAATATGCCGCGTTCTTCGGACACCGATAGCGCGCCCGCCGAGGCCAGTTCCCCGGAACGAGAAATGGCCAGACCGCCGGAGCGGTCTGGCCGTTGGCTTACGCGGCGTCTTTCGGCCCCCAGGGGATGACGGCCTGCAGGGACAGATCGTCCTGGTTGGCGGCCTTGCCGAGGTTGGCGTTGAAGCCGTGATCGCGGATGGTCAGCGTGTAGTAGTCGGCGCCGGTCTCCTTGTTCTGCTTCTTCCAGATGCCGCCGCACTCGACGAGCTTGCCGCGCGGGGAGCGGCCGAGGACGCGGTGTGTGGGGGCCATCGGGTTCGCGCTAGCGACGGGTTCGACCGTGATGTCGAGATCAAAAGTCAGGGTCGAGATGGAGCCGACGCCCTTGGCGGTTTCGATGTCGGCGCTGGTGAATTTGATGCAGTTCGTGGTCATTGCTCTTCTCCTTGTTTGCGTTGCAATGATGGTCACCTTGCAGCTGGCCAAGGCCCGGCCACACCGAAGGCGAAGCGCAGCGG
>SRJI02000030.1 GCA_005473895.2 Carideicomes alvinocaridis
GCCCCGTCGCCCGCGACCCCGGCGCCGCCGGCCGCTCCGGCGACACCGCCCCCTGCGACGCCCGAAGCACCGGCCGAACAGGCCGCGCCACCGGCGGGCGGAGACGCCGCTCGGGCCTTCCTCAAGGCGCTGGAGGCGGAGGAGCTGACGGTCCCGGACGCGGAGCTGGAAAGCACCATGGCGCGGATGGGCCGGGTCATGCGCTCCATGATCACCGGGCTGCGCGAGGTGCTGATGACCCGCACCTCGATCAAGAGCGAATTCCGCATCGATCAGACCATGATCTCGGCCGGCGGGAACAACCCGCTCAAGTTCTCGATCAGCCCCGAGCAGGCGATCGAGTCCATGGTCCGGCCCCGCGCCCGCGGTTACCTCGCCCCCGAGGAGGCGGCGGAGGAAGCGCTGCGCGACATCAAGGCCCACGAGGTCGCCATGGTCACCGGGATGGAGGCGGCGCTGAAGGGCGTGCTGTCGCGGCTCGACCCGGCAGAGCTGACCGCGAAGATCGAGAGCGCCGGCAAGGGCGGTCTCTTCAAGGGCAAGAAGGCCCGGTACTGGGAAATCTACGAGCAGATGTATGCCGAGATCTCGGACCAGGCGGAGAACGACTTCCACGACCTGTTCAGCCGCGAATTCGCGCGGGCCTACAAGGAGCAGCTGGAGAAACTGAAATGACCCGCCGCGGCGGGGTGCCCGGTCGGGGACGGGCGGAATGACAGGAGGACGACCTTGTCCTGGGACAGCAAGGTACTATGGACGGAGGGGCTGTTTCTGCAGCCTCACCACTTCCAGCAGGCAGACAGATATACCGAGGCGCTGGTGGCGGGGCTCGCCCGCCGGCTGGTGCCCTATGGCTGGGGCGTCTCGTCTCTGGTCATCGACGAGGAGGCGCTGAAGGTCGGGCAATTCGCCATCAAGCGCGCCAGCGGGCTGACGCAGGACGGGACGGTGTTCCGCATCCCCGGCGCCGACGATCACCCCCCGGCGCTGGAGGTGCCCGGCTCGGTCAAGGATTGCACCGTGCTGCTGACCGTGCCGCAACGGCGCGAGGGCGCGGCCGAGGTGGACCTGACCGGCGCGGAGCAATCGGTGAGCCGCCTGCGCCCCGCCGAGCAGGACGTGGTCGACGTGATGAGCCAGCAGCGCAAGCCGGTGACGCTGGGCGTGGGCAAGCTGCGGCTGCAATTCGCGCTGTCGGTCGATGACCTCGCCGACAAGCTGGCCATTCCCATCGCGCGGATCATCGAGGTGCGGCCCGACCGGGAAATCGTACTCGACCGCTCCTTCATGCCCTCCTGCATCGACGTGCGCGCGGCGGATCCGCTGGCCTCCTTCCTGGAGGAGCTGGAGGGCCTGATGACCCACCGGATGAAGGCGCTGTCCGGCCGGCTGGCCGAAGAGGGCGGCGCGCGGGGCGTGGCCGAGGTGCAGGACGTGCTGCTGCTGCAACTGGTGAACCGGGCGATCCCGCTGTTCCGGCATTTCGGCAACCTCGAGAACCTGCACCCGGAGGTCGCCTACCGCGCCTGCGTGCAGCTGGCCGGGGAACTCGCGACCTTCATGGCCGACGACAAGCGCCCGCCGGACCTGCCGCCTTACACCCATGACGACCTGACCGCCGCCTTCTCGCCGGTGATCCGGGTGCTGCGGCAATATCTCAGCTCGGTGCTGGAGCAGACGGCGGTGGCGATCCCGCTGGAGGAGCGCAAGTACGGCATTTCCGTCGGCACCATCGCCGACCGCAAGCTGCTGGGCTCTTCGGGGTTCGTGCTGGCGGTGAGCGCCGACATCCCGTCGGAGGACGTGCGCCGCCACTTCGCCGGCCAGGCCAAGATCGGCCCGGTGGAGGAGATCCGGCAGCTCGTCAACTCGGCCCTGCCGGGGATCGCGCTGCGGCCCCTGCCGGTGGCGCCGCGCCAGATCCCGTTTCACTCCGGCGTGGTCTATTTCGAACTCGACCAGAACAACCCGGCCTGGAAGCGGATGACCACTTCGGGCGGGATCGCGGTACATGTCTCGGGCAATTACCCGGGGCTGAAAATGGAACTCTGGGCCATCCGGACCAGCTAGCGCGCGGGGCTTCGTCATGAGCAACGATCCGTTCAGCGAAGGCGACGACGAAGACAAGACCGTCATCCGCCCCAACCCGGGCGGCCGCCGCGGGGCGCAATCCCCCGCGCAGCCCTCCGCGCAGCCCACTGGGCAACCTGCCGCCGCGCCCGATCCCTTCGCCACCGATCCGGGGCAAGGGGGTGGCCAGGCGGGCGGTCAGGGCGCCGGGCAGGCCGGAGGTCAGGCAGGCGGCCAAGGTGGCGCCTTCGGCGTGCCCTCTGCCGGCGTGCCGGGCGGCGGCGCGCGCCAGCAGCCGCGCAAAGACGAGGCGGAGGAGCTGGTGATGACCGGGATGAACCGGCTCAACGCCTGCGCCGCGCCGCTCTTTGCCCTGATCTCGCGCATCCGCAACCGGGCCCAGCACATGGACCCGGACAAGCTGCGCCAGTCGGTGGTGGCCGAGATCCGCGGCTTCGAGAACCGCGCGCTGCAGGCGGGCATCCCGGCGCAGACGGTCAAGGTCGCCCGCTACGCGCTGTGTGCCACGCTCGACGACGTGGTGCTGAACACGCCTTGGGGCGGGCAGTCGAACTGGGGGCTGCAATCCATGGTCGGCACCTTCCACCGCGAGACGGTGGGCGGCGACCGCTTCTACGACCTGCTGGCGCGGCTGGAAAAGCAGCCGGGCGAGAACCTGGAGATGCTCGAATTCCTCTACATGTGCCTGTCGCTCGGCTTCGAGGGCCGGCTTCGGGTGGAGCAGGGGGGCAGCGACAAGCACCTGCAGATCCGCAACGGGCTGGCGCGGCTGATCCGGGCGCAGCGCGGCCCGGTGGAGCGCGACCTGGCGCCGCGGTGGAAGGGGCTCGACCGTCCGTTCAAGGCGCTTTCGGCCTGGCGGCTGGTCTGGATCGCGCTTGGCGTGACCGGCCTGCTGCTCGCCGCGCAATACGCCACGCTGTCCTTCATGCTGTCCAACCGGACGGAGAACCTGGCCGGCGCGCTGTCGGTCGTGGACAGCGGCCCGGTGGCCCGGCTGGAACGCCGCGCGCCGCCGCCGCCCCCGCCGCCGGAACCGCCCTCGGACGCGCAGCTGCAGAAGGTGTCGAGCTTTCTGCAGGAGGAGATCGACGAGGGCATCGTCAAGGTCTTCCAGCAGGGCAACGTGCTGACCATCCGGATCGCGGGGTCGGGCATGTTCGGCTCGGGCTCCGACCGGCTGCAGCCCGATTTCGCCCGCCCGATCGAGCGGATCACGGAATCGCTCAACGGTGAGCCGGGCAAGGTGATCGTCGCCGGGCATTCCGACAACGTGCCGATCCGCTCGGCCCGCTGGCAATCCAACATGGAGCTGTCGCTGGCCCGCGCCAAGACGGTGATGGGCAAGATGGCCGACAGCATCGACGATCCCGACCGGCTGAGCGCCGAGGGGCGCGCCGACCGTGAACCCATCGCCGACAATTCCACCCGCGAGGGCCGCGCCACCAACCGGCGCATCGAGATCCTGCTGGTCCAGGAGCAAGAGACATGATCCGCTCAGCCATCCGCGTCATCTTCTTCTCGGTCTATACCGCGCTGTTCTTCTGCGCCGCGGTGCTGGCCGGGCTGCTGATCTGGTTCGGCGCCTTCATCGCGACGGAAAGCTGGGCGCCATTCGACACGCTCACCGCGCGGCTGATCGGGGCCGGGATCATCGCGCTGATCTTCTTCCTCATCGGGCTGACCATCTTCCTCGTCCGCCGCCGGCGCGAGAAGAAGATGACCGAGGAGATCGCCGAGACGGTGGATACCGGCGGCGACGATATCGCCAGCTCAGAGCTGGACGAGCTGCGCGGCAAGCTCAAGACCGCCATGGCCTCCCTGCGCAAGTCCAAGAACGGCCGCCGCCACCTGAACGAGCTGCCGTGGTACGTGATGATCGGCCCGCCCGGCGCGGGCAAGACCACGGCCATCGTTAATTCCGGGCTGCAATTCCCGCTCGCCGACGAGATGGGGCGCACCGCCATCGGCGGGGTCGGAGGCACGCGCAACTGCGACTGGTGGTTCACCAATGATGCCGTGCTGATCGACACCGCCGGGCGCTACACCACGCAGGAAAGCGACGCCGAGCTCGACAATGCCGCATGGCTGGGCTTTCTCGGGCTGCTCAAGAAGTACCGTAAGCGCCAGCCAATCAACGGCGCCATGGTGGCGATCAGCCTGTCGGACCTGCTGATGCAGGACGAACAGACCCGCGCCGAACATGCCCGCGCCGTGCGCCGCCGCCTGAACGAGCTGCGCGAGAAGCTGGGCGTGCGCTTTCCGGTCTACGTGCTGTTCACCAAGGCCGACCTGATCGCGGGTTTCACCGAGTTCTTCGACGACCTCGGCAAGGAAGAGCGGGAACAGGTCTGGGGCTTTACCCTGCCGCTCGACGCCGCCAATGCCGAACTGCCCCCGGTGGCCCGCTTCGACGAGGAATTCGCGGGACTGCTGGAGCAGCTCAATGCTCAGTTGCTGGAGAAGATGCAGGCCGAGACCGACCACCAGCGCCGGTCGCTGATCGCGGGCTTCCCCTCGCAGGTGGCGGCGATGCGCCGGGTGGCGCGGGACTTCGTCAACGAGACCTTCCAGGACAACCGCTACGAGGCGCGGCACTTGCTGCGGGGGGTCTATTTCACCTCCGGCACGCAGGAGGGCACGCCGATCGACCGGCTGATGATGACCATGGCGCGGACCTTCGGGATCGGGCGGCAGGCCATCGGTTCGGGCCGCGGGACGGGGCGCTCCTTCTTCCTGACGCGGCTCTTCGAGGGGGTGATCTTTCCCGAGGCGGGGCTGGTCTCGGCCGATGACAAGGTGGAGCGGCGCTATCGCATCACCAAGTGGGCCGCGGTGGCCGCCACGGTGATCATCGCCGCGACGCTCGGCACGCTCTTCACCCGGTCCTTCCTCGGCAATGCCGCGCTGATCTCCGAGGCGCAGGCGGCGGTGTCCGAGTATCGCGACGCCGCGGCGGACCTGCCGCCCAGCCCGGTGGGGGACAGCGACTTTCCCCCGGTGGTGGATGCGCTCAACATCCTGCGCGACATGCCCGCCAACCCGGTGCTCGACGATCCGGAGCCCGAGGGGCGGCTGCGCTACGGGCTCTACCAGGGTGAGCTGATCGGCACCAACGCGGCCCAGACCTACCGCGCGGCGCTGAACCAGCGCTTCCTGCCCCGGTTGCTGCTGCGGCTGGAGGAGCAGATCGCCGGCAACATGAACAACCCAGACGTGCTCTACGAGGCGCTCAAGGTCTACATGATGCTGGGACTCGAGGGGCCGATGAACGCCGACCTTGTGACCCAGTGGATGAACCTCGACTGGTCGGTGGCCTATCCCGGCCCGGGGCGCGAGCAGCTGCGCGCGGATCTGAACGACCACCTGCGGGCGCTGCTGACCCAGCCCATGCAGAAGATCGAGCTGAACGGCCCGCTGGTGGAGCAGGTGCAGGGCATCCTGTCGGAAATGCCGCTGGCGCAGCGGGTCTATAACGGGATCATCGCCAGCGACGCGGCGACCTCGTTGCCGGAATGGCGGCTGACCGACGTGGGCGGGCCGGCGGTGACGCGGGTGCTGACCCGCTCCTCCGGCAAGCCGCTGAGCGACGGGATCGAGGGGATCTTCACCTATGACGGGTTCAAGAACGTCTTCCTGGGCGAAGCGCTCGGCGTGGCGGAGCGGATCCAGCGCGACAGCTGGGTGCTGGGCCCTCGTGGCGAGGCGGAGCAGAGCGAGAACGCGCTGGCCGCGTTGTCCCGGGACGTGCTGGACCTGTATTACAACGACTATATCAGCCGCTACGATTCCATCCTGGGCGATATCGACATCGTGCCGCTGGAAAGCCTCAGCCACGCGGTGGAGGTGACCAACGTCCTGTCCGGCCCGACCTCGCCCATCGTCAACGTGCTGGAGGCGGTGTCGGACCAGACCAAGCTGGCGGAAGAGCGGGACGAGGGCACGCTTGGCGCCGACAGCGAGCTGGGGCAGGGCGTGTCGCGCGTCGCGGGGATGGAGCTGGACGCCAATACCAACGTGCAGACCCAGGTCCTGCTGGAGGCGCTGCGCCGCACCGCCCAGGCCGAGGGCGCGCCGCCCCCGCCCCCGCCGGGCACCTACGTGCAGGAGCGTTTCGCCTGGCTGCACCAGCTGACCGCCGCGCCGCAGGGCCAGCCCTCGCAGCTGGACGAGTTGATGTCGAGCCTCACGCAGGTCTACCAGGAGCTCAACAAGATGTCCTTCTCGGGCGTGGCGCCCGATGCGGAGGACGGAGGCGCGCTGCGGCGGTTCCAGGAGCAGGCGGCGCGGATCGAGGGGCCGATGCAACGCTGGGCCGCGCAGATCACCACCGGATCCTCCGGGATCGCGGCGGATGGTACGCGATCCTCGATCAATGCCCGCTGGCAGTCGAGCGTCGCGCCCTTCTGCACCCAGGTGGTCGAGAACCGCTATCCGTTCAACCGCTCGGCCCGCGCCGATGCGGCGATGGCGGATTTCACCCGGCTCTTCGGGCCGGGCGGGCTGATCGACAGCTTCTTCCAGGAGAACCTCGCGAAATACGTGGACCAGCGCGCGCGGCCGTGGAGCTGGAAGACCGTGAACGGCACCGACCTCGGCATCTCGCAGAACGTGCTGGAGCAGATGCAATATGCCGCCGAGATCAGGCAGGCCTTCTTCCCGGCCGGTCCGCAGCCCAGCGTGCAGTTCCAGATGACGCCCGAGGCGCTGGACCCGCAGGCCAAGGGCGTGACGCTGGAGATCGCGGGCCAGCAGCTCGACTTCACCCATCGCGGGCTGCCAAGCCCCATGGCCGTGACCTGGCCCGGCTCGGTCGGGCTGGCGCGGGTGTCCTTCACGCCGCCGGCCAGCAACGTCGAAAGCGTCATGTCCCGCGACGGGCCATGGGCGGCCTTCCGGCTGCTGGACGCGGCCGAGGTGCGGCGGACCAACGTGTCGGACCGCAAGCGCGTGATCTTCAACATCGGCGGCCGGATCGCCATTTTCGAGCTTCAGTCCGGGTCGGTCCTGAACCCCTTCTCCCTTCCCGCGCTGTCCAAGTTCTCGTGCCCGAGCTCGTTCTGAACCGCACCCCGGCGCGGGGGCGCTTCGGCGCTTACGGGAAGATGCCCGCGCTCGGCGACTTCTTCCGCCTGCATCCGCCCGCCGGGTTCCTGGAGGCCTGGGATCCGTTCCTCCAAGCGCTCTTGACCGAAAGCGCGGGGGTGCTCGGCGCAGAGTTCGACGCGGCCTACATGTCGGCGCCGATCTGGCGCTTCACCCTCGCCGCGGGGCTGGCGGGGCCGGGGCCGGTGATGGGGGTGCTGATGCCCTCGGTCGACCGGGTCGGCCGGCGCTTTCCCCTGACGCTGATGGTGCCGCTGGCCGAGCGCACGGATGTCGCCGCCAGCCATTTCCGCGAGGCGGCTTTGTTCGCGCAGCTCGAGGATCTCGCGCTCGACATGCTGGAGGACAGCGGCAACCGCGACGCGCTGGAGGAGGGGCTGGCCGCGCTGCCCGCCCCGCAGCCCGAGGGCGGGGGATTGCTGCGCGCCGCCGCCGGAACGCTGGTCCTGTCGCAGGGCGCGGGGTTGCAGGGCGCCAGCGGCGACGTGGCCGCGGCGCTGCTCGGCGAACGCTACCGCGCGCCGTCGCTCTGGAGCACAGAAGTGGACGGCGTGCCGCGGCTGATGGTGGCCGAGGGGCTGCCCGGCCCGCGCGAGATGCTGGCGCTCATCACCCTGCACGCCCCCCTCTGGACCGAAGCGAGACCCGTATGACGCAGTTCCGGACGCGCTACAGCGCCAAGACCCATGTGGGCCTGAAACGGCAGGTCAACGAGGACGCGGTGCTGTCCCTGCCGGAGACCCGGCTCTGGGTGCTGTCGGACGGCATGGGCGGGCATGAAGCCGGGGATTATGCCAGCCGGCTGATCTGCGACATGGTGGCGAGCCTCGACGTCACTCTCGACCCCGGCGCCCGGATGCAGGAGCTGCGCCACCTGCTGACCCGCGCCCACGAGACGATCCGCCGCGAGGCCGAGGCGCGCGGCGCGGGGACCATCGGCGCCACGGTGGTGACGCTCCTGCTGGCCGACGGGCATTTCGTCGGGCTCTGGGCGGGGGACAGCCGGCTCTACCGCCTGCGCGACGGCGAGATCGAGATGCTGAGCCATGATCATTCGCTGGTCGCCGAGCTGGTCGCCGCCGGGCAGCTGACCTGGGACGAGGCCGAGCAGCATCCGCAATCCAACGCCATCACCCGGGCCGTGGGCGTGGGCGAGGCGCTGGAGCTCGACAAGGTCCACGGGGAACTGCAGACGGGCGACCGTTTCCTGCTGTGCTCGGACGGGCTGACGAAATACGCCACCTTCGCCATGCTGCGGAAAGTGCTGGCGGAGGCCCCGATCGAGACGGTGTCCGAGACCCTGCTGCAGATCGCGCTCGACGGGGGCGGGGCGGACAATATCAGCGTGATCGTCGTCGACATCCTCTGAGCCGCATCCACTGATCCGTTAGGAAACGGTCCCGCCGGTTGCGCGGCGCGGGGCCGGCCTCACGCCGACAAGGGCATTGTCCAACGATCCGCAACCCCCGCGATGACTTGGCTCCTGCGGCCAGTCCACATGAGGATAAGCGTCGTGGAGTTCCTCTGACCCGGCGCCGGACGCAGAACGGCCCCGCCGGATGCGCCCGGCGGGGCCGTCATTCATACCGTCATGCCGCGGTCAGGAGGTGGCCGCGCTCGACATGCCCGAGGCCGCCGAGGTGGCGTTGTTCAGGTGTCCCAGCACCTCGGGGATGTAGTTGATCGTGCGCCACATCCGCTTGGTCGCGCCCGAGATGTCGGCCTTCTTCTTCTTGCCGCTCTCGACGTCCTTCTGCAGCTGGTTGAACTGGTCGAGCAGGTCGGCCAGCGCCTTCGCCTTGGTCTCCAGCGTCTCGAGCCGCTTGTCCAGCAGGTCGGCCAGTTGCAGCATCTGCTTGTTGGTGTCCTCGTGGACGTTGGTCATCTTGGCGTCTTTCAGCGCGCTCTTGGCCTTCTTGAAATCCGCATCGGCCTTCAGCGCATTGGACCGGATCTCGGCCGCCTTCTTCTTGTCGTCGCGGACCTGCATCCGCAGCTTGAGGCTCAGCGCCGAGACGCGCTCGGCATGTTTGCGCGCCTTCGAGAGGCTGGCCATGGCGCTCTTGCGCTCGACCTCTCGCTTGCCGGTGGTCTTGGTCTTGAAGTCGATGAGGCCCATGTCCTTGGCCTTTTTCTCGGCCTGGTACTTCTCGTAGGCGGTCACCGCCTTCTCGAACTTGCCGAGGTGTTCCTCCAGCTTGGACTGCTCCACCTTCAGTGCGTTGTGGAAGCCCTGGTAGGCCTTCACGCAGCCGGCGAAGCCCGAGGCGGTGCCGACCACCAGCGCCGCGATCCCGAGGCCGAGCGCGATGGGTGCCAGCGCCGCGCCGCCGGTGGCGATCACCGCGACGCCCACCGCGAGGCCCACCAGCGCCACGCCGACCACGATGCCGATCTTCACCCAGGTATTGCGCTTGGCGGCCTTGGCGACGCCCTGGCCCTTCTTCTCCAGCTCCTTCTCGACGAGCGTCTGCACGTCCTCGGCCTTGGACCGGACCTGCCCCTCGAAGGTGCGGACGGCGTTCTGCAGCATCGGCGTGTAGGCAGAGATCACCTTGTCCAGCTCTTCCGCCTGCTTGATCTCGTCACGCCAGAGCGCGATCATTTCCTTGGCGCTCTTGGTGTCGCGGATCAGCTTCTTGTTGGCGAGGCTCTTGCGCAGGGTCTCAAGGTTCTTGACCCGGTCGCTGATCTTGTTGTCGAGATGCTTGATCGCGTCGTCGTACTTTTTCAGGAAGCTCTTGAGCATCTTGTCGTAAAGCGTGCTCCACTTCTTGTTGTAGAGCTTGGCATAGTTGGCCTGGCCGGTCTGGGCGAGCTCGGGCAGGTCGATGGACAGCGCGATGTCGAACTCCGGCTGGGTCAGGTTCTTGGGCTTGTAGCCCATTTTAACTTTCTCTTGGACTATCTGTAATGCGGGCATGAGCCCCTCCCTCGATCAATGAATAAAATCCCCGCGCGAAGAGTACCGAGCTGCTTTACCAAGCGTCAATCTCGCAGTGCTCCGACGGGGGGCCGAGGGGTTCTTTTTTCGCGCCGGGCGCGCATCGCCGCCTATTGCGCGGCGGTGACGAGGATGCGGCTGTCGAGGGAGGTGATGCGCGCGTCGTCCGACCTTTGGTTGTCGCGCAGCGCCTGGGCATAACCGGAGGCTGATTCGGTCGTCGGCCGCAGGCTGTCGAAGAGCGGCGCGGTGGAGTGGATGACCACCACCTTGCTCTTGCCCAGCGTGGAATCGTCGACCTGGAAGGCGAGTGTCCCGTCCTCCTGCGAGCTTGCCACGTCGAAGGCCACGCGCACCGGCACCTCGCCCTCGCGGCCGTCGCGCAGGGCCTCGACGGAATTGTCGGGCCGGGTGCGGTTGGGCAGCAGGTGGAAGACGTTGCCAGTCACGTCGAGGATCGACACCGAGAGGTAACCGTCGGTCACGTCCTCGGGCAGCATCACGTCGATCACCGGGTTCTCGCCCACCACGTAGGTCCCATCCTCGCGCAGCGTGGCGTCGGCACCTTCGGCGAAGCGGATGGAAATGTCCGAGGCGGGGGCGCGGGGCAGGAAGTTCTCGATCAGGCAGAGGTTCGGGTTCAGCACCTCGGCGTCGATCCGGACGGGCCGTGGGCCGGCCACGCCCTGCAGCGCCTGGCGCAGCGCGCCGGAGGCGTCTTCGCCGGACAGCGTGCCCTGCACCGCGATCTCCTGCCCCGGGCCGTAGCCGGTGGCGGGCGGATCGACGAGCGACAGCCGCCCGCAATCGGCCATCTCGTCCAGCACCGACTGCAGCGCGCTGGCGGCAAGGAAGGGCGGCTCGTAGGCGATCTGCGCCGTGCCCTCCAGCACGCCCGGCAGGCCGTCGGCAAAGGCGGCGCGCAGGTCATCGGCCAGCGCCTCGTCGCTTGTGCGGCCGGTCACTTCGGCCTGGTTCCCGCTGAGCGCCACGCGCCAGTCGTCGAGCGGTGACAGGCGGTCCACCAGCGTCATCACGTCCGCGCCCCAGCTGTCGCCGATGGCGCCGGAGGCCAGTGTCAGTTCCGCCGCGCCGCCCTCCTGTTCCGCCATGGCGGTGAGGCTGGCGCGCATGTCCTCGGAGGGCACGTGGCCCGAGGCGCTCAGCGGCTGGCCGTCGTTGCGGTCGAGCACCAGCTCGAAAGGCGCGGCCTCGGGGTAGCGCGGGCCGATCAGCCCCTCCAGCATCCCCGAGACCCAGAGACCCGCCAGCACGGCCAGCGAGGCGACGATGAGCCCCGCCGCCAGCCAACCGGTGCGCGAGGGCTTGCGCTCTGCCGGTTTCGCCTTGCTTGCGGAGGGCGCGGGCGCGGTGCCCGCGATCTCTTCCTTCGGGGTCTGGGGGGCGGTGACGGGCACGATCACGGTGCGGTCCTCGTCGTCCTCCTCCTCCGCCGTCGCCGCGGGGGTAGGGGGGTCGCCCGCGCCGCCATTGTCGATGGCCGCGATGACCTCGGCCGCGCTCTGGAAGCGGCGGGCGGGGTCCGGGTCGGTCATCCGGGCGATGATCCCGGCCAGCGGTTCGGGCACGCCCTCGAGGTCCAGCGGCCTGGATTTCTTCTGCACCACCTCCATCGGGTTGGAGCCGACATCGGGCTTCTTGCCGCGGAAGCAGGCCAGCAGCAGTGCGCCCAGCGAATAGAGGTCGGTCCGTGCGTCGGTCTTGCCGGCCAGCTGTTCCGGCGCGGCATAGGCGTATTTGCCCGCGAACTCGTTGCCGACGATGGTCTGCGCGCCGGGATTGGTGTCCTTGGCGATGCCGAAATCGATGATGACGGCCTGCGCCGGGTCGTCCTCTTTCAGGATGATGTTGTCGGGCGAGAGATCGCGGTGGACGATGTTGCGGCGGTGGGCCGCCTCCAGCCCGCTGGCCACCCTGCGGCAGATCGTGAGGATCTCCTCCGCCCCCATCGGGCCCTCGCGCAGCTTGCGGTCCAGCCCCGGCCCGTCCACGTAATCCATCAGCAGGTAGACATGGCCCTCGGGGGTGCGCGAGTTCTCGGAGTAGCGCACGACCGCGTCGTGCCGGATCTCGCGCATCTCCTCTTCGCGGGTCAGCAGCGACAGGTAGTCCATGTTGCCCGCGAACTCGGCCTTGAGCACCTTGATCGCCACCAGCCGGCCCGAGATCTCGCTGCGGGCGCGGTAGACGTCCGAGGTGCCGCCGCGCCCGAGGATCGCCTCGATCCGGTAGGTGTTGTTGACCAGGTCGCCGGGCGCGAACAGGTCACCGGGGCGCGGATCGGTCATGTGTCGTCCTCGGGCTGGGCCGGGCCGCCGTCACGGGAGGCCGGCTGCGACGGCAGGGCTCAGCCCAGGGCCTGGAATTCGACGCGGCGGTTCTCGTCGCTGCGCGGGTCGGCGGCGTTGACCGGGGCGCTTTCGCCCACGCCGATCGCCTCCAGCCGCGCGGCGTCGATGCCGCAATCGTTCACCAGGTGGCGCTTGACCTCTTCGGCGCGCAGCTTCGACAGGTTTTCGTTGTACTCGGCCGAGCCGGCGGAATCCGTGTGGCCGATGATCTGGAAGAGCTTCACGTCCACCGACTTCATCACCCCGCAGAGCGTGGCCAGCTTGGGCTTCTGGTCCTCGCGCAGGGCGGCGGAGTCGAAATCGAAGCTGATGCGCACGTTCACCGGGTTGTCGACCGGCTGATAGTCGGTGGAGGCGGCGGCGACCTGCGCGCTGCTGGTATCCTCCAGTTCCGAGGTCGTCTCGCCCGAGGGCACGAGGACCAGGCCGCGCGTGCGCTGCTTGTCGAAAGCGTCCCGCATCTCGTCGGCCGACATCTCCTCCTGCGCGCTGGCGGCGACGGCGGAGAGCGCGATCAGAGCGCC
This sequence comes from Carideicomes alvinocaridis, assembly GCA_005473895.2. Taxonomy (GTDB): domain Bacteria; phylum Pseudomonadota; class Alphaproteobacteria; order Rhodobacterales; family Rhodobacteraceae; genus Carideicomes; species Carideicomes alvinocaridis. The sequence goes on from SRJI02000030.1 coordinate 13,038, forward strand.
GGCGAGGGCGGTGGCAAAGCCTCTGGCGATGAATGGAATTCGTGTGGAGAGATCGGTCATGGGTCCTCCCGCGGTACGGCCGAAACGATTTCTTCAAATATCGCCGGCACCCTAGCCCAGCCCGCCCCGTCGGACAACGGATTTGCGTGCCGCAGCGTCAGGACGACAGGAAATTTCCCTTGCGGTCAGGGGGAGGGCCGCGCTTATATCCGCAGGCGTTCCGATCGGAGCCATCGCCCCGCCACCGGAGAGACATGCGGCTGCTTCCCGCCATCATCCTGGCCATCGCCATCCTGCTCGTGCCGGTTCTCTGGTACGTGATCCCGTTGCTGATGAATTCGGAGGACGATTTCGCCGGCCCGGCCATCGATTCCGGCGCGCGGATCGAGATCGAGATGCTGAACCAGCAGGTGGAGGATCTGTATAACCAGATCGACGCGCTGACCCAGGAGGTCCGCCGTCTTGCCAGCCAGCCCGCGGCGCCGATGACGCCGCAGGACGACAACGCGCCGCTGCCGCCCTCGGGGCCGAACGCCATCCTCGATTCCTATGCCCAGGTGGTGCTGATCGCCGACCGGCTGCACGTCAATGACGGCCTGACCGTCGCCGGCCCGTCCTTCCTGCGCGAGACCTTCGGCCTGCCGCGCGAGGACCTGGACGACAAGTGCCGGTCGATGACCAACCCGCGCCTCTCCGACAAGCTGGTGACCGAGGAGGTGGGGCCGATCCGGGTGCAGATGCTGCAGCCGGCGATCGACAGCCTGAAGACCGTGTTCGAGAACGTGCGCCTGACCGACCCGGATCTCTATGACCGGATCAACACGGCCGGGTCGCTCTGCGTCCGGCTGATCCGGGGCTCGCGCAACTCGGCCTCGACCCACAGCTACGGGCTGGCGGCGGATCTCAACATCGACGGCCATCTCGACACGCTGGGCGACGGGCGGACGCAGCTGGGGCTGACCATCCTCGCCGATTTCTTCAAGGCCGAGGGCTGGGTCTGGGGCGCGGCCTGGCGGCGCGAGGATTCCATGCATTTCGAGGTCAGCCGCCAGAAGCTGGAGCAATGGCTCGAAGACGGGACGCTGTGAGCCACTTGCCGGCGGGGCCCCATGCGATCGGTGCCGCCCGGTGCCTTGCGCCGGTCGTCCAGTCGCGGCACTACGGGATCACCGACGCGCCGCCGCGCCGCGGGAGGCGCACGCCGCGAAAGGCGGCCCTGCGCGTGACCTGCCGGGCCCTTGGGTCCGCGTCCTGAAGAAACCGCCTGAAACGGAGCCCCTGATGAGCACGACCCCCGCAACGGATCCAGCCGACCTGTCCGCCACCGAGGCCCGCCGCGCCATGTCGCGCAAGGCGCTGAGCGCCGAGGAGCTGGCCCGCGCCTGCATCACGCGCGTCGAGGCGGTGGACCACGCGGTGAACGCGCTGGTGGCAAAGGATTTCGATGCGGTCATCGAGGACGCGCGGGCGGCCGATGCGGCCCGGGCGCGGGGCGAGAGCCTGGGGGCGCTGCACGGCCTGCCCTTCGGCGTGAAGGACATGCTCGACGTCACGGGGCTGCCCACGACCTTCGGGTCGGAGCTGTTCGTGGACAATATCGCGCGCAAGGACGATGCGCTGGTGGCGGCGATGCGGGGCGCGGGGGCGATCCCGCTGGGCAAGACCAACAACCCGGAATGGAGCGCGGGGGGCAACACGCGCAACCGCGTCTACGGCGCCACCGCCAACCCCTATGACCTGAGCCGGACCTGCGCCGGGTCCTCGGGCGGGTCGGCCGCGGCGCTGGCCTGCGGCTACGCGCCGCTCGCCACCGGGTCGGACACGGGCGGGTCGCTGCGCAACCCGGCGGCCTATTGCGGCGTGGTGGGCTTCCGGCCCAGCCCGGGCGTCGTGCCGGGCGATACGCGAGGGATCGGGACGGTGCCGCTGTCGACTGCCGGCCCGATGGCGCGCAACGTGGCGGATGCCGGGCTGATGCTGTCGGTCCTGGCCCGACCCGACGGGAAGGATCCCTATACCGCCGTGGTGGACGGGCGCACCGCCTGGACTCCGGGCGATTTCGCCATGCTGCCCCCGGTGGACCTGTCCTCGCTACGGATCGCGACGACGGAGGATTATGGCTTCGCCCCCACGGAAAACCTGGTGCGGGACCATTTCCGCAAGGTGGTGCAGACGCTTTCCCCCTTCGCGGGGTGGCTGGACGAGGCGACGCCGGATTGCACCGGGGCCGACCGGATCTTTGCCGTGCTGCGCGGGCTGCTCTTCGTCTCGGCCCACGGGGCGCGCTACGATCAGCACCCGGACAAGGTGGGGCCCAACGTCCGCGACAACGTGATCGAGGGGCGCAGCTATTCGGCCGACGATTATGCCGCCGCCTTCACCGACCAGACCGCCTATTACCACCGCTGGCAGGACTGGTTCGCGGATTGGGACGTGATCCTGTCCCCGGCCGTGACGATCAGCCCGCGCGACTGGCACGAGCTTTACCCGACCGAGATCGACGGGGTGGCCACCCAAAGCTACTACCACTGGCTGGCCATGGCCTATGCCTCGACCCTGGCCGGGCATCCGTCGATCACGATCCCCTGTGGCCGGGATGCCAACGGGATGCCCTTCGGCCTGCAGATCGTGGGCCGGCGCTATGCGGACCGGGCGGTGCTGGCCGTCGCGGCCGAGCTCGAGGCGGTCATCGCCTCGCTGCCGGACCTTGCCCCGCAGGCGCCCGACCTCGACGCCCTGCGCAAGGCACGGCCCCTGTCGGAGGCGGAGGGGTTCCTGAGCTTCTAGGACCGGGCCGCCGATGCCCGGCTTTGCAAATAGAAAGGGCGCCGAATTCCGGCGCCCTTTGCAATTTGACAGGTTGTGCGGGGATCACTCCGGCCGGTGATCGGCCACCATGGCGCGCAGTTCCTCGATGCGGGCCGGGTCCACGTCCTCGAGCAGGTCGGCCATGTTCGCGGTCGCGTCCTTGAAGGTGGCGAGCTCTTCGTCGGTCGGCTCGTAGACGGCGATGCCGGCCTCTTCCAGGTCGGCCTTGGCCTTGTCCTGCGAGGTTTCCACCCAGTCGAACACGTCCTTCAGCGCCGCGAGCGAGGCCTCCTCGATCTGGGCGCGCTCTTCTTCGGACAGCGAGTCCCAGTAGGCGGTGGAGACCAGCGCGACGCGCGCCGAGATGATGACGCGGGCATCGGTGAAGTTGCTGAACAGGTCGGCCTGACCGAAGGCCAGCGGCACGACGGAGGCGTTGACATAGCCGTCCGCGATCCCGGTCTGAAGCGCGTTGGGCACCTCGGAGAAGGGGATGACCACGCCGTCGGCGCCCATCATGCGGAACATCTCGAGCTGATTGGCGTCGAGCGCGCGCATCCGCAGACCTTCCATGTCCGCGACCGACTTCACCTCTTTCTTGTTGTTGAAGATGCCCAGCATCCCGCCGGTGGGGACGATGGCGAGGACATGCATGCCCTCGGCCGCAAGCTCTTCGTTGACGGTGTCGAGGTAGTCGCTCTCGGTGAAGAACTTGAAGACGTGCTGCGAGTTGGCAAAGGTGTAAGGCAGCTGCATGACCCGCATCTCGGGTACGAACTGGTAGGTGACGGCGTAGTTCGACATCGACATGTCGAGGATGCCGGCGCGGATCTGGTCCAGCCGCTCATCCTCGCCGCCGATGGAATCGCGGGGGAATTCCTCGGTCTCCCAGCCCATGTCCTTGAGGCTGGTCAGAAGGTTGTCGACATAGCGGTAGCTGCCCTGAGTCTCGCGGTCCGGCGTGGAGTCGAGCGCGACGGACAGCGATTGCGCATGGACCGGTGCCGCGCAGAGCAGGGCCAGCGTGGCGGCGGCGGTGAAAGAGCGGAAGGGGTGCGTCATGGGTTACTCCGGGCTGCTTGTTGCATAATGGTCGGCATAGGAGATTTCGCGTTCGTAGACGCGCGGCGACACGAGGGCGCCGAGCCCCGCGAAGCCGTGGAACAGGATGAGGAACAGCGACACGGGCAGCGCCGCGGCCATCCAGGCGGTGGAGACTTCCAGCCCCTCGGAGGTGCGCGCGATCTGCCGGATGAAATAGGGATAGGTGTACCACAGGACCGGCAGGAAGAACGCCCAGGCCGCGACGAAGCGGGCGACGGCCTGCACCTTCTGCCGCCAGACGGAGTGGGTGGGCGCATGGACCATGGCGGGATCGGCATGGGTGTGGAACGCGCAGGAGGCGCCCAGCAGCCCGCCCCAGACCATCAGCCAGCGCGCCAGCTCCTCGGTCCAGAAGGGGGGCGAGGAAAAGGCGTAGCGCGCGACGACCTGCAGCATCATCGTGACGAGCATCGCCAGGAAGAACAGGGCGGCCGCCCGCCGCGCGGTCCAGTTCAGCGCCTCGGACACGGAATAGAGACGCTCGGCCGCGCGGGCGATGAAGGACGGGGAAGACGCTGACATCTGCATGAAGCCTCAGTTGGCAAAGCCGGTCAGGCGCGGAAGGAACATGGTGATCTCCGGCACGAAGGTCAGGACCAGGAGCACGGCGAACTGCACCAGCAGGAACGGCGCGGAGGCCCGGGCGATCGCCCAGTACCGGGTGCCGGACACCGCCGACACGACCAGCAGCGCGGCGCCGAAGGGCGGGGTGACAATCCCCAGCGTCAGGTTCACGATGATGACGATCCCGAGGTGAATGGGATCCGCCCCCATCTCGATGCCCGTCGGCACCAGCAGGGGCACCAGCAGGGCCAGCGCCACGGGCACCTCGAGAAACATCCCCGCCACCAGGAAGACGACGTTGAGCAGCAGGAGGTATTTCCACCCTTCGAAGCCCAGGCCGATCAGCCCGCTGGCAAGCTTGGACGGGATCTGTTCGAGCCCCGCGAGATAGCTGAAGATCGCCACCGCCGAGAGCAGGATGAAGATCGAGCCCGACAGCACCGCGGTGCGCTCCAGGCTCTCGATCAGCTTTCGCACGGACATCTGCCCGTAGATCATCCCGGCGAGGATGGCGCAGCAGACGGCGACGCCGGCCGCCTCGGTTGGGGTCATGACGCCGAAGACGATGCCCGACAGGATGATGACGGGAATGACGGTGGCGGGCAGGGCATAGACGAAGCGGCGCAGCGTCTCGCGCAGGCCCACCCGCTCGCCCGAGGGGTGGTCGTGGCGATGCGCCATCCAGGCATTGGCCGCGAACAGTGCCAGCGCCATGACGAGACCGGGGACGATCCCGGCGATGAACAGCGCCGAGACCGAGGTGTTCATCAGCGCGCCGTAGAAGATCATGATGATCGAGGGCGGGATGATCGGCCCGATCACCGAGGAGGCGGCGGTGACGGCGCCGGCATAGCTCGCGTCGTAGCCGGCGCGGCGCATGGCCGGGACCAGCGTGTTGGAGACCGAGGCCGCGTCCGCCATGGCCGAGCCGGAGATCCCGGCGAAGAAGACGGAGGTCAGGATGTTCACATGCCCCAGCCCGCCCTTGAGCCGGGCCATCAGCGCCATGGCCAGGTCGATCAGCGCCTGGGTCACGCCCGAGCGGTTCATGATCTCGCCGGCGAGGATGAAGAGCGGCATCGACATGATCGAGAACAGGTCGACATGGGCGATGATTCGCTGCGGCGCCGCCGCCAGGAACCGCACGCGGTCCGCCGCGAAGAAGGACAGCACCGACGCCGCCCCGATAAGGTGCGCCAGCACGGCGCCACCGAACAGCAGGACAAAGGAAAAGACGAGGATGGGCAGTGCGGCCATCATGGCTCCCTATCGTATCGTTGTGCCGGCGCGGACCTTGGGAACTGTGCCGTCCCGTGCTGAGACCTATTGATCTTTCAATTGCACGGTGTTCAATAAGAGAACGGAGCAAACGTCCCATGGCAAGAAAAAATTCCTTTTCGTCCGAAAAAAGTGGCGTTCCGCCGGAGATTTCCGCGGGGGGCGGAGAGGCGGCGGGCCGGAAGCCTCGCGGCCGGGCCGCGGCGGTGGGACTGACCAAGGACCGGATCGTGGACGCGGCCATTGCCCAGATCGACGAGAAGGGGCTGAACGCCTTTTCGATGCGCGAGCTGGCGCGGACGCTCGGGGTCTCTCCGAACAACATCTACTGGCATGTGGGCGGCGCGAAGGAAGACCTCTTTGCCGAGATCGCGGCGCGGTTCACCGCCGGGGTGAGCCAGACGCTCCCCCCCGAGGTGCCGTGGCAGGACCGGCTTCGGGCCGTCTTCATGGCCTTTCACGACGCGGTCCGCTCGCATGCCAATGTCGCGCCCTTGCTGGGCGCTCAGCTCAAGTCGAACGGGGTTGCGAACCTTGCCTGGGTGGAGGCCGTGCTGACCGCGCTCAGCGATGCGGGCTATCGCGGCGACGACATGCGCAACGCCTTCAACGCGCTGATCGGCGGGATCGGCGGTTTCGTCACGATGGAATTCGCGCCGGCCCCGGACGACAAGGCGGGCGAGTGGAAAGCGCTGTTCGCCGAGCGCGTGGCGGCGATCGATGCGGACCGGTTTCCCCAGACCCACGCGGTCCTGCCCGAATTCTCCAACCGGATTTTCGTGCTGCGCTGGCAGAACGGCAAGCACATCTCCTATGACAGCGGGTTCGAGTTCCTGCTCGACCTGCTGATCGGGGGGCTTGCGGCGCGGGCCCCGAACCCGTCCCCTTCCGCGGACAAGTGACATCGAAAGGATCCAGATGACCGATATTCCCAAGCTTCCCTTCTCCAAGACCCGCAAGGTCGGCTCGACGCTTTACCTCTCGGGCGAGCTCGGCTTCGACGCCGACGGCAAGATCCCCGAGGGGATCGAGGCGCAGACCCGCAATTGCTTTGCCCGCATCCGTGCGACGCTCGAAGGTGAGGGGATGAGCCTGTCGAACGTGGTCTCCTGCACCTGCTTCCTGACGGACAAGGCGGATTTCGCGGCCTTCAACGCGGCCTATGCCGAACATTTCTCCGATCCGCTTCCCGTGCGCACGACGATCCTGAGCGGCCTGATGATCGACGCGCGGGTCGAGATCACAATCATCGCCGAGGCCTGATCGCCCCCCTGCCGAGCCACGCGGCGCGCCATCGCGAAAGGACGTAACATGTCGGAAATCCTGGTCCTCGGCGCCGGCATGGTCGGCGTGTCCACGGCGCTGGCCCTGCAGGCGCGGGGGCACGCGGTCACCCTGGCGGACCGTCGCGAGCCCGGGCGCGAGACGAGCTTTGGCAATGCCGGGGTGATCCAGGTCGAGGCGGCAGAGCCCTACGCGATGCCGCGGGCCCCCGGCGCGCTGTTGCGCCACGCGCTCGGACGAACGAACGACGTGGTCTGGTCCCCGGCGGGGCTGGCGGCCATGGCCCCGGCGCTCTGGCGGTACTGGCGGGCCTCGGCCCCCGGGCGCCAGCCGGCCATCGGAGCGATCTATTCCCAACTCACCGGGCGGGCGACGGAGGACCACGCTCCGCTGATCGCCGCCTCCGGATCGGAGAACCTGGTCGCGCGGAACGGCCTTGCGCTGGTCTTTCGAGGGCGCGCCGGCTTCGACGAGGCGGCGGCGGATGCGGCGCGGCTGGCGGAGCGCTACGGCGTCAGGTACCGGGCGATCGCGGGCGAGGACTGGCTGAAGGAGGAACCGGCCTTCCGGACCGCGCCGGCGGGGGCCATCCATTACACCGGCAGCTGGAGCGTGTCGGATCCCGGCGGGCTGACCGCGGCCTACGCGGCCCTGTTCGAGCGTCGGGGCGGCCGCGTGATCCGCGCCGAGGCGGACAGCCTGACCGAGACCCGGGGCGGCTGGCGCCTTGATGGACCGGACGGGCCGGTCTCGGCCGAGGCGGCCGTGCTTTGCCTCGGCCCCTGGACCGGGACGGCGCTGCGCCGGTTCGGATGGCGGGTGCCGATGGTGCTGAAACGCGGCTATCATGCCCATTACGACGCCCCGCGCGCCCCGCGCCTTCCTTTCCTCGATGCCGAGAACGGCGTCGTGCTTTCGCCCATGCGGGAGGGGCTGCGCATGACCTCCGGCGCCGCGCTGGTGCCGCAGGACGCACCGGCCGATCCGCGGCAGCTGGCCCGGGCCGAGGGGCGGGTGGCGCAGCTGCTGGAGCTCGGGCCGCGGATCGAGGGGCCGCAATGGCACGGCACGCGGCCCTGCCTGCCGGGGATGCTGCCCATGGTCGGGCAGGTCCCGGACAGACGGGGCCTGTGGGTCAATTTCGGCCATGGGCACCAGGGCTTCACCCTCGGGCCGACCACCGCCGCCCTGCTGGCCGAGGCGATGGCCGGCGAGTCCGGCCCGCTGCATGACGCGCTGGCGCCCGCGGGGCAGCCGGACTTCTTCAAAAGGACCTGAGCATGACACAGCCGACCGCCCCCAGGATCGACGCACCCCGGATCGACGCCGCCCGCGTGGCCGCCGCCCATGACGCCGCGCGCGCCGCCTACGTGGCCCGCAACCCGGGCAGCGCCGCCGCGCTCGACCGTGCCCGCCGGGTCCTGCCGGGCGGCAACACGCGCTCGTCGCTCTGGACCGAGCCGTTCCCGCTCTGCATCGAGGCGGGCGAGGGCTGCCGCATCCGGGACGTGGACGGGCACAGCTATGTCGACCTGCTGGGCGAGTTCACGGCGGGCATCTTCGGCCATACCTCCCCCGTTTTGGCCAAGGCGCTGGCCGACGCCCATGCCCGCGGCATCAACCTGTCCTCGCACACCCCCTACGAGGTCGAGCTGGCCGAGCGGCTGTGCGCGCGGTTCCCGTCGATGGATCGCGTGCGCTTTGCCAATTCCGGGACCGAGGCCAACCTGATGGCGGTGACCGCGGCGCGGCTGGTCAGCGGGCGGGGCAGGGTGGTCGTGTTCCGCGGCGGCTATCACGGCGGGGTGCTGACCTTCGGGGCGGGGGTCTCACCCGTCGACGTGCCCTTCGACTACGCCTGCCTGCCCTATAACGACATCGACGCGGTGACGGAGGAGTTCGCGGAAAACGGCGCCGACATCGCCTGCATCCTGGTGGAGCCGATGCAGGGCGCGGGCGGCTGCATTCCCGCCGAGCCGGACTTCCTGCGCGCGCTTCGTGCGCTGGCCACCGAGCATGGCGCGGCGCTGATCTTTGACGAGGTGCAGACCGCGCGCATGGCTTATGGCGGGGCGCAGGCGCGGCTGGGGATCACGCCCGACATGACCACGGTGGGCAAGTTCTTTGGCGGCGGGCTGGCCTTCGGCGCCTTCGGCGGGCGGGCCGACATCATGGACCGGTTCGACCCGTCCCGCCCCGATGCGCTGCCCCATGCCGGCACCTTCAACAACAACAGCCTGACCATGGCCGCCGGGGTGACCGCGATCGATCACTACCTGGGGGCAGAGGCGCTGGACGCGCTCTTCGTGCGGGGCGAGGCACTGCGGGCGGAGATGACGGCGCTTTTCGCCGAGCGTGGCCTGCCCTTCTCGGTCAGCGGGATGGGGGCCATCATGAATATCCACGCCTGCAGCGGCCTGGCGCCGGAGGTGGACCAGAAGCTGCTCGCGCTGCTGCATCTCACCATGCAGGAGCGGGGCTATTACTTTGCCGCGCGGGGGCTCATGGCGCTGTCCTTTGCCGTCGGGCCGGAGGAGCTGGCCGGCTTCCTCTCCGCGCTCGGCGAAGGGCTCGACCTGTGAGCGGCGCGACCGAAGGGCAGCGCGCCCGCATCAAATCCGAAGGAGACCGCCCATGACCGACAGGCACGGCAAGGTGCAGACCGTGACGGGGTTGTGCGACCCCGCGGCGCTTGGCCCGACATTGATGCACGAGCACCTTTTCATCGACCTCAACCCGCCCGCCTTTCGCGGCGACGTGCTGCCCGAGGGGGTGACGGACGAGGAGGTCGATCTCTGCAATTGCTTCCGCGCCCGCTATGGCCAGGGGCACTACACCGACAATTACCGGATCGAGGATTTCGCCGTGGTCCGGGCCGAGGTCGAGGAGATGGCCCGCGCCGGCGGCGGTGCGATCGTCGACCTGACCGTCGGCGGGCTGGGGCCGCGGCCGCTGCTGCTGCGCCAGATGGCCGAGGAGACCGGGGTGCAGATCGTCATGGGCGCCGGCCATTACGTCGAGGAATACCAGCTGGCCGAAACCGCGGCGATGAGCGTCGCGGAGCTGACCGGGCAGATGACCGGCCAGCTGCTGGACGGGGCCTGGGGCACCGACGTGAAGGCCGGGATCATCGGCGAGATCGGCTGCCAGTCGCCCTGGACCGACCGGGAAAAGAAGGTGATGGAGGCGGCGGTCGAAACCCAGAAGGCCACCGGCGCGGCGCTGAACGTCCATCCCGGCCGCGCGGCGACCCAACCGCAGGAGGTCGCCGATTTCGTGCAGGCGCGGGGCGGCCGGATGGACCGGCTGATCCTGAGCCATATCGACCGGACGATCTTTGACGAGGACACGCTGTTCCGGCTGGCCGATACCGGCGCCATCATCGAGTACGATCTCTTCGGCTGGGAAAGCAGCTATTACTGGCCGAACCCGGATATCGACCTGCCGAACGACGCGCTGCGCATCCACTGGCTGCGCAAGCTCGCCGATCGCGGGCACCTGGACCAGATCCTGATCAGCCACGACGTCTGCACCAAGGGGCGGCTGGAACGCTTCGGCGGCCACGGGTTCCAGCACATCTTTGCCAATACCGTGCCGCTGATGTTGCGGCGCGGCTTCACGCAGGCCGAGGTGGATCGCATCCTGGTGGAGACCCCGGCGCGCCTGCTGACCCTCGTGTGAGCCGCGGCCTTCCGGGCCCATCTTGTCGCGACGGGCCCGGGGCGGCCCTCACCCCATCCGTTCGGAGGCGAAGGAATCCGGCGAGGCGGGGAAGACCACGGTGCGGTTGCCGTTGATGAAGCTGCGGTGCCTTGCATGGGCATGGACCGCCCGGGCGAGCACCTGCGCCTCGACATCGCGCCCGAGCGAGACGTAATCCGCCGGGCTCTGGGCATGGGTGACGCTGATCGTGTCCTGCTCGATGATCGGGCCCTCGTCGAGCTCGGCCGTGACGTAGTGCGCCGTCGCGCCGATCAGTTTCACACCGCGCTGGAACGCCTGCTTGTAGGGGTTGGCCCCCTTGAAGCTGGGCAGGAAGGAGTGGTGGATGTTGATGATCCGGCCCGACATCTTCTCGCACAGCGCGTCCGACAGGATCTGCATGTAGCGCGCGAGGACGACCAGCTCCGCGCCGCTGTCCTCGACGATCTGCAACAGGCGCGCTTCGCTCTCGGCCTTGTTCTCCTTGGTCACCTTGATGTGGTGGAAGGGCAGATCGTGGTTCACGACAACCTTTTGATACGTCATGTGATTCGACACGACGCCCACGATCTCGATCGGCAGGGCCCCGATCCGCCAGCGATAGAGCAGGTCGTTCAGGCAATGCCCGAAATTGGACACCATGAGCAGCACCTTCATGCGGGTGGCGCTGTCCTGAAGCTGCCATGTCATGTCGAGCCTCTCGGCCACCGGCACGAAGGTCTCGCGCAGCTCCTCCAGCGTGGCCCCGGTTTCCGGCGTAAAGCTGATCCGGGCGAAGAACTTGCCGGATTCCATGTCGTCGAACTGCGCCGCATCGGTGATGTTGCAGCCCGCCTCTGCGAGGAAGCCCGAAATCGCGGCCACGATCCCGCGTTGGGACAGGCATTGGACGGTGAGTACAAATGTCGTCATCTTGCTTTCCATCTCGTGTGCGCTCCTTCTTGCACACAAGCGCCCGCGCCGCTCAAGGCATTGCTTGGTATAAAGGGGAAAAAGGGGGGTTCGTGGGCTGGCTGGCGAGCGTCATCGGCTTGTGCCCTGCCGGTAAAGGCCGCGGGTTCGCGGGCCGGATTGTATACATTTCGGCTGATTCGAGCGGGTTGCCTGCCACCTCGGCGGCTGGGTTTACCAGCAACCACCACGGTGCACGGGCCATTCGGATTGCGCGGAGCTGAAAGCGCCTCGCCGGCAATGCATGCAAATTGCCGGAGCTTCGTCCCTAACGGGGCAACGCCCAGGGGGGCGCACCCGTCCGATCCCGCCGGGTCCATCCCGGGCCGCCGGCGCCCCTTTCGAGTTGGCAGCCCCGCGGCGGAGGTCTAAGCCTCCGGGGCGAAGACTCGGAGGAGGGTGACTTGGCCACATCCAGTGAAGACAGCCCCCGGGGGCTTCTCCTTGCCGTTGCCGCCTATGTCATCTGGGGGTTCCTGCCGCTCTACATGAAGGCGCTCGACCATGTGCCGGCGGTGGAGATCATCGCCCACCGGATCCTGTGGTCGGTCCCCGTGGCGGCGGTGATCCTGCTGGCCATGTGGCGCACGGCGAACATCGGGGCCGCGCTGCGCAATCCGCGCACGCTGGGGATGGCGGCGGTGACCGCAAGCCTCGTCTCCGTCAACTGGGGGACCTATGTCTGGGCGATCACCTCGGGTCACGCGCTCGACGCGGCGCTCGGCTATTACATCAACCCGCTCTTCAGCGTCGCCCTGGGCGCCTTTCTGCTGAACGAAAAGCTCGGCCGCGCCCAGCTTTGCGCCATCGCGCTGGCGGCCCTGGCCGTGGTGGTGCTGGCGGTGGATACGGGGCGGGTGCCCATAGCGGCGCTCGGGTTGACGCTCAGCTGGGGGTTCTACGCCTATTTCAAGAAGAAGCTGCCGGTCGGCCCGGCCCAGGGCTTCTTCCTCGAGGTGGTGCTGCTGAGCCCCTTCGCGCTGGCCTGGATCGTCTGGATCGGCCTGGAGGGTGGCGGCCATTTCGCCACCGGGTCGCCGGGCGACACCTGGCTGTTGCTGGGGGCGGGGCTGGTGACGGCCGTGCCGCTGGTCATCTATGCCAGCGGGGCCAAGCTGCTGCGGCTCTCGACCATCGGGATCCTGCAATACATCACGCCGACGATGATCTTCCTGACCGCGGTCCTGATCTTCGAGGAACCTTTCGGGACGGCGCGGATGATCGCCTTTCCGATGATCTGGCTGGCGCTGGTGATCTACACGGTGACGCTGGTCCGCCAGTCCCGCAGATCGTCAGGACGCCTCGCCGCCGCGCGCGTGGTGCATCGGTCGGAGGCGTGAGCCCGTTGCCCAGGCGCGCCTGGCGAAGCTGCCGGATCAGCGTTCCGGGGGGGATCAGGAGGGAGGCGCGGCGGGTTGAACCGTCTACGGGTAATCCGTCTTATGTTATGCAGTCGGCCCGGCCCGCGCGGCTTAGCTGCAGCTTTCATCCTCGGGGGTCGAGAGCGAGATCAGCGGGCCGCCCGGGAGGCTGCGCAGCGTGGCGCTGTCCTGCATCCGCTTGAGGTTGAGCTTCTTGTTCTCACCGCTGCGCAGGGAATGGTCGCGCATCAGTTCGGCGGCGCGGGTCCCCTGGCGGGCGCGGATCGCGTCGAGGATGCGCTGGTGATCGCGCTGCGCGGTTTCGAGCTGCGGGCGGCTGTATTCCGGATCGCCGGTGTCGAAGACGATGACCCGCGGCGCCACCAGCGGCAGGCGCACCACCTGGACGAAGGCTTCGCGCAGGGCGGTCACGCCGGCTTCGCGGATCATGCCGCTGTGCAGCTCCTCGTTCAGCTCGGTCCAGCGCTGCCGGTTGTCCAGCGTCACCGTGCCTGCCCGCAGGATGGCCGCCGATTCCTCCAGCAGGCCGGCGAAATAGCGGTCCTGTTCCTCGGTGAAGCCTGCCTCGGCAAGCTTGCGCGCGGCGATCGCCTCCAGCTCGCCGCGGATCTCGATGGCGCCGACGATCTCGTCGATGGAAAAGCTGCGCACGGTGAAGCCGCGGCGCGGCGAGCGCAGCAGGAGCCCCTCGCGCTCCAGCGCCCCCATGGCGAGCCGCGCCAGCGTGCGACTGACGCCGAGCCGTTCCGCGACTGCATGCTCTCCAACGCGTTCCTCGGGATGGAAGGCCCCGGAAAACAGGCTTTCCCGCAGCGATTGCGTCGCCTTGTCGAGGCCGGTCTGCTTGGTCATGGGATCATCACTTGCATGCAGTTTGTCTGATTTGATCATCTTTTCCCCGAAAACATGTTTGACCAAGATATATTTTGCATGCAATGTCTAAAACAAGGGAGACGACGCGACTCGCCGCAGCCTTTGCACGCACGGTCCGCCCCAGGGCCGAACGCTTTCGCTGCGTAAGCCATTTCTGGCGTTTTGCCAAGGAACTGCATGCAATCATGCGGATCTGCGGCGGCGGCGCAGGGAGGCGGCATGCACAGTTTCCCTAATGGCCGCCGGTCGCATGACCGGGGGCCGTTCGTCCGGAAGGGCGGAAAATGTCGACGGGTCAGGGAGGAACGTGACCCGCGGCACCACGACATAGGGAGGAACCGGAATGTTGATGACGAAATGGGCGGGACTCTGTGCCGCTGCATGCACCGCCGCGCTGTTCGCGGCCGGCACCGCGCAGGCCCAGCCGCTCGAGGACCTGGCCGCCGAGGCCGCAGACGGCCCGCCGGTGGTCTGGTACGAAAGCTCGCCCGAGGATGATGCCGACAAGATTATCGAGGCGTTCAACGAAACCTATCCCGACATCCGGGTGCAGCACGTGCGCATCACCGGCGGCAACCAGTTCGCCGCCCGCGCGGTGCAGGAGACCCAGGCGCGCGGCTACACCGCCGACCTGCTGACCGGCGGCGCCGACCACATCTGGCAGCTCAACGACCGCGGCATCCTGATGCAGCTCGACGGCGAAGAGCTGGGCATCGACGAGAAGCTGATGCCGACCGACTTCACCGTGGCCACCGCGGCCTCGGTCTACGTGCTGGTCTACAATTCCGACAACGTGTCGGAAGACGAAGTGCCCACCAGCTGGGACGACCTGCTCGACGAGAAGTGGAAGGGCCGGACGGGCTCCTGGGTGCGCGCGGCGTCCTGGGCGCAGCTCGCCAAGGCCTGGGGCAAGGACAAGGCCGAGGAGCATCTGCGCGAATACGTGAAGCTCGACCCCTTCCTGTTCAAGTCCACCTTCCCGATGGCCCAGCAGGTCGGCGCGGGTGAAGTGGACCTGGCCGTCGGCTTCTTCCATACGGCACAGCCGCCGATCCAGGCCGGGGCGCCGGTCAAGCTCAAGGCGCTGGACCCGACGCCGATGCACACGATCTACACCTCCATCTCGCAGGAGGCGAAGAACGCGGCCGGTGCCAAGGTCATGCTGAGCTGGCTGGCCTCGACCGAGGGCAACAAGGCCTACGAGGCGGCGACCAACCGCGGCAGCCACCTGATCGAGGGCACCAAGACCCACGACCTGGTGCAGGGCAAGAATGTCAGTGAATGGGCCCCGTCGGAGACCGAGGACTATTCCGTCATCTCCGAGGAATTCAACGGCATCCTCGCCGGGGCCGGCGAGGCCCGCTGAAGCGGCGGTGGCGCGGGGCGGCATCCCGCTCCGCGCCACCTTCATCTACCGACTGATCCAAGGAATTCGCCGTGCAAACCGCCACGCTACAGGGACGGTCCTTCGCATTCGAGAAATGGCTGCCCAGCCTTCTCATGCTCGGCCTTCTGGCCTACCTCGTCCTGGTCCCGCTCGTCATCCTGCTGGTCAGCAGCGTCAAACCCACGGGCATGCCGCTCGATCCCGGCTGGACGCTCGACCACTTCGCCGAGACCTATTCCGACCCCGCCTTCTACCGCATGGCCGGGACCACCTTCATCTTCGCTATCGGATCGGCCATGGGCGCGCTGACCATCGGCATCCTCATGGCCTGGCTGGTGGAGCGGACCGACCTGCCCGCCCGCGGCTTCGTGCGCGTCATGATCCTGCTGCCCATGGCGACCCCGCCGGTTCTGCTGGCCATCGCCTGGGTCATGCTGGCGAGCCCCCGCACCGGGTTCTTCAACGAGATCCTGTCGCCGCTCATGGGCGAGGGCCGTCACCTGTTCGACATCTTCTCCATGCAGGGGATGATCTTCGTCGAGAGCCTGTCGCTCGCGCCGACGACCTTCCTCATCCTGTCGCCGGCCTTCCGCAATATGGACCCGAACCTCGAAGAGGCCGCGCGCACCAGCGGGGCGGGGATCTTCACCATGATCCGCCGGGTCATGCTGCCGGTGCTCTTCCCCTCGCTGCTGGCTGCCACCGGGCTGCTGCTGATGTTCGGGCTGCTGGTCTTCGACATTCCCGGCACGCTGGGCATGCCGGTGGGGATCTTCGTGCTGTCGAGCCAGATCGTCTACCTGGTGAACGACGCGCCGGGCGGGCTGGCCGAATACGGGCCGATCAGCGCCATGGCGGTCTTTTTCCTGGTGATCCTGCTGATGATCACCTGGGGCTACCGCCGCGCCACGCGCAACGCCTCGCGCTACGTGACCATGACCGGCAAGTCCTTCCGCATCCGCCCCTACAAGCTGCGCCGCTGGAAGGCCCCGGCCGTGACCTTCGTGTCGCTCTACTTCTTCTTCGCTACGATCGCGCCCATCGCCATCCTGATCTGGACGAGCCTGATGCCGTACCAGGCGGGCGTGTCGCTGGACATGATCCCGAAGATGACCATGGCGAACCACATGGCGTTCTTCGCCAACAGCCGTGCCATGTCGGCGGCCCAGAACTCGGTGATCATCGGCGGGCTGGCCGCGACCATCGTGGCCCTGCTGTCGGTGCTGGTGTCCTGGCTGGTGATCCGGTCCAAGGCGCCGGGGCGCAACCTGATCGACCTGCTGAGCTTTTTGCCGCTGGCGATCCCCGGCACGATGATCGGCGTCGCGCTGACCTATGTCTACCTGACGCTCGGGTCCCTGCCGATCTACGGCACGATCTGGATCATCGTGATCGCCTACGTCACCACTTACATCGCCTTCGGCACCCGGACCACGCATAACGTGATGCTGCAGCTCAGCCCCGAGCTGGAGGAAGCCTCGCGCGCCAGCGGCGCCGGCTGGTTCCGCACCATGCGCCGGGTCGTCGTGCCGCTCACCCTGCCCGCCATCGTCGCGGTCTGGATCTGGGTGGTGTCGCACTGCCTGCGCGAACTCAGCTCGGCGCTGCTGCTGCAAGGCTTCGACAACAAGACCGTGCCGGTGCTCCTCTGGGGCTACTGGACCGGCGGCGAACCCAACAAGGCGTCGGCGGTCGGCCTCTGGCTGATCCTGGCGATGATCATCCTCGTCTCCGCATGGCAGATCCTGTCGGCCCGCGGACGACTGGTCGGAGTAAAGGCCTGACACATGCTGGATATCGAGAATCTCAGAGTCGAATACATCTCGGCCTCCGCGCGCCATCTCGCGGTGGACGACATCAGCCTCTCGGTGAAGGACGGCGAGTTCTTCACCCTGCTGGGCCCCTCGGGCTGCGGCAAGACCACCACGCTGCGCTGCATCGCGGGCCTGGAGACGCCCCAGGGCGGCCGGATCAGCATCGACGGCAACCCGGTCTTCGACGCGACGAGCGGAAAGGCGATGCCGACCCAGAAGCGCGACATCTCCATGGTGTTCCAGTCCTACGCGATCTGGCCCAACATGAGCGTCGCCGAGAACGTGGGCTTCCCGCTGGAAGTGAAGGGCATGCGCCGCGCGGAACGCCGCCGCATCGTCGACCGCACGCTGGAGATGGTGGGCCTCACCAGCCAGGCCGACCGACCCGCCACCATGCTGTCGGGCGGGCAGCAGCAGCGGGTCGCGCTGGCCCGGGCGGTCATCAAGGAAGCCAAGGTCCTGCTGCTGGACGAGCCGCTGTCGAACCTCGACGCCAAGCTGCGCGAGCAGATGCGCGCCGAGCTGCGCGACCTTCAGCGCAACGTGGGCACCACCTCGATCTACGTCACCCACGACCAGGACGAGGCGCTGAGCCTGTCGGACCGGATCGCGGTGATGCATGGCGGCAAGGTGATCGAGGTCGGCACGCCGCATGACCTCTACCTCAAGCCGCGCAACCTGTTCACCGCGCAGTTCATCGGCGAGGCGCAGCTTTTCCCCTGCCGCCCGCTGGAACGGGTCGGCGACGGGTTCCTCGTCGAGACGAGCTTCGGCAAGATCCTGGCCAAGGTGAACACCGACCTGGGCGGCGAGGCGACGCATGTCTTCGTCCGCCCGGAACACACGGAGTTCGTGGATCCCTCCAGCAATGCCTGCAACGTGCTGTCGGGCCGGATCGTGAGCACCGTCTTCTCCGGCAAGCATGTCGAATACGACGTGGAGACCACCTGCAACCAGCGGCTCTCCGTCAGCGCCTCCTCGGCCAACCTGCGCACGCCGGGGGACGAGGTCAGCCTGCGCCTGCCGCCGGACAATGCCGTCCTGCTGGCCGGAACCGCGTGAACAAGAAAGGAGAGCCAGGTGACAGCTTTCGAAATCAGCCCCTATCGGCAACCGCTGAAAATTCCCTACCGCTGGTCGAAGGGAACCCACATGACGCGCGCCGGCCTGATCCTGCGCCTCGACCTGGGCAATGGTGCCGTGGGCTGGGGCGAGGCCGCGCCGCCGCCGCACGAGGAGGTGACGCTGGACAGCTTCGCCGCCGATTGCGCCGCGCTGGTCGAGGGGCTCGACCCCGAGGCGCCGGACTTCCTCGCGCAGCTTGACGCGCGGGGGGCGGCGGGCCGCCTGCGCTGCGGCATCTCCACCGCCTGGCATTCGGCGATGGCGGCGGCCGCGGGGCAGACCCTTGCGCGTTACGTCGGCGGTGCCGATCGCCGGATCCCCGCCGCGGTGCCGGTCAACGAGCTGATCACCGACGCCACCCCCGAGGGTTGCGTCGAAAGCAGCGGCGCGGCGCTGGCCAACCACCAGACCACGGTGAAGGTCAAATCCACCAACGACCGTGAGCTCGACATCGCCCGCGTCGGTGCCATCCGCGAGGCGTTTCCGGACATCACCATCCGCATCGACCCGAACGAAAGCTGGCCGGTGGACTGGGCGGCGGAGCAGCTGCGCGCCATGTCCCGCTTCGACATCGAGTATTGCGAGGAGCCGCTGGTCAGGGGTTCGGGGCTCGACGCCTACCGCGCGCTGCGCAAGGCCCAGCCGGTGCCGATCGCGCTTGACGATTCCCTGCGCTCGCCGGACCACCTGGAGGAGATCATCGCCAACGAGGCCACCGATTTCCTGGTGCTGAAGGCGCAGCGCGTCGGCGGCCCGGACATCGCCCGCAACATCATGGACCGCGCGGCCGAGGCGGGCATCGTCACCACGGTGACCGCGAGCCTCGAGACGGCGGTGGGCCTGCACCTCGCCGTGCATGTCGCGGCGCTGGCCGAGACGCCCACCCCCAGCGGGATCGGCACCGCCCGGTTCTTCGCCGAGGACGTGGCCGCCCCGCCGCCGATCGTGGACGGCGCCATGAAGGTGCCCGACACCCCCGGCCTCGGCGTTTCGGCCGATGCCTGGTGGCGCGATCACGAGGTCATCCCGGCCGCCTGACCGCGCGCGCCTTCGCTCGTCTTTCCGGCAGGCCGATCCTGCCGTGCCCTACCTACAGGAGTCTCACGCAATGAACCTCGAACAGAAGATCCGCTCGGGTCAGCAGCTCGCCCCCCGTTTCGACTCGCCGCCGCTCTCCGGCTCGCGCCCCCCGCGCTGCCCCCCCTACGTGGAGGTGACCCATCCCGACCAGCTTCTGCCCTATCTCGAGCACGTGGCGAAGCGGCCCTACAACCACGGGCTCAACGCCTGCTGGGATCTCCAGCCCGGCGAGCGGGTGATGCTGCGGGTCGACAACTGGCACAGCGAGATGGTGATCGAGGCCTGCAAGAAGATCCTCGAGAAATACGGCGTTAAATACGAGATCCGCTACATCGACCGAGGCGAGGTCCGGCAATGGGTCGGCGCGGACGAGGTGGATTACTACCTCTTCCGCACCAAGGAGCTGGCCCAGTGGATGGACGAGTGGGAAGAGGTCGCCGCCAAACAGGAATTCGACAAGATCCTGATGGGTTACGGCGGACCGGTGCTGACCGACAAGTACGTCAAGATCCAGCGCATGCCCTTCATCACGCCGGAAATCCTCGCCTCCCCCGCCCATGCGATGCCGATCGAGGTTCTCAACGCCATGGACAAGTGGACCTGGGACCGGATCCGCGCGGCCAAGCGGGCGCGGATCACCGACCCCGAGGGGACGGATATCGAGTTCACCAACCACGACGGCTACTGGGACAGCAAGCGCGAGTTCTACAATCCCGAGCTGGTCAACAGCACCTGGGAGGGCAACCCCAAGTTCGGCGCCACCTACCTGCCGGGCCACATCACCGGCCGGCCCTGGATGTTCCTGAAGGGCAAGGAGGACGGCAACGGCGTGATCGCCGGCACCACCAACCACATCGCCCCCTGCGACTGGACCCAGCTCGTGGTCGAGAACTCCAAGATCATGGAGATCAATGCCGGCGGCGAATTCGGGGACAAGCTGCGCGACATGAAGCAGCAGACCGACCACCTGCAATATCCCGGCATGCCCGGCAAGGGGCTGATGTACTGGTGGGAGGCCTCCATCGGGACCAACCCGCACATCCACCGCCCGCGCAAGGATTTCCCCTCGGGCTTCGTCAACTGCCTCTATGAACGGGTGCGGTCGGGCGTGATCCACATGGGCTTCGGCACCATCATCTCGTCGATGGACGAACGCCGCGCCGCGCGGCAGGGGCTGCCGGTGGGCCACTGGCACCTGCACCTCTACTTCCCGACCTACGAGCTGGAGATGCCCAGCGGCGACAACGAGCTGCTGATCGAGAACGGCCGCCTGCTGGCGCTGGAAGACCCGGCGATCCGCAAGATGGCGGCGAAATACGGCGACGTCGATCTGTGGATGGACGAATCCTGGAACCCCGCCGTGCCCGGCCTGAACATGAAGGGCGATTACTGGGACGATTACGGCACCGATCCGCTGGGCTGGGTCAAGCACGAGCTCGACATCTGCCGCAACGACCACCCCCGCTTCATGGAAATGGTGGAGGCCGACGGCAAGTATTGCCACGGCGCCGGGGCGGATTTCTGGGCCGGCGGCTGCTGTGGCCATTCCGGCGTGGAGCCGGCACGGTTCAAGAGCAATTGCTGTGGCTGATCGCGACCGGCCCATGACGCGCTCCGCGCCCCCGCCGGGGCCGGAGCAGCACCTGGCCCGGCTGGCGCCGCACTGGAGCTTTGCCGATCGTCGCATGCTGGACGTTGGATGCGGCGACGGCAGCTTCGTCCGGGCCCTGCTGGACCACGGGGCGGACGCCGTCGGGCTGGAGGTGGAGCCGGAGACCCTGGCCCGCGCCCGCGCCTCGGGGCTGGAGGAGGCGCGGCTGGTGCTGGGCGACGGCAGCTCCCTGCCCTTCGCCGACCAGAGCTTCGACGCGGTCTGCTGCGTCTTCAGCTTCCACCACATTCCCGCCGAAGCGCAGCCCGCCATGATCGACGAGATCGCCCGCGTCCTGCGCCCGGGGGCGGGTTCTTCGTGTTCGAGCCGCAACCGCAGGGCCACCTGTCCAGCGTCATGCGGCGGATCGAGGACGAAACGGAGGTGCGCACCGACAGCCAGGCCTTCCTCGCCTCGGCACCCGGTCGGTTCGATCTGCTGGAGACGGTGGAATACGAGCTGGTGCGTCCCTATGCCGATGCCGCGGCTTTCATCCGGGGCTCCGTCGCCGTCGATCCCGAGCGGGCGGAAAAGGCGCGCGATCCGGAGGTGGTGGCCGACGTGGAGGCCCAGTTCGAGCGGTTTGCCGAACCGCTGGACGATGGCCGCTTTGTCCTGACGCAGCCCTGCCTGTTCTACAGGTTCCGGCTGGCCTGAGCGGATGGCCCTGCCCACCGCCGCCCTGCGCTGCCTGATTGCGCCCGGTCATTCCCTCATGATCGCCGGCGCCGGCCTCGATTACTGGCATGGTGGCGGCGGTGCGCTGTGCCTCTCGACCCCGAGCTTCGACCCGCTGCTGCTGATCTGGCTGGCGGGCGGCTGCCCCGCGATGCTGGCCGGGATGGCCGTGGGCCTGGCGCTGGAATGCGTTGCGGGCCGGTCAATCCTTTCGGCGCTCGCGGGGTTCCTGGCGGCCTGTCTGGCCATGATCTACGCCAATGCCTGGAGCGGCGGGTCCGCGGTGGTGGAGGTGTTGGCGATGGTCGCGGCCATGGTTCTGGCCGATCTGTCCTTTCGCGCGGTCCCGGCAATGCGCCGGCAGGCGCCGCGCCTCCGGGCGGGGTAGCACGGCCCGTGGCCTTCAGTTCACCAGAACGTCGGCGTCGAACCCGCCATTGCGCCATTTCTCCAGCGCGGCGGTGAAGTTCGGGCCCGGCACGCCGTCCACCGCCTTGGTGTAGAACCCGGCTGTTTTCAGCCGCGACTGCACCTCGCGAAGGGTCTCGCGACTCCATTGATCGGCGCTTTCGCTCAGCATCTGCAGGATCTCGCCCCGGTCTTCCGCCGCCCCGCGCAGCAGCATGTTCGCCGCGCGGCCGGGATCGCGGGACACACCCCTGCCTTCGTCCAGCAGGATGGCCGCGGCGCGGAAGGCGGGGCTTTCGCCTTCGGCCGCGGCACGCTCGAAATAGTCCAGTGCGGCGGCCGGTGTGTCGATGGCGCCGTCCTGCGCCAGCACGCCGAGATTGTAGGTCGCCTTGGCCGAACCGCTATCCGCCGCCTGGCGCAGCAGGGAAATGGCGCGGTCGGTATCCTGCGCCACCCCCGCGCCCTGGAACAGGGCGACGGCCAGGTTGATCTGGGCGTCGTGGCTGCCCCCTTCGGCGGCGCGTTCGTAGAGCGTCATGGCGGTCTGCGGTTCCTGCGGCACCCCGTTGCCGGCCTCGTACAGCTGCGCGAGGCTGACCATGGCACGCAGATCGCCCCGGTCGGAAGCGCGCTTGTAAAGCTGCACCGCCCGTTCCAGATCGCCCGAGGCGGCGGTCGCCCGCGCCAGCAGCGCCATGTAATGCGGCAGCTCGGGCGATTGCGTCACCGCGGCACTGCAGGCCTGGATCGCGGCCAGCGCGTTGCGTTGCAGCCAGTCGAAGCTGACGCCGCCATTGACCGCCGTGGCGTCCCGGGGATGGGTGGCGAGCCGTTCGCAGACCGCGCCGGGCGCGGCATCCTCGGGGCGGGGAATGGTCTCCAGCAGTCGGCGGGCCTGGCCGGCATGTTCGCCCTGGGGATACTCCTCCAGGTAGAATTCCAGCAGTGGGCGCATCCGGGTCCGCCGCGCCAGCCTCCACAGCCGGTCGGCCTCTGCCCCGTCCTCGGCCATCTGGCCCAGGTTGCGCGTCAGCGTGTCCGGCTCCGTCTCGAGAAAGGCCACCACGTCGCCCAGGTGATCGCCCTGCGGGTAGCGATCCATGTAGAGCTCCATGAGCTGCGGATCGCGGGCCTTGGCGGCGACCTGCCACAGCAGCGTCTCTTCCGAGGCGGTGGGCGGCGAGGTGTCGAAGCGGAATTGCTGGGTGAGCGAGGAATTGTCCCACGGCACCTGCCGCCCGCCGGTGGACGCGATCACGTCGCGCCGCACGTTGATCAGCATCTGCGCGATGTCCTGGCCGGGCGTGTAGATGTGGTTCAGCACCGCCTCGGTGAAGAACGAATTCCGCCCGGTCCCGTCATAGGCCACGTTGTCGGGCTGGGTCGAATAGGCAAAGAGAAAATCCTTCTCCGTCCCGACCCGGGCCAGCCCCTCGCCCATGTCGCCCTCTTCCAGCGCGGCGCCGAAGGGGTTGTCGCGGCAGGCGTCGAGGAAGACCAGCTTCAGCCCTGGCGCCTTTGCCATGGCGTTGAGGATCATCTGCATCGGCAGCGTCTGGTCCGGCACGTCCTCGGCCCGGGCGATGGCGGCATCGACCGGCACGAGGTAGTTCGTCCCGTCCACCTGGAAGCCGTGGCCGGCATAATAGACCAGCGCCACGTCAGACTCCGCCGCCATGGCGCCGAAGCGGTCGGTCGCCTCCAGCATCTCGTCATGGCCGAGATCGGTGCCCAGCAGCACGTCGAAGCCCAGCCCCTCCAGCGCGATGGAGATGTCGGAGGCGTCGTTGAACGGGTTCTCCAGCGCGCCGACGGTCTTGTAGTCGGAATTGCCGATGACCAGGGCGACGCGTTGCTGCGCCGCGGCCGGCACCAGCCAGAGCGCCGCCACCACGATCAGCAGCAGTCGAAGCAGGGGCATGGCTTACTCTCCGCTTGCCTCGGTCCCGGCCGGGGCTCAGAGGCCCACGGCGCGGGAGAGTTCGATGTTCACGCTGTCCACCGCCGCGGCGACCGTGGTGATGGTTTCGCGCTGAAGCTGCGCCAGCTCCGGGTCGTCGGCCCGCACCAGCGTGATCGCCTTGCGGATCTCGGTGGCCGCGTTGCCGACCGCCGCCTGTGCCTCGCGCAGGGCGTCGTCGCGGATCGCCTGGCGCTCGGCATCGGTGGTGGCGCTGGCGAGCCGGCTTTCCGCCCGGGCCCGCGCCGCGTCCACCCCGCGCCGTGCATCCTGTACGATGCGGGCGACGTTTTCCATCCCCGGCGGC
This sequence comes from Carideicomes alvinocaridis, assembly GCA_005473895.2. Lineage (GTDB taxonomy): Bacteria > Pseudomonadota > Alphaproteobacteria > Rhodobacterales > Rhodobacteraceae > Carideicomes > Carideicomes alvinocaridis. The sequence continues at coordinate 37,397 of SRJI02000030.1, forward strand.
AGATCGGTGGACACATCGTCGAGACTGTCGGCGAAATCCCCGAGCGCGTTGGACAGGCATTCGAGCACCCGGCTGACATCGCCGCCGCCGCCGGAACAGGCGCTGGCGCTCTGCTCGAGCGTGCCGGCGATGGTCCGGACGAGGCCCAGCGTCTGCTCTGCCTGTTCCACGCTGCGCGCGCCACCGCCACTCGCCACCGGTGTCCCGGGCGAGGAGTCCAGCCCCGTGAGCGACACGTTCACCTGGTCCGGGGGGTTGGGCACGACGAAGCCCGGCGGCGGCGGAGGCGGCGGGTTATGCGGCTCGGTGCTTCCGACATACATGTTGCCCTCGACGAGGGTGATGTCGTAGTTCTCCAGCCCCTCGCCTTCCGGACCGTCGATATAGATGGTGTAGGGGCTTTCCGACGCGGGGGCCTCGGCCGAGGCGCCATCGCTGGACAGCATCGCGCTGTCGACGCTGTCGCCCTCCACCTTCAGCCCGCGCACGGTGAACTCGGTCCCGTCGAAGGTGAAGCTGTCGCCGGGCTCCTTCACCTGGTCGTTCGCGGTGATGGTCAGCGGCGCCGGGGTCACGGTCAGTGCCCCCGACAGGTACGAGATCGCGTAGTTCTCCAGCCCCGAACCCTCGGCCGCGCCCATGTCGATCGAGTAGGGAGAGTCGGAGACGCCCGCCGTCACCCCGGCCCCGCCGCTGGTGATCGCCACGTCGTCCACGCTGTCGTCGTTGACGAGGCCGTCGATCTCCACATCGCCCAGCCCGAGGGTCAGCGCATCGCCATAGACCTTGGTCTGGTCGTTGGCGGTCAGGTAGAGGTCGCGGCGGAAGACCGTCATCTCCCCGTCGACATAGGTGATGTCGTAATTGCCCAGCCCCGTGCCTTCAGCATCGCTGGCCGTGATCACGTAGGGGGACTCGCCGACCGTCGCCGTCGCGGCGGAGCCGTCGCTGCTGACGGTCACGGCATCCACGCTGTCACCGTCCAGCAGGCCGGTGATCTCCACATCCGCCAGCCCGAGCGACAGCAGGTCGCCATAGGTCTTGGCCCGGTTGAGCGCCGTGATGAACAGGTCCCGGCCGTCGATGGTCAGCGCGCCTTCGACATAGGTGATGTCGTAATTGGAAAGCCCGGTGCCCTCGGCATCGCTCGCGACGACAAGGTAGGGGGAACCGGCCACGTCGGCATCCGCCGCTGTCCCCGCGCTGGTCACCGTGACTGCGTCCACGCTGTCGGTATTCACCAGCCCCGCGACGGTGACGTCCGAGAGCCCGAGGCTCAGCGCCTCGCCGTATTCCTTGCTCTGGTCCAGCGCGGTGATGACGAGGTCGCGGGGGGTGACGGTCAGCCCGCCGTCGACATAGGTGATGTTGTAGTTCTCGAGCCCGGATCCCTCCGCCCCTTCGGCGGTGATCACATAGGGGCTTCCGGACACCGTGGCCTCCGGCCCGGCGCCGGGGCTGGACAGGGTGACGCCGTCGACGCTGTCGTCCAGCACCAGCCCGTCGACCGTCACGTCACCCGTTCCGAAGACCAGCGTGTCGCCATAGGTCTTGGTCTGATCGTTGGCGGTGATGGTCAGGTCCCGCGGATCCACCGTCAGGGTCCCGAAGACATAGGTGATGTCGTAGTTCGACAGCCCGGTGCCGGTCGCGTCGCTCACCTCGATCGAATAGGGGCTGCCGGACACCCCGGCCGCGGCATCTGTGCCGGTGCTGGTCACGGTCGCGCCGTCCACCGTGTCGCTGAAGACCAGCCCGTCCACGGTCACGTCCGGCAGGCCGAGGCTCAGCGTATCGCCATAAATTTTGCTCTGGTCGTTGGCGGTGACCGTCAGCGGCGCCGGGGTGATATCCGCCGCGCCCTCCACGGCCACGACATCGTAGGTTTCGCCCAGGTCGGAGGTCAGGTCGGTCTCGTCCGCCGTGTAGCTGGTGGTGCCCACCGTCTCTGCGGCAAAGACGGGGTCGGCGAAGACCGGCGTGGTGTCGAGCGTGTCGCCATCGGGGCCGAACACATAGACCAGCGGACCGCCATGGACGGATCCGGTCGCCGTGGCGCCCACCGTCTCGCCATAGGTCAGCGTCAGCGGATCCGGTTCGACGAAGATCACTCGCGAGGTGGTGTAGTTCACCGGGTCGCGACCGGTCTCGCCCGGGGCCCAGCTATCGGCGAAATCCCAGCCGAGCGACCCGGCGAGCGAGATGAAGCCCTCGGTATCGCGCAGCTCCGCCGTGGTGAGCCCGGTGGCGCTGGAGCTGGTGGCCAGGCCGGAGCGATCGGTATCCCAGAAATTCGTGTCGCCCCCGGTCTCCGTGAAACCGTCCGAGCCGGCGAACCCGCCCACCTCGCTGGTCGTGGCGTCGGAGCTGTCGCTCACCGTACCGGTGGAATAGGAGGTGTTCACCGCCGCGTCGAGCAGCCCGCCGAAACCGCCCGCATAGACGGAGACTCCGCCGGAGGTGGCGCCGCTGACGGTCACGTCGGCGTTGGAATAGGAATCCTCGATCTCCAGCCCGAAGAAGTTGCCGACCAGCCCGCCGACTCCCAGCAGGATGCCCGAGGTCCCGTCGAGCGTGACCGTCACGCTGCCCTCGGAATGCGACCTGCGGATTGCGCCGCCGGCATCGCCGACCAGCCCGCCGACATATTCCCCGGTATCGTTGATGATCCCGTCCAGTGCCGCCGTCACCGCGACATCCGCGACGCTGTCCTCGATATCCCCGCCATTGACCCCGACGAGGCCCCCGGATCCGCCCTCGCTGACGGCGAGCGTGCCGTCGACCGAAACCGCGCTGATCGTGCCCTGGTTCGTGGCCGCCAGCACCCCGCCGCGCGCACCGGTGATGTCGGCGCCGGTCAGGAACAGGCGGCTGACGGAGGCATCGCTGTCGATCAGGTCGAACAGCCCCGCGGTCGGCGCCGTCTCGCCATTGTCGGGGCGGTTCATGTAGAGGCCGGAAATCGTGTGCAACCCGCCGTCGAACGTCCCGGCCAGGTAGAGCGGGGAGAACCCGGGCCCGTCGAATTCGCCGCTCCAGTTCAGCGTGGGCGAGGCGTCGATATCGTTGTTGAGCGCCCAGTTTTGGGGCTCGCTCGTGGTGCCGACCCCCTGCAGGCCGAAGATGTCGCCGATCAGGTAGGGCGTGCCGGCGCCGCCGTCTCCGCCGACCGCCCGCACGAAGGTGGAGCCCGACCAGATGATGAAATCCGCGGCGTCGAAGGCCGCGATATCCGCGCCCACCTGGCTCCAGGTGCCCGAGCGCAGCTCGAACGAGGCGACGTCGACCGCGCCGGCAGTGCCGGGCGTGATCGTCCCGAAGGCATCGAGCGTGAAGCCCCCGTTGGTCCCGTTGATGGCCCCGTTCAGAAGGATGTCGTTATCGGCCCGAAGGTTCAGCGTGGTCGCGGCGGACCAGTCGATATCGGCGTTGATGGTGATATCGCCCGGCGCGCTGCCGACCGAGGAGAAGGTGTCGAGCGTGACGTTCCCGCTGGCGAGGTTGGCCTCCAGGTCGTCTTCGCCGCCGGCGCCGGGATCGACGACGATGTCGACCGGGTCGAGCAGCAGCATGCCCCACTCGCCCGCGGCCGCGCGGGTATCGGCCAGGCCCGTATAGGCCAGCCGCCCGGCGCTCGAGACCTCGATGAAGCCGCCGTCGCCGCCTGCATCGCCGCCGCGCGCCGACAGGCTGCCGGCCATCTGCGTCTCGGAGTCCGACCACAGCACGATGCGCCCGCCATCGCCGCGGTCCGTCGCGTCGGCGCTGAGCGTGGTGGCGGAATCGGCGGTGAGCGTCGAGGCGCGCGGCAGATCGCCCTCGCCGCCGAAATCTCCGCCGACGCGGATCAGACCGCCGCCGCCGGTGCCGCTGGTGGACAGCTCCGCCCCCTGCAGGGCGATCCGGGCGCCGGTGATCTCGATCTCGCCGCCGGGCCGTGCCTGCGGCCGCGGAGAGCTGTCGAGCGCGGCGACCGAGCGGGTCTGCGCCGTGGCCCGGCCCGAGACCGTTACCGTCCCGCCTGCCCCGCCGCCCAGCACGATGGTTCCGCCCCGCACCGCGACCGAGCTGGCCTCGGCCACGCCGCTGAGGTTGATGGCGTGGCGCGCCGCGCTGCGGGCGGTGGCCGCCTTCATCTCGACCCGGCCGCCGGCCGCGCTGGCGGTGCCGGAATTCTCGATCAGCGCCTCGCCCTCGGCGATCTCCGTGCCGGTCGGCAGCGCGACCTGCAGGAAGCCGTCGCCCGACAAGTCGAGGGTCACCCGTTCGCCCGAGGCCAGCCCGATGCGCCCCAGCGGGACAGACACGGTGCCGGCGTTCTTCACCTTGCCGCCCATCAGCGCCGCGTAGCCGCCGCGCCCGATCTCGACGCTGCCCCGGTTCTCGACCCCGGCCGAACTGCCGGTGCCGCTGTAGCGGTAGCGCCGGGCGAGGAAGTCCTCGTCGGAAATGTCCAGCGTGGAGGCCACGAAGCCGCCACCCGCCGAGACCTTGCCGTCGCGGCCGATGAAGATGCCGTTGGGATTGACCAGGTGGACTTGCCCGTTGGCCTTGAGGTTGCCGTAGATGGCGCTGGTCGTATTGCCGGTCACCCGGTTCAGAATGGCGCTGTCGGTGGAGGGCTGGTGGAACTCCACCGTGTGGCCCGCGCCGATGTCGAAGCTGCGCCAGTTGACGACGGCGTTGCGCGACCCCTGCGTGACGTCCATGCGGTTGCCGGAGGGCTGGCTGATCGTCACGTCGCCCGCGGCGACGCTGCCGCCGGTGGGCAGCGGATCGGCGACCAGCGCGGCCGGTGCCGTGCAGGAGATCAGCGCGGCGATGATCTGGCGCCGGCGGCGCCGCGCGCGCTCAGAACCGGAGATTGCCGGACAGGCTGAGCCGGTTGTCGTCCTGGCCACCATCGCTACGCTCTCCTCTGCCGTACTCGATACGAACGCTTCCCGACCTGAAGGGCGAGCCGCCCGCAGTCAGGATGTCGAGGCCGATCCCGTAGGACCGGGCCTCCGTGTAACTCTGCTCCACCGCGGTCGGCTGCTCCAGGTGGACGCCGCCATAGGCCGCGAAGACATAGGGCGAGACGGTGCTTTCCTTGCCCGCCAGCGTCACCTGCTGCGGCATCGACATCTCGGCCCGCACCACCCAGCCGCTGTCACCGCTCACCGCGCCTGAATCGAAGGACGACAGCTCGTTCGGACCGATGATCCCGAATTGCTCCGACGTGACCAGCGGATCGCCGAACGAGGTCTGGAAGCGCCCGCTCACGGTCAACGCCAGCGCGTCGCTCAGGGCCCGCTGGTGCCGGATGGAGCCGGTGAGCTTGGTGAACTCCGCATCCGCCCCCGCCCGCGACAGCGGCGTGCCGCTGGCCGCCGCCTCCGCCGCCGTGCGCGCCCCGAACATGTCGAGGCCCTGCGACAGGGTCAGCCCGCCCTCGGTGAAGGCGCCGCTTTCCTGCAGGTAGCTGGCATTGCCCCCCAGCCGCAGCACGGTCAGTTCGTCGGCGTAAAGCGAGGCGCCGCCCACGAGGTCCTGTTCGTCGGTCAGGTGCTCCAGCGCGACCTGCCCCGAGAGGTTGACCTGGCGCGAACGGATGAAGGGATAGACCAGCCGCAGCGCCTGCCGGTCGAACCGCGATTCCGTCGGCGCGAGCGGATCGTCCGGCCGCGTGCGGCTCGACGTCAGCTCAACGTTCATGGTCAGCCCGGACATGCCCAGCGGAACCACCGCGCCGGCCGCCAGGATGCGATAGCGCGGGTCGTCGGACAGCACGCCGTCGGGGGTGAAGGACAGCCGACCATAGACCGTCTCGCCCAGCCCCAGGGCCGAGTTCAGCTCGATCCCGAAATTCAGCGCCGGGCGGCCGAGGTCGTCATCGGTGAAGTTGTCCGCCCCGACAAAGCCGGTCACCCGCCGGTAATCGGCGTCGAGCGCAAGCTGCGTGCCGCCCGGCTGCGCCCCCGTCGCGAGCGCGGTGTTCAGCGCCACGCCCGAGACGTCGCCGGCCAGAAGAAGCTGGCGCTCCAGCTCGCGCAGGGTTACGCCGGAGCGTTTCAGCAGCGGCTCGGTCAGTCCCTCCACCCGGCTGCGGACCTCGGGCGGGACGGAGCTGGCATCGATCTGCTCGACGAAGCCGTTGACCACCTCGACCCGCAGCACGCCGCCGTCGCGCAGCGATTGCTGCGGCAGGACCACCCGCGTCAGGACGAAGCCGGCATCGGAATAGGCGCCCTCCAGGTCCGCCGTCGCCTCGAACAGCTCGGAGACCGGGATGCGCCCGCGCGTCAGTCTTTCCCGATAGCGGGCATTGGCGGCGGAGAGGCTTGGCAGCGCGCCCTCGATCTCCACCCCGGAGAGGGTGATGCCGATGGCCTCCGACCCCGCCGGCGCCTCGGTGCCCGGCTGGCCGCTGAAGACGACCGCGCCGTTGAGGTTGCGAAGGGGCGGCGTGAAGCTTTCCGGCGTCACCTCGCTTGCGGTCTGGGCCTCGGTCTGGGCCGGCAGCAGAAGGCCGGCGGAGAACAAGGCGGCAAGGACCGGCGAGAGGCAACGCTTCATGAAAACGACCTTTCCGCCCGCGAGGGGGCCAGAGACTGAACCAATAACATTACGCAGAGGCACTCTGCCGAATTTGCACCACCTTTCAATATCTGAGTGCCCCGTGCCAAGGATTTTTTCCCGCAACAGTCTCGCCGGACCCGCCCCCTGCTCCCGCATGAGTTGCGCCATTCCGCCGGAAACCGCGTCTTCCCCTCGCCGCCGCCGCACGCCTCCGGGCAGAGGGCCGCTCCGCCGCGCCCCGTGGGAGGCCAGAGACAGGATCTTGGCGTTGACAATACTTATGCGGTATTTATGATGCATAATATTAGATAGCTAAGTGCCGGGAGGGCACTGAGCCTTCAGGGAGGACGGAGATCATGAAACACGTATTGAAGGGCGCCCTTGCCGGCGCCGCGCTGCTGACCACGCTGGCAGGCGGGGCCGCGCAGGCGCAGACCTACAACCTGACCCTCTGCGGTGCGAGCCCGGGCGGCCTGTGGAGCCTGCTGGGCGCCGGTGTCGATGCCGCGGTGAAAGAGGCCTTCCCGGGCTCCACCGTGACCTACCAGACCTCGGGCGGCGGGCTGGCCAACGTGGCGCTGCTGGACCAGAGCAAATGCGACCTGGCCATCATCCACGACGCCGAGGCCAAGGCCGCCCTGGGCGGGCTGGAGCCGTTTCAGGGCAAGATCGACAGCATGGCCACCGTCGCGCAGCTTTATTCCTGGGCGCCGATGCAGGCCATCGTGAATGCCGACTACGCCGAGGAAAACGGCCTGACCAAGCTCGAGGACATCGCCGAGAAGAAGCTGCCGATCACGGTCGTGCTGAACCGCCGCGGCAACATCGTCAGCAGCATCGGCGAGGAGATGCTGAACGCCATCGGCGCCAGCCCCGAGCAGATCGAGGAATGGGGCGGCAGCGTGGAATACGCGGCCTCCAGCGAACAGGGCGACCTGATGCGCGACCGCCGGGTCGACATGCTGCTGAACTCGCTCTTCGTGAACCACTCCTCGATCCGCGAACTGGCCTCGTCGATCGACGTCAAGCTGCTGCCGATCACCGACGAGACGGCGCAGAAGGTCATCGATGAATGGGACATCCAGCGCTACACGATCCCCGCCGACGCCTATGACTGGGCCGACGAGGACACGCTGACGCTGACCGTCTCGGCGCAGCTCTTTGCCCGCAAGGACGCCGACCCGCAGATGGTCAAGGACATCACCCAGGCGCTCGTGGACAACGTCGACAAGCTGCAGGGCGTGCACAAGGCGATGGCCCCGCTCGACGTCGAGCTGATGAAGGGCGCGACCACCGTGCCGTACCACCCCGAGGCCCAGAAGGTCTACGACGCCACCGGTTCCTGATCCGGCGGATGCGACACTCTGATGGCGGGCGCCCGTGACGCGCCCGCCGCATCTTGCGAAAATACCAGCGCGAAGGCGGAAAGCTCGTGTTCAAGTTCTTCTTCAGTACCGGCGCACGCCGGGCGCCCGAGGGCCTGCCCGGCCACCTGGTCAAGGCCTTTGCCGCGGGCACCGCGGTCTGGGTGGTCTATGCCGCCGGCTTCAGCCGGGCGGATTCGCTCACCCTGACCATGACCTTCCTCGCGCTGATGCTGGTGCTGACCTTCACGCTGATCGGGCCGCTGCCCACCTCGTCGCGGTCCCGTGTCGGCCTGCTCGACTGGGTGCTGGCCGCGCTCTCCGTCGCCGCCGGCGCCTATTTCGTCAGCCAGGCCGAGGAGATCGCGCAGCGGATCACCCTGCTCGACCCGCTCAGCGCCTATGACATCGGGTTCGCCTCGCTGATCCTCGCGCTCACGATCGAGGCGATGCGGCGCACGGTCGGTGTCGGGCTGACCTCCATCGTGCTGATCTTCCTGGCCTACAACCTCTGGGGCGACCACCTCGGCGGGGTGCTGGGCCATGGCGAGATCTCCTACGACCACTTCGTCGACATCACCATCTTCACCACCGACGGGCTCTTCGGGGTGCCGCTGCGGGTGGCAGCGACCTATGCCTTCCTCTTCGTGCTGTTCGGCACGGCGCTGTCGAAGGCCGGGGGCGCGCAGTTCTTCTACAACCTCGCGGCCTACCTGACCGGCGGCGCCGTGGGCGGGCCGGCGAAGATCGCCGTCGTCTCCTCGGGGCTGTACGGCACCATCTCGGGCAGCCCGACCTCGGACGTGGTGACCACCGGCAGCGTCACCATCCCGATGATGAAGACCATGGGCTACCGCTCGTCCTTTGCGGCGGCGGTCGAGGTCGCGGCCTCCACCGGCGGCAGCCTGCTACCACCCGTGATGGGCGCGGCGGCCTTCATCATGGCGGAATATACCGGCATCGCCTATGCCGAGATCGCGCTCGCCGCGCTGATCCCCGCCCTGCTCTACTACGTGCCGATCTACCTGCAGGTCCACCTGCGGGCGACCAAGGAAGGCCTGCGCGGCGTCGACCGCTCCACCATCCCGCCGCTCGGCCAGATCATGAAGGATGGCGGGCTGTTCATCGTGCCGCTCGTCATCATCTCCTGGGCGCTGCTGAAGGGTTACACGCCGACCTATTCCGCGCTTTACGGGCTGGCGGGCGTGGTCGGGGTGGCGACGCTGCGCCGGGCCACGCGGATGGGTCTTAGGGACATCTACGACGTGCTGTCGGAAACCAGTTTCCGCATGGTGGCGGTCGCCGGCGCCTGTGCCGCGGCCGGGCTGGTCATCGGCGGCATCACCATGACGGGGCTGGCCTCGAAATTCTCCACCCTCGTCTTCATGATCTCTGGCACCGACGTGCTGCTGTCGCTGGTGATCGCCGCGATCCTGACCACGCTGCTGGGGATGGGGATGCCCACCCCGTCGGCCTATATCCTGGCGGCGGTGCTGATCTCCCCGGTCATGCAGAGCCTCGGCATCGACCTGCTGGCGGGGCACCTCTTCGTGCTCTACTTCGCGGTGATGTCGGCGCTGACACCACCAGTTGCGGTGGCGGCCTACGCGGCCAGTGCGATCGCGGACGAGAACCCGCTGGTGATCGCCGCGCAGGCCGTGAAGATCGCCATCGGCGCCTTCCTCATCCCCTTCGCCTTCGTCTACCAGCCCTCGCTGCTGCTCAACGGGTCGATCCCGCAGATCGTCTTTGCCGTGGTGAGCGCGGTGGCCGGCCTGGCGCTGGTCGCGGTGGCGGCCGAGGGCTACTGGCGGGGCCATTACGGCCGCGGGCCCCGGCTGCTGCTGTTCGGGGCAGGGCTGCTGATGCTGTTCGGCGGCTGGCTGTTCTGCGCCATCGCCGTGGGCGTCGCCCTGCTGGGCTGGGTCTGGAACCGCGCGATGAGCTCGGGCGAACACCTGACCGGCGCGCCGGGAGAATAGGCGCTCCCGTGCAGAGAACGGTCCGGCCCGCCGCGCACCCAACCGCCCGCAAGTCGGACGCCTGAGCATGGACGGCGACCGGACATCGCTGGTCGAGGAGCGGTTCGCGCGGCTCACCCGCCTTGCCGCCCGAGGGTTCAACCGGGCCCTGCAGATCAGGCTGGCGCGCTACGGGATCAGCTTCGGTCAATGGACCTTCCTGCGCATCCTGTGGGCCGGGGACGGCCAGTCGCAGCGCGAACTCAGCCAACTGGCCGGGGTGACCGAGCCCACGACCCATGCGGCCCTGCAACGGCTGGAGGGGCTGGGCCTGGTCACGCGCCGGAACCTGCCGGGCAACAATCGCCGGCTGCACGTCTTCCTGACGGAGCGGGGCCTGGAGCTGCGCGGCGAGCTGGAGCCGAAGGCGGTCGAGGTGAACGAGGTGGCGCTCGACAGGCTGCCGGCCGAGGAGCGCCGGATCCTGCGGTCGGCGCTGCTCCACATCATCGGCAACCTGCAGCGCGACGAGGAGGCGGCCGCGGCGCGCGGCGTCCGCATGCCCCCCACCCGGAGCCCCAGCGAGGACATCTGAGCGGGGGAACCTCGAGCAGCTCTGGTAACCTGACGTGAACGCGCTAGATGCTGGCCGACCCGGTTGGCTGCAGAGCCGGCCGGCAAGCGAAAAGGCCGATCTCGTCCCGGTCACGATCCGCTGTTGGTCTCCGCCCATGCCCATCGGCACCGAACCGGGGGCTGCCCGGAGGGAGGTAGGGGAGCCGCGCTCAGGCCCTCGCTGCCATCCCGGCCCACGGGCCGCCCAAGAATAGGCCCAGGCCCCTCGGAGGCGGCCGTCTCACCAGTCGCTGCCCCGAGTTCAACTACCGCTATGGGCGCCTCTTCGCGAAACTTTTCCCTTCGACGGGCGTTCGACCCATGGTCCGGGGACCATGCGAAACGGATTTGTCCTTTCCGCGATGCTGAGGCATAAATGTCCGATCCTGCCGCGGCGTGATGCCCGGTGGCCCGTGGCGCAGTTTCGGACGGCCCGGGCCGAGGATGGCGGAAAGGCGGAACATGAGCGGATCGATCTTCTTGCTGCACATGGCGGGCGCGGTGGCGATGCTGCTCTTCGCGACGCGCATGGTGCGCACGGGAGTCGAGCGCGCCTATGGAAGGCAGCTTCGCTCCCAGCTGCGGCAGAAGATCGGCAATCCGCTGGCGGCGATGATCCTCGGGCTGGTGATGGCCGTCGCCCTGCAAAGCTCCACCGCCGTCACGCTGCTGATTTCGTCCTTCGTGGGCATGAGCCTCGTCTCCGGGCCCGCCGGGGTGGTGATCGTCCGGGGCGGGGAACTGGGCTCGGCGCTCGTCGCCAAGGTCCTGAGCTTCGACCTGACGCTGCTGGTGCCGCTGCTCCTGCTTGCCGGGGCGGTGCTGTTCCTGCGCAGCGACCGGCGGCCCTGGCACGAGCTCGGGCGCATCCTGCTCGGCATCGGCTTCATCATCCTGTCGCTGGAGATGCTGAGCGCGGCGGCCGCGCCTCTGCGCCAGAGCCAGATCCTGCCGGTGGTGCTGAACTACCTGAGCAGCGACATCGTCTCGTCCTTCCTGATCGCGGCGCTGCTCACCTACCTGCTGCATTCCAGCATCGCGGCGATCCTGCTGCTGGCCGCGCTGGCCGGCCAGGGGGTGCTGCCGCCGGCGCTCGGGCTGGTGATGGTGCTGGGGGTGAACCTTGGCTCCTCGATGATCGCGCCGGTGCTGACACGGTCCACCGCGCCGGAATATCGCGCGGTGCCGCTGGCCAACCTGCTGATGCGTGGCCTCGGCTCGGTCGTGCTGCTGGTGGTCTACGGGCTGGTCCGGCCCGATCCCGCCCTGCTGGGGGCCACCGCCTCCGCCCAGATCGTCCATGCGCATATCGCCTTCAACCTGCTGATCCTGCTGGTGGGCCTGCCCGTCTCGGGCCTGACCTGGCGGGTCTCGCGGCGGCTGGCCGAGATCGGCGCCCCGACCGACCCGGCGCTGGCGCATGAGGAAGTCAGCGCGCTGGACCCGCAGGCGCTGGACCACCCGGAACAGGCGCTTGCCAATGCCACCCGCGAGGCGGTGCGCATGTGCGACACGATCGACACGATGCTGACCCGGGTGATGGATGTCTACGCAGCCCCCGACCAGGAAAGCATCGAGGAGCTGCGCCGCCTCGACGACAAGGTCGACCGCCGGCACAATGCCATCAAGCTCTACCTCGCCCGGATCACCGAACACGCGATGGAGCCGGGCCAGGCCCGTCGCTGCCAGGACCTGCTGGAGGTCTGCATCAAGCTGGAACAGGCCGGCGATGTGATCGTGCGCAACCTGCTGGCCCACGCCCAGAAAAAGCTCGACCGCCAGGTGGATTTCACCGAGGAAGGCTGGCGCGAACTGGTGGATTTCCACGCCGCGGTGATGCGCAATGCCCGGCTCGCCTTCAACCTGCTGGTGTTCGAGGATGCGGCCACCGCCCGGCAGGTGATCGTGGAAAAGGACCGCCTCCGCGAACGCGAGCGCGAGACGCGGCAACGCCACTTCGAGCGGCTGCGCCGTGGCACCGAGCAAAGCATCGAGACCAGTTCGATCCACCTCGACACGGTGCGGGATCTCAAGCAGATCAACGGGCTGCTCGCCGCCATCGCCCACCCGGTGCTGGAGGAAGAGGGGCTGCTGCGCGGCTCGCGGCTCAAGAAGATGGCCTGAGACCGGGCGCGGCCCTGGTCAGAGCTTCAGCCCGTCCAGCCGCTGGTCGCCCGGAAGCTTCGACCGCTCCATGATGATGCGCGAGATCGCCCGCGCGCGCACCGGGTTCAGCCGGGCGAGGATCGGCGCCGCGTCGCGTTCGGGCATCGTGGCCAGCACCATGACCGACACCTCGATGTCGAGATCGTCCATGATCGCCGCGGCTTCCTTTGGCTTCATCGCGGAATAGAGCGCGACCAGCCGGTCCACGTCGGCCGTATGCGCCTGCTCCACCCGGTCGAACATGGCCTGCAACGCATCGCGCAGCTCGGCCAGGGTGCCGCGGTCGATGGCCAGCTTTTCGCCGGCGAGGTCGATCTCCGAGCGTCGCTGCTCCATCCGGGCCTTCTGCTCGTCCAGGAGGGCGCGCTCCTCGCGGATCGCCTCCAGCATCGCCTCGGGGGTCTCGCAGAGCGCGGGCTCGGCCGGGGTCGGCGCGGGGGTCGCGTCCGGCAGGCCGGAGGCGGCCGAGGCGGCGGACAGGAAGGCCGAGCCGGTCAGCGGCGCCGCCTCGTCCGGCCGGTCGAGGATCGCCGCGCCGGTCTTGGCCAGCCCCGCCAGGGCCAGCGCGCCGAAGAGCAGGGGAAGCGGCCGCGCGCGCATCACGCCTCGCGGCTCCGGACGGTGTCGAAGAAGCCGCGCACGAGGTCGGCCTTGCCGGTTACCGATGCCACCCCGGCCGGACGCTCCGGCGCCTGCCGCGTGGTGCGGAAGGCCGGGCCGTCCTCTTCGACCGGACGGGCTACGGGCCCCGGGGGCGTGCGGCGCTCCGGGCCCCCGCCCTCTTCGAGCGAGCGGGAGATCGAGCGCAGCGCGCTGACCGAATCCTCCGACTTGTCGACGGCGGCGGAGAATTCGCCCACCACCGGCTCGAGATCCCGCAGGATGCGGACGAGGTTGCGCACCCGGCGATCCACCAGGAGGGCATAGGCCAGCGTGCCTGCCAGCAGGGCGAGGATCACGATATCAATCAGGAATGCCATCTTGCACCTCTTCGGTCTGGTCGGGGGTTTCGCTGAAATCACGGGTCACGCGCAGCGCCACGGAGCCATTGCGCCGCCGCCCAATCGCGGCAGAGAACATGGCCAGGCCCGAGCAGCTGACCACGACGTCCTCGTCGGGCTCGATACCAAGGTCGAGGATCTGGCCCGGCTGCCAGCCCAGCACGTCGGTCAGGCTGAGCCGCGGTTCGCAGAGGACGGCCTCCAGCGTCACGCCGGTTTCCTGCAGGCGGTCGCTGATTTGCGCCCGCCAGGAGGAATCGCCGCCAAGCGCCCCGCCCCGGAACGGCTGCGACAGGATCGGGCGGACCGAATCGAGGGCCGCGTGGGGAAAGAGAAAGGTCAGCGTCCCGCTGCGCTCTTCCAGGGTGACGCGCATCACCACCTTGATGCAGGGCGAAGCCGGCGGCGCGAGGACCAGCGCCTGCGGGCTGCCCTCGATCCGGTCGATGTCGAAGGCGACGGCGCAGAGCGAGGCGAAGGCGCCGCTGAGCTCGGCCAGCACCATCTCGCAAAGCCGGGCGCCGAACCGACGCTCGATCGCCGAATAGCTGCGCGGCACCCAGGCGGCACGGGTGGCGCTGCGGCCGCCCAGCATGATCTCCAGCGTGGCGAACAGCAGATCGGGATCGACCACCAGCGCCACGTCGCCCTTCCATTCCCGCGCCTCGGCGATGGCGGCCAGCCCGTGGGGCGGCAGGCTGTCCAGCGCCTCGCCGGCGGTCAGGTAGGAGAAGCTCTCCAGCTCGGCCTCGGCCGCGGCCCCGGCGCAATGGCTTTTCATCGCCGGCCCGAGCGCCAGGGCGAAGCGGTCGAGGATCACCTCCAGCACCGGCAGCTTCTGGTGGTTGGAGCGCGCGGAGCGGATGATCGCCTCCTCGATGCGCTCGTCCTCCCGGGGGGCGGTTGCGGTCTCGCTCATGGTCATTGCACGATCAGGTCCGAGATAAGCATTTCCTGCGGCGCCTCGCTGTCGGTGATGGCGCGGGCGCGGCGCAGAAGTTCGGCCTTCAGCGTAACCAGCCCCTCGCTGCCCTGAAGGTCGCGCTCGGTGAGCTGGCGCAGGTAATCCTGGAAGCTGTCCCGCAGGTAGAGCCGCCGCGCCTCGATCCGCTCCGCCCCCTCCGCGTGGTCGTCATAGACCATGGCGAGGTTTAGCTTCATGAACCGGGTGGTCTTGCGACCCGAGGCGGTGGTGGCGGAGATGTTCACGATGATCTCCTTGAAGGGCGTGACGGCCATCTCGTTGGCGGTGGTGGCGCCCGCGTGATCCCCGCCCCCATGGCCTGCGGCGGCGGGGCTGTCGCCGTGCCCCGCCTCTTCCGCCGCGGGAGCGGTCGCCTGGTCCGTCGCGCCGGTCAGCAGGGCCAGCGCCCGGCCGGGCCCGAGGGCCAGCGCGACCCCGCCCGCAAGGCCCAGGGCACAGAGCAGCAGCAGTCCCAGAACCAGCCCCACCACGCCCCCGAAGGAGCGTCCGTTCGCTGAACCGCCATCCGCCACGCTCGCCATCGCGCACCCGAGATCCTTGTGATTATGCGGATAGCATCTCAGCGCCCGCCCGAATTAGCAAGTATAAATTGTGATCTTTGCTTGCTATCCATGAATAGTACGGGTTAAATCCGGGTGTAATCTTTCGAGCGGCACGAGTGGGGGAAGGCGCAGGTGAATTCCCTGATCGAAAATCTGAAATCCCTCGGGCGGGGCCGGCTGGCGGTGCTGGGCGGGACCGGCGCAGCGATGGCGCTGCTCATGTTCTTCGGCATGCGGACGGTCATGGCCCCGGATTACGTGCAGCTTTACGGCGGGCTGGAGCCGGCGGTCGCGGCCAACGTGGTGCAGACTCTGGAGCAGGCCGGTTTCCAGGTGCGGCTGGACGATTCGGGCGCCACGGTGAGCGTGCCGCAGGAATCGCTGCCCCGGGCGCGGATGGCGCTGGCCGACAAGGGCCTGCCGCAGAACGGCGCGCCGGGCTGGGAGCTGTTCGACGACCAGAGCGGGCTGGGCATGAACACCTTCCTGCAGCGGGTGAACCGCCTGCGCGCCATGGAGGGAGAGCTGGCGCGCTCCATCCAGACGATCGACGGCGTGGCGGCGGCCCGCGTTCACCTGGTGATGCCCGAACGGGCGGCCTTTTCGCGCGACCGGCCCGAACCCTCCGCCTCGGTCATCGTGCGCGGCGCGGCGAGCCACCGGATCAGCCGGCGGCAGGGCAACTCGATCCGCGCGCTGGTGGCCGCGGCGGTGCCCGACATGGCGCCGGGCCGGGTCACTGTGCTGTCGGCCAGCGGCGAGACCATTTTGGCCGAGGAAGGCGACAGCGCCGCCGAGGTCACGCTGCAATCGGTCCGCAACGGGATCGAGGAACGGATGTCGCGCAACATCGCCGCGATCCTCTCGGCCCGGGTCGGCGCGGGCAATGCGCGGGTGCAGGTCAACGTGGATCTATCGACGCAACGCGAGGTCATCCACCAGCAAAGCTTCGACCCGGCGCAGCGCGTCGTCCGCTCCACCGAGACCTCGGAGGAAACGCGCGAGGACCGGGACCGCGCCGGTGGCGAGGTGGGCGTGGCCGACAACATCCCCGCCGAGCTGGCCGACGGCAACGGCAATGGCGCCACCAACTCCAACAGCAGCGAGCGGGTGCGCGAGATCGTCAATTACGAGATCGGTAAGACCGAGAGCGAGATCACCCGCGAGCCCGGCGAGATCGAGCGCCTCTCGGTCGCGGTGCTGGTGAACGGCATCTACAACGTCGCCCCCGACGGATCCGTGGCCTACGAGGAACGCAGTCCCGAGGAGCTGGCGCGGCTGGAAGAGCTGGTCCGCTCTGCCGTGGGCTACGACGAACGGCGGGGAGACAACGTCTCGGTCGATAGCCTGCGCTTCATGGATTACTCGATGGATGTGGGCGAGCCGGCGGGCCAGACCCTGCGCCAGGCCTTTGCCGACCACCTGCCCGCCATCCTGCGCGGCGTGCTGGCGGTGGCGCTGATCGGCACCGTGCTGGGGCTGGGCGTGCGGCCGCTGCTGCGGCACCTGCCGATGGCGGGCGGCGC
>SRJI02000004.1 GCA_005473895.2 Carideicomes alvinocaridis
CAGCCGGCGGATCAGCCGTTCGCCGCCGCGCCCCGCCACGTCGCTGCCCTCGGGCGCGTAGACGGCGAGGCCCAGCAGCCGGTCGCCCAGCCGCATCATGCCGCGCCAGTGGCGGGGGTCGCCGCCCGGCAGGGCCGCCTCCCCGCCCCGGGCGAGATGAGCGATGGCCAGGCCGTCCACGGTCTTCTGGCTCAGCAGAGCCTCTGCCTCCAGCGCCGCGCCCAGCACCTCGGCTGTGGGCGCGTCGCCGCCGGCCCGGCTGGCCGTGACGGTCATCAGCGCAGGCTCCACCCAGATGCCCTGGGTGCCCTCGGACAGGGTCAGGCAGCTTGCCAGCAGCGCAAAACCTTCCCGCGCGCGCAGTGCCTTGCGGTCGATGCAGTACCCGTCGGGCCCCGCCACGACGACCCCGCCCTCGAAGGCGGCATGGCTGAGCGGGGGCTGTTCGCCATTGCCGGGCGCCACGCAGCCGGTCAGCGCCAGGATCGCCGCAGGGGCGAGGAACCGCGCCGACGGGAAAAGCCGGAGGCCACCCCGGAGCGAAGCGAGCGCGCCCATCCGCTCAGAGGTCCATGTAGCAATGGGTTTCGGCCGCGCCGCCCGGATGGGTGACCGCGCCCTTGTAGGTCTCGCCCACGAGCTGGGCGTATTTCCACAGCGCGCCCGAGGCGTAGTCGGTGGGCGCCGGGCCCTCCCATGCTTCGCCGCGCGCGGCCAGCTCTTCGTCCGACAGGTCGACCTCCAGCGCGCCGCGGATGGCGTCGATGGTGATCACGTCGCCGGTGCGGATCAGCGCGATCGGCCCGCCATGCGCCGCCTCCGGCCCGACATGGCCCACGCAGAAGCCGCGCGTGGCGCCGGAAAAGCGCCCGTCGGTGATCAGCGCGACCTTCTTGCCCATGCCCTGGCCCGACAGCGCCGCGGTGGTCGCCAGCATCTCGCGCATGCCCGGGCCGCCCTTCGGCCCCTCGTTGCGGATGACGATGACCTCGCCTTCCTCGTATTCGCGCGCCTTCACGGCGGCAAAGGCCTCTTCCTCGTTCTCGAAGACACGCGCCGGGCCGGTAAAAACCTGGTTCTCCGGTGCGATGCCCGCGACCTTCACGATGGCCCCCGCGGGCGCGAGGTTGCCCTTCAGCCCCACGACGCCGCCGGTCTTGGTGATCGGCGTGTCGATGGAATAGATCACCTTGCCATCCGCCTCCCGCTCCACGCGGTCGAGCTCTTCGCCGATGACGCGGCCCGAGGCGGTCATGCAATCCTCGTGGATCAGCCCCGCGCGGCGCAGCTCCTTCATCACCACCGGGATGCCGCCCGCATCGTAGAGGTCCTTGGCCACGTAGGTGCCGCCCGGCTTCAGGTCCACGAAGTAGGGCGTATCCCTGAAGATTTCGCAAACGTCCTCCAGGTAGAACTCGATCCCCGCCTCGTGGGCGATGGCGGGCAGGTGCAGCCCGGCATTGGTCGAGCCGCCGGTGCAGGCCACCACGCGGGCGGCGTTCTCCAGCGATTGCCGGGTCACCACGTCGCGGGCGCGGATGTTCTTCTCGATCAGGGTCATCACCGCCCGGCCGCTCGCCGCGCCGTACTGGTCGCGGTCGGTATAGGGCGCGGGCATGCCGGAGGAGTTGAACAGCGCCAGCCCGATCGCCTCGGACACGCAGGCCATGGTGTTGGCGGTGAACTGACCGCCGCAGGCCCCGGCCGAGGGGCAGGCCACCCGCTCCAGCACGTCGAGGGCGGCGTCGCTGAGCGTGCCGGACTGGTGCCGGCCCACCGCCTCGAACATGTCCTGCACGGTAAGGTCGCGGCTGGCGAAATCCTCGGGCACGTCGGCGCCCTCGGGCACCTTGCCCGGCAGGATCGAGCCGCCGTAGATGAAGACCGACGGCACGTTGAGCCGCACCATCCCCATCATCATCCCCGGCAGGGACTTGTCGCACCCGGCAAGGCCCACCAGCGCGTCGTAGGAATGGCCGCGCATCGTCAGCTCCACCGTGTCGGCGATGGCCTCGCGCGAGGCGAGGGACGAGCGCATGCCCTCGTGCCCCATGGCGATGCCGTCGGTGACGGTGATGGTGGTGAATTCCCGCGGCGTGCCCTTGGCCTCCTTGACCCCGGCCTTCACCGCCTGGGCCTGGCGCGACAGCGCGATGTTGCAGGGCGCGGCCTCGTTCCAGCACGACGCGACGCCCACCAGCGGCTGGTGAATCTCTTCTTCGCTCAGCCCCATCGCGTAGTAGTAGGACCGGTGCGGCGCCCGCGCCGGGCCTTCCGTCACGTGCCGGCTGGGCAGGCGGGATTTGTCGAACGTGCTCATGGCGGCCTCCCTCGCTTGACCCGTCAGGTGTAGGCGAGCAGGCCCGGAGGGGCAAGGCGGCCGCCCTGGCCGCGGCGTACCGGGCAGGCGTGGCCGCGGGTCAGGCCGCGTCGGCGTCTCCCCAGCCGGCGCTCTGCATCTCGCGCAGGCGGCTCGCCGTGCGCTCGAATTCGAAACTGCCCTCGCCCTCGAGGTAGAGCGATTCCGGCTGGTCCGCCGCCGAGACGATCAGGCGCACCCGGGCCTCGTAGAGCGCGTCCACCAGGGTGACGAAGCGTTTCGCCTCGTTGAAGTTGGACCGCCCGAGGCAGGGAATGTCCTCCAGCACCAGCACGCGCACCGCCTCCGCGATGGCGAGGTAGTCTGCCGGACCCAGCATCCGGCCGCAGAGATCGTGAAAACTCGCCCGGCCGACGCCGTTGCGATAGGCGGGCAGCACCACCTCGCGCTTCTGCACGGTCAGGCGCAGGGGTTCGGCCGCGCCGCCGCCGGTCAGGTCCTGCCAGATCTCCTCGATCGCCTCGCGGGCGCGGCGGTCGGCGGGGGTGAAATAGACCTCCCCGCCCGACAGCCGGTCCAGCCGGTAATCCTTGTCCGCGCGGAGCTCGCGCACCTCCATCCGTTCCTTCAGCAGGTCGATGAAGGGCAGGAAGAGCTGGCGGTTCAGCCCGTCCTTGTAAAGATCGTCGGGCAGCCGGTTGGAGGTGGTGACGATGGTCACGCCCTGTTCCATCAGCTGCTCGAACAGGCGGCCCACCAGCATCGCATCGGTGATGTCGGTGATCTGCATCTCGTCGAAGGCCAGCACCCGCAGCTCCGACGCCACGCGCTTTGCCACCGGCTTCAGCGCGTCCTCGGTGTTGGACTGGCGGGCGGCATGCAGGTCGCGATGCACCTCCTGCATGAAGGCGTGGAAATGCACCCGCCGCACGGGAACGTCCAGCGTCTCGACGAAAAGGTCCATCAGCATCGACTTGCCGCGCCCGACCCCGCCCCAGAGGTAGAGCCCGCGCACCGCCTCGGGCGTCTTGCGACGGAACAGGCCCTTCTTCGCCGGCTGCTCCGCCACCTCGGCGCGGATGCGGTCGAATTCGGGCAGGACGGCCTCCTGCGCCGGGTCGGACTCGATCGCGCCGTCCCGCACCCGGGCGGCATAGAGATCCTGCATGGTCTCGGTCATGGCGCCTTTCCTAGCGCGGGGTCGATGGAAGGGAAAGCGGCGGCGTCAGTCGATGCGCCGCACGAGAAGCTGGTTGCCGGCACCTTTCCGAGCCTCGAAGACCTTGAGGTCGGCGACCAGGTCCGAAAGCTTGCGCTTGCCGTAGGTCCGCGTGTCGAAATCCGGGTAATCCGCCTGGATCTGCTGGCCGATCCGGCCCAGCGGCATCCATTCGTCGTCGCTGTCGATCTTCTCCATCGCGTCGAAGAAGAGCTGCCGCGCCTCGGCCAGGGATTCGCCGGTCAGCTTGCGGGCGGCCTTGGTCTCGGGATCCGAGGAATCGCCCGAGATGTTCTCGATCGCGACGAAGCGGTTGCAGGCATTCTTGAGCGAATCCGGCGCCTTGGCCTCGCCGATGCCGATCACGGTCAGGCCCTGTTCGCGGATGCGGCTGGCCAGCCGGGTGAAATCGCTGTCCGAGGACACCAGCACGAAGCCGTCGAAATGGCCGGCATGCAGGATGTCCATCGCGTCGATCACCAGCCCGATATCGGAGGCGTTCTTGCCCTTTGTGTTGGCGGTCTGCTGGTGCTGCACGAGGCCCAGATCCTGCGCCGTCCGGGTCCAGCCAGACAGGTGCTGGTTCGACCAGTCGCCGTAGACCCGGCGCAGGCCCGGCTCGCCATAGGCGGTGACCTCCTTGAGGATCGCCTTGGCGTATTTCGCGGGCACGTTGTCGGCGTCGATCAGCACGGCCAGCAGCAGCGAGCGGTCCTTGTCGGGCAAAGCGGTCTCCTTTTCGGGTCAGGCTTCAGAATGTCGTATCCGGGGCGGGGATACAAACCGGAAACGGCCCCCGCGATAGGCCGTGCGGCGGGGCTGGGCATGACGCTGCGGCAGGGCTAGTCTGCGGTGCAGCGCAGAAGGGCACGCCCATGACAATCGCGATCCGGCCGGCGGGGCCCGGCGATATCGACCGGATGACGGTCCTGCTGCTGCGGGACGCCGAGGTGCGCTATGCCCATGACCCGGTGCTCTGGGCGATGGCGCCGGCGCCGCGGGCCGCCATAACCGACACCCTGCGCCGGGCAATGGGAGAGGATCCCGGCCCGGTGCGCCAGACTTGGCTGGTGGCGGTCTCGGGGGCCGAGGTCGTGGGGACGATCCACGCCATCCTGCTGCCGGTGCCACCGATCTATGCCGGGGCGGAGGGCGCTCCGGGGCTGATCATGGAGGACAGCATTGTCGCGGCCGGGGCGCCGGATGGCACGGGGCGCAAGCTGCTCGAGGCGGCGGAGCGGGACCTGGCCGAGGCGGGCGCGCGGATCCTGCTGGGCGCGTCGGTGCCCGGCGGCGCCTTCGAGCGGGTGCTGACCGCCGCGGGCTACACGCCCCTGACGCTCTACTACGCCAAGAGCGGGCTGGACGGCGTGGCGGGCGACACCGTGCGGGCGGCGGCGGAGGCAGACGTGCGCGCCATCGTGGAACTGAGCGCGCAGAACCGCCGCATCCTGCACGCCATCGACCGCTTCTGGAGACCCCATGCGGAGGCCGACGCCCGCTTTGACGGCTGGATGCGCAAAAGCCTGACGCTCGGGGATCGCGACATGCTGGTCGCCGATCCGGAGGGCGCGGTGGAGGGCTATGCCATCGCCCAGCCGGCCGGGCCGCTGCATATTCCGCCGGCGCATGACATCCGCGCCACCGGCTTCATCGACGATTTCTATCACCTCGACCTCGCCGATACCGCGGCCCTGCAGGACGAGGGCCATGGCGCGGCGGGGCTTCTGGGCGCGGCCGAGGCGGCGCTTGCGGCGCGGGGGAAAGGGGCGGCGCTGGTGGTTTGCCCGGCGGGCTGGGCCTCCAAGCGCGCGCTGCTGGAGGCGGCGGGCTACGAGGTGGCGCTGGAATGGCACATGCGCCGCCTGCCGCGCCCCTGACGAAAAACGCCGCCCGGGGGGCCGGGCGGCGCGTTTTCAGGTCAGATCGGGCGGGCCGGCGTCAGTAGAACAGCCAGACCAGCCCCAGCGTGATCGGCGGCATCGCGGTCAGGATCGCCACGCGGATGATGTCGGCCAGCACGAAGGGGAAGGTGCCGCGGAACGTCTCCTTGATGGGAATGTCGCGCGACATGGAGTTGATGATGAACAGGTTCATCCCCACCGGTGGCGTGATCAGCCCCACCTCCACCACGATCAGCACCAGGATGCCGAACCAGAGGGAGAAGTCCTCCACCGACATGCCGAAGTCGAGCGTGATCATGATCGGGTAGAAGATCGGTACCGTCAGCAGGATCATCGACAGCGAATCCATCACGCAGCCGAAGGCGAGGTAGAGCACCAGCACCACGACAAGGATGAACCACGGGTTGAAGCCCTGCTCGGCCACCCATTGCGCCGATTGCTGCGGCAGCTGGGTCAGCGCGAGGAACGAGTTGAACAGCCCCGCGCCCAGCACGATCAGGAAGATCATCGCGGTGGAATTGGCGGTGCCGAGGATCGCCTCGCCGGTCAGCTTCAGGTTCAGCCGGCCCGAGACCAGCGCCACCAACCCGGTGCCCGCGGCGCCTACGGCGGCGGCCTCGGTCGGGGTGAAGATCCCGGCATAGATGCCGCCCACCACCAGCAGGAAGATCACGATCACCGGCCAGGTCGCGGCCAGCGCACGGAAGCGGTCGGCATAGGGCAGCCGTTCGCGCACGCCGCCCGATTGGGGGAAGATCCGCACGTAGATGGCGATGGTCAGCATGTAGCCGAGCGCGGCCAGGATGCCGGGGATGAAGGCCGCGGCAAAGAGCTTGGCGATGTTCTGCTCGGTCAGGATGGCGTAGATCACCAGGATCACCGAGGGCGGGATCAGGATGCCCAGCGTGCCGCCCGCGGCCAGCGTCCCGGTGGAAAGCGCGCCGGAATAGCCGTATTTGCGCAGCTCGGGCAGGGCGACCTGGCCCATGGTGGCGGCGGTGGCCAGCGACGAGCCGCAGATCGCGCCGAAGCCCGCGCAGGCGCCCACGGCGGCCATGGCGACGCCGCCCTTGCGGTGGCCCAGCCAGGATTCCGCCGCCTTGAACAGCCCCGCCGACATGCCCGAGATCGAGGCGAACTGCCCCATCAGCAGGAAGAGCGGCACGATGGACAGCGAGTAGCTGGAGAAGGTGCCGTAGACCAGGTGCTTGAGCTGGCCCATGGTCATCAGGGTGTTGCCGTTGACGATCCAGGTGCCGCAGAAGCCCACCGCCAGCATCGCCAGCCCGATGGGGATCCGCAGGAAGATCAGCGCCAGCAGGACGGGGAAGGACCAGAGACCGATCTCAAAGTTGCTCATAGGTCTCGCCTTTCAGGTTGTGCAGGCTGCGCAGGACGCAGAAGGCGGAGACGATGCAGAACACCACCGCGCCGACCAGCGCCGCGGCATAGCCGATCCAGGCCGGGAACTGCAGGATGAAGGTCGTCTCGAGGTAGCGGTGCTTGTCCAGCGTCCCCAGCCAGAGCTGCCGGGTGATGATCACCGCCGCGATGAACATCAGCACGTCGGCGACAAGGTCGATGATCTTGTTCGGACGCACGCCGAGCGCGCTGGTGAACAGATCGACCCGCGCCTGCCCCCGGGCATACTGGCACCAGGGCAGGAAGGCGAAGATGGCGAAGCCCACCCCGATCTCGACGATCTCGAAGTCGCCCTTGACCGGGCCCAGCCCGGCGAAGGACAACGCGCGGCCGATGATGCTGACGCAGGTGATGATGGTCACCGCCAGAAGCGCCACCCCGCCGATCAGGGCCGTGATGCGGGCCAGCCAGCCGGCGGCCTTGTCGATAAGATTGTACATTGAGCCTGTTCCCGTCCCTCTCGGGCACGAACCCCTTTTCCCTGCGGTCCTTATTGCGAAAACGGCCGCGAAAGCCAAGCGTCTCGCGGCCGCTCCGGTTGTTCTATTCGGCGGATTTCTCGTCGATCAGGGCACGCGCCCGGTCAATGAGCGCCTGGCCGTCGATGCCGCGTTCCTCCATGTCCGCCACCCAGCGGTCATAGACCGGCTGCGCGGCCTCGCGGAAGCGGGCGGTCTCGGCCTCGTCGAGCGTGATGATATTGTTGCCACGCTCCTCGGCGATGTCGCGGCCGGGCTTGTCGTATTTCCACATCTGCTCGGCCGCGAGGCGCGACAGCTTCTCGCCGGACTGGCCGTCGATGGCGGCGCGGACGTCTTCGGGGAGCGACTCGTAGCGGTCGCGGTTCATCACCAGAACCACGGTCGAGGTATAAAGCGCCGCCTCGCCGGAGAACTCGGTGTGGTTCTCCACCAGCTCGGCCAGCTTGATCGAGGGCGTGACCTCCCACGGCAGGACGGTGGCGTCCACGACGCCCTTGGACAGTGCCTCGGGGATGGCGGGCAGGGGCATCCCCACGGCGGTCGCGCCCAGCTCGTTCATGTAGTCATTGATCACCCGCGTGGGCGCGCGGACCTTGAGCCCCTCCATGTCGTCGAGCGATTCCACCGGCACGCGCGAATGGATCAGCCCCGGTCCGTGGACCCAGGCGCCCAGCACCTTGAGCCCGGCATATTCGTTCGAGGCGAAATCCTCGTCCACCATCTGCTGGAAGGCCAGCGCGGTGCCGATGGGATCCTTCATCATGAAGGGCAGTTCGAAGACCTCGGTGCGGGGGAAGCGGCCGGGGGTGTAGCCCACCAGCGTCATCGACATATCGACCACGCCGTCCTGCGCCTGGTCCATCAGCTCGGTCGGGCGGCCGCCAAGCGCCATGGCATCGTAATGCTCGATCTTCACCTTGCCGTTCGCGGCCTCCTCGACCGCCGCGGCCCAGGGTTTCAGGATATGTTTCGGAACCGTCGCCATCGGCGGCAGGAACTGGTGCAACCGCAGCGTGATCTCCTGCGCGGCGGCGGCCCCGCCGGTGAGTCCGGTGATGCCGGTGGCCGCGACGGCCAGCAGGCCCGCCCCGGCGACATTGAGAAAGTGCCGTCTGATCATGTGACTCCTCCCTTCGCGGGTATGCCCCGCTGTCTCCTCCTGCCCGCCGCGGGACGCGAAGGGCGATTGAATGTCTAGGAAAGAATTGTTCGGTTGCATAGCTATTTCTTGTGACCGGCGCTCCAAGGGCCTTGGCGCCCCGGGGCCCGGAGGGGGCGGGCGCTTTGGCCTTGCGCGCCGGGCGCGGCTGGCGCAATCAGGCGGCATGGACACGCAGCGCACGCCGGTGCTTCTCATCCTCACGATCTGGGTCGGCGGGCTTTGCGCGGCGATGCAGTTCGGCAAGATCGCCGTCATCTTCCCGCAGATCGCCGCGCTCTACCCCGAGGCGGGGGCGAGCATCGGGTTCGTGCTGTCCTTCATCAGCTTCCTCGGCCTCGTGCTGGGCGTGGTGGCGGGGATCCTCGCCGCGCGGATCGGGTTCCGGCGGCTGCTGCTGGGGGCGCTGACCGCCGGCGCGCTGATCTCGCTCTACCAGGCGACGCTGCCGCCGCTGCCGCTGATGCTGGCCTCGCGGTTGGTTGAGGGGCTGTCGCACCTGGCCATCGTGGTCGTGGCGCCGACGATGATCGCGCAGCTTTCCAGCGACCGGGCGCGGCCCTTTTTCATGACGCTCTGGGGCGGGTTCTTTGCCGTCTCGCTGTCCCTGGCCGCCTGGGCCGGCGTCCCGCTGGTGGAGGCGCAGGGGATCCCGGCGCTCTTCCTCTGCCACGCGGTGGTCATGGGCGCGGTCGCGGCGGTGCTGTTCTTCACCCTGCCCAAGGTCGGCACCAATCCCGAGAAGGGCCAGCCGATCCGCCTGCGCGAGGTGGCGGCCGATCACCTTCGCATCTATGCCTCGCCCTGGGTCGCGGCGCCGGCGCTGGGCTGGATCTTCTACACGCTGACCTTCGTGGCCATGGTCACCATCCTGCCGGTCTATGCCCCCGAGGAGAACCAGGCGCTGCTGCGCACGGTGATGCCGCTGATGGGCTTCGTCGCCTCGATCACGCTGGGCACGCTGCTGCTGCGGTTCATGTCGGGCGTGGCGGTGACGGTGCTGGGCTTCGGGCTGTCGATGCTCTGCGGGATCGCGGTCTGGGCGCTGCCCGCGGCGCTCTGGCCGCCGATCGCGCTGTTCGCGGCGCTGGGTCTGGTGCAGGGGGCGGGCTTTGCCGCCGTGCCGCAGCTCAACCCTACCGCCAACGGGCGGGTGCGGGCCAATGGGGCGCTCGCGCAATGCGGCAACCTCGGCAACCTCGCAGGAACGCCGCTGCTGCTGGCGATGCTGAACTGGTGGGGCTGGACCGCGGTCCTGGTGCTGGTGCTGGTCTGCTACACCGCGGGGATGGCGGTGCATCTGGACGCGGCCCGCCGCAGAAAGCGGACCGCGCAGGATGGCGTGGTGCCGGTCTAGGCGAGGCCGGCCGGGCCCGCGGACCCGACCGGCACGGCCCAGTCAGACCGACAGGCAGACGTATTTCATCTCGAGGTAATCCTCGATCCCGTGGTGCGAGCCCTCGCGCCCGAGGCCCGATTGCTTGACCCCGCCGAAGGGCGCGAGCTCGGTCGAGATGATGCCCGTGTTTACGCCGACGATGCCGTATTCCAGCGCCTCGGCCACCTTGTACACGCGGCTCAGGTCCTTGGCGTAGAAGTAGGAGGCCAGCCCGAAGATCGTGTCGTTGGCCAGCTCGATCACCTCGTCCACGTCCTCGAACTTGAAGAGCGGAGCGAGCGGGCCGAAGGTTTCCTCGGTCGCGAAGGCCATGTCCTTGGTGGCGCCGGTGACGATGGTGGGGGCGAAGAAGTTGCCCTGAAGCCCGTCCGCCTCGCCGCCCAAGATGACGGTCGCGCCCTTGGACCTGGCATCGGCGATGTGGTCCTGCACCTTCTCGATGGCGTCGTCGTTGATCAGCGGCCCCAGCTCGGTCCCCTCCAGCAGGCCGTCGCCCACCTTCATCTTCGACACCTTGTCCTTCAGCTTCTCGGCGAAGGCGTCATAGACCCCGGCCTGCACGTAGATCCGGTTGGCGCAGACGCAGGTCTGGCCGTTGTTGCGGAACTTGCACATGATCGCGCCGTCGACCGCGGCATCCAGATCGGCGTCGTCGAAGACGATGAAGGGCGCGTTGCCGCCCAGCTCCATGGAGCATTTCATCACCTGATCGGCCGATTGCTTGAGCAGGATGCGCCCCACTTCGGTGGATCCGGTGAAGGTCAGCTTGCGCACCTTCGGGTTCTCGCAGAATTCCTTGCCCACCTCGGAGGACGACGACGAGGGCACCACGTTGAAGACCCCGGCGGGGATGCCCGCGCGTTCGGCCAGCACGCCCATGACGATCGCCGAGAGCGGCGTCTCGGCCGCCGGGCGCGCGACGAAGGCACAGCCCGCCGCCAGCGCCGGCCCGGCCTTGCGGGTGATCATCGCGGTGGGAAAGTTCCACGGCGTGATCGAGGCCGCGACGCCGATCGGCTGCTTGATCACCATGATGCGCTTGTCGCGCTGGTGGCCCGGGATCATCTCGCCGTAGACGCGCTTGGCCTCTTCGCCGAAAAACTCGATGAAGGCGGCGCCATAGGCGATCTCGCCCTTGGCCTCGGCCAGCGGCTTGCCCTGTTCGGCGGTCAGGATGGTGCCCAGGTCCTCTTGGTTCTCCATCATCAGGTCGAACCACTTGCGCATCACCGCGGCGCGTTCCTTGCCGGTCCAGCTGGCCCACTCCTTTTGCGCGGCATGGGCGGCCTCCACCGCCTTGGCCACCTGCGCGCGGCTCAGGTCGGCCACCTGCGCGATCACGTCGCCGCGGGCGGGGTTGGTCACCTCGAAGGTCTTGCCGTCCTCGCCGTCGATCCATTCGCCGTTCACGTAGGCGCGGGTCTGAAGCAGGCTCGGGTCCTTCAGGAGGGATTGCAGGTTGGTGCTGTCGTCGAGCATGTCTCGTCTCCCGGAAAAAAGCTCTCGCATCGTCGCGGCCACTGTGCCTAGCTGCGCCCGGAATGCAAGCTGGAGGCAGTGGAACCCGTGGACCACGACAAGGCATACAACAACGTAGATCACATCCCCGGCGGTGCCAGCTACCCGGATCGCTGGGCAGAGCAGGCGGCGGCCTTTCGCGACCGGCTGGAAGCCGAGGGCCGCGCGCGGCTGGCGGTGCCCTACGGGCCGGGCGAGCGCGAGGCGATGGATGTCTTCTGGCCCGAGCGCGAACAGGGGCCGCGGGGGCTCGTGGTCTTCGTCCATGGCGGCTACTGGCTGAAGTTCGACCGCTCCTACTGGTCGCATTTCGCGCAAGGCGCGCTGGAGCGGGGCTGGGCGGTGGCCATGCCCTCCTACGACCTGTGCCCCGATGTGCGGATCGAGGACATCACCCGCGAGATCGCCCGCGCGGTCGGCATCGCGGCCTCGCTGGTGGAGGGGCCGATCCGGCTGACCGGCCATTCGGCGGGCGGGCACCTGGTGGCGCGGATGCTGGCGCCCGGCGTGCTGCCCGAGGACGTGGCCGAGCGGGTGAAGAAGGTGGTCCCGATCTCTCCGGTCTCGGACCTGCGGCCGCTGCTGAAGACCTCGATGAACGACCAGTTCCGCATGACCGAGGCCGATGCCGAGGCGGAAAGCCCCGTGCTGCAGCCGAAGCCCGATGTGCCGGTGACGGTCTGGGTCGGCGCGGCGGAGCGCGCGGTCTTCCTCGACCAGGCGCGCTGGCTGGCCGAGGCCTGGGACGCGCCCTGGGAGGCGGCGCGCGACCAGCACCATTTCAACGTGATCGACGGGCTCAAGGCGCCCGATTCGCCCTTGACCGAGGCGCTTCTCGGCTAGCTTAAGCCTTGCGCGGCCGGGTCGCGCCATGGCAATCAGGACCGGGCGCGGCGATGGCGTCGCCCGGTCCCCTCGGGGATGCGCCCCCGTGATCCGTCCTGCACGCCGGGACCTGTCCTTGATGAAGGAGGGTCATCCAGATGTCCCAACGCCCCGATCATTTCCGCTTTCACAACGGCGAGAAGGCCCCGCTGCCCTTTGCCGAGATCGAGTACGAGGCCCGGCTGAAGGGCCTGCGCCGCATCCTCGACGAGACCGGGGCGGCGGTGGCCGTGCTGACCTCGATGCAGTCGGTCGCCTATTACTCGGGCTTTCTCTATTGCAGCTTCGGCCGGCCCTACGCGCTGGTGGTGACCGAGACGGAGTGTGTGACCATCGCGGCGGGCATCGACGGCGGCCAGCCCTGGCGGCGCAGCCACGGCGATGCGCTGACCTATACCGACTGGCAGCGGGACAATTTCTGGCGTGCTGTGGCCCATGTGGCGGGCACCGGGCAGGTCGTGGCGCATGAGGGCGATCACCTGACGCTGCAGCAGCGCGACCGGATGGAGGACTTCCTCGAGCCGCTGACCCTGGTGGACATTGCCCCCGCCGTGATGCGTCAGCGGATGCGGAAGAGCGCCGCCGAGATCGAGCTTATCCGCGAGGGCGCGCGCGTGGCCGACGTGGGCGGCTATGCCATCAAGGAGGCGATCCGCGAGGGCGTGCGCGAGATCGACGTGGCCATGGCCGGCCGCGACGCCATGGAGGCCGAGATTGCCCGCTCCTTCCCCGATGCCGAGTACCGCGACACATGGGTCTGGTTCCAGTCCGGCCTGAACACCGATGGCGCGCACAACCCGGTGACCTCCCGCGTGCTGCGGCGCGGGGATATCCTGTCGCTCAACGCCTTCCCGATGATCTCGGGCTATTACACCGCGCTGGAGCGGACGCTGTTCCTGACCGAGCTCGACCTCGCCTCGCTGAAATACTGGGAGGCCAACGTGGCCGCGCACGAGCTGGGGATCTCGCTGCTGCAGCCCGGCGCGCGCTGCGACGAGATCACGGCGCAGATCAACGAGTTCTTCGAGGCGCAGGACCTGCTGAAATACCGCAGCTTCGGCTACGGGCATTCCTTCGGCCTGCTGTCGCATTACTACGGCCGCGAGGCGGGGCTGGAGCTGCGCGAGGACGTGGACACGGTGCTGGAGCCCGGGATGGTGATCTCCATGGAGCCGATGATCACCGTGCCCGAGGGCGAGCCCGGCGCCGGCGGCTACCGCGAGCACGACATCCTGGTGATCACCGAGGACGGGCCGGAGAACATCACCGGCTTTCCGTTCGGGCCGGAGCACAACGTCATCCTCTGAGCGAAAAATCTTTTGAACCAAAAGATTTGCAAGACTTTTGGTTCAAAAGTCTTTACCCGGCCGGATCGCCCAGGACCCGCGCCGGGTTGCCCGCCACCGTCGCACCCGGCGCCACGTCACGGGTGACCACGCTGCCCGCCCCGACGATGGCCCCGTCGCCCACGCGCAGCCCCGGCAGGATCACCGCCGCCCCGCCGATCCAGGCGTCCTCGCCGATGGTGACCGGCCGCGCCCGCTCCAGCCCCTCGGCCCGGCGCGCGGCCTCGCGGTGGTGGTCGGCGCAATAGATGTGCACGCCCGGTCCCAGCATCGTGCCCGCCCCGATCGTGACCGGCCCGGTGTCGAGGATCACGCAGCCCGCGTTCAGGTAGACCCCCGCGCCCAGGGTGATGTTCATGCCGTAGGCGCAGTGGAAGGGCGCCTCGATCATGACCCCCTCCGCCGCGCCGGCGAAGAGCGCGCGCAGGGCCGGGGCGATGGCGCCGCGCTCGGACGGGGGCAGCGTGTTGTGGGAATGGACCGCGCCGCGCGCCATGTCGCGCAGCAGCTCGAGCTCGGGGTCGAGGCAGCTGTACCACTCGCCCGCCGCCATCTTCGCACGTTCCGTGGTCATGGCGGCGCTCTCCTCCCGCTCCGGTTCCGCCAAGTCTACCCGATCGCGACCCGCCCCGATAGCCTGCAGCCATCCGCGACCTTTGTGCGCGGCGGCCGGAGCGCTTATGTAGCCCCGGAGAAATGATTCCGGGGCCGCCCGGCCAGAAGAGGGACGCCGAGAATGCGCTACGTGAAATGGACCCTGATCGTCGCCTTCTGGCTGCTGGTGGCGGCGTTCCTGCACTACACCCTGCCGCAGCGGGACATCGTGCGGATCACCGATACCTACACGACGCGGGTGGATTTCGGGAACAACTCGATCTTCTGGTCCGGCGCGCGCTCCGGCAATGCGCCCGCCGCGGCGAACCGGGACGTCTTCTTCATCCAGACGCGGCGGGCGGATGGCGACGTCATGGTCTATCGCAACCAGGATACCGGCTGGGGCTGGCCGCCCTATTTCAAGTTCGACACTGCCGACCTGCAGGCCGAGGCCTCGGACCTGCGCTCCACCTCCGAAACCCCGCGCTGGGTGGCGATCCGGCATTACGGCTGGCGCAACGACTACATGTCGATCTACCCCAACGCGGTGTCGCTGCGCGAGGTGGCGGGGCCGGACGTGTCGCTGTTCCCGTGGTTCAACACGATCCTGCTGGTGATCCTCGCCGCGATCTTCTGGGCCATCTGGGTGCGCTGGCGGCGGTTCCGGCGCCGCCGGATCGACCCGCTGCTGACCGAGGTGGGCGACAATTTCGAGGATGCGGGCGATTCGCTGCGCGAAAGCCGCAGCCGCTTCAGCCGCTGGCTGAAAGGTAGCCGGAACTGACCGCGTCTTTGTTGCCACTACGGAAACAGAAGCCGTGTCGGGGACGGGATTCCGCCTTGATGATGTCCGGTTCGTGGGGCAGTTTACGCTACGGCACAGGGGCAGAACGCCCGGTGAAGGACGTCTCGACGCGCCTTGCCTTGTAGCCGGGCATCCGAGGCCGATGGCTTGGGCCATCCGTCGGTACGGCCAGGCGATGCCTTGAGCGATGCGTGCGAGTGATGGCGGCGGGGCAAGTGCCCCCGCCACCGGTTTCGCGTTTCGTGATCGCTCACCGGTCCCGCGGCCTCCGGCAAGGCCCACCCCCGATCTACCGGCTCCTCCAGGCCTCCGGCCGATCCCGTGCCAGCCGAAAGCTCCGCATATCCGAAGGGCCGCAGCCGCCCCGCCACAATCATCGCCGGGGCGGGGCCATGGGTCAGCGCTGCTCCAGCGGGATCCAGTCGCGCGTCTCCGGCCCGTTATAGACCGTGAGCGGGCGGATCAGGATGTTGGAGCGGATCTGCTCCACGCATTGCACGATCCAGCCGGGCATCCGGCCGATGGCGAAGATCGGCACGTAGAGGTCCATGGGGATCCCGTGAAGCTGGTAGATCACGCCGGAATAGAAATCGACGTTCACGTTCAGCCCGTGGCGGGAATAGGGCTTCATCGCCTCGACCACCGCCTGAAGGATCTCGTACCATTCCGGCGCGCCCATTTCCTCGCCCAGCTTGCGGACGCCTTCGCGCATGTGTCGCGCACGGGGATCCTCGGCGCGGTAGACCCGGTGGCCGAAGCCGGTGACGGGTTCCCGCGCGGCGCGCTTGGCCTTGACGTAATCCGCCGCCTTGTCGGGCGATCCGATCTCGTGGACCATCTTCATCACGTCCTCCGCCGCGCCGCCATGGGCGGGGCCGGCGAGGGTGGAGAGCGCCGTGACGATGGCGCCGTGCAGGTTGGCGTCGGTCCCCACAGTGACCCGCGCGGCGAAGCTCGAGGCGTTCGACCCGTGCTCCGCATGCAGGATGAAATCCACGTCGGCCAGCCGTGCGGCGTCGTCCGAGGGTTTCTCGCCCTTCAGCATCCAGAGCCAGTTGGCGGCGTGGGACAGGGAGGGGTCGGCCTCCACCGGGTCGCGGCCGTTGCGGATCGCCTCATGCGCCGCGATGATCATCGGCACCTGCGAAATCAGCCGCGTGCCGTTGCGGATGAAGGCCTCTTCCGACACCTCGCGGCTGGCCGGTTCCAGCGCCGCCAGTGCCGAGACCGCGGTGCGCAGCACGTCCATCGGGTGGCCGTCCTTGCAGGCGCGGATGATCTCCCAGACCTGCGGCGGCAGCTCGCGCGCGGCTTTCAGCGCGGCGTCGAACTCCTTGAGCTCGGCCTGCGTCGGCAGCTCGCCGTTGATCAGAAGGTAGCAGACCTCCTCGAACGTGGCATGGGTCGCGAGGTCGTGGATGGAATAGCCGCGGTAGGTCAGCTCGCCCTTGGCGCCGTCGATGTCGGAGACGCCGGAGCGTTCGAAATAGACGCCCTTGAGGCCGCGGTTGATCTTGACGGGGTCGCTCATGAATGGCTCCTTTCGCGGAACTGATGGAGGGTCCGAATGCTGGACGGTTTGTACGAAACGGCGCGCGCCAAAAGCGCACGGGTGGTGTTCCCGGAATGGGACGAGCCGCGGGTGGCGGAGGCG
The DNA here is from genome assembly GCA_005473895.2 of Carideicomes alvinocaridis. GTDB lineage: Bacteria > Pseudomonadota > Alphaproteobacteria > Rhodobacterales > Rhodobacteraceae > Carideicomes > Carideicomes alvinocaridis. The sequence goes on from SRJI02000004.1 coordinate 16,708, forward strand.
CGGGCCAGGCTCGAGGCCGAAGGCATCTGTACCCCGGTGCCGCTGTCCGACCCGTCCGAGGCGCAGCTTGCGGCGCTGGTCGAGGCGCGCGGCATGAAGGAAGCGATCGCCAGGCGGATGCTGGGCAAGCCGCTGTTCCGCGCCGCGGCCATGGTCGCCGCCGGAGAGGCCGACGCCATGGTCGCGGGCGCCGACAGCCCGACGCGCCGGGTGATCGAGGCCGCCTCCATCGCCATCGGGCTGGAGGAGGGGGTGGAGACGCCCTCGTCCTTCTTCCTGATGCTCTTTCCGGACGGGCGGCGGATGATCTGGGCCGATTGCGCGGTCAACGTGGCCCCCGATGCGGGCGTGCTGGCCGATATCGCGCGGGCCTCGGCGGCCAGCTGCGCGGCCCTGATCGGAGAGCCGGACGTGGCGATGCTGTCCTTCTCCACCGGCACCAGCGGCAGCGGCCCCAGCGTGGAGGCGGTGCGCGCGGCGGCGGAGGCCACGGGCTTTACCGGGCCGATCCAGTCGGACGCGGCGCTGAACCCGGAGGTCGCGGCCAAGAAGGGGCTGGGCAAGGGCACGGCCAACGTTCTGATCTTTCCCTCCCTCGACGCAGGCAACATCGCCTACAAGCTGGCGCAGGAACTGGCGGGCGCGCAGGCGCTCGGGCCCTTCCTGCAGGGGTTCCGCCGCCCCGTCTGCGACCTGAGCCGCGGGGCACGGGTGGACGATATCGTGGCCTCGACCGTGGTGGCCGTGGCCATGGCGTGACGCGTCAGGTCACCTCGTGGACCCGGATCGCCACCTCGGCCGGGGTGAAGCGGCACTCGGCCACGAAGATCCGGTCGGCGAGCCAGCCATGCGGCCCGGCGGGCGCGTCGAAGACCGGGGCGCTGCGGAAATAGTACTCCGCCGGCGCGACCTCCTCCCCGGCATCGAGCCGCGCGATCACGTCCTCCGGGGCCACGAACAGGCCGACATTGCGGATGTAGATCGGCGTGCCATCCGCGGCTTCCAGCGCGTAATGCGCCTCCACCACGGAATTGCCGTCGGCGCGGACAAGCTCGTAATCCGCGCCGCCGGGCAGGACCCGGCCCGAGAGCCGCGGCCCTTCGACCGTGCCGCCGGTGATCGGGATGATCCGCCGGTGCCCGTTCCGCCCCGGCCCGCCGTCGAGCGCCGCGCCGATGGTGGCGCGGATCTCGAAGGCAAAGGCAAGGGCGATCCCGGTCATCGCCGCCTCAGACCTGGTCGGCGGCCATGTCGGCGGGGTCGATCCCGGCCACTTCCACCGGCTTCTTCATCGCGTCGCGGCGGAAGGGCTCGCCCAGCTCCTGGTTGATCATCGCCTCGATCAGCGTGGTCTTGCCATGGTTCATCTGGTCGTCGATCGCCTTGTTCAGCGCCTCGGTCAGCTCTTCCATGGTGCGCACGACGACGCCTTCCAGCCCGCAGGATTTCGCGATGCCGGCATAGGTCACGCCCTCGTCCAGCTCGGTGCCGACGAAGTTGTCGTCGTACCACAGGGTGGAGTTCCGTTTCTCGGCGCCCCATTGGTAGTTGCGGAAGACGATCTGCGTCACCGGCGGCCATTCGCCCCGGCCGATGGCGGTCAGTTCCGTCACCGCGATGCCGAAGGCGCCGTCACCGGCAAAGCCCACGACCGGCACGTCCGGCTGGCCGATCTTGGCGCCGACGATGGCGGGCAGGCCGTAGCCGCAGGGGCCGAAAAGACCGGGGGCAAGGTATTTCCGCCCTTCCTCGAACGAGGGATAGGCGTTGCCGATGGCGCAGTTGTTGCCGATGTCGGACGAGATGATCGCGTCCTTCGGCAGCGCCGCCTGGATCGCGCGCCACGCCATGCGGGGGCTCATCCAATCGGGTTTCGCGTCACGCGCACGCTGGTTCCAGCTGGTGCCGGGATCGTCGTCCTCGTGATCCATCGAGGCCAGCTGCTGTGCCCAGGCGGATTTCGTGGTGGCGATCAGGTTCTTGCGGTCCTCGCGGCCCTCGTCGCCCGCGGTGCCCGACAGGTTCTCCAGCAGCGATTGCGCCACTTTCTTCGCGTCGCCCACGATGCCCACGCTGACCTTCTTGGTCAGGCCGATGCGGTCGGGGTTCATGTCCACCTGGATGATCTTGGCCTCCTTGGGCCAGTAGTCGATCCCGTAGCCGGGCAGGGTGGAGAACGGGTTGAGCCGCGTGCCGAGGCAAAGCACCACGTCGGCCTTGGAGATCAGCTCCATCCCAGCCTTGGAGCCGTTGTAGCCCAGCGGCCCGGCAAACAGCGGGTGCGAGCCCGGGAAGGCGTCGTTGTGCTGGTAGCCGACGCAGACCGGCGCATCCAGCCGCTCGGCCAGCTTGATCGTGTCGGGGATGGCACCGGCCAGCACCACGCCCGCGCCGTTCAGGATCACCGGGAAGCGGGCCTCGGACAGCAGCTTGGCCGCCTCGCTCAGGGCCTCTTCGCCGCCGGCGGGGCGCTCGAATTTCACGATCTGCGGCAGCTCGATGTCCACCACCTGGGTCCAGAAATCGCGGGGGATGTTGATCTGCGCCGGGGCCGAGGCGCGCTTGGCGTTCAGGATCACCCGGTTCAGCACTTCGGCGATGCGGGTGGGGTCGCGGACCTCTTCCTGGTAGGCGACCATGTCCTCGAACAGCTTCATCTGCTCGACTTCCTGGAAGCCGCCCTGGCCCAGGGTCTTGTTCGCGGCCTGCGGGGTGACCAGCAGCAGCGGCGAGTGGTTCCAGTAAGCGGTCTTCACGGCGGTGACGAAGTTGGTGATGCCCGGGCCGTTCTGGGCGATCATCATGCTCATCTTGCCGGTGACGCGGGTATAGCCGTCGGCCATCATCCCGCCCGAGCCTTCATGCGCGCAATCCCAGAAGGTGATGCCCGCCTTGGGGAAGATGTCGGAGATCGGCATGAAGGCCGAGCCGATGATCCCGAAGGCATGTTGAATGCCATGCATCTGGAGCGTCTTCACGAAGGCTTCTTCGGTGGTCATCTTCATCGGGGATCTCCTCATGGTTTGCCGGAGTGTTAGGGCCTGCCGCGCGGGGAGTTTAGGTCCAGTTTGGTCTGCGCGGTAGGGCCAGTGGTGTTTGTCGCTGAGACCAGAGGTGTCAGAATTCGCGCGGGAAGGCCAGCATGGGCCGGTGTGCGGCGCGGCCGTCCGGCGCCGCACACCGCGGTCAGGGCTTCGTACGCTGCACGGGTTTACGTCGCGGTGTGGACGTCGCCCCGGCAGGATGCTCCGCCTGCGCCGCACGGGACGCCGCCCGGCCTACATCGCCTCCGCGATCAGCTTCACCCCGGCGGCAATTCGGTCGGCGGGGATGGAGGAATAGGCCAGCCGGTAGTACCGGCAGGGCCCCTCGGGCGCGGCGAAGAAGGGCGCGCCGGGCTCGATCACCACGCCCTGCGGCAGCAACCGCTGCGCCAGCGCGTCGGTATCCGTCCCCTCCGGCGCCTTCATCCAGAAGGCGGAGCCCCCGAAATAGGGCTTGCCCGCGATCTCCAGCCCCTCGGCGCGGATCGCCTCCTCCATCACCTTGCGCCGTTCGCCAAGGCTGCGGCCCATGCGCCGGATCAGCGCCTGGTAATGGCCCAGCGACAGGTAATGCGCCACCGTCCGCTGGATCAGCCCCGGCGGGTGGCGCAGCACCGAGGCGCGCAGCGCGCGGGCCTCGCGGATGAACGGCTCCGACCCCACGAGATAGCCCAGCCGCAGCCCGGGAAAGAGCGACTTGGAGAAGGAGCCGACATAGATCACCCGCCCGTCGGGATCGAGGCTCTTGAGCGCGGGGGAGGGGGCCTGGAGGAAGGACATCTCGAACTCGTAATCGTCCTCCACGATCAGCGCCTCCAGCGTCCGCGCGCGCTCCAGCAGCGCCCGGCGGCGGGCAAGCGGCATGGTCACCGTGGTCGGCGCCTGGTGCGAGGGCGTGACGAAGATCGCGTCGGTGCCGTCGGGAATCGCCTCGGGCGGCATCCCGTCCTCGTCGAGGTCCACCGCCGCGAGGTGACAGCGCGACTGGGAGAGGATGTCGCGGAGCGAGTAGTAGGAGGGGTTCTCGATCGCCGCCCGCCGCCGCTGGGTCAGCAGCACCTGCGCCGTGAGCCAGAGCGCGTTCTGCGCCCCCATGGTCACCAGGATCTCCGATGGCCGCGCGTTGATGCCGCGCCGGGGCAGGATATGGCGCGCGATGACCGACACCAGCTCCGGATCGTCGCGGTCGAACTGGTCCGCGGTCATGGAGGCGAAATCCTTCTGCCCCAGGGCCTTGACCGCGCAGAGCCGCCAGTTGGCATGGTCGAAGAGCGTCGGATCCGCCTGCCCGTAGATGAAGGGATAGCGCGCCTGCGCCCAGCCCGCCGGCTTCTCCGGCGTCGCCCCCCCGGTGAAGCGCTGGCCGAGCGCGCGGGCCCAGTCCACCCGGTCCGCATCAGGGCGGCGCGTCGGCAGCGGCGGCGGCTCCGGCGCGCCCTCGGAGACGTAGAAGCCCGACCGCCCCCGCGCCGCGAGGTAGTCGGAGGCCACGAGTTCCGTATAGGCGGCGGTCACGGTGATGCGCGACACGCCGAGATGCTGCGCCAGCTTGCGCGAGGAGGGCAGTTTCTCTCCCCGCCGGAAGCGGCCGGACAGGATGCCCTCCGCCACCATCCGCTGGATGCGGGCCTGCAGGGTGCCCTGCTCGGACGGGTCGAGAAAGAAGGTTTCCACCGGGATCGCCATGGCGGCGAGAATAGGCTGGACCTATGGCAAAGGTAAACTGGACATATGCGGGGCGGACGGTTCCGGGGCGTTTGCCTCGGATTCGCGGGAACCGGCGATGAGGGGGAATCCGGTCAGCTTTCGCGGGGGCACAGCCAGCGATCCTTCATGCATCCATGCATCCGGAAAACGTCGTCCGAGAGATCCCCTCAGCTCAGCGCGTCGCCGAGGTCCTCGGGCCGGGTGTCCTTCAGCAGCAGCGTCTGGTGGGTGACGAACTGCCCGGCGTTGTCCCGCGCCTCGATCGTCAGGAAAAGGTCCGGCCCGCGCTGCACATGGGTGACGGTCAGCGCGAAATCCCGCGACCCGAGCGCCAGCCGCTCCGTGTCCGGGTCGAAGTCGATGACGGAATCGGCGTCCTCCGACGGGCGGAAGACGAAGTTTTCCGGCCCGTTCGCATCGGGGATCGGCATCTCGGAGCTGTCGGGGGTCAAGGCTGCCCTCCCGCCGCTTGTGGTCCTGACGTTACCACATAGGGGCAGAGCGGCGAAGGCCAAGGGCGCGCGGGCCCGGGATGCCCCGCCCGGGAGACGGGCGGGGCGGCAGGCATCAGCCGAAGACGCGGGTGAGCGCCTCGTCCGTGGCCTCGATGATCCGGTCGATATCGGCCTTGGTGGCGATCAGCGCGGGCGAGTAGCACAGCGTGTTGTTGTAGCCGGGGACCGAGCGGTTGGTGACCCCGATGATCACGCCCTGCGCGCCGCATTCGGCGACGACCTTCTGGGCCAGCTTCTCGTCCACCGGCTTGCGGGTCTCGCGGTCCTCGACCAGCTCGGCGCCGAGGAACAGCCCCTTGCCGCGCACGTCGCCGATGACCTCGTGCTTCTCCGCCAGCTCGTGCAGGCGGCCCAGCATGTATTCGCCCATCTTGGTGCAGTTCTCCAGCAGGCCCTCGTCCTCGATGATGCGCATGTTCTCGAGCGCCGCGGCGGGCCCGGCGGTGCAGCCGCCGAAGGTGGAGATGTCGCGGAAGTAGTCCAGCGGGTCCGAGGCATTCTCCTTGAACATCTCGAAGACCCGCTCGGTGGTCACGCAGCAGGCGATGGCCGCATAGCCCGAGGCCACGCCCTTGGCCATGGTCACGAAATCGGGCTCGATCCCGTAATGCTGGTAGCCGAACCAGGTGCCGGTGCGGCCCAGCCCGCAGACCACCTCGTCGATATGCAGCAGGATGTCGTACTTGCGGCAGATCTCCTGCACCTTCTCCCAGTAGCCCTCGGGCGGGGTGATGACGCCGCCTCCGGCGGTCACCGGCTCGAGGCAGAGGCCGCCCACGGTCTCGGGGCCCTCGCGCAGGATGACCTTCTCGATCTGCTCGGCCGCCCAGACGCCGTAGCCCTCCTCGGGCGCGCCCTCCTGTTCGAAGGCGCGGTATTCGAGGCAATGCGGCACCTTGACGAAATCCGGCGCGAAGGGGCCGTATTGCGCGTTGCGCTCGTCCTGGCCGCCAGCGGACAGCGCGCCGATGGTGGTGCCGTGGTAGTCGCGGTCACGGTAGAGGATCTTGGTCTTCTTGCCGCCGTATTTCTTGTGCGCGATCTGGCGGATCATCTTGAAGGCCTTCTCGTTGGCCTCCGACCCGGAATTGGTGAAGTAGACCCGGCTCATCCCCGGCATCTTGGAGATCAGCTTTTCCGAGAACAGCGCGCCGGGGATCGAGCCGCCGGACCCGGCGAAGTAGTTCAGCTTGACCAGCTGCTCGCGCACCGCGTCGGCGATGCTCTCGCGGCCGTAGCCCACGTTGACGGTCCAGACCCCGCCCGAGACGGCATCGAGAAATTCGCGGCCGTTCTGGTCCCAGACGCTCATGCGCTTGCCCTCGACGATGATCCGGGGCTCGCCGGTCTCGAAGGGCTTGTGCTGGGTCAGGTGGTGCCAGACATGGGCGCGGTCGGCTTCGACCACGTGGGAAATGTCATTGTCGCGAAGCGTGCCGTCCATGGGTCGCGTCCTTTCTGCGGGTGCGTCGGTCTCGCGGTATCACGTCACCGCGCGTCACGGGCTGCCGCGCGGTGACGGCCCGGGAATGCCCGGTCCGGCCGCGCGAACTGTCGGTGCCATTTTCGGACTTGCAGGGCCTTTGGCAATAGGGCCAGTTGGATCCCGTGTATCGGTCCAGTCTGCGGGCAGCCCGGCGCTCTGTCGCTGCTCATCCCGCGGGCGGTTTGAGCAAGGTTCCGCCGTTTCCCGAAACGGGACAGATTGTTCGGGAACCCAAGGAAGTTACGGCGCGTAAATAGACGACGTGATTTGAGACGAAAGGATGTCAACATGACCCGCAGGATTCTCTCGGCCGCGGTGCTCGGGCTTGCAATGACCGGCACCGGTGCCGTCGCACAGGTCTCCGGGACGGTGACCGGCACATCGACGGACCCGGTCTATACCGAGGTCGTGACCGCCGAAACCGGCACCGTCTATTACTGCCGCCCCGACCTGGTGCAGCGCGGCGGCGCGACCGTTCGGGTCTGCCGGCAGGTCAACGCGACGTCGAACGGTCAGCTTCAGGGCAATATCGGCGCAGGCGCGCTGGCTGCCGGCGCGGTCGCCGTGATCGCCATCGCGGCCTCCGACGACACCTGAGCGCGTCCCCAACGACGCGATGACCGATTGACCCGGCCCTGCCCTTCCGCGCGCGGGCCGGGATCCTGCGCTCTCTCCCCCGGGTCATTGACTTCGGGGGGCGGGAACGCGAAGCCTTCCCCGGACCAGCGAAAGGGACGGCATGAGCGGCGCGTGGGAATTCTGGATCGACCGGGGCGGCACCTTTACCGACATCGTGGCGCGCCGGCCTGACGGTGGCATCGCCACGCACAAGCTGCTCTCCGAGAATCCCGACCGCTACCGCGATGCCGCCGTGCAGGGCATTCGCGAGCTGATGGGTGTGGAGGGTGATTTCGCCCCCGGCTCCATCCGCGCGGTCAAGATGGGCACCACGGTGGCCACCAACGCCCTGCTGGAGCGCAAGGGCGAGCGGGTGCTTCTGTTGATCACCCGGGGCTTTCGCGACCTTCTCCAGATCGGCTACCAGGCGCGGCCGCGGCTCTTCGACCTCGCGATCCGGCGGCCGGACCTGCTCTATGAGCGGGTGGCGGAGATGGACGAGCGGCTGGACGCCGAGGGCGCAGTGGTTCGCCCGCTGGACGAGGCCACGGCGCGCGAGGCGCTGAAGGCCGCGCACCAGGACGGCATCCGCGCCGTCGCCATCGTCGGGCTGCACGCCTATCTCAACCCCGATCACGAGGCCCGCGTGGCCGAGATCGCGCGGGAGGAGGGGTTCACGCAGATTTCCTGCAGCTACGAGGTGTCGCGCCTGATCAAGGTGGTGGGGCGCGGCGATACCTCGGTGGTCGACGCCTACCTGTCGCCCATCCTGCGCCGCTACGTGGACCAGGTGGCCAACGCGCTCGATCTTGGCCGGGCCTGCGAGTACCTGATGTTCATGCAGTCGAATGGCGGGCTGACCGACGCCACGCTGTTCCAGGGGCGCGACGCGATCCTGTCGGGCCCGGCGGGCGGCATCGTCGGCATGGTCAAGACGGCCGAGGCTGCGGGCGACGACCGGCTGATCGGCTTCGACATGGGCGGCACCTCCACCGACGTGAGCCATTACGCGGGCGATTACGAGCGCAGCTTCGAGACCGAGGTGGCGGGCGTCCGGATGCGGGCGCCGATGATGGACATCCACACCGTGGCCGCGGGCGGCGGGTCGATCTGCAAGTTCGAGGACGGCCGTTTCCAAGTCGGGCCGGAAAGCGCGGGCGCCGATCCCGGTCCGGCCAGCTATCGCCGCGGCGGCCCGCTGACGGTCACCGATTGCAACGTCATGCTGGGCAAGCTTGCCCCCGATCACTTTCCCCATGTCTTCGGCCCGGAGGGGAACGAACCGCTGGACCTCGAAGCCGTGCGCGCGAAATTCGCCGAACTGGCGCGACAGGTCGCCGAGGAAACCGGCGAGGCGGAGCGCAGCCCGGAGGGCATGGCCGAGGGCTTCCTGCGGATCGCCGTGGACAACATGGCCAACGCGATCAAGAAGATCTCGGTCAGCCGGGGCCATGACGTGACCCGCTATACCCTGCAATGTTTCGGCGGCGCGGGCGGGCAGCATGCCTGCCTCGTGGCCGATGCGCTGGGGATGCGCCGGGTCTTCCTGCATCCCCATGCCGGGGTGCTGTCGGCCTATGGCATGGGCCTGGCCGAAATCCGGGCGCTGCGCGAGGTGCAGGTGGACGCCGCGCTGGACGCCATGGACCGGGCCGAGGCGGCGCTGGAGGGCATCGCTGCGGAGGCTCGGGCCGAGGTCGCCGGGCAGGGGATCGACGCCATCCGCATCGAGGCGCGGGCGCATCTGCGCTACGAGGGCTCGCACCAGGCGCTCGAGGTGGTCTTCGGCACGGCAGACGAGATGCGCGAGGCCTTCGAGGCGGCGCATCGCCAGCGCTTCGGCTTCCATTCGCCCGACCGGGCGATCCTCTTCGACATGGTGAGCGCCGAGGCGGTGGGCGAAACCGGGCAGAGCCCCGAGCCCGTGCCCACCGGCGACAGCGCCGGCCCGGTGGCCCATGTGCCGCTCTGGCTGGAGGGCGCGCGCCGCGACGTGCCGCTGCACCACCGCGCCGACCTGCCGGAGGGCGCGCGGATCGACGGCCCTGCCATCGTGACCGAACCCACCGGCACCAACGTGATCGAACCGGGCTGGGCCGGCCACGTGGACGCGCAGGGCAACCTGATCCTCGAACGGGTGGCGGAAAAGGCCCGCGACCGCGCCGCCGGCACCCAGGCGGACCCGGTGCTGCTGGAGGTGTTCAACAACCTCTTCATGTCCGTGGCCGACCAGATGGGCGCGACGCTGGCCAATACCTCCTGGTCGGTGAACATCAAGGAACGGCTGGATTTCTCCTGCGCGATCTTCGACGAGGCGGGGGACCTGGTCGCCAACGCGCCGCATGTGCCGGTGCACCTCGGCTCCATGTCCGAGTCGATCCGCACCGTGATGCGCGAGAACGAGGGCCAGATCGCCGAGGGCGACGCCTTCATGCTGAACTCGCCGTACAATGGCGGGACGCACCTGCCGGATGTGACGGTGGTCACGCCGGTCTTCCACGAGGGGTGCATCGTCTTCTGGCTGGGCTCGCGCGGGCACCATGCGGATGTGGGTGGGCGCACCCCCGGCTCCGGCCCGCCCGACAGCACCCGGATCGAGGAGGAGGGCGTGCTGATCGACAATGTGCGCCTGATCGAGCGGGGCGCCTTCCAGGAGGACCGCGCGCGCGAGGTTCTGGCCTCCGGCCGCTGGCCCGCGCGCCAGCCGGACCAGAACATCCACGACCTCAAGGCGCAGGTGGCCGCGAACGAGACCGGGCGGCGGGAACTGCTGAAGGTGGTGGAGAATTACGGGCTGGACGTGGTGCAGGCCTATATGGGCCACGTGCAGGACAATGCCGAAGAAAGCGTGCGCCGGGTGATCGACCGGCTGACGGACGGGCGCTTTACCTACCCGATGGACCATGGCGCGGTGATCGAGGTCGCGGTGAAGGTCGACCGCGATGCGCGCGAGGCGGTGATCGACTTCACCGGCACCTCGCCGCAGGACCCGGGCAACTACAACGCGCCGCTGGCGATCAGCCGGGCGGTGGTGCTCTATGTCTTCCGCACGCTGGTGGGGGCCGAGATCCCGCTGAACGAAGGCTGCCTGAAGCCGCTGCGCATCGTGGTGCCGGACGGGTCGATGCTGAACCCGGTCTACCCGGCCGCGGTGATCGCCGGGAATACCGAGGTCAGCCAGGCCGCCTGCAACGCGCTGTACGGCGCGTTGGGGGTGATCGCCGGGTCGCAGGCCACGATGAACAACTTCATCTGGGGCAACGACGACTTCCAGAATTACGAGACCATCGCGGGCGGCACGGGGGCCGGGCCGGGCTTCCATGGCTGCGACGCGGTGCAGAGCCACATGACCAACACCCGCATGACCGACCCCGAGGTGCTGGAGAAACGCTTCCCCGTGCGGCTGGAAAGCTTCGGCATCCGCGACGGCTCGGGCGGGGCGGGGGAATGGCATGGCGGCAACGGCGTGCTGCGGCGGCTGCGCTTCCTCGCGCCTGTCACGGTGACCACGCTCTGTTCCCACCGAGTGGTGCCGCCCTTCGGCGCCGAAGGGGGCGCGCCGGGGAAGGTGGGCGAGAACTGGGCGGAGCTGCCGGACGGCACGCGCGTCGCGCTCAAGGGCTGCGATGAGATCGAGCTGGCGGCGGGCGCCGTCTTCGGCATGGCGACACCGGGCGGGGGCGGCTGGGGCAAGCTGTGACCCCGACCCCGCGGGAGGCCAATCCCTGCTGGTCATGGCCCGGAGCGGGCGATAGAAGGCGGGGACGAACCCGCAGGGTGGATAAGTGATGTCAGTGCAGATCGAACCGCAGCCCGGAATCATGGAAATCGCGCTCTACCAGGGCGGCCAGAGCCATGTGGACGGCGTGACCAACGTGGTCAAGCTCAGCTCCAACGAGAACCCCTTCGGCCCCTCCGAGGCCACGCTGGAGGCTTATCGCCGCGCCGCCTACGAGCTGCATCGCTATCCCTCCTCCGACCATGCCGCCCTGCGCGAGGCGATTGCCGAGGTCCACGGGCTCGACCCCGCGCGCATCATCTGCGGTGCCGGCTCGGACGAGGTGATTGCCTTCCTCTGCCAGTGCTATGCCGGACCGGGCACCGAGGTGATCCATACCGAGCACGGCTTTGCCATGTACCGCATCAGCGCGCTGGCCGCCGGCGCCACGCCGGTCGAGGTGAAGGAACGCGAGCGGGTGACCGACGTGGACGCCATCCTCGCCGCGGTGACCGACGCGACGCGGCTGGTCTTCATCGCCAACCCCAACAACCCCACCGGCACCATGATCGGCGAGGCCGAGGTGGCGCGGCTGGCCGATGCGCTGCCGCCCCATGTGCTGCTGGTGCTGGACGGCGCCTATGCCGAATATGTCGAGGGGTTCGACGGTGGCGCGGCGCTGGTGGACGCGCGCGAGAACGTGGTGATGACGCGCACCTTCTCCAAGCTCTACGGGCTGGGGGGGCTGCGCATCGGCTGGGGCTACGGCCCGGCGGCGGTGATCGACGTGCTGAACCGGGTGCGCGGGCCCTTCAACCTGTCCAGCGCGGCTCTGGCGGCGGCCGAGGCGGCGGTGCGCGACCGCGCCTATGCCGAGCGCTGCCGCGAGGAGAATGCCCGCCTGCGGCAATGGCTGGCCGAGGCGCTGGCGGGCCACGGCGTGCCCTGCGACACCTCCATGGCGAACTTCATCCTCGCGCGCTTTGCCGACGCGGACGAGGCCGAGGCCTGCGACGCCTACCTCAAAAGCCAGGGGCTGATCGTGCGCAAGGTGGGGGGCTACAACCTGCCGCACTGCCTGCGCATCACGGTGGGCGACGAATCCTCCTGCCGGCAGGTCGCCCATGCCATCGGGCGCTTCAAGGCGGGGGCGGCATGAGCCAGGAATACCGCCGCGTCGCGCTGATCGGCCTCGGGCTGATCGCCTCGTCCATGTTCTGGTCCATCCGCCGTGGCAACCTCGCGGAGGAAGTGACCGGCTATGCCCGCTCCGAAGCGACGCGCGACACCGCCCGCCGCATCGGGCTTTGCGACCGGGTCTGCGACAGCGCCGAGGAGGCGGTGAAGGATGCCGACCTCGTGGTGCTCGCCGTGCCCGTGGGCGCGATGGGCCCGGTGGCCGAGGCGATCGCCCCCTACCTGAAGCCCGGCGCCACCGTGACCGACGTGGGCTCCGTCAAGCGCGACGTGATCCAGAACGTGGGCCCGCACATCCCCGAGGGCGTGCATTTCATCCCCGCCCACCCGCTGGCGGGGACCGAGCATTCCGGCCCCGAATCGGGTTTCGCCACGCTTTTCGACAACCGCTGGTGCCTCGTGGTGCCGTCGGAGGGCAGCGACCGGGACGCGGTGGACCGGCTCCGCCGCTTCTGGGAAGGCATCGGCGCCAATGTCGAGGAGATGGACCCGGATCACCACGACCTGGTGCTGGCCGTGACCAGCCACACGCCGCACCTCATCGCCTACACGATGGTCGGCGTGGCCGACGACCTGCGCCGGGTCACCGACAGCGAGGTCATCAAGTACTCCGCCGCGGGTTTCCGCGACTTCACGCGTATCGCGGCCTCGGACCCCACCATGTGGCGCGACGTGTTCCTGACGAACCGCGATGCCACGCTGGAAATCCTCGGCCGCTTCACCGAGGAGCTGTTCGCCCTGCAGCGGGCGATCCGGACAGGTGACGGGGACCAGCTTTTCGACTACTTTACCCGGACACGGGCAATCCGCCGCGGCATCATCGAGGCCGGGCAGGACACCGACGCGCCGGATTTCGGCCGTTCGGTCAACCATCCGAGGCAGGGAGGCGACCCATCGCGCTGATCAGGAGCACGATCCTGCTTGTTCTCTGTCTCGCCGGGCCGGTGGCGGCCCTGGCGCCGGAACAGTCGCTGCGCCCCGAGGCGCGGCCCGGCACCGTCTCCGCCGTCCGCGTGACCCCCGCGTTGCCGGTCCGCGCGCTGCCGTCTTCCGCGCGCATCGCCCCCACCTCGGAGGACCTGGCGCTGCACACTGCCGGGGTCGCGCCGGTCATCGCCAGCGCCGGGACCATCCGCTCGCCCCGGCCCGCCGCCCGGCCGCCCTCGGTCGTGCAGAAGGCAATGGCGAAGCGCATGGCACGGCGGCGTGGATCGGTCTGCGGCGACCTCGCCATCCAGGGCAAGGAGATCGGCGGCGTGCCCGGTCCCGGCGCCTGCGGCATCTCCGACGCGGTGGCGGTGACCAGCGTCTCGGGCGTGGCGCTCAGCCAGCCGGCGCAGATCGATTGCCGCACCGCCAAGACGCTGAAGCGCTGGATCAACCGTGCCGCGAAACCGGCCATCGGAGAGACCGGCGGCGGGCTCGCCCGGCTGCAGGTGGCGGCGCATTATTCCTGCCGCAGCCGCAACAGCCAGCCCGGCGCGAAACTGTCGGAACATGCCAAGGGCCGCGCGATCGACATCTCGGGCTTCGTCCTGAACAACGGCACCTCGCTGTCGGTGCTGGAGGATTGGGCCGGGCGCCGCGGGCCGGTCCTGCACGCGATCCACCGGCGCGCCTGCGGCATCTTCGGCACCGTCCTCGGGCCCAATTCCGACGTGCATCACCGCGATCATTTCCATTTCGACACCGCGCGCTACCGTGCGGGCAGCTATTGCCGGTGATTTCCGCCGACGGAACCCCCCGGCCGGGGCGTAGAAGCCTCGGGGTCGCGCTGCTGCCGGCCGCTCTTTCCAGCCCGACAAGAAGGCGCTAGACCAACCCGCATGACCTGGACCGTCCCCAATGTGCTGACCGCGCTCCGCCTGCTTGCCGCCCCCGGCGTCGCGATCATGTTCCTGTATTTCCATCGTCCCTGGGCCGACTGGTTCGCGCTCGTCTTCTTCATCGGCGCCGCGGTGACCGACTGGTTCGACGGCTATCTCGCCCGGCTCTGGAAGCAGGAGACAAAGCTGGGCACGATGCTCGACCCGATCGCCGACAAGGCGATGGTGGTGATCGCGCTGATGGTGATCATCGGCTATTCCTCCTATTCCCCCTGGCTGGTGCTGCCGGCCACGGTGATCCTGTTCCGCGAGGTCTTCGTCTCGGGGCTGCGGGAATTCCTCGGCGACACGGCGGGCACGCTCAAGGTCACCAAGCTCGCCAAGTGGAAGACGACGGCGCAGATGGTGGCCATCGCGGTGCTGTTCGGGCAGGGGGTGTTCGAGCATCACTTCGCCATGTCCGCGGTGGGCTTGGACGGGCCGGAGATGAGCGCTATCCTCTCCGGGGACGCGGAGGACGAGATGGGCCTGCGCTGGAAATTCGAGGCGATGATCTGGACCGGGCGCTTCGGCCTGACCCTGCTGTGGATCGCCGCCGCCCTGACCCTGATCACCGGGATCGACTATTTCCGCAAGGCGATCCCGTTTCTCAGGGACTGAGCCGGCCGCGCCTCCGGGACGCGACGGCCGCATTGTCGGAGAGGATGATGGACGTACTCTATTTCGCCTGGGTCCGCGAGCGGATCGGCCTCCCGAAGGAACGGGTGGAGACCTCGGCCGCCACCGTGCGCGAGCTGGTGGACGAGCTGCGCGCGCGCGAGGCCCGCTACGAGGCCGCCTTTGCCGACCTCTCGGCCCTGCGCGTCGCGGTGGACCAGGACCTCGCGGATTTCGACGCGCCGCTCGCGGGCGTGCGAGAGCTGGCCTTCTTCCCGCCGATGACCGGGGGCTGAGCCATGCGGATCGTCGTCCAGGAGGCGCCGTTCGATTTCGCCGCCGAGGCGCAGGGATTTTCCCGGGGCCTTTCCGGCATGGGCGCCGTCGTCACCTTCTCCGGGCTCGTGCGCGACGATGACGGGCGCCTGGCCGCGATGGAGATCGAGCATTATCCCGGCATGACCGAAAAGGCGATCCGCGCCATCGCCGAGGAGGCGCAGGCGCGCTGGTCGCTGGGCGACCTGCTGGTCATCCACCGCCACGGCCTCCTGGCGCCCGGCGAGACGATCATGATGGTCGCCACCGCCGCCCGCCACCGGGCCGAGGCCTTCGAGGCGGCGGAGTTCCTGATGGACTACCTGAAATCCCGCGCCCCCTTCTGGAAGAAGGAGCTCACCGCGGACGGCGCCGAATGGGTCGCCGCCAAGGACGAGGACGAGGCCGCGCTCGACCGCTGGTAGGGGCGCGACCGCCGCGCCCGGCCCCATGGTCCACCGATCACCCCACCTTGTCCCCGCGACGCCGGGGCACTAAGCCTGCCTTTCGCGAAGGGATCAGGAGGGCGGGCAGATGGCTGGACAACGCAACGTGAACGGCATCGCCCTGGCCGCGGGCGGGGTGATGGTGCTGACCCCCGACACGCTCTTCATGCGGCTGTCGGGGATGGAGGGGCCGACCATGGTGGCCTGGCGCGGCTTGCTGATGGGCGCGGTCTTTCTCACCGCCTGGCTGCTGACCAGCCGCGACCGACGCGGCGACGTCGGGTTGCTGCTGGGCGCGGCCGGGCTGGGCGCGGCGCTGGCCCACGGGCTGAACGCCTGGGCCTTCACCTCGGGCATCGCGGCCGCGCCGGTGGCGGTGGTGCTGATCGCCGTTTCCACCGTGCCGGTCTGGTCGGCGGTGCTCAGCCGCGTCTTCCTGGGCGAATCCACCCGCCGCGCCACCTGGGTCACCATGGCGCTGGTCCTGGCCGGCATCGCCTGGGCGGTGGCGGGCGACGGGCTGGATGTGGCGCTGGGCGAAGGCGCGCTGCTCGGCGCCGCGCTGGGGCTGGCCGTGGCGCTGATGCTGGCCAGCGGCTTCGTCATCTTCCGCCGCAACCCGGGCCTGCCGATCCTGCTTTGCGCCGGCGCGGGTTCCGCCGTGTCCGGCCTGGTGGGCCTCGCGCGGACCGGGCCCGAGGGCATGGTTGACGGCCGCGTCTGGGCGATCGCGGTGACCGGTCTGGTGATCCTGCCGGTCGCCTTCTTCTCCATGAACGCGGCCTCGCGCCGGACCCAAGCCGCCAACGTGTCCCTCCTCCTGCTACTGGAGACGGTGCTGGGCCCGATCTGGGTCTGGTGGGGCATAGGCGAGGCGCCGACGCCCGCCATGTGGACCGGTGGCGCCATCGTGCTGGCGAGCCTCGCGGGCTACCTGCTGTGGTCCGCGCGCCGCCGGCCGCCCGCGCCCATGCCGCCGCCCGCCGCCTGAGCCGCGCCGGGCAGGGGCACACCCCCCGCTTCTTCGGTCCGGAAATATGGCGGGGTGAGGCGCGCAGCGCCGAGGGGCAGAGCCCCTCCTGTCCCGTCCGTCAGGACGCGCTCATCCGGTCGACATAGGCGCGCAGCTCTTCCACCTCGTGGCGGGAATCGCGCAGCCCGTCCATCGTCGCGCGCAGCTCGGCCTCGGTCTGGGCCAGCTGGTTGGTCAGCTCGGCCTCGCGCTGCTGCAGGTAGGTGATCGCCTGGTCGCGCATCTCTTCCGCCTCGTGCAGCTCCTGCGCCATGCGGTCGAGCTCGCCCATGTCCGAGCGCGAGACCCGCGTGAAGCGATGGACCAGCCAGTTGGCGAACCAGCCGAGGCAGAAGGCGACGAAAAGGATGACCGCCGTGGCGACGATGAATTCAGTTCTGTTCATCCGTCTCGTCCGTGCTCCCGCTGTCTTCCGCGTCGCCGGATCCGTCATCCGCCGTCAGGTCTGCGTCGTCTTCTTCTACCGATTGCCCGTCCGATTCAAGGGCGGTCTCCTCCTCGGTCGCGGCCGCCTCGGCCCCGTCTTCCGGCTCGTCCCCGGTCTCGGCCCCGGTCTCGTCCCCGTCCACCGACTCGGCCGGGATCAGCTTGAACTCGATGCGCCGGTTGGCGTCGCGCCCGGCCTCGGTGCCGTTGTCGGCGATCGGCTCCGCCTCGCCATAGCCCTTGGCGGTGAAGGAAGAGGTGAGGATGCGGCGCTCGCGCAGCTCCGACAGGACGGCCTCGGCCCGCTGCTGGCTCAGCCGCTGGTTCATTTCCTCGCGGCCCTGGCTGTCGGTATGGCCCTGGATCTCGAGCCGCAGGTCGCCGCATTGCTTCAGCACCTCGGCGATGTCGTCCAGGATTTCGCCCGATTGCTGGTCGGGATTGGCCGAGCCCGGCTCGAAATTGATCTTCCGGCCCTTCACGATCTCGGCGATCGTCGCCTCGCATTCCTCGGGCGTCGGCATAGAGGCCACGGGATCGAGCTTTTCCTGGTAGGTGACATCGATGGCGAAGGTCACGCCGCTCTCGCCCAGCTTGTCGGCGAGGATGCGGGCGATCTCGTCGCTGGCCTCCTGCTGGCCGGTATCGCCGGTGACCGCGATCTCGTCCTCGGTCACGCGCAGGGTGCCGTTCTCCAGCCAGGACAGCGCCTCAAGGCCCGACAGGACGCGCACCTGCCAGTCGGCGGGCAGATCCTCCTGCAGCCGCGCCGCCATGTGCACGACCTGCGATCCGAAGCGCGCCTCGGCATAGCTTTCGGCGGTTTCGCGGGCCATCTCGCTGGCCAGCCGGCCGCGCAGCTGCAGCGCCCCCTCGGGGCTGAGCGTGGCGGTGAATTCCGGCGGGCCGGAGGGGCCGGCCTGCTGTTCCGGCGACACCGGCAGCACCGCGTCCAGCGCAAAGACCTCGGGCAGGGCCGAGTCGAGCTCGCCGGCGACGCGGTCGAACAGCGCCTGGTCGGTGCCCTCCGCCGCCACCAGCTTCACGTCGGCATCCGAGAAGGTGACCGAGCCGCCGCCCAGCTCCGCCACGGCGCCGATCGCCAGTTCCGCCGCCTTGGCCCAGTTGGTGGAGGGGACGCCCAGCCCGATGCGGCAGCTCGCCTGGCCCTCCAGCCCGGCCTCGCGCGCGGCGCTCAGGATGCGGTCGCGCGCTTCGTCGCTGTCGGCCGAGCAGGCGTCGAAGCGCGGCCCGCGCTCGCCCTCGGAGGTGAAGCGCAGGGTGAAGGGGGTGATCACCGGGCGCGGTGCCGAAAGGTCCAGCGCCAGCCGCACGCCGTCGGGCACCTGGCGGTTGAGATGGGCCTGGGCCTCGCGCCGCTCTTCCTCGCTCTCGGTCATGGCGGTGACCGCCACCCGGTCGGCCGCCACCGAGATCTTGGAGCGGGGCAGCGTCTGCAGCGTGTCCAGCGCGAAATCGACCGCCTCGTCCCAGCCCTCGGGAGAGGGGAAATCGGCCGTGTCCAGCAGGTCGGAGACCTCTTCCGAACCGGCGATTTCCTCGACCTCGGCGACCAGGTCCTCGCGCGCGGTGCCGGCGGGGACCAGCCCGATCAGCGACACCCCGGCCTCGTTGCGCAGGATCTCGATGGAGAAGCGGGGCGGCGCCAGGTCCGCGGTTTCCTCCACGTTCATCTGGTCGAGGATGCGGGCCGCATCCACTACGCGGCCGGCGACGGACAGGGCACGGAACCTCTGCGCCTCGTTCGGGGCGGTGCCGATCAGGTAAAGTTGCAGCCCGTTGGCATCAGCCTCGGCCCAGCCCAGCCCCTCGCGCTCCAGCGCCGCTTCCACCTGCTCGACGGAGGCGTCTTCGATCATGGTGACGGAGAATCCGGCGGCGACGGTACTGAGCACCGCCGCGGCGACGAAGGTCAGGACCGGGAGGGCGAAGTTGGAAAGTCTCATCGGCGTCTTCGGTTTGTTCAGCCGGTCATGGATACTTCCGATGCCGGGGTTCCGCAATCAGACCAGCAGGGCGACGGCGAAAACCAGCACAGGCAACAGCCCCGCGTCGCGGTTGGACCGGAAGAGCGCCAGCAGCCGGTCGTTGTCGTCGAGCCTGAGCCGCCCGAGCTGCCAGGCCATGTGCCACCCGAAGGCCAGGGGCGCGGCCAGAGCGACCACCAGCAGCAGCACGTCGCCTTGCGGCACGGCGAGGATCACTGCCAGTCCCATGAGACAGACCGCCCCCACGAGGAACAGGCGCAGCCAGCGCGGGCTGCGGTCGCCGAACAGCCGGGCGGTGGATTTCACCCCGATCAGCGCGTCGTCCTCCGCGTCCTGATGGGCGTAGATCGTGTCGTAGAACAGCGTCCAGCAGATCCCCGCGAGGTAGAGCACCGGCGACGGCCAGTCGAGCGACCCGCTATGCGCCGCCCAGGCCAGCAGCGCCCCCCAGTTGAAGGCGAGGCCCAGGAAGACCTGCGGCCACCAGGTGAACCGCTTGGCAAAGGGATAGACCGCCACCGGCAGCAGCGCCAGCACGCCAAGCCCGATGGCCGCCCAGTTGAAGCTCAGCAGGATGGCGAGCGCCAGGAGGCACTGCAGCCCCATCCAGATCACCGCGCCCATGACGCTGACCGCGCCCGAGGGGATGGGCCGCAGCCGGGTGCGTTCGACCGCGCCGTCGATATGGCGGTCGGTGATGTCGTTCCAGGTGCAGCCCGCGCCGCGCATCAGGATCGCGCCCAGCCCGCAGCCGGCGAAGATCCACGCATCCTCCCACCGCGGGTCGCCGCCGGCGATCATCGCCAGCAGCAGCCCCCACCAGCAGGGCAGCAGCACCAGCCAGGTGCCGATGGGCCGGTCCAGGCGGGACAGGCGGAAATAGGGCTTCAGCGCATCGGGCGCGTGCCGGTCCACCCAGTTGCCCTTCACCGCGTCGGCGATGCTGTCGGCTGGGCCAATCTGCGGGCGGGGATCTGGCGTCGGGCGATCTTGGGGCATATCTAGGGCCTCATGGCCAATCTGGTGCGGCTCTATGTAGATCACCCGCTGGGCGCGGGGCAACCAATCCCCTTGGCGCGGGAGCAGGCGCATTACCTTTTCGGGGTGATGCGACTGTCGGTCGGTGCCGAGGTGTTGCTGTTCAACGGCCGCGACGGCGAATGGCGCGTCACGGTGGCCGAGGCCGGCAAGCGCAGCGGCGTGCTGGAGCCGCAGGAGAGGACCGCGCCGCAGGACGGGCCGCCGGATCTCTGGCTGCTCTTCGCCCCGGTGAAGAAGGCGCGCACCGATTTCATCGTCGAAAAGGCGGTGGAGCTGGGCGCGCGCCGCATCCAGCCGGTGCAGACCGAGTTCACCAATTCCGAGCGGGTGCGGCGCGACCGGCTGCAGGCTCATGCGGTCGAGGCGGCCGAGCAATGCGGCGCCACCTTCGTGCCCGAGGTCGGGGAGCTGGAGAAGCTGCCCCGCCTGCTGGACCAGTGGAACGACACCCGCCGGCTGATGTTCTGCGACGAGGGGCTGGCGGGGGCCGCGGCGGATCTGGGTGACTTCCTCGACTCAGGCTCCGGTTCCGGCGGGGCGGAGGCCGGGCCATGGGCGATCCTCATCGGCCCCGAGGGCGGCTTTTCCGACGCCGAGCGGCAGCGCCTGCACGGGATGGAGGCGGCGCGGGCGGTGAGCCTGGGGCCGCGGATCCTGCGGGCGGACACGGCGGCGGTGGCGGCGCTGACACTCTGGCAGGCAACACGGGGAGACTGGCGATGACGCTCAGCATGTACCACGCGGAGCAGGGCGACCGGAGCCTGATCCTCCAGCGCGAGGCGGGCCGCGTGCGCGCGATCCACTGGCAGCGGGAGCAGGACAGCTTTGCCCTCGGCGACTGGCGCGACGACGGCCCGGAGGCGGAGCTGCTGGCCGCAGAAGGGGCAGCGCATTACGCCCCCGCCCCCGAACGGCCGCACAGCGCGCCCGGCGACGAGCGGGTGATCGGCCTGGGCGAGACGCGGCTTTACGGCACCATCGTCCATTGCGCCTGTCACCGGGAATGGGACCTGCTGAAGGATTTCGCGCGGTGAGCTTTGTCCGACCCGAAGTCCGCGCAGCCCTCTGGCGCTGGCGCGAGGTGCTGGTGGCGCTGGCCCTGGCGCTGCTGGGCATCTGGTGGGTGCTGACCGGCGGGTTGCTGCAATGGATCGGCGTGGCGCTGTTGCTGGCCGCGGGCGCGCTGGCCGTGGCAGGGGTCCAGCGGGGCCGGTTCCGCGGCGCGGGCGGCGGCCCCGGCGTGGTGCAGGTGGTCGAGGGGCAGGTGAGCTATTTCGGCCCGCTGACCGGCGGGGTCGCTTCGCTGTCGGACCTGTCGGAGCTGCGGCTCGACCCCACCGCGCGGCCGGCCCACTGGCTGCTTTTCCGGCCCAAGGAGCCGCCGCTGGCGATCCCGGTCAACGCGGAAGGGGCGGAAGACCTGTTCGACGCCTTCGCCACCCTGCCGGGCCTGCGGACCGAGCGCATGCTGGCCGAGCTGCGTCACTCCGCCCACCCTGTGGTGATCTGGCAACGCCGCTCGCAGCGGTCGGAGCAGCTGCGCCTGCATTGACACTCCTGCCGGTTCTCGCCATCCAAGGGCGGCGAACAGGCAGCACCAGCGAAGTCGGAGGCCCCCCTCATGTCGATACCCCAGTCCGGCGGCGGGCCGATCGAACGATACGAACAGATGGCCGAGTATCTCGAGGCCGGCTGCAAGCCCGAGCAGGACTGGCGCATCGGCACCGAGCACGAGAAGTTCGGCTATTGCAAGGACAGCCTCAAGCCGCTTCCCTACGACGGCCCGCGCTCGATCCGTGCCGTGCTGGAAGGGCTGCGCGACCGCCACGGCTGGGACCCGGTCGAAGAGGGTGGCAAGCTGATCGGGCTTTCCAAGGGCGGCGCCAACGTCTCGCTGGAGCCGGGGGGCGCGCTGGAGCTGTCGGGCGCACCGCTGGAGACCATCCACCAGACCTGCGACGAGGTGAACGACCACCTGCGCGAGGTGAAGGACATCGCCGACGAGATCGGCGTGGGCTTCATCGGGCTGGGCGCGGCGCCGCTCTGGATGCACGACGAGATGCCCCTGATGCCCAAGGGGCGCTACAAGCTGATGGATTCCTACATGCAGAAGGTGGGAACCATGGGCACCACCATGATGCGGCGGACCTGCACCGTGCAGGTGAACCTCGATTTCGGATCCGAGGCCGACATGGTCAAGAAATTCCGCGTCGCGCTGGCGTTGCAGCCGGTGGCCACCGCGCTCTTCGCCAATTCGCCCTTCTTCGAGGGGGCGCCCAATGGCATGAAGAGCTTCCGCTCGCGGGTCTGGCGGGATCTGGATTCGGACCGCACCGGGATGCTGCCCTTCGTCTTCGAGGAGGGCATGGGTTTCGAGCGTTACGTGGATTACGCGCTGGATGTGCCGATGTACTTCGTCTACCGCGACGGGGTCTATATTGACGCGCTGGGCCAGTCCTTCCGCGATTTCCTGAAGGGCGAGCTGCCTGCTCTGCCGGGCGAGAAGCCCACCCTGTCGGACTGGGCGGACCACCTGACGACGATCTTCCCCGAGGCCCGGATCAAGAAGTTCATGGAGATGCGCGGCGCCGATGGCGGGCCGTGGCGGCGGCTCTGCGCCCTGCCGGCCTTCTGGGTGGGGCTGATGTACGATGCCGGCGCGCTGGATGCCGCCTGGGACCTGGTCAAGGGATGGGACGCGCCCACCCGCGAGGCGCTGCGCGTGGCCGCCGCGGACCAGGGGCTGCAGGCGCGCGTCGAGGACATCGACATGCATGCGCTGGCCCGCGAGGCGGTGGAGATTTCCGAGGCGGGGCTGAAGGCGCGCGCGCGGCCGGGCTCGGGCGGGCTGGAGCCGGACGAGACGCATTTCCTGTCGACGCTGAAGGAAAGCCTCGACAGCGGGCAGGTGCCGGCGGACGAGCTGCTGGAGAAGTATCACGGCGAATGGCAGGGCGACCTGAGCCGGATCTACGCGGAATATTCCTACTGAGAGACGCGGATCCCGCCGTCGCGCGGGACGGAGAGTGAGGGAGCGAGGGGCCAGCCCCTCGCGCTCCCCGGGATATTTATGGTCAGAAGAAGCAGGGGCGCGCCGGGGGAGGGCGCGCCCTTTTTCAGATGCAGCGGCCGCCGTCGACCTCGAGCAGCACGCCGGTGACCATGCCGGCCTCGTCCGAGCAGAGGTAGCAGGCGGCATTGCCCATGTCCTCGGGGGTGGAGAAGCGGCCGATCGGGATGGTCGACAGGAACTTCGCCCGGATCTCCGGCGTGTCCTGGCCCATGAAGGAGGTGAGCAGCGGCGTCTCGCCCGCCACCGGGTTCAGCGCGTTGACGCGGATGCCGGCGGGCGCGAGTTCCACCGCCAGCGACTTGGTGGCGGTGTTCACCCAGCCCTTGGAGGCGTTGTACCAGCTGAGGTTCGGCCGCGGCGACAAGCCGGCGGTCGACGACATGTTGAGGATCGCGCCCGCGCCCTTCGCCTTCATTCGCGGCACGAAGACCCGCGCGGCGAGGTAGATCGCCTTGCAGTTCACCGCGAAGACGCGGTCGAAATCCTCTTCGCTCACCTCCTCGGTGGGGGTGGGCAGGTGGGTGACGCCCGCATTGTTGACAAGGATGTCGGTGCCGCCCCAGGTCTCCTCCATGGCCTCGGCCATGGCGGTCACCTCGTTCGGATTGGTGACGTTGACGCGGCGGGGCAGCACCGCCTCGCCCAGCTCTCCGGCCAGCAGCTCGGCGGCCTCGCCGTTCAGGTCGGCGATCATCACCTTCGCGCCCTCGGCCACGAACTTGCGCACGATCCCCGCGCCGAAGCCCGAGGCGCCGCCGGTGACGATGGCCGTCTTGCCTTGCAGTCGCATTGAAATCTCCCTTTCCGCTCCGTGCCGGACTTTCGGGGGCCGCCCTGCGGATGGCAAGGGGCGGCGGTGCCGATTCAGCCGTGACGCGCGGCCACGGTCTTGAGCACGGAGAAGCCGTAGAGCGCCTCGAACCCCTTCTCGCGACCGTGACCGGAATGGCCGCGTCCGCCGAAGGGCAGCTCGGCCCCGCCGCCGGCGCCGTAATTGTTGAGGAAGACCTGCCCCGACTTGAGCTTTTTCGCGAGCCGCATCTGCCGCGCCCCGTCCCGCGACCAGACCGAGGCCACCAGCCCGTAATCGGTGCCGTTGGCGATGGCGAGCGCCTCGTCCTCGCTGTCGAAGGGGATGAGCGCCTGCACGGGGCCGAAGATCTCCTCCTGCGCCAGCCGGTGATCGGGGGGCACGTCCGCGAGCAGGGTGGGGGCGACGTAACTGCCGGCATGCGGCGCGTCGCCGACGACAGTGCCGCGGGCGGCCACCTCCAGGTCGCGGCCGGCGTCGAGGAAGCCCGTCACGATCTCCTTCTGCCGGGCCGAGATCAGCGGGCCGAGCTCGAGGTCGCTGAGCGCGGGACCGGCGCGGAGGGCGGCGTAGCGCTCGGCCATGGCGTCGCGCACGCGGTCGTAGACGGAGCGCTCCACGAGGATCCGGGAGGAGGCGGAGCAGGTCTGCCCGGCATTCTGGATGCCCGCATTGACGAGGAAGGGCAGCGCCGCGTCGATATCGGCATCGGCAAAGACCAGCTGCGGCGACTTGCCCCCGAGTTCCAGCGTCACCGGGACCACGTTCTGCGCCGCCGCCGTCTGGATCGCGCGGCCGGTGCCGACGGAGCCGGTGAAGGAGATATGGTGGATGCCGGGATGGGCGCTGAGCGCCGCCCCCGCCTCGGCCCCGAGGCCCGGCACGACGTTGAGCGCGCCCTCGGGCAGCCCCGCCTGCACCGCGAGATCGGCGAAGGCCAGCGCGGTGAGGCAGGCCTCTTCCGCGGGTTTCAGCACGCAGGCATTGCCCATGGCGAGCGCCGCGCCGACCGAGCGGCCGATGATCTGCATCGGGTAGTTCCAGGGCACGATATGGCCGGTGACCCCGTGCGGTTCGCGCAGGGTGTAGACGGTGTAGCCGTCGAGATAGGGAATGGTTTCGCCCATCACCTTGTCCGCCGCGCCGCCGTAGAATTCGCAGTAGCGGGCCAGCGCCACCGCGTCGGCGCGGGCCTGGGTCAGGGGTTTGCCCACATCCGCGGCCTCCAGCCGGGCGAGCCGCTCCACGTTGTCGAGCACCAGCGCACCGAGGCGGGTGAGCGCGCGGCCCCGTTCCAGCGCGGTGGCGCGGCCCCAGTCGCCATCCATCGCGGCAGAGGCGGCGGCCACGGCGGCGTCCACGTCCTCGGCCCGGCCGCGGGCGATCTGCGCGATCTCGGCGCCGTCGGAGGGGTTGATGACCGGCAGCGTCTCGCCCGAGAGCGGCGCGACCCAGCGGCCGCCGATCAGGCATTTCGAGGTGTCGAACCAGAGATCGTCGAAGGCCATGGCGAAGCTCCCTTGCTGCTGTGGGATGGTTCTGGCACGCGGCGGGAGGGGCGGCAAGGGCGGGGCGTTTCGGGGGGTTCGGGGGGCGGGGCCAAGACTTTTGAAGCAAAAGTCTTGCAAAACTCTTGGTTCAAGAGTTTTGGCGCGTCGGTTCAGGCGGCGCCGACTTTCGGCAGGCGGGGCGCGGCGTCGATCAGGCTGCGGGTGTAGGCGTGGCGCGGGGCGAGGAAGACCTGCTCGGTCTCGCCCTCCTCCACGATCTCGCCCGCCTGCATCACCAGCACCCGGTCGGTGATCCGGCGCACCACCGACAGGTCGTGACTGATGAAGAGGTAGCCCAGGTCGTATTCCGCCGCCAGCCGCGCCATCAGGTCGAGGATCTGCGCCCGCACCGACACGTCGAGTGCCGACACCGCCTCGTCGAAGACGATGATCTCGGGGCGGATGATCAGCGCGCGGGCGATGGCGATCCGCTGGCGCTGGCCGCCGGAGAATTCGTGGATGTAGCGCCGCTTGTCCGCCGCCTGCAGGCCCACCGCCTCGAGCGCCTCGTCGATCGCCGCCTCGCGCGCGGCGCCCTTCGGCGGGTCGGGCAGCAGGTGGTAGGGTTCGGTCACCAGCCGGTCCACCCGATGGCGCGGGTTGAAGCTGCCATAGGGGTCCTGGAACACCACCTGGATGCGGCGGCGCACGGCCAGGTTCGGGCGGCCGCCGTCCAGCACCGGCTCTCCGCCCAGCAGGATGCGGCCCTCCTGCACCGGCTCCAGCCCGAGGATGGCGCGGGTCAGGGTGGACTTGCCGCAGCCCGATTCGCCCACCAGCCCCACACGGTCGCCGCGGTCGAGGGTGAAGGAGACGTCGCGCACCGCGCGGAAATGCCGCCGCGGCTCGAAGAGCTTCGTGCGGGGTAGGGGGTAGTCGCGGCTCACGCCCTCCACCTGCAGGAGCGGCGCGGTCCCGTCGGGGCGCGGGGGCAGGTCGACGCAGTGGTCGGAGGCCTCGAAGAGCATCCGGGTATAGGGATGCTTCATGTCGGCAAAGAGCGCGCGGGTCTCGCCCTCTTCCACCACCTCGCCGTGGCGCATGACCACGATGCGATGCGCCAGCCCCGAGACGACGGCGAGGTCATGGGTGATGATCAGCATCCCCATGCCGTAATCCGCCACAAGCTCCTTCAGCAAGTCGAGGATCTGCGCCTGGGTCGTGACGTCGAGCGCGGTGGTTGGCTCGTCCGCGATCAGCAGCTTGGGGCGCAGGGCGATGGCCATGGCGATCACCACCCGCTGGCGCTGGCCGCCGCTCAGCTCGTGGGGGTAGCGGGTCAGGGGAAAGCGCTCGGCCGGCAGGCCCACGCGGTCCAGCACCTCGCGGGCGCGCGCCCGGGCCTCGGCCTTGGCGCATTTCTCGTGCACGAGGATCGTCTCGGCCACCTGGTCGCCGATGGTCTTGACCGGGTTGAGGGCGGTCATCGGCTCCTGGAAGACCATGCCGACGTCGCGGCCGCGGATGCGGCACATCTGCGCCTCGGAGGTCTCGAGGATCTCGCGCCCCTCCAGCCGGACATGGCCGCGCGTCGCGGCACCGCCGGGCAGCAGGCCCATGACCGCCAACGCCGTCATCGACTTGCCCGAGCCGCTTTCGCCGGTGACCGCGACGATCTCGCCCTCGGCCACCGAAAGCGTGATGCCCTTGAGGATCGGGTAGGTCCCGATGTCGAGCGACAGGTCGGTGATCTCCAGCAGGCTCATCTCTGCACCCGGATCCGGGGGTCGAGCAGGTCGCGCAGCCCGTCGCCCATGAGGTTGAGCCCCAGCACCGTCAGCACGATGGCAAGGCCGGGGACCAGCGCGATATGCGGGGCGAGCGCCACCATGGTCTGCGCGTCGGCCAGCATCCGGCCCCAGGAGGGCGTGGGCGGCTGCGCCCCGAGGCCGACATAGGACAGCGCCGCCTCGGCCAGGATGCCCAGCGAGAACTGGATGGTGCCCTGCACGATCAGCAGGTTGGTGACATTGGGCAGGATATGCTCGAACGAGATGCGCGGCGTGGACTTGCCCGCCACCCGCGCGGCCATGACGAACTCGCGCTCCCAGAGCGACAGGGCGCCGCCGCGGGTGACGCGGGCGAAGACCGGGATGTTGAAGATGCCGATGGCGATGATCGCGTTGACCGCGCCGGGGCCGAAGATCGCCGTGATCAGGATCGCGATGACGAGGCTCGGGAAGGCGAAGATCAGGTCGTTGCCGCGCATGATCACCTCGTCCAGCCAGGTTCCGCGCCGGGCGGCGGCGGCCAGCCCCAGCGGCACGCCGAGCGCGATGCCGATGCCCACCGCGACCAGCGCCACCGCGATCGAGGTGCGCGCCCCCACCATGACCATCGACAGGATGTCCCGGCCGAAATGATCCGTCCCCAGCCAATGCGCGGCCGAGGGGGTCTGCAGCTTGTCGGGGATGTTCATCGCCGTGTGGCTGTACGGCGTCCAGGCAAAGGACAGGAGCGCCATGGCGAGGACGGCTGCCGAGAGGACGGCGCCGATGATCAGGCTGCGGGACAGTCTCATGCGCGCTGCCTCAGCCGGGGATCGACCGCGGCATAGGCGAGATCGACGAGGAAATTGACCAGGATGACTGAAAAGACCAGCAGCATGACCACCGATTCCACCACGATCAGGTCGCGCTGGGTGATTGACTGGAAGACCAGTCGCCCCAGCCCCGGCAGGTAGAAGACCTGCTCGATGATGATCGCACCGGCCAGCAGGAAGGAGAATTGCAGCCCGATGATCGTCAGCACCGGGATCAGCGCGTTGCGCAGCCCGTGCCGCCAGAGCGCCTGCCGGCGGGTCAGGCCCTTGGCCCGCGCGGTGCGCATGAAATCCTCGCCCAGCGTGTCCAGCAGCGATGAACGCATGACCCGCGCGAGGATCGCCGCCTGCGGCAGGGCCAGCGCGATGGCGGGCAGGGTCAGCGCCTTGATCCCGGTCCACAGCCCCTTGTCCCAGCCCGGGAACCCTCCGGCAGAGAACCAGCGCAGGTTGATGGCAAAGATCAGCACCAGCATCATGGCGAACCAGAAGTTCGGCACCGCGATGCCCAGCTGCGTCGCGCCCATCACCCCCATGTCGCCCGGCCGGCCCCGGCGGGCGGCGGCGTAGATGCCGGCGGGAAAGGCGATCGCCGTGGACAGGGCCAGCGCATAGAGCGCCAGCGGCAAGGAGATCCACAGCCGGTCGGCGATCATGCCGCCCACGGAGGTGCGGTAGGTGTAGGAGGTGCCGAAATCCCCCACCGCCATGCCGCTGACCCAGTCGAGGTATCGCTCGGCCTTCGACCCGTCGAGCCCGAGCTCGCTGCGCAGCGCCGCGACCGTGTCCTCCTGCGCGTTCATGCCCAGCATGAAGCGGGCGGGATCGCCCGGAGCCACCTCGGTCACGAAGAAAATGACCAGCGAGGCGAAGGCCAGGCTGATCACGAGAGAGGTCAGACGCTTGAGTGCATAGCGCAGCATGGGGCGGAGCGTATGGCCGCTTGCGAGGCGCGTCCAGAGGGAAGGGATTCGCGGCCGCGACACCTGTGGCAGACCGTCCCAAGGCGCGGGGAGGCCCGGTTTGTCCCGTGCTGCGCGACTGTCCTGGTCGTTCAGGTGGAATGGCCACGTGAACGTGAACAATGCCGCACTTTCGCCTTTGATTTCCAATTATTTGACACGTATTAACGACGAATGGTCCGTTGTGGGGTGCGGTCTATACTGTCTGTGAATCCTTATTTGGTGAACGGTATGAGTACAGATGTAGTGGACGCCCTGTTCGCCCGGGCCAGGGAAAAGGCTGCCGAAGCTGCCGTCCGGGCAAAGCTCGACACCTCCGACGCCCCGCGAACCTGGTGCGGCGAGGCCGCGCTGGAATACCTGGCCGATAGCGAGGCCTATGACGAGGCGCTCGAATTCGCCAATCACGGCGCCGTGGCCGCACGGCTCGCGCAGCGTCGCATGGCGCCCCGGCGCAAGCCGATCCATCCCGGACTGACCGCGGGCGGGGCGGTGCTGACCACCTCGGGCGTGCATCCCGTGGAGGCCCTGCGCCCCGGCGACGAGCTCATCACCTCCGAACATCGCGGGACCCGCATCCTCTCGATCCAGCGCATCCGCGTGGACGAGGAAGAGATGGCGCGGCACCGCGAACTCGGCCCGATCCTGATCCGGGCCGGGGCGCTGGGGCCGAACCTGCCGACGCAGGACCTGGTCGTCGCCCCGCTTCAGGAGGTCGCGCTGGGCCAGGGCATTCGGCCGCGGCGGCGCCGCACGGCGGTCTCGCTGTTGGGTCATCCCGGTATCCTGCGGTTCCCGGCCCGCGCCGCGACCTATTACCGGCTGCGCGTCAGCGAACCCGCCCTGGTGCAGATCGAAGGCGTCTGGGTCCCGGTCGGCAGCTGATCCTCGGCCCCTCGGCGGGCTACCGGCTCCGGCCACGGCCCGTCCTCGCCAAGTCTCGGCGCAGCCTCGGGCCGAACCTTCGGGTCCTGACATCATTCGGGCCAGCAGCTGGGTGGCTGCTGGCCCGATTGTCTTCTCGGTGGGGCGGGGCTGATCGATGCCACCTGCGTACCCCTCATTCGCTCGCAGTCACGACCCGGAAGCCCGGGCGCGGCCCCGGCGCGCGGGGCCGGCCACGATGGGCGGTCAGTCGTTCCAGGTCACCTCGGTCATGTCGATCGCGGCGGTGGGCAGGTTGGTCCACAGCCCTTCGATCCCGGCCTTGGCGATGGTGATATAGGCCAGCTGGAAGAGGTAGGCGTTGACGTAATCGTCGGCGATCATCTTCTGCGCCTCGCCCAGCATCTCGGTCCGCTTCGCCTCGTCCGTGGTACGGTTGAGCTCGGTCATCAGCTCCTGGAAGTCCGGGTTGTCATACTGGAAGTAGTAGTCCGGCCGGGCATAGATGCCGATATCCATGGGCTCGGTATGGCTGACGATGGTCATGTCGAAGTTCTTGCCGGTAAAGACCTCTTCCAGCCATTGCGCCCATTCCAGGTTGCTGATCTCGGCGGTGATGCCGACCTCGGCCAGCTGGGCCGCGATGATCTCGCCGCCGCGGCGGGCATAGGACGGGGGCGGCAGCTTGAGCGACAGGGTCAGCCCCTCGGACTGGCCGGCCTCTTCCAGCAGCTTCTTGGACAGCTCGGGGTCGTAGGCGGATTGCTCGGTCAGGTCCACATAGGCCGGGTTGTGCGGCGCGAAATGGGTGCCGATGGGCGTGCCGTAGCCGAAGAGCGCCCCGTCGATCAGCGCCTGCCGGTCGATGGCATGGGAAATCGCCTCGCGCACCTTTACGTCGTCGAGCGGCGGCTCGGCGTTGTTCATGGCGAGGATCGTCTCGCCCTCGGTCGAGCCGACAAGCACCTGGAACCGCGGATCGGCCTCGAATTGCGGCACGTTCTCGGGGGCGGGGAAGCCGGCGAAGACGTCGATATCCTCGGCCATCATCGCCGAGAAGGCGGCGGTCGGGTCCGATATGAACTTGAAGGTCACGTTCTCGATCGCCGGCTCGTCCCCCCAGTAATCGGCGTAGCGCTTCAGCTCCACCCGGTCGCCCTGCACCCAGTTCTCGAAGGCATAGGCGCCGGTGCCCACGGGCTCCGTCTGGATGTTCTCGATGCTCTCGGGGGCCACGATGACCGCGTCGCCCCAAGCCATGTTGAACAGGAACATGCCGTTGGGCTCGGTCAGGGTGACCTTCACGGTCAGCGGGTCCACCACCTCGACATTGGCGATGGAGCCGAAGAGCGCCTTCTGGGCGTTGGTCGAATCCTCCGCCCGCGCGCGGTCGAGCGAGAATTTCACGTCCTCGGCATCCATGGTGCTGCCGTCGTGGAAGGTCACGCCGTCATGCAGATGGAAGGTATAGGTCAGCCCGTCGTCGGAGATGTCCCAGCTTTCCGCCAGCGCGGGCACGACCGAGCCGTCGCCCTGGAACTTGGTCAGCCCCTCGAAGACGTTGGTGTAGACCACGGAGTCGATGGCCTGCGCCGCGGCGCTGGTCGGGTCGAGATGCGGCGGCTCGAGCTGCATGGCCACGGTGATGTCGTTGTGCTGGGCCTGCGCGGCGCCGATCCCGGCGGTGAGCGCCAGCAGACTGGCCCCGAGCGTTCTGGAGATGGCGGACATGTGCTTCGGTCTCCCTGTGGTTGTTCTGTCCCTGCCGGCATTCGGGCGCCGGTCGCCGGGAGCTTCAACCGTTTCGGGATGGATTTCCAGTGATTCCGGTCATCTGAGGGTCAGGCGCGGGGCGGTGCCCACCGGGACCGGACCGAGGAAGATGCGCCCCGACCGGAAATCGAGCGGCAGGTCGAGCGTCTGGCGGTTGCCGGACAGGCGCGACAGAAAGGCCAGCGCCTCCTCCACCGCGTCCAGTGCGCCGGTGGGGGCAAGGCCGGTCTCGCGCGCGAGCATCAGCATGTCGCGCCAGTTGCGAGCCTTGACGGTCAGGCGCCCGTCGGCCCGGCCCTCGGGATCGATGGCAAGCTTGCCTGCGGCCATGAGCTCCAGCTCGCCCCAGCGGGCCTCGGCCAGGTCGAGCTCGATGGCGCGGGGCTGCGGGCGGCCCTCTTCCAGGGAGGTTCGGCTCCAGGGCCGGTCGAAGGTGACGGTGAGGTCGGCGGTCAGCTTGTCCAGCCGGTCGGGCAACAGGTCGTCGGGCAGGGTTTTCACCCCGGTCCGGAGGCCCGGCGCCACCCCGACCGCGTCGAGGCCGAAGCGATAGGCGGCCCCCTCGCTTTCCTGCTCCGCTGCGTCGCGACGGGCGACGGCGAGGGTCAGGCGCTCGGCATTCCAGGTCTCCCCGCCCTCGGGCAGCATCGTCAGCCCCTCGGCGACCCAGGTGGCACGCTCAAGCGCCCGCGCGTCGCCGTCGGTCACCAGGCTGGCGCGCATCGAGCGGGCGCCGATCGTGGCGCGGCCCTGCGGCGTGGCGATGGTCTGGGTCTCGGGCCAGACGAGGATGACCTGGTCGGTGCGGTAGCTCAGCGCCAGCAATTGCAGGAAGGGCGCGGTCCAGGCCCAGCCGGCCTCCGGATCGGCGAGCTCGGGGTCGGTGATCGTGACGTCCAGGCGGTTGGGAAAGCCATGGACCTCCACCTCGCCCTCGGCGACCCAGCCATCGGCGCGGCGGTCCTCGAACCACTCGTTCACCGCCGTCTCTCGCGCGCTGGAGGCCCAGAACCACCACCCGGCCCAGGCGGCCGCGGCGACGAGGATCGCGATCAGCAATGTCCGCATGGCGCCGCCCCTTTCGCCCTGGCCCGTTTGATGTTCTAACGGCCCGGCAGAGACAGCACCAGAGGGGTAACATGTGGGTTTTCGGATACGGATCGCTGTTATGGGATCCGGGTTTTCCGTTCGAAGCCAAGGTGCTGGCGCGGCTTGACGGCTACCACCGCTCGTTCTGCATGTCCTCCATCCACCACCGCGGCACCCCCGAGAAGCCGGGGCTCGTCCTGGCGCTGGACGCCGCCGAGGGCGCCCATTGCGACGGGCTGGCCCTGAAGGTGGAGGCAGGGCACGAGGAGCCGACGCTCGAATACCTGCGGGAACGCGAACTCGTCAGCTCCGCCTACATGGAACGGCGCCTGCCGGTGGCGCTTGCCGATGGCCGCAAGGTCGAGGCGCTGGTCTACGTGATCGATCCGGACCACGTGCAATATTGCGGCGGCATGCCGCTGGAGGAACAGGCCCGGATCATTCACGGCGCCGTCGGCGGACGGGGGCCGAACCCCGACTACCTGCATAACACCACGGCACATCTGGAAGAACTCGGGATCGGCGATCCCGATCTGCTCTGGCTGTCGCAGAGGGTGCGGGCGCTCGGCGGATAACCGCTTGGCTTGTCTGGGGTTAACCCTTAGACTGGCCACCGAAAATAACGTGTCAGGAGCTGTCCCTTATGGACCAGCCGGACCTCGAGGCCGAGCTGCATTTCACCCAGCCTGTCCGGCAGATCTTGCTGATGCTGATCGTGCTGGGGTTGGTCGGATTCGGCGTATTCCTGCTTCTTCCCAGTGTGATGCCGGTCTTCGAGGCCAATCCCTATCTCAACGGGTTCATCTTCTTCGTCTTCGCGATCGGGGTGCTGGCCTGTTTCTGGCAGGTGGCGCAGCTGGTCTACTCGGTCCGCTGGATCGAGCAGTTCGTCGCCGGGGAGACGCTGAACAGCCGGCCGCCGCGCCTGCTGGCCCCGCTGGCGACGCTGCTGCGGCAACGGGCGGCACGGATGCAGATCGCGGCCTCGTCCACCCGGTCGCTGCTGGATTCCGTGGCCACCCGGATCGACGAGCTGCGCGAGATCACGCGCTACATCGTCTCGCTGCTGATCTTTCTCGGGCTGCTGGGCACGTTCTACGGGCTCGCCACCACCGTTCCGGCGCTGGTGGAGACGATCCGCTCCCTTTCGCCGCAGGAAGGCGAAAGCGGCTTCGAGGTGTTCAACCGCCTGATGTCGGGGCTGGAAAGCCAGCTTTCGGGCATGGGCGTGGCCTTTGCCTCGTCGCTGCTGGGGCTGGCCGGCTCGCTGGTCGTGGGCCTGCTGGAGCTGTTTGCCGGCCACGGGCAGAACCGCTTCTACCGCGAGCTCGAGGAATGGCTGTCCTCCTTCACCCGCGTCGGCTTTTCCAGCGGCGAGGGCGAGGGGATCGGCGACCATGACGTGGTGGCCGGGGTACTCGACCACATGGCCGACCAGATGGAGCGGTTGCAGGCCATCTTCTCCGAATCCGAGATCGGACGCTCCAACCTCGACGACCGGCTCGCGCAGCTGGCCGATTCCGTCGAGCGGATGACCGAGCGGATGGAGGCGCAGGCCCCCTCGACCACCGCCCTGATGCGGGTCGCGGAGGGGCAGGAACGCCTGGTCGACACGCTGCAGAACATGGAAACCTCCGAGGGGCTGGACGCCGAAAGCCGGATGCGCCTGCGCTCGATCGACGTGCAGATGCTGCGCATCCTCGAGGAGATCTCGGCCGGCCGGCAGGAAAGCATGGCCGAGCTGCGCACCGACCTGTCGGCGCTGGGCCGGGCCCTGTCGCAGCTTGGCCCCCGCGGCGTGCCGGTCACCCGCAACGTCCAGGCCCCCGCCGCGCCCCGCCGGCCGCAGACCACCGGCGCCCAGAAGAAGGGCGGGGAGGGCTAGGCCATGTCCCTGTCGCGCCGCACGGGCCAACGGCTCCAGGCCAACATATGGCCCGGCTTCGTGGATGCGATGACCAGCCTGCTGCTGGTGCTGATGTTCGTGCTGACCATCTTCATGGTGGTGCAGTTCGTGCTGCGCGAGACCATCACCGGTCAGGAAAGCGAGCTCGATTCCCTGGCCTCCGAGGTCAACGAACTGGCCCGCGCCCTGGGGCTGGAGCAGCGCAAGAACGCGGATCTCGAGGACCGGGTCGGCCTGCTCTCCAGCAACCTCGACGACGCGACGACGCGCGCCTCGGAACAGGCGGAGCTGATCGACAGCCTGCAGGCGGAGCGCGCGGCACAGGACGCGGCGCTGGAACAGGCGCAGTCGCGCATCTCCTCCTTCGAGGATCAGGTCGCCGGGCTTCTGTCCGACAAGGCGGATGCCGAGGATCGCATCGCCTCGCTCCGCGCGACCCGCGACGAGCTGGAGGCGCAGCGCACCGAACTGGTGTCGGAGCAGGAGGCCCTGCAGCTCGCGCTCGCCGATGCCCGCGACGAGATCGACGCGCAGGAGGAAGCGGCCCGTCTTGCCGCCGCCCGCCGCGAGGCGCTGGAAGCCATGGTCGCCAGCCTCGAAAGCGACAACGACCAGGCGAGCACCCGGATCTCCGACCTCGAGAGTTCGCTGTCGGAAGAGGAAAAGGCCCGCATGGCCGAGGCCGCCGCCGCCGAGGCCCTGCGCGAGAAGCTGAAGGATTCCGACGCCGAACTGACCGCCATGACCCTGTCGCTGGAAGAGCAGCGCAAGAAGGCGGAGGAAACGCTCACCCTGCTCGCCGCCGCCCGCGAGGCGGAAGAGGATCTGAACGCTCGCCTGGCCGCCGCTTTGGTCGAGGGGCAGGAGGCCGATGCGCGCATCGCGGCGCTGGAACAGGACCTCTCCGCGGCGCAGGAGACCGCCGAGACCCGGCAGACCACCCTGTCCGACCTGGAGGCCAAGCTCGCCGCCGCCCTGCTGCGAGAGGACGAGCAGGAGACCCGCGCGATGGAGGCCGAGGCGGCGCTGTCGCAACGGGAGGCCGACCTGGCGGGGCTCAAGGACGAAAGCGGCCAGCTCGTGGCCACGCTGCGCTCGGAGAACGAGGCGCTGGCCGCCCAGGTGGCAGAGCTTCGGGCCAGGGCCGACAGCCAGGCGCGGCAATTGGCAACGCTGGGCGATGACCTGGACCGCGCCCGGCAGGCGCAGAGCGAGGGCGGCGCCCGCATCTCCGAGCTGGAGACGCTGCTGCGCCGGGCAGAGGCCGCCCTGTCGGAGGCCGAGGCCGATGGCGATGCCGCGCAGGAACGGCTTGCCGCGATGACCGACAACCTGTCGGAGACCGAAAAGCAGGCGGCGGAGCGCGCGGCGCAGATCGACCAGCTTCAGGCCCGGCTGGCCGCGGTGGAAACCCAGCTGCGCGAGGCGCGCGAAACCGTCGAGACCCGCAGCGGCGAGGCCGACGCGCTGCGCGCCGAGCTGGATCGCGCGGGCGAGGCCCGGGCGCAGGGCGCGGTCGAGATCGAGCGCCTGAACGCCCGGCTCGCCAACGTGGAGGCAGAGCTGGCGCGCGCCCAGAAGGGGGCGGAGGAGCTGCAGCAGCAGCTTGCCGGGACCGAGCGGACGCTGCAGGAACGCCTGGCCGCCGCGCTCAGCCGCAACCAGCAGGACGAGGCGCGCATCGCGGCGCTGGAGGACCGGCTGGAAGAGATGCAGGTGCAGCTGGCCGCGGCGCAGACCCAGGCCCAGGGCGCGAGCGAGGACAAGCGGTCGCTGGAGGAACAGCTTGCCGCGGCGCTGGCGGCCAAGCTCGCCGCGCAATCCGACGAGGCGGAGACCCGCGACCGGCTGGCCGCCGCTTTGGCCGCCAAGACCGCAGCGGAGGCCGAGGCCAAGACCCGGCTGGAGCAATCGGTGCAACGCGCCGACCTGCTGGAAACGGCGCGGGCGGAGCTGGCCCGCAAGTCGCAGCAATCGACGAAGGCACAGCGCGAGGCCGAGGCGCTGAACCAGCAGGTGGCGGAACTGCGCAAGCAGCTGTCCTCGCTCCAGGGTCTGCTGGAACAGGCGGAATCGCAGGACGAAGCCTCGCAGGTGCGGCTGCAGAATCTCGGCTCGCGGCTGAACGCCGCGCTGGCCCGGGCCGCCGCCGAGGAACGCCGCCGCCGCCAGCTCGAAGAGGCGGAGCGCAAGCGGCTGGAGCGCGAGCGGCAGGCGGCGCTGGAAGAGGCCGAGGACCTGGCGCGCTACCGCTCGGAATTCTTCGGCCGGCTGCGCGACGTGATCGGGGCGCAGGAAGGCGTGAAGATCGTCGGCGACCGCTTCGTCTTTTCCTCCGAGGTGCTGTTCCCGCCGGGCGGCGCGGACCTCTCGGCCGAGGGCCGGCAGCAGATCGCCTCCATCGCTGGCACGCTGCGCGAGGTGATGGACGAGATCCCGGAGGGCATCGACTGGGTGCTGCAGGTGGACGGGCATACAGATGACGTCCCGGTCCGGCCCAATGCGCGCTTTGCCGACAACTGGGAGCTCAGCCAGGCGCGGGCGCTGTCGGTGGTGCGCTACATGGCCGACGCGCTGGGCCTGCCGCCCTCGCGGCTCTCGGCCAACGGCTTTGGCCAGTACCAGCCGATCGCCGAGGGGGACAGCCCCGAGGCCCGGGCGCAGAACCGGCGGATCGAGCTCAAGCTGACGGAGAAGTAGGGGCGCCGGAGGCTGGGCTGCCGGAGGGCCGGGGGGCCGGAAGTTCGGGGGCTGGTGCCGCGGTCGCAGGTCGCGCTGGAACCCTGCCTCCCCCGCCTTTGTTCAGACTCCAGAGACAGACGGAGGATCCCATGAACCATTATGCGCTGCTCACCCTGCTGGCCGCCGGCACGGCCGGTTTCCTTGCCGCCCGCTTTGCCAAGGCCTCCGCGCCGGAGCCGCTGGCGGTGCCCTACCTGCACCCGCTGCCCGCCCGGCGCTGACGCATTCGGCGCGGCCAGCGAGGGTCCAATGAAAAACCGCCCGGCCAGACAGCCGGGCGGTTTTCTTTTGTCTTAGAGGTTCAGGGGGAGGGGGCCACGCAGGCCCCGCCCCTTTATTCCGCCGTCAGTAGCGGGGGCTTGTTGCCCGAGAGGCGCCGGCTTTCCGGGCCTTCCATGCTGAGGCTCAGTTCCTTGTCCTTCACGGTGACCTTGACGACGCCGCCCTTGGTGAGCTTGCCGAAGAGCAGCTCCTCCGCCAGCGGTTTCTTGATGTATTCCTGGATCACCCGGCCCAGCGGGCGGGCGCCCATCTTGTCGTCGTAGCCCTTGTCGGCCAGCCATTCCGCCGCCGGCTTGGTCAGCTCGATGGTCACGCCGCGATCCAGAAGCTGCGCTTCGAGTTGCAGCACGAACTTCTCGACCACCTGCAGGATGACCTCTTTCGGCAGCGCGCCGAAGGAGATGACCGCGTCCAGGCGGTTGCGGAATTCGGGGCTGAAGGTCCGCTCGATCGCGGCCTTGTCCTCGCCCTCGCGGCTGTCGCGGCCGAAGCCGATGGCGGATTTCGCCAATTCTGTCGCCCCCGCATTCGAGGTCATGATCAGGATCACGTTCCGGAAGTCCACCGAGCGGCCGTTATGGTCGGTCAGCGTGCCGTGGTCCATCACCTGCAGCAGGATGTTGAACACGTCCGGATGCGCCTTCTCGATCTCGTCGAGCAGCAGGACGCAATGCGGATGCTGGTCCACCCCGTCGGTGAGCAGCCCGCCCTGGTCGAAACCGACATAGCCCGGAGGCGCACCGATCAGGCGGGAGACCGCGTGTTTCTCCATGTATTCCGACATGTCGAAGCGCAGCATCTCGACCCCGAGCGTATCGGCGAGCTGCTTGGCCACCTCGGTCTTGCCGACGCCCGTGGGCCCGGCAAACAGGTAGTTGCCGATCGGCTTTTCGGGTTCGCGCAGGCCGGCCCGCGCCAGCTTGATCGCGCTGGAGAGCGACTCGATCGCCTTGTCCTGCCCGAAGACCACGCGCTTGAGCGTGCCCTCGAGATCCTTGAGCACCTCGGCGTCGTCCTTGGAGACGGATTTCGGCGGGATGCGCGCGATCTTGGCGACGACCGCCTCGATCTCCTTGGCGCCGATCGTCTTGCGGCGCTTGGATTCCACCACCAGGTGCTGCGCCGCGCCGGCCTCGTCGATCACGTCGATGGCCTTGTCGGGCAGTTTCCGGTCGGTGATGTAGCGCGCCGACAGCTCGACGGCGGTCTTGATCGCATCCTGGGTGTACTTGATGTGGTGATGCTCCTCGAAATAGGGCTTGAGGCCCTTGAGGATCTTCACCGCGTCATCCACCGAAGGCTCGGTCACGTCGATCTTCTGGAACCGGCGGCTGAGCGCGCGGTCCTTTTCGAAGTGCTGGCGGAACTCCTTGTAGGTGGTGGAGCCCATGCAACGCAGCTTGCCGCCCTGCAATGCCGGTTTCAGCAGGTTGGAGGCGTCCATCGCCCCGCCGCTGGTGGCGCCGGCGCCGATGACCGTGTGGATCTCGTCGATGAAGAGCACCGCGTCGGGATGTTCCTCGAGCTCGGTCACCACGGCCTTCAGCCGTTCCTCGAAGTCGCCGCGATAGCGGGTGCCGGCCAGCAGCGCCCCCATGTCGAGCGAGTAGATGGTGGTCTGCGACAGCACCTCGGGGGTTTCGCCCGCGACGATCTTGCGCGCGAGGCCCTCCGCGATGGCGGTCTTGCCGACGCCCGGGTCGCCCACGAGCAGCGGGTTGTTCTTGCGGCGGCGGCAGAGCACCTGGATGCAGCGCTCCACCTCCTTGTCGCGGCCGATCAGGGGATCGACATCCCCCCGCCGCGCCTTGTCGTTCAGGTCCACGCAGTACTTTGCCAAAGCGCTTTCCTTCGCCTCGCCCTGTTCGGCGGTGGTTGAGCCAGTGGTGCTTTCCTCCTCGGCGTCCGAGGCACCGGTCACCGGCCGGTTCTCGCCATAGGCGGGATCCTTGGCCACGCCGTGGGCGATGTAGTTGACCGCGTCGTAGCGGGTCATGTCCTGCTGCTGCAGGAAATACGCGGCATGGCTTTCGCGCTCCGCGAAGATCGCGACCAGCACGTTGGCGCCGGTCACCTCGGTGCGGCCGGAGCTTTGAACGTGGATCGCCGCGCGCTGGATCACGCGCTGGAAGGCGGCGGTCGGAACCGCCTCGCTACCTTCGATGTCGGTCACGAGGTTGGAGAGGTCATCATCGACGAACTCCACAAGAGCTTGACGCAGCTCCTCGGTGTCGACGCTGCAGGCCTTCATCACGCGGGCGGCGTCGGGTTCGTCGATCAGTGCCAGGAGCAGATGCTCCAGCGTTGCGAATTCGTGGGACCGCGAGTTGGCAAGCGCCAACGCGGCATGGATAGCCTGTTCGAGAGTGTTCGAGAATGACGGCACTTGCTTTCCGTGCTCCTCTGCTTTGGGCCGCGACCGGATGAGCCGGCTACAACCATGGCCTCATAGAGTTAAAGTTTGGTCGATCCGGGCCGCTCTTCAAGGACTTTCTCCAAAAAGATGGTCACAATTGGTGTGACACCTGCAACAAGCCCCCATTCTTTGGTCAGAACGCGTCCTTGCGGCGCCTGATCTCGGCGAACACCTCCGCATCGGTTGCGTCCTGCATCCCAAGGTGGTTCCGGATCGCGGGATCGGCCGGGCGGAGGAAGGGATTGGTCTCCAGCTCTTCCTTCAGCGGCACCTGCGCGGTGGGGCGGCCCGCCTCGCGCGCCTCCTCGATCCGGGCGGTGCGCGCCTGCAGGGCCGGGTTGTCGGGGTCCACCGTGGCGGCAAAACGGGCATTGGCCCGGGTATATTCGTGCCCGGAATAGACCACGGTGTCGGCGGGCAGGGCGGCGAGCTTGGACAGGCTGTCGTGCATCATCTCCATCGTGCCCTCGAACACCCGGCCGCAGCCGAGCGCCATCAGGCTGTCGGCGGTAAAGACCGCGCCGGCCTTGGGAAAGTGGTAGGCGATGTGGCCCAGCGTGTGGCCCGGCACCTCCAGCACGGTCCAGGCCAGGTCGCCCGAGCCGCCGCTGTCGCCCTCGGCCACCTCGCGCGAGAGAGCGGGCATCTTCGACGCCTCGGCGCGCGGGCCGATCACCTCGCAATCGTAGCGGTCGCGCAGGGCGTCCACGGCCTCCACGTGGTCGCCGTGATGGTGGGTGACGAGGATGGTGGAGAGCGTCCAGCGCCGCGCGGTCAGCGCCTCCAGGATCGGCCCGGCCTCGGGCGCATCGACCAGCAGGACCTCGTCCGCCGCGCTGTCCTTGATCAGGTAGGCGTAGTTGTCGGTGCGGCAGGGAACGGTGACGATCTCGACGGGCATGGTTTTTCCTTTCCGCGCTGTTATCCTGCCCTCCAGCCTGAAGGATCCGGCAAGGGGCCGCAATGCATCTGGACGTCCAGGACCTGCGCAACTTCTATTACCGTTCGGCACTCGGTCGGGCGGCGCAGACCGCCGTGCGCAACCAGATGGTGCAGATGTGGCCCGAGGCAAAGGGGCAAAGCGTCTGCGGCTACGGTTTCGCGGTGCCGCTGCTGCGCCCCTACCTTGCCCATGCGCGCCGGGTCGTGGCCCTGATGCCCGGGCCGCAGGGGGTAATGGCGTGGCCCGCCGGGCAGCCCAACGTCTCCGTCCTCTGCGAAGAGGTCATGTGGCCGCTGGAGACGGGGCATGTCGACAAGCTGATCCTGATGCAC
Organism: Carideicomes alvinocaridis; assembly: GCA_005473895.2. Classification (GTDB taxonomy): domain Bacteria; phylum Pseudomonadota; class Alphaproteobacteria; order Rhodobacterales; family Rhodobacteraceae; genus Carideicomes; species Carideicomes alvinocaridis. Next base: position 58,052 of record SRJI02000004.1, read on the forward strand.
GGGCTGGAGACCTGCGACAGCCCCTCGCGCCTGCTGGAGGAATGCGACCGTGTGCTGGGGCCGGGGGGCAAGCTGCTGGCGGTGGTCCCGAACCGCGCCGGGCTCTGGTCCCGGTCGGAGAAGACGCCCTTCGGCTACGGGCGGCCCTACACGTCGGGGCAGCTGGAAAGCCTGCTCAAGGCGCATGGCTTCATCACCGAGAACCACGCCACGGTGCTGTACCAGCCTCCCTCGGTGCGCAAGTTCTGGCGGCGGACGGCGGGCATGGCGGAACGCTTCGGCCACGCGCTGCCCATTCTCGCAGGGGGCGTGTTGATGGTGGAGGCGTCGAAACGGGTGCAGGCACCGCTGGGGCCGGGGGAAAAGATCCGCGCCCGCCCGCTGAAAGCGCTCGAGGGCCTCGCCGAACCGAGCGCCAAGCCGGTCTGAGCCGCGCGCTGCCTTCCGTGGGGACACCCTTGGAACCGAAGCGGCACGGCGAAAGGTGCAGGAATCGTCAAAATCGCGCCATTTGCGACACCCCGCCGCGGGCCCGTTTTCGGCCTCTGCTCCGCCATGATTTCAAGCACCTGATTACAAACGAAATTCCGCGTCACGCAAGAATACTATACTCTGTTGCGAGGTGAGACCCTTCCTGCTAAACCCACGCCGAATTTACTGCCTTGATCGGAAACAGGGCGAAGGAGCGCCTCACGGCCGCCCCGGTACGGGACGGGCGATGGGGCCGAAAAAGCGGAAGGGTGGACGTGTCAGAACCAGCTTCGATCTCCTCCGGCATTGCCGCGCGCTATGCGACGGCGGTCTTCGAAATAGCCCGGGACAACAACAAGCTCTCCGAACTCGAGAGCAACGTGGACAGCCTGACCACGGCCCTGGCCGAGAGCGACGATCTGCGGGACCTGCTTTCCTCGCCGATCTATTCGCGTGCGGACCAGGAGGCGGCCATCACCGCCATCGCCAAGAAGATGGACCTGATCCAGGTGCTTCAGAACGTGCTCGGCCTGATGGCGCAAAAGCGCCGTCTCTTCGTGGTGCCGCAGATGTTGCATCGCCTCGACGAGCTGATCGCCGAGCATCGCGGCGAGGTGACCGCCGAGGTGCAATCGGCCCAGGCACTCTCTTCCGAACAGTCCAAGGCGCTGGCCGAGACGCTGAAATCCAGCGTCGGCAAGGATGTTAAGATCAAGGCGACCGTCGACGAAAGCCTCATCGGCGGTCTGATAGTCAAGGTGGGCTCGAAGATGATCGACACCTCGATCCGGTCGAAGCTCAACTCCCTCCAGAATGCAATGAAAGAGGTCGGATAAATGGGTATCCAAGCAGCCGAGATTTCTGCGATCCTAAAGGAGCAGATCAAGAACTTCGGTCAGGAGGCCGAAGTTGCCGAGGTGGGTCGCGTGCTGTCCGTCGGTGACGGGATCGCCCGCGTCTACGGTCTCGACAATATCCAGGCCGGCGAGATGGTCGAATTCCCGGGCGGCATCATGGGGATGGCGCTCAACCTGGAAAGCGACAACGTCGGCGTCGTGATCTTCGGCTCCGACCGGGACATCAAGGAAGGCGACACCGTCAAGCGCACCAACTCCATCGTGGACGCCCCCGCGGGCGACGCGCTGCTGGGTCGCGTGGTGGACGGCCTCGGCAACCCGATCGACGGCAAGGGCCCGATCGAGGCGACCGAGCGCCGCGTGGCCGACGTGAAGGCCCCGGGCATCATCCCCCGTAAATCGGTTCACGAACCGATGGCGACCGGCCTCAAGTCCATCGACGCCATGATCCCGATCGGCCGCGGCCAGCGCGAGCTGATCATCGGCGACCGTCAGACCGGCAAGACCGCCGTGGCCATGGACGCCGTGCTCAACCAGAAAAGCTACAACGACGCCGCCGGCGACGACGAGAGCAAGAAGCTCTACTGCGTCTACGTCGCCATCGGCCAGAAGCGTTCGACCGTCGCCCAGCTGGTGAAGAAGCTGGAAGAAACCGGCGCCATCGAATACTCGATCGTCGTTGCCGCGACCGCGTCCGAACCGGCGCCGATGCAGTACCTCGCGCCCTATACCGCGACCGCGATGGCGGAATATTTCCGCGACAACGGCCGCCACGCGCTGATCATCTACGACGACCTTTCCAAGCAGGCCGTGGCGTATCGCCAGATGTCCCTGCTGCTGCGCCGTCCGCCGGGGCGTGAAGCCTATCCGGGCGACGTGTTCTACCTCCACTCCCGCCTGCTGGAGCGTTCGGCCAAGCTGAACGAGGATTTCGGCGCCGGCTCGCTGACCGCGCTGCCGATCATCGAAACCCAGGGCGGCGACGTGTCCGCGTTCATTCCGACCAACGTGATCTCGATCACCGACGGCCAGATCTTCCTGGAAACGGAACTGTTCTACCAGGGCGTCCGCCCGGCCGTGAACACCGGCCTGTCGGTGTCGCGCGTTGGCTCCTCGGCGCAGACCAAGGCGATGTCCTCGGTTGCCGGCCCGGTGAAGCTGTCGCTCGCGCAGTACCGCGAGATGGCCGCCTTCGCGCAGTTCGGCTCCGACCTCGACGCCTCGACCCAGCGTCTGCTGAACCGCGGCGCGCGTCTGACCGAGCTGATGAAGCAGCCGCAATACTCGCCGCTGACCAACGCCGAGATCGTCGTCGTCATCTTCGCCGGCACCAACGGCTACCTCGACAACATCCCGGTGAACGAGGTCGGCAAGTTCGAGAAGTCGCTGCTGAACTTCATGCGCACGAAGAAGTCCGACGTCCTCGACTGGATCACCAAGGACGATCCGAAGATGAAGGACGACAACGCCGACAAGCTGAAGGCTGCAATCGACGAATTCGCCGCCGACTACGCTTAAGCGAACGGGAGAGATAGGCGATGCCGAGTCTCAAGGACCTCAAGAACCGGATCGAGTCGGTCAAGTCGACCCGCAAGATCACCAAGGCCATGCAGATGGTGGCCGCGGCGAAATTGCGCCGGGCACAGGAAGCGGCAGAGATGTCGCGTCCCTATGCCGAACGGTTCAACGCCGTGCTGGGGGCGCTTGCCGCTTCCGTCGGCGACAGCGACACCGCGCCCCGCCTCCTGGCGGGGACCGGCAGCGACCAGACCCACCTGCTGATCGTGATGACGGCGGAGCGCGGGCTGTGCGGGGGCTTCAACGCGAACATCGCGAAGCTCGCGAAACAGCACGCGGACCGGCTCAAGTCCGACGGCAAGACGGTCAAGATCGTGACCGTGGGCAAGAAGGGCCGCGACAACATGCGTCGCGGCTACGGTGACCTGTTCATCGACCATGTCGACCTGACCGAGGTGAAATCCGTGGGCTACGCCAACGCCCAGGAGATCGCCAAGAACGTGCTCGACCGGTTCGACGCGGGCGAATTCGACGTGGCGACGATCTTCTACTCGAAGTTCGAGAACGTCGTGTCGCAGAAGCCCACGGCGCAGCAGATCATCCCCGCGAGCTTCGATGCGCCCGAAGAGGGGGCAGAGCCCAGCACGGTCTACGATTACGAGCCGAGCGAGGAGGCGATCCTTGCCGATCTCCTGCCGCGCGGCGTGGCGACCCAGATCTTCGCGGCCCTGCTGGAAAACGGTGCCTCGGAACAGGGCGCGCGGATGTCCGCCATGGACAACGCGACGCGCAATGCGGGCGAGATGATCGACAAGCTGACGATCGAATACAACCGCTCGCGTCAGGCCGTGATCACCAACGAGCTGATTGAAATCATTTCGGGCGCCGAGGCGCTCTGACGAACCCGGAGACGAAGTACATGGCAAACGCAAAAGGCAAAGTGACCCAGGTCATCGGCGCCGTGGTTGACGTGCAGTTCGACGATCACCTGCCGGAGATCCTGAACGCGCTGACCACCGACAACAACGGCAAGACGCTGGTGCTGGAAGTGGCGCAGCACCTTGGCGAAAGCACCGTGCGGACCATCGCGATGGACGCGACCGAAGGCCTCGTCCGGGGTCAGGAAGTCGTCGACAGCGGCGAGCCGATCACCGTGCCCGTCGGCACCGGCACGCTGGGCCGCATCCTGAACGTCGTCGGCGAGCCCGTGGACGAGAAGGGCGAGATCACCGTGGACGAGCGCCGCGCGATCCACCGTCCCTCGCCCGAGTTCTCCGAGCAGTCGACCGAGGCGGAAATCCTCGTCACCGGCATCAAGGTGATCGACCTGCTGGCGCCCTATTCCAAGGGCGGGAAAATCGGCCTCTTCGGCGGTGCAGGCGTGGGCAAGACGGTTCTCATCCAGGAACTGATCAACAACATCGCCAAGGTGCACTCGGGCTATTCCGTGTTCGCCGGGGTGGGGGAACGGACCCGCGAGGGCAACGACCTCTACTACGAGATGATCGAAGGCGGCGTCATCAACGCCGACAACCTGTCGGAATCCAAGGTGGCGCTGGTCTACGGCCAGATGAACGAACCGCCGGGGGCCCGTGCCCGCGTCGCGCTGACCGGCCTGACCCTGGCCGAGCAGTTCCGTGACGAATCCGGTACCGACGTGCTGTTCTTCGTCGACAACATCTTCCGCTTCACGCAGGCGGGTTCCGAGGTGTCGGCGCTTCTGGGCCGTATCCCCTCGGCCGTGGGCTACCAGCCGACGCTGGCCACGGACATGGGCGCGCTGCAGGAACGGATCACCTCGACCAAGGCCGGCTCGATCACCTCGGTGCAGGCGATCTACGTGCCCGCGGACGACCTGACCGACCCCGCGCCGGCCACGTCCTTCGCCCACCTCGACGCGACCACCACGCTGAACCGCGCGATCTCCGAGCTGGGCATCTACCCGGCCGTGGACCCGCTCGATTCGACCTCGCGCCTGATGGACCCGCAGGTCCTGGGCGAAGAGCACTACCAGGTGGCCCGCGACGTGCAGGGGATCCTCCAGCGCTACAAGTCGCTGCAGGACATCATCGCCATCCTCGGGATGGACGAACTGTCGGAAGAGGACAAGCTGACCGTGGCCCGCGCCCGGAAGATCCAGCGCTTCCTCTCGCAGCCCTTCGACGTGGCGAAGGTCTTCACCGGCGTGGACGGCGTGCAGGTGCCGCTGGAGGACACGATCGCGTCCTTCAAGGCGGTGGTTGCCGGCGAATACGACCACCTTCCCGAGGCGGCCTTCTACATGGTCGGCGGCATCGAGGAAGTGAAGGCCAAGGCAGAGAAACTGGCGGCCGAAGCGGCCTGATAGGAGAGCCTGATGGCGGACACCATGCAATTCGACCTGGTCAGCCCGGAACGGCAGCTCGCCTCGCTCGAGGCGCGCGCCGTCCAGGTGCCGGGGGCAGAGGGTGACCTGACCTTCATGCCGGGGCACACGCCCCTCATCACCACCCTGCGTCCCGGCCTGCTGCGCGTCGAAAGCGCGGAAGGCGACAAGGAATACGTGGTCTCCGGCGGCTTCGCCGAGATGGGCGCGGGAGGGCTTTCGGTCCTGGCCGAGCGGGCGCTGCCCCGCGAGGACATGACGCAGGAGCGCTACGACGAGATGCTCGAAGAGCTCAAGTCGCAGTACCAGAAGGCCAAGGACAACTTCCAGAACGAGCCGGGCCCGGTGGACGACGCGGCCAAGCTGCTGTCGGACATGGTCGCCGTGGGTGGCCATATCGGTCTCTCGGCGGGCAACGCGCCGCTCCCGGGCTGAGACCCGGTCACGGAAGGATGAAACGGAGGGGCCCCGCGCAGTGATGCCGGGGCCCTTTTGCATGAGGGGCGTGAGGCAAGGAGGACGAGATGCGCAAGCTGCGGGGTCACCGGGTCGCCGTCGACCAGGGCGAGGTTCACCTGTTTTCCGATTTCGCCACCGATGGCGAAATGTGGACCGGCGAGGGCACGCGCGAACGCCGCCAGCGGGTGGAGTTCGCCGAACCCTTCTCGGCCCCGCCGGTGGTCCAGGTGGGCCTGTCGCTCTGGGACATGGATTGCGAGCGCAACATCCGCGCCGACATCGCCGCCGAGGACGTGGACGCGCAGGGCTTCGTCATCGTCTTCCGCACCTGGTCGGACAGCCGCGTCGCGCGCGTCCGCATGACCTGGCTCGCCATAGGGGAGACGATGGGCGCCGACGACTGGGAGGTCGACTGAGGCCCGGAAGGGGCGGGGCGGCCTTGCCCCGCCGCGGGGATCAGTACCGCATCACGCCTTCGTAGATCGGCTCCAGCGTCTCGGTCTCGAAAAGCGAGGAGACGCTGGTCCCGTTCCAGATGTTCAGGATCGCCTGGGCGAACATCGGCGCCGTGGGAACGATGCGGATGTTGGGCGTGGCCTGGACCGCCTCGGAGGGCTCGATGGAATCGGTGATCACGAGGTTCTTCATCACCGACTTGGAGATCCGCTCCACCGCCGGGCCGGACAGGACGCCGTGGGTGATATAGGAATGGACCTCCTTGGCGCCGTTCTCCATCAGGACCTCGGCCGCCTTGCAGAGCGTGCCGGCGGTGTCGCAGATGTCGTCAACGATGATGCAGATCTTGTCCTGCACGTTGCCGATCACCGTCATCTCGGCGACTTCGCCCGGCTTCTCGCGGCGCTTGTCCACGATCGAGAGCGGCGCGTTGATCCGCTTGGCCAGCTCCCGCGCGCGGGCCACGCCGCCCACGTCCGGCGAGACGACCATGACCTCGGGCAGCGTCTCCTTGAACTTCTCGCGGATATCCAGCGCGAAGACCGGCGAGGCGTAGAGGTTGTCCACCGGGATGTCGAAGAAGCCCTGGATCTGCGCCGCGTGCAGGTCCATCGTCAGCACCCGCTCGATGCCGGCGCTGACCATCATGTTGGCCACCAGCTTGGCGGTGATCGGCGTGCGCGCCTTGGTCCGCCGGTCCTGCCGGGCATAGCCGAAATAGGGCACCACCGCGGTGATCCGGGCCGCCGACGAGCGCCGCAGCGCGTCGGACATGATCAGCAGCTCCATCAGGTTGTCGTTCGCCGGGTTGGACGTCGACTGGATGATGAACATGTCCTCGCCGCGGACGTTTTCATACACCTCGACAAAGATCTCCTGATCGTTGAACCGCTCGATCCGGGCATCCACCAGCTCGGTGGACATGCCCCTGTGCATCGACATGCGACGCGCGATATGTGTCGCCAAGGGCTTGTTCGCATTGCCGGAAATGAGTTTCGGCTCGATCAGATGGGGCATGTCGGAGGGTCCTGGGGCAGCGCAAATCATGACAGATTCGTAAAGTTGACTTCGCTTAGCATGGGCGTAACGTCTGGCAAAGCCGAAGCCGGGAGGATGATGCAGATGGCGCAAATCGACTATTACTTCGTGACCATATCGCCATGGAGCTACCTGGCCGGGATGCGGCTGGAGGAGATCGCGGCGCGTCACGGCGCCGACGTCACCTACAAGCCGGTGGACATGGGCCGGGTCTTTGCCGCCACCGGGGGGCTGCCGCTGGGCGAACGCTCGAAGGCGCGGCAGGAATACCGGATGCAGGAGCTGCGCCGTGCCAAGGCCAAGTCCGGCATGGAGCTCGTGCTGGAGCCCGCGCATTTCCCGACCAACCCCGCGCCCTCGGCCTATGCCATCATCGCGGCGCAGAAGGCGGGCGGCGGCAATGTCGGCGCGCTGGTCCATGACATCATGCATGCCTGCTGGGCCGAAGAGCGCAACGTGGCCGAGGACGATGTGCTGCGCGACTGCCTCGAGAAGGCGGGCTTCGATCCCGGCCTCGTGGACAGCGGGATGCTGACGGGGGCCGAGCAATACGAGAAGAACACCGAACAGGCGATCGCCGACGGTGCCTTCGGCGCGCCCTTCTACATCGTCGACGGGACCGAGCGGTTCTGGGGGCAGGACCGGCTCGACGATCTCGACGCCTACCTGGCCGGCCGGCTCTGAATGCCGGTTGAGGATTGCGGTGGGGTCTCCACCCACTGGATGCGTTACGGGCAGGGGCCGCGGCGGGCCATGCTGCTGCATTGCTCGCTCGCCCATTCCGGAGCCTGGCAGCCGCTGGCGGCGTGCCTGGGCGACCGGCTGAGCATGACCGCCTTCGACATGCCGGGCCACGGCCGCTCCGGCGACTGGGAGGCAGGGGACATTCAGGCCGCCTGCGTCGCCATGGCGGTGGACCTGATCGAGGGCGCCGACGGTGGGGGGCCGGTGGATTTCATCGGCCATTCCTTCGGCGGCACCGTGGGGGTTCGCCTGGCGGCGGAGCGACCGGACCTCGTACGATCCCTGGTAGCGATCGAGCCGGTCTTCATGGCCGTGGCCCGCGCCGACCACCCGGAGGGTCAGGCGGCAGAGGAAGCGCGGCTCGACGGGTTCCGCCAGGCGGCGGAGGCCGGGGACATGCGCCGCGCCGCGCGGGAATTCATGGCGTCCTGGGGCCTGGGCGATGCCTGGGAGGACCTGTCCGAGAACGCGAAGCAGCGTCGCACCCGCGCCATGCGGGCCATCACCACCGGCGAGCCCGCGATCTACGAGGATACTGCGGGGCTATTGGCGCCGGGCGGGCTGGATGCCGTGGAGCGGCCGGTCCTGCTGGTCGAAGGGGCCCTGTCGCCCGATCCCATCCGCTGGGTCAACGAGGGGCTTGCGCGACGACTGCCCGACGCGACCCGCGCGGTGATCGAGGGGGCCGACCACATGGCGCCGCTGACCCATCCCGAGGCGGTCGCGGCACGGATCGCGGAGTTTCTGGACGGGGTGCCGGTTTAGGCGCGGCGCGTCCGCCCGGCGGCGCGTGGGCGGAGAGTGCGGGAGCCTCCGGCGGCCATATTTATTGGACCGAAGAAGCAGGGCGCCGCGCATAGTGCCCGACGGTGGCGCGGCGACGAGGGCGGGTGCCTTTGGTGGGGATATCGCCGGAGCGAAGAAGCAGGGGGCGGCTCGCGACCGGCGGGGCGGCGATGGCCGCTCTCTAGGTGGGGATATTTCCGGGGCGGCGGGCTACTTGCCGATCTTCGGCTCGGTGCCGTTGGCGATGCGGGCGATGTTGCTCCGGTGGCGCCAGAAGATCGCCAGCGCCAGCAGCACGGCCATGCCCGCCGCTTCGGGCGCGCCGGTGAGCCAGAGCCAGACCGGCCCGAGTGCCGCCGCGACCAGAGCGGACAGCGACGAAATGCGGAAGATCGCGGCTACCACCAGCCAGGTGGCGCAGCAGGCCAGCCCCGCGGGCCACCAGACGGCCAGCATCAGCCCGAGGAAGGTCGCCACGCCCTTGCCGCCATGGAAGCGCAGCCAGACCGGGAAGCAATGGCCGAGAAAGGCCATGACCCCTGCCAGCAGCGCCGCGTCCTCCGCCGCCAGCCAGCGCGCGAGCAGCACCGCGAAGGCGCCCTTGCCCACGTCGAAGATCAGCGTCAGCAGGGCCGCGGGCTTGTTGCCGGTGCGCAGCACGTTGGTGGCGCCGATATTGCCCGAGCCGATCTTGCGCAGGTCGCCCAGCCCGAAGAGCCTGGCAAAGACGATGCCCCAGGGGATGGAGCCCAGCACGTAACCCACCACGGCCCAGAGGATCAGGACCGCGGCCCCGCTTTGGATCACCGGCATCATCGCGAATAGACCTCCTGCCCCGCGACCCAGGTGGAGAGCACGCGGCCCTCCATGCGCTGGCCGTCGAAGGGCGTGTTGCGGGATTTCGACTGCAGCGCGTAGCGGTCCAGCACGAAGGGTGCGTCGGGATCGAAGAGCACGAGGTCGGCGGGCGCGCCCTTGGCCAGCCGCCCGCCGGGCAGGCCCAACCGCCGCGCCGGGTTGAGCGAGAGCGCGCGCCAGAGCGTCGGCAGGTCGAGCGCGCCGCCATGCACCAGCCGCATGGCGGCGGGCAGCAGCGTCTCCAGCGCCACGGCGCCGCTTGCCGCCTCCTCGAAGGGCAGGCGCTTGGATTCCTCGTCCTGCGGCGTGTGCATCGACGAGATGACGTCGATCAGCCCGCTGGCCACCGCCTCGACCACGGCGAGCCGGTCCTCTTCCGAGCGGAGCGGCGGCTTCACCTTGAAGAAGGTGCGGTAGTCGGCCACGTCGAATTCGTTGAGCGTCAGGTGGTGGATCGAGACGCCGGCCGTGATGTCGAGCCCGTTGGCCTTGGCCCGCTCCAGCGGGGGCAGGGCGCGGGCGGTGGTGACCTGGTCGGCGTGGTAACGCGCGCCGGTCATCTCCAGCAGGGCGATGTCGCGGTCGAGGCCCATCCGCTCGGCCAGTGCAGGCACGGCGGGCAGGCCGCGCAGGGTGGCGAACTTGCCCGAGGTGGCGGCGGCGCCGCGCGCAAGGCCCGGATCCTGAGGATGGGCCACCACCAGCGCGTCGAGCGAGCGGGCATAGGTCAGCGCGCGGGAAAAGACGCGGGTGTCCTCGACCACGCGGTCGCAATCGGTGAAGGCCACGGCACCGGCATCCATGAGAAAACCGATCTCGGTCATCTCGCGCCCCTCGCGGCCCTTGGTGAGCGCGGCCATGGGGCGGACGTTGACGGGCGCGGCGCCCTGCGCCCGGCGGGCGACGAATTCCAGCGTCTCGGGGCTGTCGATGGCGGGCAGCGTGTCGGGGCGGGTGACGATGGTGGTCACGCCCCCGGCGGCGGCCGCGGCCCCGGCGGAGCGGTAGCTTTCCTTGTGCCGCTCTCCCGGTTCGCAGACCTTCACGCCGAGGTCGACGATGCCGGGGGCCAGGCACTTGCCGCGGCAATCCACCACCTGCGCATCGCTCAGCCGGGCGCGGTCCTGCTCCGTCACCTCGGCCAGCTCCTCGCGGATCGTGGTGCCGTCGACCAGCAGCGCGCCGCGGCGCTCGGTGCCGGTCTCGGGGTCGATCAGGCGGGCATTCTCGAAGAGGACACGGCTCATCCCGAGAGCCCCGCGAAGATCAGGCCGAGGCAGATGACCACCGCCGCGACGATCAGCGCCGGCATCAGCCAGCCGGGGCGGGACGAGGCCGGCTCGGGCGCGGGCGGCTCACTTTCGTGGCTGGGCTGGCGTTTCGCGCTGTCGGAGTGCAGGCGCTCGGTCACCGGGGCGGCGGATTCTTCCTGGAAGGTGCCGATCCAGCGCAGCGGGCTGCGGGGCGTGAGGGTCTGGGCTGTGCCCGCAAAGGCCTGGCTGGGCAGGATCACCACCGGGTCGGTCAGCGCCCCCAGCCGGTCGCGGGCGCCGTCAAGCTCGCCCTCCGCCACGCCCAGCCCTTGCGTCAGGTAGCCGGCCACGCCCAGCTCGTCGAGTTCGCCGGGATGGACGAGGTCCACCCAGTCGGGATCGAGGGCCGTGGCGCCCAAAGCGTCGCGCAGGGGCCAGTCGCCGCCCTCGACCTCCGGCGCGGCGACGAAGCCCGCCGCCTCGGCCTTGGGCAGGGCGAGCGCGAAGACACGGACCAGCCCGCGTTCCGATCCCTTGACCTCCATCTTCATGCCATCACCTCCGGGCTCCGGGCCGCGCGCATGTTGCGGGCCAGCAGGTCCATCGCCGCCATGCGCACCGCGACGCCCATCTCCACCTGTTCCTGGATGACCGAGCGGTTGATGTCGTCGGCCAGCACGCCGTCGATCTCCACCCCGCGGTTCATCGGGCCGGGGTGCATCACGATGGCGTCGGGTTTCGCCAGGGCGAGCTTTTCGGGGTCCAGCCCGTAGCGGTGGAAATATTCCCGCTCGGAGGGGATGAAACCGCCGTCCATCCGCTCCTTCTGGAGGCGCAGCATCATCACCACGTCCGCGCCCTCGAGCCCCTCGCGCATGTCGTCGTAGATTTCGGCCCCGAGTTCCGCGAAATGGCCGGGCACCAGGGTCGGGGGGCCGATCAGGCGGATGCGGCTTTCCATGCGGTTGAGCAGCAGGATGTTCGACCGGGCGACGCGGGAATGCGCGATGTCGCCGCAGATCGCCACCGACAGGCGATGCAGCCGGCCCTTGGCGCGGCGGATCGTCAGCGCGTCGAGCAGCGCCTGCGTGGGGTGTTCGTGCCGCCCGTCGCCCGCGTTCAGCACCGCGCAATTCACCTTCTGTGCAAGCAGGTCCACGGCGCCGGAATGCGGGTGGCGCACCACCAGCAGGTCGGGGTGCATGGCGTTCAGCGTCATCGCCGTGTCGATCAGCGTCTCGCCCTTCTTGATCGACGAGGCCTGCATCGACATGTTCATCACGTCCGCGCCCAGCCGCTTGCCCGCGATCTCGAAACTGGCCTGGGTGCGGGTCGAATTCTCGAAGAACATGTTGACCTGGGTGAGCCCGGCCAGAGCGTCGGCATGTTTCGCCGTGCCGCGGTTCAGGGTCACGTAACTCTCGGCAAGATCGAGGATTTCCGTGATCGCGGCGGGGGAGAGATGCTCGATCCCGAGGAGGTGTCTGTCGGTGAAACTCATGGGCGGTGCGGCTCCCTCCGGCATCTGGGGCGCTTATAGGTAAGGCGGCCGGACGGGGCAAGGGAGCCGGTGGGTTGGCGCTTTCGCAGGGCGCCGGGCGGGGGTAGGCTCCGCCGCATGGAATCGGGCATGGATTACTGGGCCGCCAAGGCGGCGCTCGACTGGCTGGTCGAGCTGGGCGCGGACGAGGCCATCGGCGAGGTGCCGGTGGACCGGTTCGCGCTGGAGGCGTCGCAGCCGAAACCGGCCGCGCAGCCCGCAGCGGGCCAGCCCGGATCTGCCGCCGCGCCCGCGCAACAGCCGCAGGAGGCCGACCCGGTCGAGGTCGCCACCCGGATGGCGGGGCAGGCGGCGACGCTGGAGGCCCTGCGTGCGGCCCTCGGCGGCTTCGAGCATTGCGAACTGAAGCAGGGCGCGCGCAACCTCGTCTTCGCCGACGGGACCGAGGCCGGCCGCGTGATGATCATCGGCGAGGCGCCGGGCCGCGACGAGGACCGCGAGGGTCTGCCCTTCGTCGGCCGGGCCGGCCAGCTGCTTGACCGGATGCTGGCGGCGATCGACCTGGGCCGGACCCACCCGGATGCCGAGCGTGGCGTCTACATCACCAATATCCTGCCCTGGCGGCCGCCGCAGAACCGCGATCCGACGGCGGAAGAGATCGGCATGATGCTGCCCTTCATGCGCCGCCATATCGAGCTGGTGGACCCCGAGGCGATCGTGCTGATGGGCAACATTTCCTGCCAGGCGATGCTGGGGCGGCGCGGGATCACCCGGCTGCGCGGCACCTGGACAGAGGTGGCGGGACGGCCCGCCCTGCCGATGTTCCACCCCGCCTACCTGTTGCGGAACCCCCATGCCAAGCGCGAGGCATGGGCGGACCTGTTGGCCCTGCGCGCCCGTCTCGAAGGACTGGAATGAAGATCCTCGCCTTTTCCGACCTGCACCTCGCCCCCGGCCCGGCCGCCGCGCTGGTGGAGGCCTCTGCCCATGCCGACCTCGTCATCGGGGCCGGGGATTTCTGCAATGCGCGCCGCGGTTTGGATCGCGCGATGGAGCTGCTGGCGGGCATCGATGTGCCGGTGGTGGCCGTGCCCGGCAATGCCGAGAGCGTCGACGAGTTGCGCGAGGCCGCACCCGCCGGGTGGCACGTGCTGCACGGCAATGGCGTGGAGATCGACGGCGTCCGCTTTTTCGGGCTGGGCTACGCGGTGCCGGTCACGCCCTTCGGCGACTGGTCCTGCGACCTGCCCGAGGAGGAGGCGGAGGAGATGCTTGCCGCCTGCGACGGCGCCGACGTGCTGGTGCTGCATTCGCCGCCCAAGGGGCTGGCGGATCTCACCTCCTCGGGGCAGTCGGTGGGGTCGAGGGTGATCCGCGCCGCCATTTCGCGCATCCGGCCCGGGCTCGCGGTCTGCGGGCATATCCACGATTCCTGGGGCGAGGAGGGGCAGATCGGGCGGTCCCGCGTCGTCAATCTCGGCCCCGGCGGACACTGGTTCGAGGTCCGGCCGTGATCGTCGATCCGCTGGTCCTGCTGGCCTTCGTGCCGGCCGCGCTGGCGCTCAACGTGACGCCGGGGGCGGACATGATGTTCTGCCTCGGGCAGGGCCTGCGTTCGGGCCCGCGGCAGGCGGTGGCCGCGGCGGCGGGCGTGGCCGCGGGGGGCTTCGTCCACGCGACGCTGGCCGGGCTGGGGCTGAGCGCCGTGATGGCCGCCTGGCCGCTGGCCTTCGACGTGGTGCGCTGGCTGGGCGTGGGCTACCTCCTGTGGCTGGCCGTGCAGGCGTTGCGGCAGGGCGGCGAGGGGCCAAAGGGCCGCGCCATGCCCGCGGGCCGGGCCTTCCGGCAGGGGATGGTGGTGAACCTCGCCAATCCCAAGGTGATCCTGTTCACGCTGGCCTTCATCCCGCAATTCGTCGACCCGTCGCGCGGCGCGGTGCTGGGGCAGTTCCTGCTGCTGGGCGCGGTGATCAGCGCGGGCGGCATGGCGGTGAATTCGGCCGTGGGGCTTTCGGCCGGGGGGCTGGGGAAGATGCTGGCCGGCGGGGGCCGCGCGGCGCGGGCGCTGTCCTGGCTGAGCGCGGGGATCTTCGGCGCGCTGGCCCTGCGGCTGGCGGTGATGGAACGGGCCTGAGCGGGCGGCGTTCCGCCTCCGAGGGCGCTTTGGAAAGGGCATGACACCATGAGCAATCTGGACGAGAGCCGCGACTTCATCCCCGTGCGGATCGCCGTGCTGACCGTGTCGGACACGCGCACGCCCGAGGAGGACCGCTCCGGCAACCTGCTGGTCGAACGGATCGAGAGCGCGGGCCACAAGGTCCACGACCGTGCCCTGCTGCCCGACGAACGCGACGAGATCGCGGGCCAGCTTGCCAAGTGGTGCGAGGATCCGCAGGTGGACGTGGTGATCTCCACCGGTGGCACCGGGCTGACCGGGCGCGACGTGACCGTGGAGGCGCATCGCGACGTCTACGAGAAGGAGATCGACGCCTTCGGCACGATCTTCGCCGTGGTCTCCATGCAGAAGATCGGCACCTCCGCGGTGCAAAGCCGGGCGACCGGCGGGGTGGCGATGGGCACCTACCTGTTTGCGCTGCCGGGCAGCCCCTCGGCCTGCCGCGACGCCTGGGACGAGATCCTCGGCCCGCAGCTCGATTACCGCCACCGGCCCTGCAACTTCGTGGAGATCATGCCGCGCCTCGACGAGGCGGAGCGCCGCAAGTAGAGCCACGGCCGCCCGTCGATCGCCGAGAGCCCCAGCCCGATCAGCGCCATCCCGGCAAGGTGGCGGGGCAGCAACACCTCGCCCAGCAGGCCCACCCCCAGCAGGATCGCCGCCACCGGGACGAGGAAGGTGACGAGCGACAGGTTGGTGGCCCCCGCCGAGGTGAGCAGGCGGAAATAGAGCAGGTAGGCCACCGCCGTCGACAGCACCGCGAGGCCCAGCAGCGCGGCCAGGACCGGCAGCGACGGCATCGGCAGGGTCCAGGGCCGGTCCACCACCATCAGCACGGGCAGGAGCAGCAGGCTCGACGCCGTGACCTGCCCCGTGGCGGTCACCACCGGCGCCACGCCCATCGCGCGGAACCGCCGGCCCCAGAGGCTGGCCAGCGCATAGCTCATCGCGGCGCCCAGGCAGGCAAGCTGCGCGGGCAGGAGGGAGGTGCTCCCGGCCCCCGCCGCGCCGCCCATCATCACCGCCACCCCGGCGAGGCCCGCGACCACCCCCGCGAGGCGCGGCACCGTGAGCCGCTCGTCCCGGGTCAGCAGGTGGGCGAAGACCACGGTGAAAAGCGGCGTCGCGGCGTTGAGGATGGAGGCCGCGCCGGAGGCGAGCTGCGTCTGCCCCCAGACGATCAGCGAGAAGGGCACCGCGTTGTTGGCAAAGCCCATCACCAGGAAGGCGCCCAAGATCTTCGGATCGCGCGGCATCCGCTGGCCCATCAGCGGCAGCGCGGCGTTCAGCAGCAGCGCCGCGATGGCCACCCGGGCGACCACGACGGTGAAGACCGGCAGCGCCACCACCGCCACCGCGTTGAAGAAGAACGACCCGCCCCAGAGCAGTGACAGCAGGCAAAGCCGCATCCAGTCTCCCGCATTCATGCTCATGCCTGCATCCCCTTGCCTCTGTCCCTGGCGGTGTCGCTGATCATCTGGCCCATACCGCCGCCGGGGGCGACCCGGAAATTGCGCCTTTGCCGCGCGGCCCGGCGCATGTCCCGCGGGGGATGCACTTTTCCTTGAGGATCCGGGATTTATTTCGACGGAAGGGCAGGGCCCCCGCGTATGATGGGGAAGTCCTGCACGCCAGCCAGGCCGACACCACGACCCAGCCCCTCTGCCGGGGCGCCTTCGGGATGCGAGCGACATGCGTTTTCTCCGCCAGAGCCTCACCGGGCTTTTCCTTCTTTCCCTGACGCTGGGGCTGCTGGTCTACGCTGGCTATCTGGTCGTCTCCGCGGTCGAGACCCGGATGAACCAGGAACCCCGGATGCCGCGCGCGCAGGAACGGGTCTTTGCCGTGAACACCGTCGCGGCGGGGGCGGCATCGGTCCGGCCCGTGCTGAAAGCCTTCGGCGAAGTGCAGAGCCGGCGGTCGCTGGAGATCCGGGCCAGTGCCGGCGGGCGTGTCGTGGAACTGGCGGACAGCTTCGAGGACGGCGGCGAGGTCGAGGCCGGGCAGCTCCTCGCTCGGATCGACCCGGCGGAGGCGGAGACCGCGCTGGAACGCGCCCGCGCGGATCTGCAGGATGCCGAGGCGGAGCTGGAGGATGCCAGGCGTGCGCGCGACCTGGCCCAGGACGACCTGGAGGCAGCGAGCGAGCAGGCCGAGCTGCGAGAGCGCGCCTACCAGCGCCAGAGCGACCTGCAGGAGCGCGGCGTGGGCACGGCGGCCACGGTGGAAGAGGCAGAGCTTGCCGCCTCCTCCTCGCGGCAGGCCGTGGTCTCGCGCCGGCAGTCGCTGGCGCAGGCGGAGGCGCGGATCTCGCTGGCGGAAACCGCCCTGTCCCGCGCCCGGCTGGCCCTGAGCGAGGCCGAGCGGCAGGTCGAGGAGACGGAGATCCGCGCGGGCTTTGCCGGGACGCTCAGCGACGTGACCCTCGTCGAGGGCGGGCTGGTGAACGAGAACGAGCAGCTGGCCCAGCTGGTGGACGGCGACGCGCTGGAGGTGCGGTTCCGCGTCTCCACCGCGCAATATGCCCGGCTGCTGGACGACGAGGGCGATCTGCGGGCCGCCCCGGTGACCGTGCGGCTGGACCTTTACGGCACGGACCTGGTGGCGACGGGCACGATCCGCCGCGCCTCGGCCGCGGTCGAGGCCGGTCAGACCGGGCGGCTGATCTTCGCGCGGCTGGACGAGGCGCGCGGCCTCAAGCCGGGCGATTTCGTCACCGTCGAGGCGGAGGAGCCGCGGCTCGACGATGTCGTCCGCCTGCCGGCCACGGCACTCGACGCCGCGGGCCGGGTGCTGGTGCTGGACGCGGAGTCGCGCCTGCGCGAGGTGCCGGTCGAGCTGCTGCGCCGGCAGGGCGACGACATCCTGGTCTCTGCCGAGGGCGTGGCCGGAGAGCAGGTGGTCGCACAGCGCACGCCGCTCCTGGGCGCGGGGATCAAGGTGCGGCCGGTGCAATCCGACAGCGACAGTGACAGCGACGGGGCCGAGACGGCCTCGGCCGCCGGTCCCGAAGCAGGCAGTACCGCATCGGCCGACGCGACGGGCGCGATGGTCCAGCTGTCGGAGGACCGGCGCGCCCGGCTGGTGGCCTACGTGCAGGGCAATGACCGCATCCCGGACGAGGCCAAGGAGCGCATCATCGGCGCGCTCAACGAACCCGAAGTGCCCGAGCACATGGTGCAGCGCATCGAATCCCGGATGGGGGGCTGATCCATGGCGCGCAACCTTCCCCCGCGGGCCGGCGGGCTGCTGTCCTATTTCACCCGCCACCGGACGCTGGCCAACCTGCTGCTGGTGCTGCTGATCGCCGCCGGCCTGCTGGCGACGCCCCGGATGCGGGCGCAGTTCTTTCCCGACGTGGTGGTGGACGAGATCGACGTCTCCGTCACCTGGGAGGGGGCGGGCGCCGAGGACGTGGATTCCGCCATCGTCCAGCTGCTGGAGCCGGTGTTGCTGGCGGTGGACGGGGTGGCGGAGACCTCCTCGCGCTCCAGCGAGGGGCGCGCCTCCATCGAGGTGGAATTCGAGCCGGACTGGGACATGTCCCAGGCGGCGGACGACGTGCGCAACGCGGTGGACGGCGTCAACAACCTGCCCGAAGGTGCCGACGACCCAGTGATCCGGCGCGGTGGCTGGTGGGACCAGGTGACCGACGTGATCATCTCCGGGCCGGTGGGAACCGAGCAGTTGGCCGGCTTTGCCGATGAGCTTGTCAGCAGGCTCTTTGCCGAAGGCGTGACGGCGACGACGATCCGCGGCGTCGCGGCGCCCGAGACCGTGATCGAGGTGCCGGGCCGCAACCTGGTGGCCTTTGACGTCACGATGGCCGAGATCGCCGAGGCGGTGGCGGCCGAGGTCGACACCTCGCCCGCGGGGGACGTGGCCGGCGCGAATGCCAGGGTGCGCACCGGCGTGGAGAAGCGCGACGCCGACCAGATCCGCGCCATCGTCCTGCGCTCCGCCCCCGACGGCACCAACCTGACAGTGGGCGACGTGGCCGATGTGCGGGTGGAGGGCGTGACCCGCGAACGCGGTTATTTCGTGGGCGAAAATCCCGCCATCTCGGTCCGGGTCGACCGCTCTGCCCGGGGCGACGCGATCGCCATCCAGCACAGCGTGGAAGAGGTGGCGGCCCGGCTCGAGGCGACTCTGCCCGAGGGGACCAGCATCGACCTGATCCGCACCCGCGCCGAAGAGATCAGCGACCGGCTCGACATCCTGCTCGAGAACGGCGCGATGGGGCTCGGGCTGGTCCTGCTGCTGCTGTTCCTGTTTCTCAACGTGCGCATCGCCTTCTGGGTGGCGGCGGGGATCCCGGTGGCGATGCTGGCGGCCATCGCGCTGATGTACGTGGCGGGGATCACCTTCAACATGATCTCGCTCTTCGCGCTGATCATCACGCTGGGGATCGTGGTGGACGACGCCATCGTCGTGGCCGAACACGCCGATTACCGCGCCCGCCAGGGCGAGCCCCCCGTCGTCGCCGCCGAAACCGCGGCGCGGCGCATGGCGCTGCCGGTCTTCTCCGCCACGCTGACCACCGTCCTGGCCTTCTTCGCGCTGACCTCGATCGGCGGCCGCTTCGGCGAGATGATCGCGGACATTCCCTTTACCGTGATCGTCGTGCTGCTCGCCTCGCTGGCGGAATGTTTCCTGATCCTGCCCAACCACATGAGCCACGCCCTGGCCCATGCCGGCCGCGAGCATTGGTACGACTGGCCCAGCCGGATGGTGAACCGGGGCTTCGTCTGGCTGCGCGAACACCTGTTCCGGCCCTTCATCTGGCTGGTGGTGCGGGCGCGCTACGTGGTGCTGGCCGGCGCCGTTGTGCTGCTGGCAGGGCAGGCGGCGGTGCTGATCCGGGGCGACGTGCCCTGGCGCTTCTTCAGCTCGCCCGAGGATTCGTCGGTCACCGGCAATTTCATGATGACCGCCAGCGCGACCCGCGCCGACACGATGGAGATGCTGCACGAGATGCAGCGGGCGGTGGACGAGGTGGGCGCCGCCTACGAGGCGGAATACGGGGTGAACCCGATCAGCTACGTGATCGCCGAGATCGGCGGCAATGCCGGGCGCAGCCTGGAGGGCGCGGAGAACCGCGAGCCCGAGCAGCTGGGCGGCATCACCGTGGAGCTGATCGACCCGGACCGGCGGCCCTATTCCAGCTTTGCCTTCGTCGCTAAGCTGCAGGAGGCGATCGTCAACCACCCGCTGGCCGAGGAGGTGAGCTTTCGCGGCTGGCGCTCGGGACCCGGCGGCGACGGGCTGGACGTGGAATTCTCCGGCGCCGATGCCGCGACCCTCAAGGGCGCGGCGGAGGATCTGAAGGACGCTCTCGCCCGCTTCCCCGAGGTCTCGGGCGTGGAGGACAGCCTCGCCTACGACAAGGAAGAGCTGATCCTCCAGCTGACCCCGCAGGGCGCGGCGCTCGGGTTTGACATCGGCGGGCTGGGGCGGGACCTGCGCAACCGGTTGAACGGGATCGAGGCGGCGACCTTCCCCGTCGGCCCGCGCAGCGCCGCCATCCGGGTGGAGCTGCCGGAAGAAGAGCTGACCGCGGATTTCCTCGAACGCACGCAGATGCGCACGCCGGACGGCACCTACGTGCCCCTGGCCGACATCGTCAGCGTCACCCGGCAGACCGGCTTTTCCACCGTGCGGCGGGAGAACGGGCTGCGCGTCATCTCGGTTCTCGGCGATATCTCGGACGACGACCCGGCGCGTGCCGCCGAGGTTCAGCGCGCGCTGGAGGAAGAGATCCTGCCGGCCATCGCCTCGGAGCGGCAGGTGGATTTCCGCATGTCGGGCATGGCGGAGCAAGAGCAGGACTTTCTCGACGACGCGATGACGGGGCTCGTTCTGTGCCTGCTGGGGATCTACCTGGTGCTGGCCTGGGTGTTCGAAAGCTGGACCCGGCCGCTGGTCGTCATGTCGGTCATTCCCTTCGGGCTGGTCGGCGCGCTCTGGGGGCACAATCACTGGGACGTGCCGCTGTCGATGTTCTCCATCGTGGGGCTGCTGGGCATGACCGGGATCATCATCAACGATTCCATCGTTCTGGTGACCACGGTGGACGAATATGCCCGCGAGCGGGGGCTCTTCCCCTCGATCGTGGACGGCGCGGCGAACCGGCTGCGGCCCGTGCTGCTGACCACGCTGACCACGGTGCTGGGTCTCGCGCCGCTGCTCTACGAAAGCTCGACCCAGGCGCAGTTCCTCAAGCCCACGGTGATCACTCTGGTCTACGGGCTGGGCTTCGGCATGGTGCTGGTGCTGCTGGTGGTGCCGGCGCTGATGGCCGCGCAGCAGGACGTGGCGCGCCAGTTCCAGGCCCTGCGCAGGGCGCTGCGCTTCCGGGTCGGGCGGCTGCGCTGGGCGGCCCTGGGTGGGGTGGCGCTGATGCTGGGCTGGCTCGCGCTGACCATGGGCTGGACGCTGGCCACCGGGGCGCTGCCGGGACCGCTTGCGGCGCTGGTGCCCGATGCGGCGGCGCTGCCGGTGGCGACGGGCCTGTTCCTGGCCGGGATGCTGGGTGTCGTGCTGCTGGCCTACCTGGCCGGCGCGCTGGCGCTATGGCTCTCGCGGCGGCGGCAGGCGGCGGGCTAGCGGGGGAGGTCAGGGTGCGGCGCAGCCCCGGATGTCAACCGCGTGGGCGCTTCCCAGCACGGTGATCCGCAGCGCGTCGCGGTCGAGCGCCATGGACCGGCCCTCCACGTGCTGCATCCGGGTCTCGATCCGGAGCGTGCCGCCCTCGCGGCGCGTCTCGGCCTCGGCCACCCAGATGAGCGGGTTGCCGGTCTCGATCACCGCGTATTCATTGCCGCCCGCCGGGGGCATCCGCAGCTCGGCCGACAGGTGAAGACCGTCGCGTTCGGGGCGGAAGCGGCAGGTGGCGCTTTGCACCTGCGCCTCGGCCGCGGTGAAGGGCCGATCGGCGAGCGCGGCGGCAATGCGGGGATCGGGCTGGCTGCCGCCCACGGGCAGCGCGGCGTCGAATTGCAGCGTCTCGGGCACGCAGATGTCCTTGCAGACGCCGATATCCACCTCGCCGCGCAGCTGGAGCGGCCCGGCGCCGCGGGGCGTGGCCACCACCGGCAGCACGACTTCCTGCGCATAGCCGATCGAGGTCATCCCGTTCTGGTCGAAGACCTTCGGGCGGGGCCAGTTGACCTCCACCGCGGCGATGTTGCGCGAGCCGGACCAGTCGAAATCCGGCGGGATGCCGGCATCGCCGGGGGCGCGCCAATAGGTCTTCCAGCCGGGTTCCAGCCGCAGGCGCAGGCCGGCGACGTGGCGGCCGTCGGCAAGGCGCCAGCCGGGCAACACGTCGAGCCGCACCAGCCCCTCGTCGATCTGCTGGTCCAGCGCGGCAACGTCCTGCGTCCCGCTTTCCGCTCCGGCAGGGACCGAGAGGGCGGCGAGCCCGGCAAGGCCGAGCGACAGGCACCGGGCCAGGAAGGTGCTGCAGTGTTTCATCTTGCCGGGATGAGCCAGATCGCGCTGAAATCCAACTCACTTTAAGGCGAGCCGGGGGCGGTGACCGGCCGCCAGGCGGGCCGGCCGCCCTTGCCCTCGGGCAGCTGCAAAGCCATGTTGAGGGGTGCAATGCGGCACCCGATGGAGCGCCAGACCCGATGACGAGCCCTGAAACGGACGATCCGATCGACGAGGAACCGGAGATCGACCTGACCGGACATATCCTGATCGCGATGCCCGGCATGGGCGATCCGCGTTTCGATCACTCGGTGATCTTCATCTGTGCCCATTCCACCGACGGCGCCATGGGCATCGTGGTCAACAAGCCGACCGACGACCTGGTGCTGGGCGACCTGCTGGATCAGCTCGAGATCGAGCAGACCGAGGACACGCCGCGCATGAAGGTGCATTTCGGCGGCCCGGTGGAGCACGGGCGCGGCTTCGTGCTGCACAGCCCGGATTATGCCTCCGACATCTCGACCATGCTGGTGGGTGCCGAGTTCGCCATGACCGCGACGCTCGACATCCTCGAGGCCCTGTCGCGGGGCGAGGGGCCGGGCCGCGCGATCCTGGCCCTGGGCTATGCCGGGTGGGGGCCGGGGCAGCTCGAGGCGGAGCTGGCCGAGAATGGCTGGCTCACCTGCCGCGCCGACCCGGACCTGATCTTTGCCGCCAACAACCGCGACAAGTGGCGCCAGGCGCTCAAGGCGATGGGGGTCGAGGCGCTGGCCCTGTCGTCGAGCGCCGGCCGGGCCTGACCCGTCCCCGCGTCACGGGTTGCGCCCCGCGGTGCCTTCCGGCTCTATGCGGGGTGGGGAGGTTGCCATGAGCTGGGACAACATCATCATCGGCGCGGGCAGCGCGGGCTGCGTTCTGGCCAAGCGGCTGTCGGAGGCGGGACGCCGCGTGCTGCTGCTGGAGGCGGGGCGCGACGACCGATACATCTGGGCGCGCATCCCCATGGGCTATCTCTACTGCATCGGCAATCCGCGGGCCGACTGGTGCTACCGCACGGAGGTAGAGCCGGGGCTGAACGGCCGCTCGCTGCTCTACCCGCGGGGCAAGCTGCTGGGCGGATCTTCGGCGATCAACGGGATGCTCTACCTGCGCGGCCAGGCGGCGGATTACGACGGCTGGCGGCAGATGGGCCTCACCGGCTGGGGCTGGGACGACGTGCTGCCCTATTTCCGCAAGTCCGAGGATTACGTCGATGGCGAGAGCGAGATGCACGGCGCCGGCGGCGAATGGCGGGTGGAGAACCAGCGCCTGCACTGGGACGTGCTGGACGACTGGAAGCGCGCCGCGATGGAGGAGGGGCTGCCCGACAGCACCGACTTCAACACCGGCAACAACGAGGGCGTCGGCTATTTCCGGGTCAACCAGCGCCGTGGCTGGCGCGTTTCGACCGCCGGGGCCTTCCTGCGCACCACGAAGGCCCAGGGCCTGAAGGTCGAGACCGGCGCCCACACCCGCCGCCTGCTGATCGAGGAGGGCCGGGTCACCGGCGTGGAATACGAGCAGGGCGGCGAGGTGAAGGTCGCGCGTGCCGGGTCCGAGGTGATCCTGAGTGCGGGGTCCGTGAACTCGGTCCAGATCCTGCAGCTTTCGGGCATCGGCCCGGCGGAGCTGCTGCGCGAGCACGGGATCGAGGTGGCGCTGGATGCGCCGGGGGTGGGCGAGAACCTGCAGGACCACCTGCAACTGCGCTGCTCCTGGCGGCTGCGCGATGCCAAGACGCTCAACACCATCGCCAGCACGCTCTGGGGCAAGGCGATGATCGGGCTGGAATATGCCGCCCGTCGCTCGGGGCCGATGTCCATGGCGCCCTCGCAGCTGGGCGCCTTTGCCCGGTCGCGGCCGGACCTCGCGACGCCGGACCTGGAATTCCACGTCCAGCCCCTGTCGCTCGACGCTTTCGGACAGGCGCTGCACGATTACCCGGCGATCACCGCCAGCGTCTGCAACCTGCGCCCCGAGAGCCGCGGCACGGTACAGATCGCCTCCGCCGACCCGAAGGAGGCACCGCGCATCGCCCCCGGCTACCTCGCGACCGAGGGCGACCGGCGGGTCGCGGCGGATTCGATCCGGCTGGCGCGGCGCATCATGGCGCAGCCCGCCATGGCCCGCTACAGCCCGGAAGAGGTGAAGCCGGGGATCACCGCCCAGTCCGAGGAGGAGCTCAGGGCGGTGGCGGGCGACATCGGCACGACGATCTTCCATCCCGTAGGAACCGTGCGCATGGGCGCGGACGAGGCGGCGCCGCTCGACGGTGATCTGCGGATGCGGGGGATCGGCGGGCTGCGGGTGGTGGATGCCAGCGTCATGCCGACGATCCCCAGCGGCAACACCAATTCGCCCACCATCATGATCGCGGAAAAGGCCGCCGACGCGATCCTCGGGCGGTAGGCCCCCACGGGAAAGCCACCCCAAAAAACGACAAACCCCCGGGGCGGATGCCGCGGGGGTCGTCAAACGTTCAGAGCGTTCGATACGCTGCGCTGTCGAAGGGTCTCAGAGAAGCCCTTCGCGCTGGGCCTTCTTGCGCGCCAGCTTGCGGGCACGGCGGATCGCCTCGGCCTTCTCGCGCGCTTTCTTCTCGGACGGTTTCTCGAAATGTTGCTTGAGCTTCATTTCGCGGAACACGCCTTCGCGCTGCAGCTTTTTCTTCAGGGCACGAAGCGCCTGATCGACATTGTTGTCGCGAACACTGACCTGCATGTGGTTGTCACCACCTTTCTAGGTTTGAGTTACATAAGAGTGCAGGAGCCGTGCATATAACAATGCATCGCCCGCCTGTCCAGTCCCGGGGCGCGCCCTGCCGATCAGGGCACGGCAAACCGGCCGCCGCGGCGGGAAACGACGCGCCGGGGCGCGCGGGGGGTGGAAATGGGGGCGAAATCACTAGATTCTGGGACAGACGCGATCAGCGAAGAGGCGAGCGAGATGACCGAGACCCAGGCAAATCCGGGGGCCGCCCCGCAGGACGACCCGAAACAGGCGCTGCTCGAGGCGGCGCTGCCGCATGTGCCCTTCGACGGCTGGTCGGAGGCGACCTTTCGCGCGGCCATCGCCGATTCCGGCCTGTCGCAGGGGCTGGCCCGGGCGATCTGCCCCCGCGGGGCGGTGGACCTGGCCGTGGCGCAGCACAAGGTGGGCGATGCGAAGATGGCCGAAACCCTGCGCGCCGACCCGATGGAGGGGCTGCGCTTCCGCGACAAGGTGGCCCGTGCCGTGCGCCTGCGGATCGAGGCGGCGGGCGATCGCGAGGTGGTGCGCCGTGGCTCCACGCTCTTCGCGCTGCCGCACCATGCGCCCGAGGGCGCGCGGCTGATCTGGGGCACTGCGGATGCGATCTGGAACGCGCTGGGCGACACGTCGGATGATCTCAACTGGTATTCCAAGCGCGCCAGCCTCGCCGGGGTCTACGGCTCCACTCTGCTGTACTGGCTGGGGGACGATTCGGTGGACCAGCGCGCCACCTGGGAATTCCTAGACCGCCGCATCGGCGACGTGATGCAGATCGAGACGGTGAAGGGCAGGATGCGGCAGAACCCGCTGATGGCGCGGATGATGGAGGTGCCGAACAAGCTGTTTTCCGGCATCCGCCGCCCGCAGAAGCCCGCCGACATGCCCGGCCGCTGGGACACGCCGCGCTAGGCCGCGCCCGGCGGCGCCCGCCTGCCTGCGACGAAACGCGCGGGGCGGGAATAGCGCGTGACTCCGCCCGGCGATTGCGTTAGAGGAGCGCTTTGCCCGCCCTCCTGGCGGGAGGCGATGCGCTTCCGCGTCGCCCGCAGACCCAGATCGGCTTTCCTCATGATCCAGACCCTGTCCGATGCGCTCGCCGAGCGCGGCTATGATACGTTGACCCCCGTGCAGGAGGCTGTCACCGACCCCGAGTTGCGCGACGCCGACCTGCTGGTCTCGGCGCAGACCGGCTCGGGCAAGACCGTCGGCTTCGGGCTGGCCATCGGCAAGACGCTGCTGGGCGAAGAGACGACCATGGGCCCCGCCGGCCTGCCGCTGGCGCTGATCGTGGCGCCGACGCGCGAACTGGCCTTCCAGGTCAGCCGCGAGCTGGGGTGGCTCTATGCCAAGGCCGGCGCTCGGGTCACGACCTGCGTCGGCGGCATGGACATGCGCGACGAGCGCCGGGCGCTGGAGCGGGGCGCGCATATCGTCGTGGGCACGCCGGGCCGGCTGCGGGACCACATCCAGCGCGGATCCTTCGACATGAGCGCCCTGCGCGCCATCGTGCTGGACGAGGCGGACGAGATGCTCGACCTCGGGTTCCGCGAGGACCTGGAGTTCATGCTGGGCGAGGCCCCGGCCGAGCGCCGCACCCTGATGTTCTCGGCCACGGTGCCGCCGATGATCGCCACGCTGGCACAGCACTACCAGCGCGACGCGGTGCGGGTGACCACGCTGTCGGAGCGCTCGCAGCACGCCGACATCACCTACCAGGCGCTGCGGGTGGCGCCGCAGGACGCGGAGAACGCCATCATCAACGTGCTGCGCTACCACGAGGCGCAGAACGCCATCGTCTTCGCCAATACCCGCGCTACGGTGAACCGGCTGACCGCGCGTTTCGCCAATCGCGGCTTCCAGGTGGTCTGCCTGTCGGGCGAGCTGAGCCAGGCCGAGCGGACCCATGCGCTGCAGGCCATGCGTGACGGCCGCGCGCGGGTCTGCGTGGCCACCGACGTGGCAGCGCGGGGCATCGACCTGCCGAATCTCGAACTGGTGATCCATGCCGAGCTGCCCTCGAACTCGGAGACCCTGCTGCACCGCTCGGGCCGGACCGGCCGCGCGGGGCGCAAGGGGATCTCGGCGCTGGTGGTGCCGCCGAAGCTGGCCCGGAAGGCCGAGCGCCTGTTGCAGGGCGGGCGGCTGACCGCCGAGTGGACCACCGCGCCGGGGGCCGAGGAGATCCTGCGCCGCGACGAGGAGCGTCTGCTGGAAGACCCCGCCTGGTCCGAAGAGGTTACCGAGACCGAGGCCGATTTCGTTGCCCGGCTGATCGAACGGCACCCGCCCGAGGCGATCGCGGCGGCCTGCCTGCGGCTCTACCGCGCGAAGCATTCCGCCCCGGAGGAGCTGGCCGATCCCGACAGCCGCGCCCCGGCGAAGGAGAGGGCGCCCTTCGGGCCGAGCACCTGGTTCGCGCTCTCCGTGGGCCGGAACGACCGGGCGGAGCCGCGCTGGCTTCTGCCGCTCCTGTGCCGCGCCGGGGGGCTCGACAAGTCCGCCATCGGGGCGATCCGCGTGCAGCAGGACGAAAGCTTCGTGGAACTGGCCGATGCGGCGGTGCCGGGTTTCCTCAACGCGCTCGGTTCGGAGCTGGCGCTCGAGGACGGCGTGACCGTGCGCCAGGCGGACGGCCCGCCGGCCGGGGGCGCGCCGCGTGGCAAGCCCCAAGGGGGCCGTCCGCAGGGTGCCGGACCCAAGCGCGACCGCCCCGGGCAGGACCGCGCGAAACAGGACCGGCCAGCGAAAGACCGGCCTGCGAAGGACTGGTCCGCGAAGGACCGACCCGCGACGGAACCCGCTCAGGGCCGTTCGCAGCCGGAGGACGCCAAAGCCTCCGGGCCCGAGGCAGGGCCTGCCGGGGCCGCGGGCGGATCCTCCGCGCCCGCACCTGACACGCGGACCGATGCGGCGGAGACGAGCGGGCGCGGCGCATCCCGGCCGCCTGCCGCAACACAGCCGGCCGAAGGGGCCGAGGCACCGCCGGAGCGCCGCAAGGCCGTAAAGGTCTGGGATCGGAACGCCGGCAAGCCCGACGCCCGCCCCGCAAAGCCCCGGGATGCCAAGCCGCGCGATGCCAAGCCGCGCGACGGCAAGGGCGGGTCGCGCGACGACAAGCGGGGCCCGGCGCGCGACGGCAAGGGGGCGAAACCCCATGGCGCGAAGGGCGGCAAGCCCGGCGGCGCATCGAAGGGTGGCAAGCCATTCGAGGGCAAGGGCGGCAAGCCGCCGGCGGGCAAGCGGCCCCCGGCCCGTGCCAATGCCTCGGACACGTCGAAGCGCTTCACGCCTCCGGGTGCGGCGAAATCCGCGGCGCGGCCCGGCGCCAAGCGCAAGCCCGGCGGGTCCCAGCCGCCCATGCGGCGTAAATAGGCGGCAGAGGGGGGCAGGGGCTCTGCCCCTCGTCGCTGCGCTCCTCACCCCGCCATATTTGTGGACCAGAGAAGCCGGGGGCGGTTCGCCTGGGCGGCGGCGTTGCGCTGTCGCGCGGCGGGGCGTTTCGCGAGGCCGAGGGTCTTGCTGATCGGGGGGCGTTGTCTTCCCGGTCCCCGGCGGGCAGTCTCCGGGGCAAATCACGCGAGGAGAATGCCATGATGCTGCCCGAAGAGATGCGCGCCGTCGAGATCACCAAGCCCGGCGCCCCCGAGGTGCTGGTCGAGGGCCGCCGCCCGGTGCCGCAGCCCGGCCCGGGGCAGGTGCTGCTGAAGATCGCCTATGCCGGGGTGAACCGGCCCGACGCGCTGCAGCGCGCCGGCGCCTATTCGCCGCCGCCCACCGCCTCGGACCTGCCGGGGCTGGAGGCCTCGGGCGAGGTCGTGGCGCTGGGCGAGGGCGTCGACGGGCTGAGCCTCGGCGACGAGGTCTGCGCGCTGCTGCCCGGCGGCGGCTATGCCGAATACGCCGTCACGCCCGCCGCCCACTGCCTGCCGGTGCCGGCCGGGCTGGGCCTGAAGGAGGCGGCCTGCCTACCGGAGACCTATTTCACCGTCTGGTCCAACGTCTTCCAGCGCGGCGGGCTGAAGGCGGGCGAGCGGTTCCTGCTGCATGGCGGCTCTTCGGGGATCGGTACCACGGCGATCCAGCTGGCCCGGGTCTTCGGCGCGCGGATCTTCGCCACAGCCGGCTCTGCCGAGAAATGCGCCACCTGCACCGAGCTGGGGGCGGAGCGCGCGATCAATTACCGCGAGGAGGATTTCGTCGAGATCCTCAAGGCCGAGGGCGGCGCCGACCTGGTGCTCGACATGGTGGGCGGCGACTACATCCCGCGCAACGTGCAGGCGCTGGCGGATGACGGCCGGCTGGTGCAGATCGCGTTCCTGTCGGGGCCGAAGGTGGAGCTGAACTTTGCCCAGGTCATGGCGCGGCGGCTGACCATCACCGGCTCCACCCTGCGGCCGCAGAGCGACCTGGCCAAGGCGCGGATCGCCGAGAGCCTTCGGGAAAACGTCTGGCCGCTGCTCGATGCCGGGCGGATCCGGCCGATCATGGACAGCGAGTTTCCCCTGGCGCAGGCGGCCGAGGCCCATGCGCGGATGGAGGGCTCCACCCATATCGGGAAGATCGTGCTGAAGGTGGCCTGACCCCGCCTGACCCCATCTGGCCCCGCCTGACGCGGACGTGATTACCCTTGCGGGGGCGGCTTCCTATCCTTCCTTCCGGACAGGAAAGGAACCGCCATGCCCACAAGACGCGCCGCGCTCGGCCTGATCGCCGCCCCCGCCCTGCTGCCCCGCTCGGCCCTTGCCCAGCCCGCGGGCGACTGGGCGGCGATCCCGGAGCGGGCGGCGCGGTTCGACCAGTTCCACGCGATCTCCGTCGCCCATGAGGGCGAGGTGGTGCTGGAGGAGGCCGTGCGCGGCCCGGCCCTGTCGCGGCCGGTCAACGTGAAGTCGGTGTCCAAGACCCTGGTGGCGGCGCTGCTGGGCGCGGCGATCGACCGGGGCGCGGTGCCGGGGCTGGAGGCGACGCTGGGCGAGGTGGCGCCCGGCCTCGTCCCCGCCGGCGCAGAGGCGGGGGTGGCCGACATCACGCTGGGCCAGCTCGTCACCCTGCGGGCGGGGCTGGAGCGGACCTCGGGGCCGAATTACGGCGCCTGGATCGCCTCGAACAACTGGGTGGCGGACGCGCTGTCGCGGCCCTTCGTGGCCGAGCCGGGGGGCCGGATGCTCTATTCGACGGGATCGTTCCACGTGCTTGGCGCGGCGCTGACCGAGGCGACGGGGCGGAGCCTGCTGGCGCTGGCCCGCGACTGGCTGGGCGATCCGCTGGGGGTCGAGATCCCGGCCTGGACCCGCGATCCGCAGGGCTATTACCTGGGCGGCAACCAGATGGCGCTGACCCTCGCCGCGATGCGCCGCTTCGGGGAGATGTACCGCATGGACGGCCTGTGGCAGGGCGAGCGTGTCCTGTCGGACGCCTGGGTCCGGCAAAGCTTCGAGCCGGTGACGCGCTCGCCTTTCTCGGGGCTGCAATACGGGCTGGGCTGGTTCCTCGGCCGCGCGGGCGGCACGGAATATGCGCTGGCGCGGGGCTATGGCGGGCAGGTGATCTTCGTCGCGCCGGACGCGCAGCTGACGGTGGCGCTGACCTCCGACCCGACGCGGCCGGCCCGCAGTGGCGGCTATTTCGGCGATCTCATGACCCTGCTGACCGACGAGATCCTGCCGCTTGCCCGGGGCTGATTGCGACCGGCGCCGCCTTCGGAAATACTGGCCCGCGACAAGGAGGTGCCGCATGGCCAGGACAGTGATCATCGAGGAACAGGGCGGGCCGGAGGTGCTCCGGCTGGTGGATTGGGAGGTGGGCGAACCCGGGCCGGGCGAGATCCGCATCCGGCACGACTTTGCCGGGCTCAACTTCATCGACTGCTACCAGCGCAGCGGGCTCTACAAGCTGGACCTGCCCCATGCGCTGGGCATGGAGGGCGCCGGGATCGTCGAGGCGGTGGGCGAGGGCGTGACCCATCTGAAGGAAGGCGACCGCGCCGCCTATGCCTCCATCCCGCCGGGCAGCTATTGCGAGGCGCGGGTGATGCCCGCGGCGCAGGTCTGCCGCCTGCCGGAGGGGATCACCACCGAGCAGGGCGCGGCGATGATGCTGCAGGGGCTGACGGTGCAGTACCTCTTTCACCGCACCACGCCGCTGGAGAAGGGCGACACGGTGCTGTTTCACGCCGCCGCCGGGGGTGTCGGCCTGATCGCCTGCCAATGGGCGCGGTCCGAGGGGATCCGGCTGATCGGCACCGCCGGCGGGCCGGAGAAATGCCGGCTGGCGCTGGATCATGGCGCGTCGGACTGCATCGACTACACGCGCGAGGATTTCGCGGCCCGCGTGCGCGAGCTGACCGATGGCGAGGGCGTCGCGGCGGTGATGGATTCCGTGGGGAAGGACACGTTCGAGGGCTCGCTCTCCTGCCTGAAACCCTTCGGGATGATGATCACCTTCGGCAATGCCTCCGGGCCGGTGCCGCCCTTCGACCTGTCGCGGCTGGGCGCGATGGGGTCGCTCAAGATCACGCGGCCCTCGGTCTTTACCCATATCGCCGACCACGCCACCTGCCAGAAGATGGCAGCGCAGCTTTTCGACAAGGTGGAGAGCGGGGCGATGCAGATCCGGATCGGCCAGCGCTTTCCGCTGGAAGAGGTGCGCGCGGCGCATGAGGCGCTGGAGGGGCGGCGCACGACCGGCTCCACGTTGCTTGAGATCTGAGCGCGGGCGGCGGGGCGCGGGGGCGATCTTCGCGCCGCCAGCGGGCATGTATCCGGTCGGTTGAGGATGGTGGTCGCGGCGGCTCGCTGCACCGCCAGCCTCCGCGGTCAGGGGATGGGATCGAGCAGCGCGTCCTTCAGCCGGCAATCACGCCTTGTGTCGCGACCGCAGGGGATTGGGCGCAGCGTCTCGCGATGCAGGCAGATCCGGGCCTCGCGGATGCGGCCGGCCTTGCAGGTGATCGTGATCATGTCCGGCTCCAGCCCGGGATTCGCCTCGAGGAAGGCGGCCTCGACCGCGCGCGCCGGCAGCCGGTCGGGGCGATCCTCGGAGCGCAGGGCCCGGGGCAGGGCGATGCTGTCATAGGCGGTGCGGGAGCGGTCGAAATAGGCGCGGGCCGACAGGCCGGAGCAGGTGCCGTGGCGCCGCCATTCGTGGTGGACGAGGCCGGTCGTACCCATGATGGCCGACATCTCGCGGGCCAGCGTGGCGGAGGGCGGGGCGGCCCCGGTCGGACATTCCGAGGGCCAGCCGGTCTCGTATTGCGGCCAGAGCCCGTGCAGGATCCAGCCCAGCCGCCGGTCGCTGTCGCATTGCGGGGAGCCGCGGGCCGCCCCCTCCGCCGCGCACCAGCCGGGGGACCATGACAGGGCGAGGATCCAGTGGTCGAAGATCCCCGGCGGCTCGCCCCCGGCGCGGGCGGCCGGGGCGAGGCCGAGACAGAGCAGGAGAAGGAGCACGCGCATTCCGGGTCTTTCCAAACTGGGCTGAAGTCACTATATAGCCGCCGAGTTCCCCGACAACGGAAACCCGTTCCGGCCCCCGGAACCGCCCTTCGGGGCAACGGAGAAGGCATATTCGGGGCGACGGTATTCTAAGGAGTAAGGCCGATGGGCAAACCGATCATGGCAAAGGCCACCGCCGTCTGGCTGGTCGACAATACCACGCTCACCTTCAAGCAGATCGCGGATTTCACCGGGATGCACGAGCTGGAGGTGCAGGGCATCGCCGACGGCGACGTGGCGGCGGGCGTGAAGGGGTTCGACCCGATCGCCAACAACCAGCTCGACCAGTCGGAGATCGACAAGGCCGAGAAGGATCCGCTCCACAAGCTGAAGCTCAAGTTCAACCCCGCCGCCCAGGGCGAGGAAAAGCGCCGCGGCCCGCGCTACACCCCGCTGTCCAAGCGGCAGGATCGCCCGGCCTCCATCCTGTGGCTGGTCAAGTTCCACCCCGAGCTGACGGACGGCCAGGTCTCCAAGCTGGTGGGCACTACCAAGCCGACGATCCAGGCCATCCGCGAGCGGACCCACTGGAACATCGCAAACATCCAGCCGATCGACCCGGTGGCGCTGGGCCTCTGCAAGCAGTCCGAGCTGGACGCCGCCGTGCAGAAGGCCGCCGCCAAGCGCGCTGCCGAGGGCGCGGTGATGTCGGATGACGAGCGGCGCAAGCTGGTCTCGACCGAGCAGTCGCTGGAAATGCCGGCCGAGCCCAAGATGCCCACTGCCATCGAGGGGCTGGAGACGTTCTCGCTCAGCTCCAACGAGGAGGAGGCCGGCGAGGATACCTTCGCCGCCGAGAAGGAAGATACCCGTTCGGACGAGGAATATGCCGACGCGGAAAGCTTCTTCAACCTGCCCGGCGGGTCGGACGAGGACGAGAGCGACGACGACGACAAGTGAGCGCCGTGCGGGCCCATGACGGCCTTCGCGATGCATGATGAACCCCGCCCCGGTGGCGGGGTTTTTCGTTCCTGATTTTTTGATCAAAGACAGGGACTTGCGCCGATCCTGTGGCGCCCGCGCCGCGGCGTGAAAAAGCGCAAATCCGCCGCAGATTTCTCTTGAACGAATCCGCGCGCGGCCCTATCTGCGCGGTCAAGACGCCAACGCACGCGCCTCTGGCCTGCACCGGGTCCAACCCCCGGTCACGTGTTTACGTAGCGACGGTAACGTCTCCCTTGGAACTGAGCGGTCATATATGGCCGGGTCTATTGGAGATGACCATGAACGCTTACGTAAACCCGGTTTCGGGCATCGAAGTCCTGTCGCCTGTTTCCCGCTCCAACTCGAAGCTCGAGGCGTTCCTGCGCTCGACCAGCTTCGACCGTCCGACGCTGGTGCTGGATATCGACCAGGTGCGGCGGCAGTACCGCGGGCTCAAGGCCGGTCTGGGCCGGGCCGACATCCACTACGCGGTCAAGGCCAACCCGGCGCGTGAAGTGGTCGAGGCGCTGATCGCCGAGGGCTCGCATTTCGACGCCGCCTCGCGCGGTGAGATCGAGCTGTGCCTGTCGCTGGGCGCCGCGCCCGAGACCATCTCCTTCGGCAACACGGTCAAACGTGCCTCGGACATTGCCTTCGCCCACATGGCGGGGATCGACCTCTTCGCCGCCGACGCCGACCAGGAGCTGGACAAGATCGCCGAGCATGCGCCCGGCGCGCAGGTCTACATCCGCCTGCTGGTGGGGGCGACCGGCGCCGACTGGCCGCTGTCGCGCAAGTTCGGCTGCGCCCCCGAAGAGGCCGTGCGCCTGATGGATTACGCCGTGTCGCTGGGCCTGCGCCCGGTGGGCCTGTCCTTCCACGTCGGGTCCCAGACCCGCCGGGCCGAGATGTGGGCCGAGACGCTGGACCAGGTGGCGCTCGTCTGGGACCGCGCCCGCGCCGCGGGCCATGCGCTGCACCTGCTGAACATCGGCGGCGGCTTCCCGGCCTTCTACGGCGAGGAGATCGAGCATCCGACGCTTTACGCCGGCCGCGTGATGGACATGGTCGAGGCGCGGTTCGAAGGGGCAGAGCGTGTGATGGCGGAGCCGGGCCGCGGCATGGTGGCCGAGGCCGGCATGATCGCCGCCGAGGTGCTGCTGGTCTCGCGCAAGCAGCAGGACGACCTGCACCGCTGGGTCTACCTCGATATCGGCAAGTTCTCGGGGCTGGCGGAGACGATGGAAGAGGCGATCCGCTACCAGTTCACCACCGACCGCGACGACGAGGAGATGGCGCCCTGCATCCTTGCCGGCCCGTCCTGCGACTCGGCCGACGTGCTCTACGAGAAGCGCCCGGTGCAGCTGCCGGTGGGGCTGAAGGCGGGCGACCGCTTCCTGATCCGCAACTGCGGGGCCTATACGTCGAGCTATTCTTCGGTGGGCTTCAACGGCTTCCCGCCGCTGGACGTGGTCGTGATCTGAGACATTATTTGACGCTGGGCATTGTGTGACGAGTGGGCCGGTTCCGATGGAGCCGGCCTTTTTCATGCGGATTGCAACGCGCCGAGCTTAGCACCCGCACGGAATCAAGCCGAAGGCGCCGTGCAGCGCCGACCCGCCTCCCGGGGCGGCGCTACGTCGACCCCGCGCTGACCTCGGTCTAGGGACGTGGCGTCAACATAAAGCGCACCCGTCCAACCGGTTCTGCGCCACCCCGCGGGTCGACGCTGCACGGCTTGCGCGGGGTGGCGAGCCAAATCGCTCAGCTCGCGTAATCCGACCCCTCGCGGTCGAGGATGGTCTTCAGGTCGCTCAGGTGCCGCTCCGCCTGGTCGTCGTAGACGTCGAGCGCGGCGGCCGTCTTCTCCGCGATCTCGTCCGAGAGCACGCGCAGTTTCTGCCCGGTCTGCAGCGCACGGATATAGGTCTCGGCCGCCCGCTCGAAATAGTAGAGCCGGTTGAAGGTCTCGGCCACGGTCCGGCCCAGCACCATGACGCCGTGATTGCCCATCACCAGCACCTGTTTCTTCGGATCCTGCAGAAGCTCGGCGCAGCGCTCACCCTCTTCCTCGAAAGCCAGCCCGCCGTAATGGGTATCGACCACGTGGCGGTCGAAGAAGGTCGCGCTGTTCTGGTCGATGGGGGGCAGGCGGGCATCCTCCAGCGTCGCCAGCACGGTCGAAAAGATCGAATGCACGTGCATGGCGCAGCGATGATGCGGGCAGCGCCGGTGGATCGCGCCGTGCAGGCCCCAGGCGGTGGGGTCGGGCGCATCGGGGCGGTCCATGGTCGAGGGATCCTCGGCATCGATCAGCAGCAGCGACGACGCGGTGATCAGACGGAAATGCACCTGGTTGGGGTTCATCAGGAATTGCGTGCCCGCGTCGTTCACGGCCAGCGAGAAGTGGTTGGCGACGGCCTCGTGCATGTTCAGCCGCTCGGTCCAGCGGAAGGCGGCGGCGAGGTCCACCCGCTCGGGCCAGTGATCCATGTTGGGGCGCAGGTCTGTGACGGACATGGGGGTCTCCTTTCGGCCCCAACCTGCCCGGTCGCGGCGGAAAGCGAAAGGGCCCGGCGATGCGTCCCGCGGCGCGGTGCCTCGAAAGGCCCATGGGGGTTTGAATTTTCCGCCGCGCGCCCATCTAATGGGGCAAAGGACAAGGAACGCGACCATGGCGAAATACGAACGCTCAGACGAGGCGATCGCGAAGCTCGGCGAGGTGGAACGCTGGGTGACGCAGGAGAACGGGACCGAGCGCCCGGGCACCGGCAAGCTGCTCAAGAACAAGGAGCCGGGGATCTACGTCGACATCGTGTCTGGCGAGCCGCTCTTCGCCTCGTCGGACAAGTACGAATCGGGCTGCGGCTGGCCGAGCTTTACCAAGCCGATCGAGCCCGCCCACGTGCAGGAGCTCAGCGATACCACCCACGGGATGGTCCGCACCGAGGTGCGCTCCACCCATGGCGACAGCCATCTCGGCCATGTCTTCCCGGACGGGCCGGTGGACCGGGGCGGGCTGCGCTACTGCATCAACTCCGCCAGCCTGCGCTTCGTGCATCGTGACGACATGGAGGCCGAGGGCTATGGCGATTACCTGAACCAAGTGGAGGACATGGCATGACCGATCGCGCCGTACTCGCCGGGGGCTGCTTCTGGGGAATGCAGGACCTGATCCGCAAGCTGCCGGGCGTCGAGAAGACCCGGGTGGGCTATACCGGGGGGGACGTTCCCAACGCCACCTACCGTAACCACGGCACCCATGCCGAGGGGATCGAGATCCTCTACGACCCCGCGCGCATCTCCTACCGGGACCTGCTGGAATTCTTCTTCCAGATCCACGACCCCACCACCATGAACCGGCAGGGCAACGACGTGGGCATGTCCTACCGCTCGGCCATCTACTACGTGGACGAGGAGCAGAAGCAGGTGGCGCTCGACACCATCGCCGACGTGGCGGCCAGCGGCCACTGGCCCGGCAAGGTGGTGACCGAGGTGGAGCCCGTGGGTGATTTCTGGGAGGCCGAGCCCGAGCACCAGGATTATCTGGAGCGCATTCCCAACGGCTACACCTGCCATTTCCCGCGCGCCGACTGGGTGCTGCCGAAACGCAAGACGGCCTGAGCGCGGGTCCGGACGGCGGCGTCAGGTGATTGACGCTGCCGCCCGGTCGCTTATTCAGGGGGGACCCATCCCGGAGCCCCCCGATGTCCCCGCTTCGCGGCATCCTCTTCAAGGTCACCTCGGTCCTGCTGCTGGTGGCCATGCAAGCCCTGATCAAGTCGGTCTCGGACTCCGTGCCGCCGGGCGAGGCGGTGTTCTTCCGCTCGTTCTTTGCCCTGCCGGTGATCCTAGTCTGGCTGGCCTGGCGCGGGGACCTGTCGACCGGGCTGCGCGTGGCCTCGCCCATGGGGCATTTCTGGCGCGGCTTCGTCGGCACCTCCTCCATGGGGCTGTCTTTCGCCGGGCTGGGGCTGCTGCCGCTGCCCGAGGTGACGGCCATCGGCTATGCCGCGCCGATCCTCGTGGTGATCTTTGCCGCCATGTTCCTGGGCGAGCCGGTGCGCGCCGTGCGGCTGGGCGCGGTGGCGCTGGGCCTTGTCGGCGTGCTGATCGTGCTGGCGCCGCGGCTGCAGGCCTTTTCCGGCGGCACGGTGCAGACGACCGAGGCGCTGGGCGCGATCCTCGTACTGATGGCGGCGGTAGCGGCGGCGCTGGCGCAGATCTACATCCGCAAGCTGGTGCAGACGGAACAGACCTCGGCCATCGTCTTCTACTTCTCGGTCACCGCGACGCTGCTGTCGCTGCTGACCCTGCCCTTCGGCTGGGTGGTGCCCTCTGCGGGGCAGGCGGCGATCCTCGTCACGGCGGGGCTGCTGGGCGGGCTGGGGCAGATCTTTCTCACCTCCTCCTACCGCTTCGCCGATGCCTCTGTGGTGGCGCCCTTCGACTACGTGTCGATGATCTTTGCCCTGATCGTGGGCTATTTCATCTTTGCCGAGGTGCCGACCGCGCAGACGCTGGTGGGGGCGGGGCTGGTGATCCTGGCCGGGGTCGCGATCATCTGGCGCGAGCACCGGCTGGGCCTCGACCGGCGCCGCGCGCGCAAGGGCAACACGCAGCTCTGACGTTCAGAGATCGCGCAGCGCGTAGAAGGCGTAGGCCGGGCGCTGCAGCAGCCGGCGGAAGCGCCCCAGCGGAAAGCGGCCGGGCCGCGCAGCCATGGCGGCTGGGTAAAGATCCGGTTTGCGGTCCAGCGCGAGGTCGGCCAGCAGCCGGCCGGTGAAGCTGCCCATGGCCACCCCGTTGCCGTGGTAGCAGAGCCCGGCAAAGGCGTCCCTCATGCCGGGCACCGGCCCCGCGAAGGGCGTGAGGTTGCGCGACATGCAGACGAAGCCCGACCAGTAGTTCGGCGTCTCGACCTCTTTCCACGCCGGGAACATCGTCTCGAAATCGGCGCGGATCTTCTTGCGGATCGCGGCCTCGGCCCCCGGCGTCGCCGACAGCCCCCCGCGCATCCCGAAGAGCATCCGGTTGTCGGGCATCAAGCGGAAGTAATGCAGCAGCCGCCGGGTGTCATAGGCCATCTGGTGGCTGGTCCAGCCCTGGGCCTCGCGCTCCGGCTCGGTGAGCGGGCGGGTGACCAGCACCGAGCTTTGCATCGGCAGGTAGCGCCCGGCGAGGAAGGGGGGAATGTCCTCCGACGAATAGCCGTTGGTGGCGACGATGATGCGTTTTGCGGTGACCGTCCCGTTCGGCGTGACGAGCCGGTAGGGCCCCTCGCCCTCGATCCGGGTCACGGGGGTCTCGGCATGGAGCGTGGCACCGGCGCCGTGGGCCGCCCGTGCCAGCCCCTCGGCGTATTTCCGGGGGTTCAGCGCGAAGCCCAGCGGCGTGGTCATGGCGCCGTGGAAGGGGCCGGACAGGCCATGGCGGGCGAGCTGCCCCTGCGGGATGAGCGTCGGAGAGACGCCGTAATCCGCCTCGACCGATGCGGCCTCTTCCTGCATGGCCTCCCAGTCGCGGCGACGATGGGCCAGCAGGGTCTCGCCCTCGGAATGGCGGTCGACGTCGATGCCGTGACGGTCGAGCAGGCTGTCGACCAGTTCGATCGCGCCGCGCTCGGCCCGCCGCCAGTCGCGCCGTCCCTCGGGCCCGAAGCGCCGGGTGAGCGTGGCATTGGACATCCGCGCCCCGCCCAGGCAACAGAAGCCGCCATTGCGCCCGGAGGCGCCCCAATAGGGGCTGTTGGCCTCCAGCACGGTGACCTGTGCGCCACCCTCGGCGAGGTGCAGCGCGGCCGAGAGCCCGGTGAAGCCGCCGCCGATCACCGCGATGTCGGTGGTGACGTCGCCGTCCAGCGCGGGCCAGGGATCCGGGGTGACGGTTTCGGCCCACCAGCACCGCTCCACCGGGCCGGGCCCGTAGGCCGCGGCCTCCCAGATACGCTTCATGGGGTCACCTGGAAGGCCTCGCGCTCTTCCTGCTGGCGCCGGATCGAGGCGCGCTTGGAGAGCAGGGAGGCGGTAACGACGCCGATGGTCACCACGGCGATCATCAGGGTGGACAGCGCGTTGATCTCGGGGCTGACGCCCAGCCGCACCGAGGACCAGATCTTCATCGGCAGGGTGGTGGCCGAGGGGCCGGCG
This sequence comes from Carideicomes alvinocaridis, assembly GCA_005473895.2. Lineage (GTDB taxonomy): Bacteria > Pseudomonadota > Alphaproteobacteria > Rhodobacterales > Rhodobacteraceae > Carideicomes > Carideicomes alvinocaridis. Next base: position 97,324 of record SRJI02000004.1, read on the forward strand.
GTAAAGCTCGCAATCACCAGGTCGTCGAGGGACAGGGTGAAGGCCAGCAGCCAGCCCGAGATCACCGCCGGCGCGATGATCGGCAGGGTGACCAGGCGGAACGCCTCGAAATGGGTGCAGCCGAGGTCGAGCGCCGCTTCCTCCAGCGCGCGGTCGAAGGCCACCAGCCGCGAGGAGACCACGACCGAGACGTAGCACATGGAGAAGGTCGTATGCGCCAGGATGATGGTGAAGATCCCGCGGTCGAGGCCGATGCCGATGAAGAGCAGCAGCAGCGACAGGCCGGTGATGACCTCGGGCATGACGAGGGGCGCGTAGATCATGCCGGAAAACAGCGTCCGCCCCGGGAAGCGGCCTGCCCGCACCATGACCTGCGCCGCCATGGTGCCCAATATGGTGGCCACGGTGGACGACACGACCCCCACCTGCAGCGTCACCCAGGCGGCGTCGAGAAAGGCCTCGTTCCGGATCAGGGTGCCGTACCAGCGGGTGGAGAAGCCGCCCCAGACCGTGACCAGCTTGGAGGCGTTGAAGCTGTAGATGACCAGGATGATCATCGGCATGTAGAGGAAGGCGAAGCCCAGCGTCAGCGAGGTCGCGTTGAACCAGGAGAAGCGTCTCATGCGCGTGCCCTCCGAGACAGCGGAATGCCTGCGGCATGCATCTTGCGAGGGAATGGGGGCTCTGCCCCCAAACCCCCGCCATATTTCCGGACCAGAGAAGACAGGGAGGCGGCGGCGAAATGGGTCATCCCTCGGCCTCCCTCTGCTTCTGTTCGTTGCGCTGGAACAGGATGATCGGGACGATGAGGATCAGCAGGAGGATGATCGCCACTGCCGAGGCCACGGGCCAGTCGCGGTTGTTGAAGAATTCCTCCCACAGCACCTTGCCGATCATCAGCGTGCGCGAGCCGCCCAGCAAGGAGGGGATCACGAATTCGCCGATCGCCGGGATGAAGACGAGGAAACAGCCGGCGATGATGCCCGGGCGCGACAGCGGGATGGTCACCAGCCAGAACGCTTTGAGCCGCGAGCAGCCCAGGTCCTCGGCGGCCTCCAGCAGCGAGATGTCGAGCTTTTCCAGCGCCGAGTAGATCGGCAGGATCATGAAGGGCAGGTAGGTGTAGACGATGCCAATATAGACCGCAGTGGGCGTGTTCAGGATCGTCAGCGGCTCGGAGATGAGGCCGGTCCAGAGCAGGAACTGGTTCAGCACGCCCTCGGTGCTGAGGATGCCCATCCAGGAATAGACGCGGATCAGGAAGGAGGTCCAGAAGGGCAGGATCACCAGCATCAGCAGGGTGGGGCGCCATTCCGGCGCCGACTGGGCCATGCCGTAGGCGATGGGGTAGCCCACGCATAGCGTGATCAGGGTGGAGATCGCCCCGATCCGGAGCGAGGAGAGATAGGCCTTCCAGTAGAGATCGTCGGTGGTGAGGAAGGTGAAATTCTCGAAATCGAGGCCGGAGAAGAAGGTCTTCAGCCCCTCCCAGCCGGCCGAGAGGTCAAGCGTGGGCTCGTAGGGCGGGATGGCCAGCGTGATGTCCGAGAGCGAGATCTTCAGCACGATCAGGAAGGGCACCAGGAACAGCGCCAGCAGCCAGGCATAGGGGATGGCGATGAGGGCGAAGCGGCGCATGGCTCAGCTCTCCAGCAGCACGCCGGCGGTGGCGGTCCAGCTGAGCCAGACCTCGTCTTCCCAGGTGAAGCCGCGATTGGCGAGGCGCCGGGTATTGGCGGTCTGGGCCTTGACGATCTGCCCGCCGGGCAGTTCCACGTGGTAGGTCGAGATGTTGCCGAGATAGGCGATGTCGAGCACCTTGCCCTGCAGGGCGTTCGGGGCCTCGGCCGGCTTCTCGGCGGTGATGGCGATCTTTTCCGGGCGGATGGCATAATGCAGCTCCTGCCCGGCGGCGAAGTTCTTGGACGTCTCCGCCTTGATCTGCGGCTGGTTCGGCGCCCAGTCGAGCAGGACGAAGCCCTCCTTCGGGTCGGCATTGCCCTTCATCAGGTTCACGTCGCCGATGAAATCCGCCACGTAGGTGGTGGCGGGCTGTTCGTAGATCTCGGCCGGGGTGTCGACCTGCATCAGGCGGCCCTCGTCCATCACCGCCACGCGGGAGGCGACGGTCATCGCCTCTTCCTGGTCGTGGGTGACGATGACGAAGGTGGTGCCGGTCTTTTCCTGGATGTCCATCAGCTCGAACTGGGTGTCCTGGCGCAGCTTGGCGTCGAGCGCGCCCAGCGGCTCGTCCAGCAGCAGCAGTTTCGGCGCCTTGGCGAGCGACCGGGCGAGGGCCACGCGCTGGCGCTGCCCGCCGGAGATCTGGTGCGGCTTGCGTTTGGCGAAGCGTTCCAGCCGGGTGAGGCGCAGCATCTCCTCCACCCGGGTGTTCATGCGGTCCTTTTCCATCCCCTCGCGGCGCAGGCCGAAGGCGATGTTGTCCCAGACCGAGAGATGCGGGAACAGCGCGTAGGACTGGAACATCATGTTCACCGCGCGCTTGTTCGGCGGCACCGGGGCGATGTCCTGTCCGGCCAGTTCGATCGTGCCCTCGGTGATGGATTCGAACCCGGCGAGCATCCGCATCATCGTCGTCTTGCCGCAGCCCGAGGGGCCCAGCAGGGCGAAGAATTCCTTTTCGTAGATGTCGAGCGTGAGGTCGTCGATGGCGGTGAAATCGCCGAAGCGCTTGGTCACGTTGCGGAACCGGATCAGCGGCTTGGCGTCGGGGTCGGTCCAGGGGGCAAAGACGGTCTGGGGCTTCGGTTGCGCCATGCGGGGATCCGTTGCAGGGGGATTCTAGGGCCGGAAGGAAAGGCGCCGCGCCGGAGGGTCCGGCGCGGCGCGAAGGGCTGGATCAGGTGCCGGACTTGATCCGGGTCCACATCCGGGTCAGCGTGCGCTGCTCGCGCGGGCCGAAGGGCGTGACGGTGTAGAGATTGTCCAGCGTCTCCTCGTCGGGATAGATCGCCGGGTCGCCGATCACGTCCTCGTTGAGGTATTCCTGCGACGCCTTGTTGCCGTTGGCGTAGTAGACGTAGTTCGACGCCGCCGCCATGTTCTGCGCATCCATGATGAAGTTCAGGAACTTGTGCGCCCCCTCGGGGTTCGGCGCATCGGTCGGGATCGCCATCTGGTCGAACCACATCAGCGCGCCTTCCTTCGGCGGGTTGTAGACGATCTCCACCCCGTTCTCGGCCTCGGCCGCGCGGTCGCGGGCCTGCAGGATGTCGCCGGACCAGCCGAAGGCCACGCAGATGTCGCCGTTGGCCAGCGCGTTGATGTATTCCGAGGAGTGGAACTTCTGCACGTAGGGCCGGACGGCCAGCAGCACTTCCTCGGCCTTCTCCAGCGATTCCTCGTCCTTGGAATCCGGGTCGAGCCCGAGATAGGTGAGCGCGGCCGGGATCATCTCGGTCGGCGCGTCGAGGAAATGCACGCCGCATTCCGACAGCTTCTTCATGTTCTCCGGATCGAAGATCAGGTCGAGGCTGGCCAGCGGCGCATCCTCGCCAAGCGCCTCGGTCACTTCGCCCACATTGGCGCCGATGCCGGTCGTGCCCCACATGTAGTTGATCGAATATTCCCCGCCCGGATCATAGGGCTCGGTCCGTTCCTGGATCACGTCCCACATGTTTTCGCGGTTGGGCAGCTTCGACGGGTCGAGCTTCTGGAAGGCGCCGGCCGAGATCTGGCGCTGCAGGAAGGTGCCGGTGGGCACAACGACGTCGTAGCCCGACCCGCCGGCCAGCATCTTGGTTTCCAGCAGCTCGTTGGAATCGAAGACGTCGTAGACCAGGTCGATCCCGGTCTCCTGCTCGAATTTGTCGAGCAGCGATTCGTCGATATAGTCGGACCAGTTGTAGACATGGACCTCTTCCGCACCGGCGGCGCCGGCAAGAAGGGCAAGCGCGGCGGCGGCACCCGTCAGCTTGTGTTGCATTCCGTTCTCCCGTTGGATGGTGAAAGCTTGATGCTTCCTTGCGCTTTCGATTTGATCAAAAGTTACCTCGAAAGGCAACATGGCAATGTTTTCACGGGTTGGCTAGACTCGCAAGAGAGCGCCGCGGCGGCGCAGGCAGGGACAGGAGGCCAATGACCGATTTGCAGGCAGCAGGGGTGGAACCGACAGGTCTTCCCGCCCACGAGACCGTGTATCGGCAGCTTCGCGACAGCGTGCTGTTCGGAGACCTGGCGCCGGGCCAGGCGGTGACCATCCAGGGGCTCCAGGCGATGACCGGGGCCGGCATGACCCCCGTGCGCGAGGCGATCCGCCGGCTGATTCCAGAGGGCGCGCTGGCGATGCAGGGCAACCGCCGGGTCAGCGTCCCGCGGCTCAGCCCCGGCAATATCGAGGAGCTGATCTTTGCGCGGGCCACGATCGAGCCACAGCTCATCCGGCTGGCCACCGCCCATGCCACCGCCGAGGAGCTGGACGGGCTCGCGGCGGAGGATGCACGGCTCGACCGGGCCATCGATCGCGGGGACGTGCCGGCCTATCTGCGGCACAACTACCTGTTCCACAGGCGCCTCTACGACCTGTCCCGGGCGCCCATCCTGCGCGACATGGCGCAGGGGTTGTGGCTGCGCTTCGGCCCGTCGCTGCGGGTCGTCTGTGGCCGCATCGGCACCGCGAACCTGCCCGACCTGCACCGCCAGACCCTCGCCGCGATGCGCGCCGGCGATGCCGAGGCGGCGGCCGAGGCGATCCGCAGGGACGTGATCCAGGGCATGGACCAGGTGCGGGCGGCGCTGTCGGAGGACGTCTCGGGCGGCTGATTTCCCCGATTCGGTTTGACACGGAAAAATTTGATCATATTCTGGTGGCGATCCGGGCCGGCCCCGGTGTCGCGCCCGGGTAAACGGCCCGGGTCCCGTTTCCCCGATTGCAGGAGGCCGCGATGAGCCAGATCACCAACCACATGCCCACCGCCGAGCTGCAGCGCCTCGACGCGGCCCACCACATGCACCCCTTCACCGCCGGCAACGCGCTTGGCCAGAAGGGCGCGCGGGTCATCACCCGGGCCGACGGCGTCTTTCTCACCGACAGCGAAGGGGTGGAGATCCTCGACGCCATGGCCGGTCTCTGGTGCGTGAACATCGGCTACGGCCGGGACGAGCTGGCCGAGGTCGCCGCCCGCCAGATGAAGGAGCTGCCCTATTACAACGCTTTCTTCCAGACCACGCATGTGCCGGCCATCGCGCTGTCGGCCAAGCTGGCCGAGCTGGCGCCGGGCAACCTGAACCACGTCTTCTACGGCTCTTCCGGGTCCGAGGCCAACGACACCAACATCCGGCTGGTGCGGCAGTACTGGGCCGCGCTCGGCAAGCCGGAAAAGCAGGTGATCATCAGCCGCAAGAACGCCTATCACGGCTCCACCATGGGCGGCGGCAGCCTTGGCGGCATGGGCGGCATGCATGCCCAGGGCGGTCTGCCGATCCCGGGCATCGAGCATATCAACCAGCCCGACTGGTGGTCCGAGGGCGGCGACATGTCCCCCGAGGAGTTCGGCCTCGCCCGCGCCCGCGAGCTCGAGGAGAAGATCGAGGAGCTGGGCGTGGACAAGGTCGCGGCCTTCATCGCCGAGCCGGTGCAGGGCGCCGGCGGCGTGATCGTGGCGCCCGACAGCTACTGGCCCGAGGTGCAGCGCATCTGCGACAAGTACGGCATCCTGCTGATCGCCGACGAGGTGATCTGCGGCTTCGGCCGGACCGGCAACTGGTTCGGCTCCCAGACGCTGAACCTGCGCCCCGACATCATGACCATGGCCAAGGGGCTGAGCTCCGGCTACATCCCGATCGCGGGGTCCATGGTCTCGGACGAGATCGCCGAGGTGATCGGCCGGGACGAGTTCAACCACGGCTACACCTACCACGGCCACCCGGTCGCCGCCGCCGTGGCGCTGGAGAACATCCGCATCCTCGAGGAGGAGCGCATCATCGAGAAGGTGCGCGAGAAGACCGCGCCCTATCTCGCGAAACGCTGGGCCGAGCTGGCCGACCACCCTCTGGTGGGCGAGGCGAAGATCGTCGGCATGATGGGCTCCATCGCCATGACGCCGGACAAGGCCGCGCGCGCCGCCTTTGCCGGCGAGGCCGGAGAGGTCGGGCTGATCTGCCGCGAACGCTGCTTTGCCAACAACCTGGTGATGCGTCACGTGGGCGACCGCATGATCATCTCGCCGCCGCTGGTGATCACCGAGGCGGAGATCGACCTGCTGATGTCGCGCGCGGGCAAGGCCCTGGACGAGACGTATGACCGGGTGAAGTCCGAGGGCCTGCTCAAGGCGGCCTGACGAACGGGGTCCGACAGACGATCCCTCTCCAAGACTTAACGACCGATGGCGGGCCGCGCGAACTCAGCGCGGCCCGTCGTCTCTTGGGTGCATCGTCCGGCCAATCCGGGCCGGTGACCGAGCCGAATCCGGGCATCGTGGATAGGACTTGCCTTTTAGTAAGTACACATATTATAAATCCACCGCGATATGTCCGCTCCAGGGAGGTGCCCATGCAATTCCATCTCAACGGTTTCCGCACCGGCGACCCGGCCGTACACGATCCGGCGCCAGATGCCGGGCAGCGGCCCTCCGACGTGGACGTGCTGATCGTGGGGTCCGGGCCGACCGGGCTGGTGCTGGCGGCGCAGCTGTCCGCCTTTCCCGATCTCACCGTCCGCATCGTGGAGCAGAAGGACGGCCCCCTGACCCTCGGCCAGGCGGACGGCATCGCCTGCCGCTCAATGGAGATGTTCCAGGCTTTCGGATTCGCCGACAGGGTGGAGAAGGAGGCCTACTGGGTCAACGAGGTCACCTTCTGGAAGCCCGACCCGCAGAACCCCGAGACCATCATCCGCCACCAGCGCGTGCAGGACGTGGAGGACGGGCTGTCGGAATTCCCTCATGTCATCCTCAACCAGGCGCGGGTGCATGACTTCTTCCTCGAATACATGCGCAATTCCGCCACGCGGCTCGTGCCCGACTATTCGCTCCGGCTGGCCGAGCTGACGGTGGATGAAAGCCGGCGCGACGATCCTTCGGCCCGCCCCGTGACCGCGCGGCTGGAGCCTGTGGACCCGGCCAGTGGGGCGAAGGCGGAGACCATTCGCGCCCGCTACGTCGTGGGCTGCGACGGGGCGCGCAGCGAGGTGCGCCGCGCCATCGGCCGCAAGCTGAAGGGCGACGCGGCGAACCAGGCCTGGGGCGTGATGGACGTGCTGGCGGTGACGGATTTCCCCGACATCCGCATGAAATCCGCCATCCATTCCAATTCCGAGGGCAGCATCCTCGTGATCCCGCGCGAGGGCGGCTATCTTGCCCGGCTCTACATTGAGCTCGACAAGCTGAACGCGGACGAACGCGTCGCCAGCCGCAACATCACCGTCGACCAGCTCATCGCGGCGGCGCAGCGGATCCTCGCGCCCTACAAATTCGAGGTGGCCGAGGTCGCCTGGTGGTCGGTCTACGAGATCGGCCAGCGGCTCTGTGACAAGTTCGACGACGTCGAGGGGCAGGACAGCCTGCCGCGGGTCTTCATCGCGGGCGATGCCTGTCACACCCACAGCCCCAAAGCGGGGCAGGGGATGAATGTCTCGATGCGCGACGGCTTCAACCTCGGCTGGAAGCTGGCGGCGGTGCTGCGCGGCCAGGCCGATCCCGCGATGCTGCATTCCTATTCCGAGGAACGGCAGGGCGTGGCGCAGATGCTGATCGATTTCGACCGCGAATTCGCCAAGATGTTCAGCGCCCGGCCCAAGACCTCTGACGACGACGCGGAGGGCGTGGACCCGGCAGAGTTCCAGCGATACTTCGTCAAGCATGGCCGCTTCACTGCGGGGACGGCGATCCAGTACGGGCCCTCCGTGCTGACCGGCGCCGACACGCACCAGGCGCTTGCCACGGGCTTCCCGCTGGGGATGCGCTTTCACTCCGCGCCGGTGGTGCGGCTGTCGGACGCGAAGCCCATGCATCTGGGCCACGTGGTGGAGGCGGACGGGCGCTGGCGGCTCTTCGCCTTTGCCGGCACTGGCGATCCGACGGCCAGCGCCTCCGGCCTCTGGCGGCTCTGCGATTTCCTGGCCGATGACCCGCGCTCTCCGCTCAATCGCTACACCCCGCGGGACGCCGACCCGGACGCGGTGATCGACCTGCGCGCGGTGGTGCAGCAGGGCTTCCGCGAGACGGAGTTCGGCCAGATGCACCCGCTTCTGCGCCCGGCAAAGGGGCGCTACGGGTTGCTCGATTACGAAAAGGTGTTCTGCGCCGACCTGAAGTCGGGCGAGGACATCTTCGACATGCGCGGCATCGACCGGGCGAGGGGCGCCATGGTGCTCGTCCGTCCCGATCAGCACGTGGCCCATGTCCTGCCGCTCGACGCCCATGCGGAGCTGGCGGGCTTCTTCGACGGCTTCATGCTGACGCGGCAGGAGGCGCGGGCCGGGGCGGCTTGACCTTCGCCGCCCGCTCCCTGAACGTGGCGCCGATCTGCCACTGAAAGGACGCACCATGGCCAAGGACCCGATCGACCCCATCCTGCTGGACAAGCTGGCCGAGGTCTCGGTGCGCACCGGCCTCAACCTGCAGGAAGGGCAGGAGCTGGTGCTGACCGCGCCGGTCGCCGCCCTGCCGCTGGTGCGCCGGGTGACGGCCGCGGCCTACCGCGCGGGCGCCGGGCTGGTCACGCCGATCCTGTCGGACGGCATGGTGACGTTGGCCCGCTACCGCCACGCGCGGGACGACAGCTTCGACCGGGCGCCCAACTGGCTGTATGACGGGATGGGCGCGGCCTTTGCCGATGGCGCGGCCCGCATGGCCATCGTGGGCGACGATCCCATGCTGCTGGCCGACGAGGATCCGGGCAAGACCGCCCGCGCGGGCAAGGCCAATTCCATCGCCTACCGCCCGGCGCTGGAGCGGATCGCGAATTTCGACATCAACTGGTCGATCTGCGCCTATCCCGGTGCCGACTGGGCGATGCGCGTCTTCCCCGACCTCCCCGAGGAGCAGGCCGTGGCGAAGCTGGCCGAGGCGATCTTTGCCGCCTCCCGCGTGATGGGCGAGGACCCGGTGGCGGAATGGGCGGCACACAACGCCCGCCTGCGCCAGCGGACCGAATGGCTCAATGCCGAGCGCTTCGCGGCGCTGCACTACACCGGCCCCGGCACCGACCTGACCGTGGGGCTGGCGGATGGCCACGAATGGCATGGCGGCGCGTCCGAGGCGCGCAACGGCGTCACCTGCAACCCCAACATTCCCACCGAAGAGGTCTTTACCACGCCCCACGCCGCCAAGGTCGAGGGCTACGTGCGCTCCACCAAGCCGCTCTCGCACCAGGGCAGCCTGATCGACGGGATCGAGGTGCGCTTCGAAGGCGGCCGCATCACCGAGGCCCGCGCCACCCGCGGCGAGGCGGTGCTGCAGGACCTGCTCGACACCGACGAGGGCGCGCGGCGCCTGGGCGAGGTGGCGCTGGTGCCGCATTCCTCGCCGATCTCGCAATCCGGCGTGCTCTTCCTCAACACCCTCTTCGACGAGAACGCGGCCTGCCACATCGCGCTGGGCCAGTGCTATTCCAAGTGCTTCCTCGACGGCGCCAACCTGACGCCCGAGCAGATCGCGGCGCAGGGCGGCAACAGCTCCATGATCCATGTCGACTGGATGATCGGCGGGGCCGAGACCGATATCGACGGCATTCGCGAGGATGGTAGCCGGGTCCCCGTCTTCCGGGGCGGCGAATGGGCCTCCTGAGCGGCATGGCGCGACGGCTGCGCGGGCCGGGGGCGCCGATGCGTCTGATCGCGGGCGCGCTCTGTGCCGCGCTCGCGCTTGGCGGGCCCGCCGTCGCGCAGGAGCGGACGAAGCTGGGCTACGGCCGCATCATCAACAACGATGTCTTCTTCGACCTGCGGGACCGCTGGCAGACGACCTCTTTCCAGTCCTCCCGTGTCTACGGCCCCGCCTGGACCGGCACGTTGCCCGAAACCCCCGGCGCGCTGCTGGAATTCCGGCTGACCGGCGCCATGGTCGCGCCGGCGAGCCTTGCCGACCCCGACCCGGCCGACCGGCCCTGGGCGGGCTACCTGGGGGCGGGGCTCCATACCCACTACCAGGCGCGCGGCTACGAGGTGTCGCTGGGCGCGGACCTGATCGTCACCGGACCGCAGCTTGGCCTGATGGACCTGCAGCGCGGCGTTCACGACGTGATCAACGCGCCGCAGCCCTCGGCCGCGGTGGAGGCCGGGCAGATCGGCAACGGCACCTACCCGACGCTGGTGGTGGAGATGGGGCGCCCGCTGCCGCTGGGGGAGGGCGTCACCCTCCGCCCCTTCGTCCAGGGACGATGGGGGCTGGAGACACTGGCCCGCGCCGGGTTCGACATGACCATCGGCCCGGCCGGCACCGGCGAATTGCTCGTCCGCGACGCCGTGACCGGGCAGCGCTATCCCTCCATCAAGCGCGACCAGCCCCGCCCCTCCTTCATCATGGGCGCGGACCTGGCGCATGTGGGCCATTCCGTCCTGCTGCCGGAAAGCCGCGGGCTGGAGCTGACCGACGCCCGGCTGCGGGTCCGGTCAGGGGTTCACTGGCAGTCCCGCTGGGGCCGGTTCTTCTACGGTCTCACCTGGCTGGGCCGGGAATTCGAAGCCCAGCCCGAGGGCCAGATCGTGGGCTCGCTCCGGCTCGACCTCGACTTCTGATCTGCCGGAGGTGAGGGAGCGGGGCCACAGTTGCTCGTCCGCCACAGGCAAGCGGTCAGGGTTTTCTGGCCAAGGCCGGGGGCCGCTGCTACCAAGATCCCAATAAAAAGACTTGAGGCAGGTACAGGGCATGAAGACGGGCTTTCGCGGCACGTTCGTCATCTCCTGGTCGCAGACAAAGATCGACGGGCTCGACGATGCCCCGGTGCCCGCGCTTTCGGTGGGCGCCGCCTGGGCCTGGTCGGGCGAAGCCGTTCGGGTGGACGGCCCCCGCGGCGTGTTGCGGCTGGAAGATGCGGAAGGAGAGGCAGGACTGCGCCAGAGCGCTGCGCGCATGGTCCGGCGTCTCGTGGGCGCGGCGATCACCGGCACCCCCGATCCCGAAGAGGTGGAGGTTGAGCATCCGCTCAGCGATTCCTCCTTCGTGGTGACGGACGGGCTGCGCAGCTACACCGTGACCCTGATCGAGACCGGGACCGGCGGGGCGCCGCTGCTGATGTTCCTCGACGACCTGCCGCCGCGGGGCCGCGACCTCTGGGTGGTTCACCATTCGCTCGACATGGCCATGGGCCGCGCAGTGCATCGCGGCGAGACCGGGGTGATCTGTTTCGTCCCCGGCACGCGGATAGACACACCCGAGGGCCCGCGCCTGATCGAACATCTGCGCGAGGGCGACCTGGTGCAGACCAAGGATAACGGCCCGCAGGAGATCATCTGGAAAGGCAGCCGCCGCATGGGGGGCGCGCGGCTTCATGCCATGCCCGGCTTGCGGCCGGTACGCATCCGCGCCGGCGCCTTCGGGATCGAACGTCCGGACGAAGAGCTGCTGGTCTCCCCGGATCATCGCCTGCTGGTGCAGGGGCCGGTGGCGCGCGCGCTGTTCAACACCCCCGAAGTGCTGGTCGCCGCGCGCGACCTCGTCAATGGCGGCACCATCCGCGTGGACCTAGCGCTGCCCGAGGTGACCTATGTCCACCTGCTGCTGCCCGACCACCAGGTGATCTGGGCCAACGGCGTGGAGACCGAAAGCTTCCACCCCGCCAATACGACCCTCGCGGCGCTCGGCGAGGGCGACCGCGCGCGCCTGATCGCGAGGGTGCCGGACCTGCAATACGATCCGCATCTCTATGGCGGCTACGCGCGGCGCAACCTCTCCCGCTCCGAGGCCGCGATCCTGCTGCACGACGCGGCCTGACCGGGGCTGGCGGGGCGCGGCATCGCCCGTTCTGACTTAATCAATTCGCAACGCCTCCCGCGGTATGCCGATGCTCATCGGAACCGGATGGGGAGTCGCGGAATGAACGCTGCACGTCAGGTGGAACTTGAACGGGACCGGGGCACATCCGCAGGCGCCGGCATGCAGGCACACGGGGATCAGGGTGACAGCGGCGCGCCGCTGCCCGGCGAGGGTGTGTTCGAACCGCACGAGATGTTCTTTTCCCGCACCGACCACCGGGGCGTGATCGAGGCGGGCAACCGGGTTTTCGTGCGAACCTCCGGCTACCCGGCCGAACGCCTCGTCGGTGCCCCCCATCGCCTGATCCGGCACGAGGATATGCCGAAGGGCGTCTTTCACCTGTTCTGGGACTACCTGAAGGCGGGACGTCCGATTGCCGCCTATGTCAAGAACCGGTCGCGCGCCGGTCTGCCTTACTGGGTCTTCGCCGTCGCCACGCCGGTCGACGGCGGCTACCTCTCCGTGCGGATCAAGCCTGCGACCCAGATCTTCGAGACGGTGGTGAAGGAATACGAAAGCCTCCTCGCCCGCGAAAAGGCGGAGAAGCTCAGCCCGGAACAAAGCGCGCAGGCTCTCCGCGACCGGCTGGGCGAGCTCGGCTTCGGCGATTACGATGAGTTCATGACCCAGGCCCTGACCGCCGAGATCCAGCAGCGCGACCTTCACCTGGAGCGTGAGCCCGACAGCGACCTCGAACAGATGATCGAACTGTCCTCCAAGGTCGCCGAGGTGGAAAAGGCGGCGGACCAGCTCAAGCAGAGCTTTGCCGAGGTGGCGGACATCCCCTCCAACATGCAGATCATGGCCTCGCGGATCGAACGGGCCGGCGGACCGGTCAGCGTGCTGTCGATCAACTACACAAGGATGGCCGACGAGGCGCTGCAGCGGCTGCGCGACTTTGCCGGCGATTCCGAGGATGACGACATGTCCGAGATCCTGCGCGACGGCATCTTCAAGCTGGGTGTCGCCCGGATCCAGCAGGAGGTGACCACGAATTCGCTCCGCAACGACACCCGGGCGGCGGAAAACCTGGAGAAGGAGCGCGGCATCCTGCGGGACCAGAACAAGCTCTACCAGGGAAAGGCGCAGCAGGCGCTCGGCCGGATCGTCACCGTGGTCACCCTGCGCGCCACGGCGGCGCGCGACCTGCATCGCATGGTGCTGGGGCTGGATTCGGTGCGCCTGCTCTGCCGGGTGGAAAGCGGCCGGCTGGGCGGCGATGTCGGAGAGCTGGCCTCCATCGTCACCCGGCTCGACCGGCTGCACACCGAACTCGACCACCAGCTCGAAACCGTGAGCGCCCTTGCCGCCGGCGTCTCCGACGCGATCAACCGGTTCCGGCTGGTCCGCGACGGGGCGGCACCCCAGGCGGTGCAGGCGGCGGAGTGATGGATAAGGGAGGGCGGAAGGGACCTGGTGACGGCCAGGTAGCATGCGGGAGCGGAGAGAGCGTCATGTCTCGATCACCCCCGTGAAACGACGCCTGCCGGAGGTGCTGAAGCGCACCGATCGAAGTCGCGGCGTGCCGAGAGGATATGGAGGCAGCACGACAACCTGAGGGCCGAGGATGGGACGATCAAGTGAAGGGCCGACGATGGGACGACCAAGACCGCATTGATGGCCCCACCGAAGGGGAGCTTCAGCTGTTAATCATGCGGGAAGGCCCCCTCAGCCACCGTCGCCGGAAATCAGCGTCTCGACAATCGACTGCGCGGAGTCGGAGAACCAGTCGGCTTCGCCCCTCAGCCGGGCGACCTCCTGACCCTCCGGCGACACGATCAGCGTGACCGGCCGCGCCATCACACCCATCTCGCGGGCCAGCGCCGGGCGATCCTCGCGGTGGCCGGGCAGGTTGCTTACCCCCACCTCCTCGAAGAAGGCGGCGATCGCGGGCGGCGGGTTCTGCCCGCTGCTGGCGATGGTCACCACCTCGAAATCGTCACCGCCGAATTTCTCCTGCAGCGCCGAAAGCTCCGGCATCTCTTCCTTGCAGGGTGCGCACCAGGTGGCCCAGAAGTTCACCACCAGCCATTTGCCCTCCAGCTCGCCCAGCGTCATCTCGCCGCCGTCTTCCGACAGGAAGGCCGTCTTGCCCACGGGCTTCGGCGCGTCGTGGATCACCAGCTTCTTCATGTCGCCCTCGCGCAGCCCTTCCACCGCGGAAAGATCGGCGGCCAAGGCGGCATTTGCACCGCAAAGCAGAGCCATATAAAGGACGAGCGACTTGAACAGGTGCATGGAGCCTCCGTAGGCAATGTCGGACAATTCCTCGAACCAGATGTGGGGCGGCCGTTTCGCCGCGGGGCCGGACGCGATCATGGAGGCGATCAACGCCTCGATCGGCTTCGACAAGCGGCTGGCGGCACAGGATATCGCCGGCTCGAGGGCCCATGCCGCGATGCTCGCCGCCACGGGCATCATCTCTGATAAGGATGCCGAGGCGATCCGGGAAGGGCTTCTCACGATCTTGTCAGAGATCGAGGGCGGCAGCTTCACCTTCTCCACCGCGCTGGAGGACATCCACATGAACGTGGAGGCCCGGCTGAAGGAGCTGCTGGGCGAACCGGCGGGCCGGCTGCACACGGCGCGCTCGCGCAACGACCAGGTGGCGACCGACTTCCGCCTCTGGGTGCGCGACCAGATCGACGCCGCGGACGAGGGGCTGACCGCGCTGATCCGGGCGCTGCTGACGCAGGCCGAGGCGGGCGCCGACTGGGTGATGCCGGGCTTCACCCACCTGCAGACCGCGCAGCCGGTGACCTGGGGCCATCACATGATGGCCTATGTCGAGATGTTCGCACGCGACCGCTCGCGCCTGCGCGATGCCCGCGCCCGGATGAACGAAAGCCCGCTGGGCTGCGCGGCGCTGGCCGGCACCGGCTTTGCCATCGACCGCGAGATGACCGCGCGCGAGCTGGGCTTCGACCGGCCGGCGGCCAATTCGCTGGACGCAGTGTCGGACCGGGACTTCGCGCTGGAATTCCTGTCCTGCGCCTCGATCTGCGCCATGCACCTGTCGCGCCTCGCCGAGGAGCTGGTGATCTGGTCCTCGGCGCAGTTCCGCTTCGTCACCCTGTCGGACCGTTTCTCGACCGGCTCGTCGATCATGCCGCAGAAGAAGAACCCCGACGCGGCCGAGCTGCTGCGCGCCAAGGTGGGCCGCATCTTCGGCGCCAACGTGTCGCTGATGATGGTGATGAAGGGGCTGCCCTTGGCCTATTCCAAGGACATGCAGGAGGACAAGGAACAGGTCTTCGACGCCGCCGATTCCCTGATGCTCGCGCTGGCCGCGATGGAGGGGATGGTGCGCGACATGTCCGCCAACCGCGACGCCCTGCGCGCCGCCGCCGCCAGCGGCTTCTCCACCGCGACGGACCTTGCCGACTGGCTGGTGCGCGAGGCCGGGCTGCCCTTCCGCGAGGCGCATCACGCGACCGGCAGCCTTGTCGCCATGGCGGAAAAGGCGGGCTGCGACCTGCCGGACCTGACGCTGGAGCAGATGCAATCGGTGAACCCCGCGATCACCGAAGGCGTCTACGACGTTCTGGGGGTCGACAACTCGGTCGCCTCGCGCACATCCTATGGCGGGACCGCTCCCGACCAGGTGCGGGCCCAGATCGCCCGCTGGAAGGAGATCGTGGGATGACACGGCTGATCGGGGCCCTGCTGCTGGGAAGCGCGCTGCTGACGGCCGGCTGCGGCGCCGACGGGGAGCCCGAGCGCCCGGCCTACGAGCCCCGCGGCGGCGCGGCACCGATGCCGGGCGAGCCGGGCGTGCGGCTTTCGGGCGACGCGCGCATCGGCGTCACCTGGAGGGAGTGATGTCGCCCCTGCGGCTGCTCTACCTCGCGCTTGCGATCTGGGGCGCGGTGCATCCGATGTGGTATTTCCTGACCTGGTTCGGCACCCATGGCTGGTCGCTGTCGGGCATGGTCGAGGCCTGGCACGCCAATGCCGCGACCAGCGGGCTGACCTGGGACCTGACCATCGCGGCGGTGACGCTGACGCTCTGGGTGCTGGCCGAGGTCGCCGTGCGGCGCAACTGGGAGGCGCTGCTGGCGATCCCGGCAACGTTCCTCATCGGGGTCAGCTGCGGCCTGCCGCTCTACCTCTTCCTGCGGTCCCGCCCGGTCTGAGGGCGCCTGAGACTTTCTTGCCTCCGGCGGGAGTTTCCCGGGCAAGATGAAGCGGAGCCTGGGGCAGCGCAGGGCGGCGATTGAAACCGGCGGGGCTTCTGCTATGACGCTGGCCGACGGACCGGCCCCGGGGATGACATGGACCATTTTCTCTATCGCGACGGCGTGCTTCATGCCGAGGACGTGCCCCTGACCGAGATCGCGGCAGAGGTCGGCACGCCCTTCTACTGCTACTCCACCGCCACGCTGACGCGGCATTTCCGGCTGTTCGACGAGGCGCTGGAGGGGACCGATCACCTTGTCTGCTACGCGATGAAGGCGGCGTCCAACCAGGCGATCCTGACCACGCTGGCGGCGCTTGGGGCCGGGATGGACGTGGTGTCGGGCGGGGAATACGCGCGGGCGAAGGCGGCCGGCGTGCCGGGCGAGCGCATCGTCTTTTCCGGCGTCGGCAAGACCCGGGCCGAGATCGCCGATGCGTTGGAGGGCGGCATCCGCCAGTTCAACGTGGAATCCGAGCCCGAGCTTGCCGTGATCAGCGCGGTCGCCAGCGGCATGGGCGTGACCGCGCCGGTGACCATCCGCGTGAACCCCGACGTCGATGCCAAAACCCATGCCAAGATCTCCACCGGCAAGTCGGAGAACAAGTTCGGCATCCCCATCGCCCGTGCCCGCGAGGTCTATGCCGAGGCCGCGGCCCTGCCGGGGATCGAGGTGGTGGGGATCGACGTGCATATCGGCTCTCAGTTGACCGACTTGGAGCCCTACCGCCTGGCCTATGAAAAGGTGGCGGACCTGACGCGGGCGCTGCGCGCGGACGGGCATGACATCAGGCGGCTGGATCTGGGCGGCGGGCTTGGCATCCCCTACGAGCGGTCGAATTCCGCGCCGCCGCTGCCGGTGGAATACGGCGCGCTGGTCAAGGAGGTGCTGGGTGACCTGGGCTGCGAGCTGGAGATCGAGCCAGGGCGGCTGATCGCCGGGAATGCGGGCGTGCTGGTGTCGGAGGTCATCTACCTCAAATCCGGCGAGGGGCGGGATTTCCTGATCCTCGACGCGGCGATGAACGACCTGATCCGCCCGGCCATGTACGATGCCTGGCACGACATCGTCCCGGTGCGGGAGCCCGCGCCGGGGGTGGAGACGGCGCCCTACGACATCGTCGGCCCGGTCTGCGAATCCGGCGATACGTTCGCCAAGGCGCGGCCGATGCCGCCGCTCGGTGCGGGGGACCTGGTGGCCTTCCGCTCGGCCGGGGCTTACGGCGCGGTGATGGCCAGCGAGTACAACAGCCGCCCGCTGGTGCCCGAGGTCATGGTGAAGGGCGATCAATTCGCCGTCATCCGCGCCCGCCCGACCTATGACGAGATCCTCAAACGCGATACGCTGCCCCCGTGGCTCTGACTGCGTGACGCGGGCGGGGCCCAGACGGAGGCCGGCCTGACAACGCCCGACCGCAAATCCGCCCTCGACCGCCTGCGCTGGCCCCTGCGCCTGACGCGGGCCGGACTCGTGGCGGAACGGCTGGTCCGGGGCTTCTGGCCGGTCTGGACCATCCTCATCGCCGTGATCGCCGTGCTGATGCTGGGCTGGCAGGACAGCCTCCCGCTGGAGGCGGTCTGGGTCGGCGGCGCGCTGGCGGTGCTGGGCCTGCTGGCGGGACTGGTGCTGGGGCTGCGCGGGTTCCGCTGGCCCAGCCGGGCCGAAGCGCTGGCGCGGCTCGACGCGACCCTGCCGGGCCAGCCCATACAGGCGCTGCTCGACGACCAGGCGATCGGCGGCTCGGACGAGGCATCGCGGCTGGTCTGGGAGGCGCACCAGGCGCGGATGGCCGAACGTGCCGCCCGGGCCCGGCCGCCGCGGCCCGACCTGCGCGTCTCGCGCCGGGATCCCTTTGCCCTGCGCTATGCCGCGCTGCTGCTGCTGGCGGTGGCGCTGATCTTCGGCTCGGTCTGGCGCATGGGCTCCGTTCGCGACCTGGGCCCCGGCCCGGCGCAGGCGCTGGCCTCCGGTCCCGCCTGGGAGGGCTGGGTGGAGCCGCCGGCTTATACCCGCCTGCCGTCTCTCTATCTCGCCGATATTTCCGGCGAACGGCTGGAAGTGCCCGAGGGCAGCCGCATCACCATCCGGCTTTATGGCGAAGTCGGCGCGCTCAGCGTGTCCGAGACGGTCTCGGGCCGCGAACCGCCCGCCGCGACGGACGACAACACAGCAGAGGGCGAGGCCGCGGCCCCGACGGCGGAGGATTTCATCGTCTCCCGCGACGGCCGGCTCGCCATCGAGGGCGAGGGCGGCCGCGCCTGGGACGTGGCGATGATCGAGGACAGCGCGCCCGAGGTCGCCGTGGACGGCGAGGCCGAGGTGGGCTCGCGCGGCGAGATGACGCTGCCCTTCCGGGCCTCGGACGATCACGGCGTGGCCGGGGGCGAGGCGCGCATCACGCTCGACCTCGAGGCGGTCGACCGGCGCTACGGCTTCGTCCGCGACCCGGAGCCGCGCGAGCCGATCGTGGTGCCCCTGCCGATGCCGGTCTCGGGAGACCGGGCGGAGTTCCGCGAAACCCTGATCGAGGATTTCTCGCAGCATCCCTGGGCCAACCTGCCGGTGAAGATCGAGCTGAGCGTCGGCGACGATGCCGGCCAGGCCGGAACGGCGGCCCCGCTGGAGACCCGGCTGCCCGCGCGGCGCTTCTTCGACCCGATGGCGGCGGCGGTCGCCGAACAGCGGCGCGACCTGCTCTGGAGCCGCGCCAATGCCCCCCGCGTGTCACAGGTCCTGCGGGCCGTCTCCAACCGGCCGGAAGACGTGTTCCGCAAGGAAACCGCCTATCTCCGCCTGCGCTTCATCCTGCGGCGGCTGGAAAGCTACACCCGCTTCGACGCGCTCGGCGACGATCAGGTCGAGGAGATCTCCAAGGCGCTCTGGGATCTTGCCGTGCTGCTGGAAGAGGGCGACCTCGGCGACGCGCTGGAGCGGCTGCGCCGGGCGCAGGACCGGCTGGCCGAAGCGATGAAGAACGGCGCCTCGGACGAGGAGATCGCCCAGCTGATGCAGGAGCTGCGCGAGGCCACCGACGATTACATGCGCCAGCTGGCCCAGCAGCAGGGGCAGGAGGGCCAAGACCAGCAGCAGGCCCAGGGCGACCAGAACACGATGCAGATGACCCAGAACGATCTGCAGCGGATGATGGACCGCATCCAGGAGCTGATGGAAGAGGGCCGCATGGCCGAGGCGCAGCAGGCGCTGGAAGAGCTCCAGAAGCTGATGGAGAACATGCGTGTCACACAGGGCCAGCAGGGCCAGGGCCAGCAATCGCCCGGTCAGCAGGCGATGGAGGGCCTGGCGGAGACGCTGCGCAACCAGCAGGGCCTGTCGGACGAGGCCTTCCGCGACCTGCAGGAACAGTTCAACCCGGGCGCAAACCAGGGGCAGTCGCAGGGCAACCAGGGCCGCGACGGCGATATGGGCCAGGGCCAGCAGCACGGCCAGGGCCAAGGGCAGCAGCAGGGCCAGGGCCAGCAGCCGGGTCAGCAACCCGGGCAGCAACCGGGGCAGCAACCGGGCCAGGGCCAGGGCGAAGGACAGGCCGACGACCTCGCCGGGTCCTTGGCTGACCGTCAGCAGGCGCTGCGCAACGAGCTGAACCGCCAGCGCCAGAACCTGCCGGGCGCCGGCGGCGAGCAGGGCGATGCGGCGCGCGAACAGCTTGGCCGTGCCGATCGGGCCATGGATGACGCGGAACAGGCGCTGCGTGGCGGCGACCTGCCCGAGGCGATCGACCGACAGTCAGAGGCGATGGAGGCGTTGCGGGAAGGCATGCGCAACCTCGGCGAGGCGCTGGCGCAGGAACAGAAGCAGCAGAACCAGGGACAGCAGGGCGAGGCGCAGGGCAACCGCTCGGCCCAGCAGCGCGACCCGCTGGGGCGCAGCGCGGGCAGCAACGGCCAGCTCGGCACCGACGAGAACCTGCTGAAGGGCGAGGACGTCTATCGCCGCGCCCGGGAATTGCTGGACGAGATCCGCCGCCGCTCTGGCGAGGGCGAGCGGCCGGAAATCGAGCTGGAATACCTGGAACGCCTGCTGGAGCGGTTCTGAGAAGCGACCCCCTCGGGGCCGTCGCCAGAGCCTGCCGTCGCTCAGTCGCCGCTGCTTTCGGCCATGCTTTCGAGCCAGACCAGGAGGTCGTCCAGCCGGTTGTTCAGCCACAGGCGCAGGCCGTCCACGAAGGCGACGTAACCGTCGAGGGCCGGGGCGATCTGCGGCAGCCGCGCGCCGATCTGCCCGGCAAAGACGTAGAGCAGCGTGGCGAGCGCGAAAAGCGCCACGGCCAGCACGAAACCCCGCCGGAACCCGCCGCGCGAGGGCTGCGCCGGCTGGTCCCATGCCTCCGGCTCCGCATGCGCGGTCTTGCGTTCGCCGCCCGAGCGGAGGGTAGAATTGATTTCGTCGATATCGGGCAGCAAGTCGCGGCGCGATCCGGGCTGCGCGGCCCCGTCCTCGACAGAGGTGGCCGGGGCCTCGTCCTCGGGGTCGCGGCCGTGCATGCGAGCCAGCCGGTCGCGGGCCTCGCGGGCGCGCTGCGCGGCGTCGCTCTGGCTGCCATCCTGGTCGAGGGCCAGTTCCTGCTGGCTTTCCAGCCCGCCCTGACGCTCGGCCGCGCGGGCGCGGGCCTCGGCCTCGGCCTCTTCGCGCAGGAGGTCGGCGACGGCGGGGTCGAGCCGGCGGCGGGGCTCGGGGCGGGCCGGCGCCGCGTCGTGCTCCGAAGAGCTCTCCGGCGCGCGCTCCGACTGCGGCATGGGCGAGGGGTGGCTGTCCTGCGGCTCGTCCGGCGGCGTCCAGTCCCGGTCGGGCACGGCTTCACCCAGATCCTCGGCGAGCTCGGGGTCGTGGTCGGGATGCTGCTGGAACCAGGTATGCCCGCAGCTGGAGCATTGCACGTCCCGCCCGGCCTCCGGGATCACCTCGTCAGGTACCTCGTATTGCGCCCCGCAATTCGGGCAAATCAAACGCATATTTCTCTCGTCCAGGTCGTTTGCCAGGTCATCGCAGGAACGGGCATGCCGCGGTCATGCCGTATCTCCGGCGTCTAGGCTGGCGCATGAACATGGAAAAGTCCAATCATTCGGCGGCGCGGATTGAAACCCCCGCGCGGCTGAGGCAATAGGGTGACGGAGTTCTGAAGGGGCACGAGGGGCCGCCGTGATCGAGTTGGACAATGTGGCCTACAGCTACGATTTCGGCGGACGCGAGCTGTTCAGCGACGTCTCGCTGAAACTGTCTCCCGGCTCGTTCCACTTTCTCACCGGCCCGTCCGGCGCGGGCAAGACCACCTTCCTCAAGCTCTGCTACGGCGCGCTGCGCCCGTCCTCCGGGGCGGTGCGGCTGTTCGGCGAGGACCTGGGCGAGATGGGACGCGACGGCGTCGCCCTGTCGCGCCGCCGGATCGGGGTGGTGCACCAGGATTGCCAGTTTCTCGACCACCTCACGGTGCGCGAGAACGTGGCCCTGCCGCTGATGGTGGCCGGGGAGGACGTGACCGCCGAACAGGCCAACCTGGCCGAGCTCCTGTCCTGGGTTGGGCTGAGCGAACGCGCCGACGCCCTGCCGCCGGAACTGTCGGGCGGCGAGCGGCAGCGCGCGGCGCTGGCACGGGCGGTCATCATGTCGCCCGACGTGGTGCTGGCCGACGAGCCCACCGGCAATATCGACTGGGAGATGGCGCAGCGGCTGATGCGCCTGCTGGTGGAGCTCAACCGCATGGGCAAGACCATCATGATCGCCACCCACGACCTCGGGCTGGTCCGCGCCGCGAAAAGCCAGGTGCAGGCCCGGATCCTTCGCATCGGCGGCGGGCGGCTGCAGCTTGCGGGGGCGGACCTGTGACGAGGCTGGCCGACCTCCTGGCGCTGGTCACCGGCGACCGGCAGGCCGACCGGGTGGTGCCGCCCACCGGTATCTCGGCCTGGCTGACGTTGTTCACCGCCGGGGCCATGGCCTTTCTGACGGTCTTTGCCCTGGCCCTGTCGCTGGCCGCGGGCCGGCTGGCCGACCGCTGGGGCGAGGAGCTGGCACGCAGCGCCACGCTGCGCATCTCCGCCCCGCAGGACCAGATGGAGGCGCAGACCCGCGCCGCGCTGAAGGTGCTGGAGGAGACGCCGGGCATCGCCACGGCCCGCGCCCTGTCCCCGGCCGAGCAGCGGGCGCTGCTCGCGCCGTGGTTCGGCCCGGACCTGCCGGTGGAGACGCTGCCGATCCCGCAGCTGATCGAGATTGTCGAGACGGACGAGGGCTTCGACCCGGCGGGCCTGCGCCTGCGGCTTCAGGCCGAGGTGCCGGGCGCGCTGCTGGATGACCATACCCGCTGGCGCCGGCCGCTGGTGCGCGCGGCGGACAGCCTGCGGCTGCTGGGCTGGATCTCCATCGGGCTGATCGGGGCGGCCACGGCGGCGATGATCACGCTGGCCGCCAATGCCTCGCTCGCCGCCAATGCGCAGGTGATCGCAGTGCTGCGCCTCGTGGGGGCCACGGATCACTACATCGCCAGCGCCTTCGTGCGCCGCTTCACCCTGCGGGCCCTGGGCGGCGCGCTGCTGGGCACCGTGCTGGGCCTGGGCGCGGTGGCGCTGCTGCCCGACACCTCCGATGCGGGGGATTTCCTGACCGGGCTGGGCTTTCACGGCGCCGGCTGGCTCTGGGCGGTGCTGATCCCGCCACTGGCCGCGCTGGTCGCCTTCGCCGCGACCCGCTACGCTGCGCTGCGGACATTGAGGGAGCTTGCATGAGGCCCTATCCGCTGCAATGGCTGCTGTCGCTTCTGTTCATCGTGCAGATGTATGTCGCGATGGGCGTGCTGGGGCTGATCTACCTGCCGCGGACGCTGCTCCGGCAGGAAGGGGCCTATGACGCGGTCCACGCCTATTGCCGCTGGGTGCGCTGGACGCTGAAGATCCTCTGCGGGCTGCGCACCGAGGTCCGGGGCCCCGTCCCGCAGGACGAGGTGATGATCGCTGCCAAGCACCAGAGCTTTCTCGACATCATCATGATCGTGTCGGTGGTGCCGCGGCCGAAATTCATCATGAAGGCGTCGCTGGTCTATGCGCCGGTGCTGGGGTGGTACGCGCTCAAGCTCGGCTGCGTCCCGGTCAATCGCGGCCGCCGGTCCGAGGCGATCCGCAAGATGGTGCGCGACGTCACCCATGGCGACGCGCCGGCCGGGCAGCTGATCATCTATCCGCAGGGCACGCGGGCCGCGCCGGGGGCGATGCTGCCCTACAAGGGAGGCACCGCCGCGCTTTATGCCGAGACGGGCCAGCCCTGCGTGCCGGCGGCGGCGAATGTCGGCCTGTTCTGGCCGCGTCACGGGATCTATCGCAAGCCGGGCCTGGCCGTGGTGGAGTTCCTGCCGCGCATGGCGCCGGGGATGCAGCGGCAGGCCTTCATGGCCGAGCTGGAGCAGGTGATCGAAGGACGCTCCAACGCGCTGATGGCGGAGGCGGGGTTCAATGTCCAGAAGCTGGATTGAGGACGAAACCGCGCTGCTGGCGCACTATGGCACCCCGGGACGGCCCGCCCTGCGCAAGGTCGTTCACCGCCTCACGCCGCTTTACCGCCGATGGATCATGGCCTCGCGCTTCTGCGTGCTGTGCACGGTGGGACCCGAGGGCACCGACGGCAGTCCGCGCGGCGACGATGGCCCGGTCGTGGCCGAGCTCGACGACCGCAGGCTCGCCATGCCGGACTGGCGCGGCAACAACCGGCTGGATTCCCTGCGCAACATCGTGCGGGACGGGCGAGTGTCGCTGATGTTCATGGTCCCCGGCTCGACCAACTTGGTGCGGGTGAACGGGACCGCGCGGCTCAGCGCCGACGAGGATCTGCGGGCGCTGTTCGACCGGGAGGGGCGCAGGCCCGCGACGGTGATCGTGATCGAGCTGGCCGAGATCTATTCGCAATGCGCCCGGGCGGTGATGCGCGCGGGCCTCTGGTCGCGCGACGATGCGGGCGGCCTGCCGAGCGTGGGTGACCTGCTGGCCGAGGCGACCGCTGGCGAGGAGGGCGGGGCCGAGTACGACGCCGGATGGTCCAAGCCTGCCGCGAGGACGATGTGGTGAGCGCCTAGAGCCGCGCCAGCCGATCGCGCCACCGTGCCCGGCGCTGCCGCCTGAGCCAGACCCCGGCCATGGCAAGGGCCGTGAGCACGGCCCAGCCCCAGTGCCCCGCGATCCCCTGCCAGAGCGAAAGCCGGGGTATTTCGGGCACCTCTGCCGGGATCAGCCCGGCGCGCTGAGCCGCGGCCAGTTCCGCCAGGTCCAGGACCACCGCCCGCGGCGCGTCGCAGCCGCGCTCGGCCAACGCGTAGCCGGTGGCGGTGCGCCAGACCGGCAGACCCAGCACACGGCCCTGCCGCTGGTGCTGGCACAGCCAGAGCGTCGTGCCGCTGTTGGTGGCGATCAGCGTCCGGGCGACCGGCGCCAGGCGCTCGGACACGCCGAAGAGAGGCGAGGGCGCCGCGGTCGCCGCCCCGGCGGGCAGGGTGGTGAGGAGGAGGGTCAGGATCGCGGCGGCAACGGACGGGCCGCGGGAAAGGGAATTTCGCTTCATGTGGCGCTTCTCTGTCCGAAATGCGGCGAAATCTGGGCGCGTCTCGGACGAAAACGGGGCGGGCGTTCCATCATGTGAACAATCCCGCCCCGTCTTTGTGAGTGTCGCCGATCAGCTGTGGATCGGGCCGTCTCCGCAGGCCAGCGCCGCCTCGCGCACCGCTTCCGAATAGGTCGGGTGGGCGTGGCAGGTCATGGCCAGGTCCTCGGCCGAGGCGCCGAATTCCATCGCCACGCAGATCTCGTGGATCAGGTCACCGGCCGAGGGCCCCATGATATGGGCGCCGAGGATGCGGTCGGTCTCCTTGTCGGCGAGGATCTTGACGAACCCGTCGGTGGCGAGGTTTGCCTTGGCCCGGCCGTTCGCCATGAACTGGAACTTGCCCGCCTTGTAGGACACGCCCTCGTCCTTCAGCTCCTGCTCGGTCTTGCCGACGGCGGCGACTTCGGGGTCGGTGTAGATGACCGAGGGGATGATGCCGTAATTCACGTGGCCATGCTTGCCTGCGATGACCTCGGCCGCGGCCATGCCCTCGTCCTCGGCCTTGTGGGCCAGCATCGGGCCGGTGATCGCGTCGCCGATGGCATAGATGCCGTCGACGCTGGTCTTCCAGGTCTTGTCGGTCTTGATCTGGCCGCGGTCGGTCATCTCGACGCCCAGCTCCTTCAGGCCCAGCCCGTCGGTATAGGGCTTGCGGCCGGTGGCGACGAGCACGACATCGGCATCGACGGTCTCTTCCGTGTCGTCCTTCTTCGTCTTGTAGGTGACCTTGGCCTTGGTCTTCGTCGCCTCGACGGATTGCACGGCGGCGCCCATGACGAACTCCATCCCCTGCTTCTTGAGCAGGCGCTGGAACTGCTTCTGAACCTCCTGGTCCATCGTCGGCGTGACCACGTCGAGATATTCGATCACCGTCACCTCGGAGCCGAGGCGGCGGTAGACCGAGCCCAGCTCCAGCCCGATGACGCCCGCGCCGATGACCACCAGCTTCTTCGGCACCTTCGGCAGCTCGAGCGCGCCGGTGGAGCTGACCACGACCTTCTCGTCGATCTCGACACCGGGGATGGAGGCGGGCTCCGACCCGGAGGCGATGATGATGTTCTTGGCCTCGTGGGTCTCGTCGCCGACCTTCACCTTGCCCTTCTCGGGGATGGAGCCCCAGCCCTTGAGCCAGTCGATCTTGTTCTTCTTGAACAGGAACTCGATGCCCTTGGTATTGCTTTCGATCGTCTCGTCCTTGTAGGCCAGCATCTGCTTGAAATCGACCGAAGGGGCTTTGCCCTTGAGGCCCATCTTGGCAAAGTTGGTCTCGGCCTCGTGCAGCATGTGGCTGGCGTGGAGCATGGCCTTGGACGGGATGCAGCCGACGTTGAGGCAGGTCCCCCCGAGGCTCCCGCGCCCCTCGACGCAGGCGGTCTTGAGCCCGAGCTGCGCGCAGCGGATAGCCGCCACGTAGCCGCCGGGTCCGGCGCCGATTACGATCACGTCATAGCTTGCCATGGGTCTCTCCTCGTGGTCAGTCCGGGCGTTGCGCGCGTCATGGTCTCCGGTCGCGCAGGCCGTGTTCGGGAACAGGTCATATCAGGGCGGCCAGCGCCATCAACATGGTGGCGAAGAAGCCGATTGCGAAGATCAGGGACCGCCAGGGCGCCCATCCGAAAGCATAGGCTGGCACGTAAAGCACACGCGCGCCCAGATAGGCCCAGGCGCAGGCGGCGGTCAGGGGTGTCGATTGGCCCGTCACCGCGATGATCAGCGCGGCGGGGGCGAAGAGGGTCAGCGCCTCGAAATGATTGCCGAGCGCACGCTGCAGCCGCCCCGTCCGGGCCGACATCTGGCGCGACGGGTCGCGGTCGCGGGGCGAGGTGGTGTAGCCGACGCCCAGCTCGCGGTTGGCGGGGATCGCCATCAACGCGAACTGGACCCCCTGCAGCAGGAGGGCCAGGGCCAGGACGGTCAGCTCGGGGGTCATCTGGGGGATCACGCGGGGGCCTCCTGCGCGGAGAGGGTCCAGCGGCGGCGGTTCTCCGGGGTGAGCACCTGCGCGCGGCGGGCGCTGTCCCAGGCGAGGCAGGCGGCCTCCGCCTCGGCCACGCCGGGCAGGGCGCGCCACTCGGCCATGCGTGCCGCGGTTTCCGGCCAGTGACGCAGGATGGAGCGGTCCTCGCCCTCGTTGCGGTTGGCGGCGCGGTGCCAGGCGGAGCCGATACGGTACTTGCCCGTCAGCTTGCCCTGGCCGTCGCCGCGGTCGTTCTTCATCAGGAAATCGTCGGCCGCGCGGATGGCGTAGTGGTTCAGCACCGCCTCTCCGCGGCCGATGGCGCGCGGGTAGGGGCGGAACTTGACCCGCTTGGGCTTGAACAGCGGCGCATTGCCCAGCGGCTTGCCCGAGGGGGCCAGGACCAGCGGATCGTCGAGCCGCGAGCCGGTCGGGACGTGGTCGTTGGCATGGGTGAAATTGCGGTGGCGGAACATGCACTTGAACTTGACCCGCTCGACCTCGATCTCGGCCTCGCAGGCGGTGAAGGCGGGCAGCACCGGCAGGGTGCGCGCCACGTGGCCGCTGTCACCGAAGGCGCGCCAGGGCAGGGCGATCACGTCGGCCTCGCCCGCGCGCTCCAGCAGATCGGAAACCCGGCCCTCGCCCAGCCCGATATTGAGAAACTCGTCGCTGTCGGCATGCAGCAGGAAGGTCACGTCGCTGGCCGAGAGGTGATCGAAGACCAGTGTCATGCCTGAATGCTGCGGCGCCGTGTCCGCGGGCACTTTGTTGCGCAGGTGGGTGACCACCCCCGCCTCGGCCAAGAGGTCAAGCAGCAGGTCCGACCCGTCGGTGCAATCGTTCGTCGCCACGATCAGCGCGTCGAAGCCGATGACATGGTGATAGGCAAGCCATTCCAGCAGCCAGGGCCCCTCGTTCCTCATGCAGGCGGCGATGGCGGTCTTCATGACCGGCCCCGCGCGGCTGCCAAGGGGGGCAGGGGCGGTGTCATTCCGCATCCCCGTCGCCGACATGGTGATAGGCGATGTCGGAGAAATCGTCGGCCGGGAAGGTGTAGAGGAAACGCATCGTCCCTTCCTCGCTGCGCCATTCGTGCACGATGCGCGGCGGGACGAAGAAGGTGTCGCCCTCGTTCAGCTCGTATTTCTTGCCGTCCACGGTGGCCGAGCCGCTGCCCGACAGCACGTGGATGGTTTCCGGGATCTCGTGCCAATGGGCCTTTTCCACGTCGCCCTCGCCCAGCGTGGCGATCCCCTGCACGATATTGATGGAATCGGTGATGTCGCGCGACAGCAGGTTGCGGAAGGTGACGTCGTTGTCGGAATCCGGCTCCCACTCTTCGGGCTGGCGGTCGGCGATGTTCACTTTCTGCGGTGCTGGCATTGGTCCGTCTCGCTGTTTCGGTCGGGCCAAGGGTAGGGCGGCACTGGCCTGCGCCCAAATTGACGTGGCGGGCGGGGACCGGGCAGGCCCCCGCCCGTGCCGTTTACAGGTCCATCAGCAGGCGGCGCGGATCTTCCAGCGCTTCCTTGACGCGGACGAGGAAGGTCACCGCGCCCTTGCCGTCCACGATGCGGTGATCGTAGCTGAGCGCGAGGTACATCATCGGCCGGATCTTGATCTCGCCGCCCACGACCATGGGCCGGTCCTGGATCTTGTGCATCCCGAGGATCCCCGATTGCGGGGGGTTCAGGATCGGCGAGGACATGAGCGAGCCGTAGACGCCGCCGTTCGAGATGGTGAAGGTGCCGCCCTGCATTTCCGCCATGGAGAGCTTGCCGTCACGGGCGCGCTTGCCCTTCTCGGCGATGGCCTTCTCGATCTCGGCGAAGGACATGTTGTCCACGTCGCGGATCACCGGAACCACCAGCCCCGTGGGCGTGCCGGTGGCGATGCCCATGTGGACGAAGTTCTTGTAGACGATGTCGGTGCCGTCGATCTCGGCGTTGACCTCGGGGACTTCCTTCAGCGCATGGGCACAGGCCTTGGTGAAGAAGGACATGAAGCCCAGGCGCACGCCGTGCTTCTTCTCGAAGAGCTCCTTGTACTCCTTCCGCAGCGCCATGGTCTCGGTCATGTCCACCTCGTTATAGGTGGTCAGCATGGCCGCGGTGTTCTGCGCGTCCTTCAGGCGGCGGGCAATGGTCTGGCGCAGGCGCGTCATCTTCACCCGTTCCTCGCGGTCCGCATCCTCGGCGGGCGAGGGGGCGCGGGCGGCCTTGGGCGCCTCGGCCGAGGATTGCGAGGACGAGGAGGATTGCGCGGCCGCCACGGCCTTCTGCACGTCTTCCTTCATCACGCGGCCGTCACGGCCGGTGCCGGTGACCTGGTCGCGGGACAGCCCGGCCTCGGCCATCGCCTTCTTGGCCGAGGGCGCGTCCTCCACGTCCTTGTCGGAGGTCTCGCCGCCGGCTCCTTCGCCAGCCTCTGCCGGCTCCGCGCTGTCGTCGGATTTCGCCGGAGCCGCGGCCCCGCCTTCGCCGGTGGTCATGACGGCCAGCTTGCCGCCGGCCTCGACCGTGTCGCCCTCGTTCTTGAGGATCTCGGTCAGCGTGCCGGCCTGCGGTGCGGGGACCTCGACGGAGACCTTGTCGGTCTCCAGCTCGCAGAGCATCTCGTCGGCCTCGACGCTGTCGCCCACCTTCTTGAACCAGGTGGAGACGGTGGCCTCGCTCACGGATTCCCCGAGGGTCGGCACCATGACGTCGACCTGCTCGCCCGAGCCGCCGCCAGAGGACTTGCCGGACGACTTGCCCGAGGATTTCGCCGCCGGCTTCTCCTCCTTCGGCTCTTCCTTGGCCTCGGATTTCTTCGCGGGCGCCGCGTCCGAGCCGGCATCCCCTTCGGAGATGTTGGCCAGCAGCGCGTCGACGCCCACGGTCTCGCCTTCCTGGGCCACGATGTCGGCCAGCGTGCCGGCGGCGGGGGCGGGCACCTCCACCGTGACCTTGTCGGTCTCCAGCTCGCAGAGCATCTCGTCGGCCTGGACGCTGTCGCCGGGTTTCTTGAACCAGGTCGCGACGGTCGCCTCGGTCACGGATTCGCCCAGGGTGGGCACACGGACTTCAGTGGTCATCTACTCTTATCCTTCGATCGTCAGCGCCTGGTCGACAAGCGCCTCCTGTTGAGCTTTGTGCGTGCTGGCAAGACCCGTGGCAGGCGAGGCGCTGGCCGGGCGGCCGACATAGGTGGCGCGGCCGTGCTTGGCCTCGATGCGGCCGAGCACCCATTCGAGGTTCGGCTCCATGAAGGTCCAGGCGCCCTGGTTCTTCGGCTCTTCCTGGCACCAGACCATTTCCGCCCCCTTGAAGCGCTCCAGCTCCTTGACCGCGGAGATCGCGGGGAAGGGATAGAACTGCTCGAAGCGCAGCAGGTAGATGTCGTCGATGCCGCGCTTGTCGCGTTCTTCCAGCAGGTCGTAATAGACCTTGCCAGAGCACATGACGACGCGCTTGATCTTGTCGTCCTTCTTGAGCTTGGTCTCCGAGTTGCCCTTTTCCGCGTCGTCCCACAGCACCCGGTGAAAGCTCGACCCGGTGGTGAAATCCTCGGTCTTCGACACCGCCAGCTTGTGCCGCAGCAGCGACTTGGGCGTCATCAGGATCAGCGGCTTGCGGAAGGAGCGGTGGATCTGCCGGCGCAGGATGTGGAAGTAGTTCGCCGGGGTCGAGCAGTTGGCCACGATCCAGTTGTCCGAGCCGCATTGCTGCAGGAAGCGTTCCAGCCGCGCGGAGGAGTGTTCCGGCCCCTGGCCCTCGAAGCCGTGCGGCAGCAGGCAGACGAGGCCCGACATGCGCAGCCACTTGGATTCGCCCGAGCTGATGAACTGGTCGAACATGATCTGCGCGCCGTTGGCGAAATCGCCGAACTGCGCCTCCCACATGACCAGCGCGTTGGGCTCGGCCAGCGAATAGCCATACTCGAACCCCAGCACCGCGTATTCCGAGAGCATCGAGTCGATGACCTCGTAGCGGGCCTGCCCCTCGCGGATGTTGTTGAGCGGATAGTACCGCTCTTCGGTCTCCTGGTTCACGAAGGCCGAGTGCCGCTGGGAGAAGGTGCCGCGGGTGCTGTCCTGGCCGGACAGGCGCACGGGATAGCCCTCGGTCAGAAGCGAGCCGTAGGCCAGCGATTCCGCCGTGGCCCAGTCGAAACCCTCGCCGCTCTCGAACATCTGCTTCTTGCCCTCGAGCAGCCGGCTCACCGTGCGGTGAACGGGGTAACCCTCGGGCGTGCGGGTCAGGGCGTTGCCGACCTCTTCCATGGTCTCGGGCTTGATCGCCGTCTCGCCGCGCTGGTAATCGTCCTCGTCCCGGCGGTCGAGGTGGGACCACTTGCCGTCCAGCCAGTCGGCCTTGTTCGGCTTGTAGGTCTTGCCGGCCTCGAACTCCTCGTTGAGGAAGGACTGGAACGAGGCCTTCATGTCCTCGATCTCGCCCTCGGGGATCAGCCCGTCCTTCACCAGCCGCTCGGTATAGAGCGACAGCGTCGTCTTGTGACGCTTGATCTTCTTGTACATGATCGGGTTGGTGAACATCGGCTCGTCGCCTTCGTTATGGCCGAAGCGCCGATAGCAGATCATGTCGATGACCACGTCCTTGTGGAATTTCTGCCGGAATTCCGTGGCCACCTTGGCGGCATGGACCACCGCCTCCGGGTCGTCGCCGTTGACGTGGAAGATCGGCGCCTCGACCATCAGCGCGATGTCCGTCGGGTAGGGCGACGAGCGCGAGAAATGCGGCGCGGTGGTGAAACCGATCTGGTTGTTGACCACGAGGTGCAGCGTGCCGCCGGTCTTGTGACCCACGAGTCCGGTCAGGCCGAAACATTCCGCCACGACGCCCTGGCCCGCAAAGGCCGCGTCGCCGTGCAGCAACACCGGCAGGACGGCCGTGCGCTCCGCATCGTTGAGCTGCGCCTGCTTGGCGCGCGCCTTGCCCAGCACGACCGGGTTCACCGCCTCGAGGTGCGAGGGGTTGGCGGTCAGCGACAGGTGCACGACATTGCCATCGAATTCCCGGTCGGACGAGGCGCCGAGGTGGTATTTCACGTCGCCGGAGCCGTCCACGTCCTCGGGCTTGAAGCTGCCGCCCTGGAATTCGTTGAAGATGGCGCGGTAGGGCTTGCCCATCACGTTGGCCAGCACCGAGAGGCGCCCGCGGTGCGGCATGCCGAAGACGATCTCCTTCACGCCGAGCGCGCCGCCGCGCTTGATGATCTGCTCCATCGCCGGGATCGCGCTTTCGCCGCCGTCGAGGCCGAAGCGCTTGGTGCCCATGTACTTGACGTGCAGGAATTTCTCGAAGCCCTCGGCCTCGACCATCTTGTTGAGGATCGCCTTGCGGCCCTCGCGGGTGAACTTCACCTCCTTGCCGTAGCCCTCGATCCGCTCCTTGAGCCAGGCGCTTTCCTCGGGGTTGGAGATGTGCATGTACTGCAGCGCGAAGGTGCCGCAATAGGTGCGCTTCACGATGTCCACGATCTGCCGCATCGACGCGATCTGGAGCCCCAGCACGTTGTCGATGAAGATCGGCCGGTCCATGTCCTGGTCGGTGAAGCCGTAGGTCTTCGGATCGAGCTCGGGATGCGGGGTCGGCGGGCGCAGGCCCAGCGGATCGAGATCGGCGGCAAGATGGCCGCGGATGCGGTAGGCGCGGATCAGCATCAGCGCCCGGATGGAATCGAGCACTGCCTGCTGGATCGCCTTGTCCGAGACCTCGACGCCCCGTTCGGCGGCCTTCTCGGCAATCTTCTTGCCGGCGGCCTTCGCCTCCTGCGGGTCCACCGCCTCGGGCCATTGCCCGTCCAGCGCGGCGGTCAGGTCGTCCTTGGGATCCAGCGGCCAGTCGGCGCGGGACCAGGACGGGCCGGCGGCCTCGCGCCGGACAGACGTGTCGTCGTCGCCCATCTCGCGGAAGAAGGCGGCCCAGGCCTCGTCCACCGAACTCGGATCGTCGGCGTAGCGGGCGTAAAGCTGTTCGAGGTATTCGGCGTTCTGCCCCTGCATGAAGCTGGAGGCACGGAAGAGGTCGTTGGGGCTTTGCTCGGTCATGGCGTCACCTCAGATAGGTGTTGTCCCGGGAAGTGGGTAGGGCGGGGTCCACCCCGCCGCCCGGGAATCGGCGGGGACATGCCCCGCCCTACCTTGGGTCATCCCTTCTTGATCGCTTCGAGGACGGCTTCGCCCAGGGCGGCGGGGCTGTCGGCGACCACGATCCCGGCGGATTTCATCGCCTCGATCTTGTCGTCTGCGCCGCCCTTGCCGCCGGCCACGATGGCGCCGGCATGGCCCATGCGACGGCCCGGAGGCGCGGTGCGCCCGGCGATGAAGCCGGCGGTGGGCTTCCAGCGGCCCTTCTTCTTCTCGTCGGCGAGGAACTGCGCGGCGTCTTCTTCGGCGGAGCCGCCGATCTCGCCGATCATGATGATGGACTCGGTCTCGTCATCGGCCAGGAACATCTCGAGGATGTCGATATGTTCGCTGCCCTTGATCGGGTCGCCGCCGATGCCCACGGCCGAGGACTGGCCGAGGCCCGCATCGGAGGTCTGCTTGACCGCCTCGTAGGTCAGCGTGCCCGAGCGGGACACGACGCCCACGGAGCCGCGCTTGTGGATGTGGCCGGGCATGATGCCGATCTTGCAGGCATCGGGGGTGATGACGCCCGGGCAGTTCGGGCCGATCAGCCGCGACTTGGAATTCGCCAGCGCCGCCTTGACCTTCATCATGTCGAGCACCGGGATGCCCTCGGTGATGCACACGATCAGCTCCATCTCGGCATCGATCGCCTCGAGGATGGAATCCGCCGCGAAGGGGGGCGGCACGTAGATCACCGATGCATTGGCCTCGGTCTTGGCCTTGGCGTCGTGCACGGAGTCGAAGACCGGCAGGCCCAGATGCTCCTGCCCGCCTTTGCCGGGGGTGACGCCACCGACCATCTTGGTGCCGTAGGCGATGGCCTGTTCGGTGTGGAAGGTGCCCTGCGAGCCGGTGAGGCCCTGGCAGATCACTTTGGTGTTTTCGTCGACGAGGACTGCCATGTTCGGCGTTCTCCTGTATGGCGCGGGTGAGCCCCGCGATTGTCTTGGAAGGGCGTGTGACCGCCCGGGGCTCAGCCTTTGACCGCCTTCACGATCTTCTCGGCGCCGTCGCTCAGGTCGTCGGCGGCGATCACGTCGAGGCCGGAATTGGAGATGATCTCTTTCCCCTTCTCGACATTCGTGCCTTCGAGCCGGACGACCAGCGGAACCTGCAGGCCGACTTCCTTCACCGCGGCGATCACGCCCTCGGCGATGACGTCGCAGCGCATGATGCCGCCGAAGATGTTGACGAGGATGCCCTTCACGTTCTTGTCGGACGTGATGATCTTGAACGCCTCGGTCACCTTCTCCTTGGTGGCGCCGCCGCCCACGTCGAGGAAGTTCGCGGGCTCCGCGCCCTTGAGCTTGATGATGTCCATGGTCGCCATGGCCAGGCCCGCGCCGTTCACCATGCAGCCGATCTCACCGTCGAGGGCGATGTAGTTGAGGTCGTACTTGGACGCCTCCAGCTCCTTCGGGTCTTCCTCGGTGGTGTCGCGCAGCTCGGCGATGTCGGGGTGGCGGTAGATGGCGTTGCCGTCGAAACCCATCTTGGCGTCGAGGCACTTGAGGTCACCCTTGTCGGTCACGATCAGCGGGTTGATCTCCAGCATCTCCATGTCCTTCTCGATGAACATCTTGTAGAGGATGCCCATGAGCTGGACGCATTGCTTCACCTGCGGCCCCTTCAGGCCCAGCATGAAGGCGATGCGACGGCCGTGGAACGGCTGGTAGCCGGTGGCCGGATCGACGGAGAAGGACAGGATCTTCTCGGGCGTGTTCGCCGCGACTTCCTCGATGTCCATGCCGCCCTCGGTCGAGGCCACGTAGGAGACGCGGCTGGTCTGCCGGTCCACCAGCAGGGCGAGGTAAAGCTCGCGCTCGATGTCCGAGCCGTCCTCGATGTAGATGCGGTTGACCTGCTTGCCGGCATCGCCGGTCTGGTTGGTCACCAGCGTGCGGCCCAGCATCTTGCGGGCCTCTTCCGCGGCTTCCTCGACCGACTTGGCCAGGCGCACGCCGCCTTTCTCGCCCGCGCTCTCCTCCTTGAAGGAGCCCTTGCCGCGGCCGCCGGCGTGGATCTGGGCCTTGACCACCCAGAGAGGGCCGTCCATCTCGCTCGCCTTGGTCTTGGCCTCTTCGGCCTTCAGAACCACGCGCCCGTCCGATACCGGGGCGCCGTAGGAGCGAAGAAGCGCCTTCGCCTGGTACTCATGAATGTTCATGAAATCTGTCCCGTGCTACTGCTTTCCCTTCGGGTATAGTCATAGGTTTAGGGCGGGATTAAGGGGAAACTTGAGGATTGCCACGAATTGAGCGGGTTTTCTCCGGTTTGTGATCACAGCTTTTCGGCGTGTGATCACAATTGCCGCAGCTGCAGCCGGATCGCGCCATTTCACGACATTTCGACTCGTCAGCCCATTGTGCGGACATGAAAAAAGGGCGCCCCGAGGGACGCCCTTCTGTGCATTTTCGACGGTTCCGGCGATCAGGCCAGGCTGTCATCGATTTCCTTGCAGGCCTTCACGAGGCCCTTCACGGCATCGACCGACTTGTCGAACATCGCCTGCTCGTCCTTGTTCAGGCGGATGTCGACGATGCGCTCGATCCCGCCGGCGCCGATCACCGTGGGCACGCCCACGTAGAAGCCGTTGAGCCCCAGCGCACCGTCCACGTAGGCGGCGGCGGGCAGCAGGCGCTTCTGGTCCTTGAGATAGGCCTCGGCCATCTCGATCGCCGAGGTGGCGGGCGCGTAGAAGGCCGAGCCGGTCTTGAGCAGGCCGACGATCTCGGCGCCGCCGTCACGGGTGCGCTGCACGATGGCGTCGATCTTGTCCTTGGAGGTCCAGCCCATCTCGATCAGGTCGGGCAGGGGGATGCCGCCGACGGTCGAGTAGCGGGTCAGCGGCACCATGGTGTCGCCGTGGCCGCCCAGCACGAAGGCGGTGACGTCCTTCATGGAGACGTTGAACTCGAGCGACAGGAAGTGGCGGAAGCGCGCGCTGTCCAGCACGCCGGCCATGCCGCAGACCTTCTCGGCGGGCAGGCCGGAGAATTTCTGCAGCGCCCAGACCATCGCGTCGAGCGGGTTGGTGATGCAGATCACGAAGGCGTCGGGCGCGTGTTTCGCGATGCCCTCGCCCACGGATTTCATGACCTTCAGGTTGATGCCCAGCAGGTCGTCGCGGCTCATCCCCGGCTTGCGCGGCACGCCGGCGGTGACGATGCAGACGTCCGCACCCGCGATATCGGCGTAATCCTGCGTCCCGGACAGGGCCGCGTCAAAGCCCTCGGCCGGGCCGGACTCGGCGATGTCCAGCGCCTTGCCCTCGGGCGTGCCTTCCGCGATGTCAAACAGGACGACGTCGCCCAGTTCCTTCAGGGCGGCAAGATGAGCGAGCGTGCCCCCGATCTGTCCTGCGCCGATAAGCGCGATCTTGGGTCTGGCCATGGATAGTCTCTCCGATCCGATGTGAGTCTTCGCGGGCATGGGGTAGAGCGAAAGATCCCTCCACGCAAGTCTGGCCCGGGCGGCGGGAGGGCGCGGCCCGCCTTTCGGAGATCCGGGATTAGCGGTAACAGTTCCACGAAACCGGGGCGGTTGCCGCTGTCGGCGCGAGGGGAAAATGCTTCAATTCGACATGGCTTTTTTTGCCTGCGCGGTACCTGCCGTGCTGTTCGCGGGCATCTCCAAGGGCGGTTTCGGCTCGGGCGCGGCCTTTGCCGCCGCCTCGATTCTGGCCATCGTGCTGGAGCCGGGCACGGCGCTGGGGATCATGCTGCCGCTGCTCATGCTGATCGATCTCGCCACGCTGGGGCCCTACTGGAAGAAGTGGGATGGCGGCGATGCGCGGCTGCTGATCTTCGGCGCGCTGCCGGGGGTGGCGCTGGGCGCCGCGCTCTATTCGGTGACCGACGAGGATGTGTTCCGCTTCCTCATCGGGGCGATCGCGCTGCTGTTCGTCGGCTGGATGTGGGGACAGAAACAGGGGCTGATCCGCCCGGCGCGCCATGCGCTGCCACGCTGGGCCGGGGCGCTGGCCGGGGCGGTCGCGGGCTTTACC
The DNA here is from genome assembly GCA_005473895.2 of Carideicomes alvinocaridis. GTDB lineage: Bacteria > Pseudomonadota > Alphaproteobacteria > Rhodobacterales > Rhodobacteraceae > Carideicomes > Carideicomes alvinocaridis. The sequence goes on from SRJI02000004.1 coordinate 134,138, forward strand.
TCGTTCGTCAGCCATGCGGGCGGGCCGCCGGCGGCGGTCTACCTGCTGTCGCGGCGCCCGGACAAGACGACCTACCAGGCCACGACCGTGCTGGTCTTCTGGGCGATCAACATCACCAAGTTCCTGCCCTACGCGCTGCTTGGTATCTTCAACGCCCGCACCATGCTCGCCGATCTCTACCTCGCGCCGGTCGCGCTGGCCGGGGCCTGGCTGGGGGTCAAGGCCCACGGCCTCATCCCCGAGCGGCTGTTCTTTGCCGTGACCTACGTGGCGCTGACCCTGACGGGGGCCAAGCTGATCTGGGACGCGCTGACCTGACCTCGTCCGGCGCCGCTCAGGCGTCGTTACCCGAGGGCGGCAGCCCCTCCGCCATCGTCTCAAAGGCCTGGCCCGAGGCGACGAGGCAGGTCATGCCGTTGGGCAAGGTGACGGTGATCGTCCATGTGCCGGTCTCGTCCGAGGCAAAGACCTCCATCACCGCGTTGTTGGCGCCCAGCCCGATGCTGCGCCGGGTCTCGCCATAGCCCTCGGCCAGCCGGTCCACCACCGTGTCGCGGGGCGCGCAGTTGCGCCCGCCCGCCATGCCCGGCGCCGCCATGCCGGGAAACAGCAGCGCCCCCGCCATGGCCGCGATCAGGCGTCTTGTCGTGAATGCGCGTGTCATCATCTCCACCTTTCCGGTCGGGGCACGCGCGGGCCGGTCCTGCCCGGGGCGCCATGCCCGATCTATCCGCAATGCTTCGCCTCCGCCGTCGCGGGCACGGGCTCCAGGGCCGCGCCGCGGGGGAGAGCCTGCGCCCAAGGTCTGAAATTGCGGTTAAGGCCACCGTGCGCTGTCCGTTGCGCCGGCGGATTGCCGGGCGACGGCGCGGTCGGGGTTGAACTTTCCGCCAAGAGATGCCTGATTGGCGCGCAATAAAGTTTCGCCACGAGGTCCCCGATGACGCCGGATTCGCGCCCCTACCGCTCCGTCCTCTATATCCCCGGCTCCAAGGAGCGGGCGCTGGACAAGGCGCGCAGCCTGGCCACCGACGCGATCATCTTCGACCTCGAGGACGCGGTGAGCCCCGACGCCAAGCAAAGCGCGCGCGACACGCTGAAGGCCGCGCTGGCCGAAGGGGGCTATGGCCGGAGGGTGAAGATCGTGCGCATCAACGCCCTCTCCACCGGTTGGGGCCGGGCCGACGCCGAGGCGCTGAAAGGCGCCGAGCTCGACGCGGTGCTCCTGCCCAAGGTGGACGGCCCCGAAGACGTGCAGGCGCTGGCCGACCTGCTGGGGCCCGACACCCCGATCTGGGCGATGATCGAGACGCCGCTGGGCGTGCTCAACGCCGCCGCCATCGCCGCGCATCCCCGGCTGCAGGGCTTCGTCGCCGGGACCAACGACCTTGCCAAGGATCTCGGCTCGCGCACGCGGCCCGACCGCCTGCCGCTGCAGATGGCGCTGCAGACCATGCTGCTTGCCGCCCGCGCCCATGGCGTCGTCGCGGTCGACGGTGTCTACAACCAGTTCAAGGACGAGGCGGGCCTGCGCGCGGAATGCGACCAGGGCCGGGACCTGGGCTTCGACGGCAAGACGCTGATCCACCCCGCGCAGCTGAAAATCGCCAACGAATGTTTCGCGCCGACAGAGGCCGAGATCGACCTCGCCCGCCGCCAGATCGCCGCCTTCGAGGAGGTGCAGAAATCGGGGCAGGGGGTCGCCGTGGTGGACGGCAACATCGTGGAGAACCTGCACGTGGAGACCGCGACAAAGACGCTTGCCAAGGCGGAGGCCATTGCGGCGCTTGGCGAATAAGGGGATCGTGGCCGCGATTCATTTCCCGCAACGGAGGCACCCATGGCCCTGCTCGTTCTAGGCGTCCTTCTCTGGTCCCTGGCCCATCTCTTCAAACGCCTTGCCCCCGCGGCCCGGGCCCGCATGGGCAATGGTGGCCGCGGGCTGGTCGCCGTGGTCTCCCTGGCCGGCATCCTCTGCATGATCTTCGGCTACCGGATGGCCGAGGGCGCCTTCTACTGGGGCCGCTCGCCCATGCTGGTGGGGATCAACAACCTGCTGGTGCTGGTCGCCGTCTACCTCTTCGCCGTCTCGGGCATGAAGACCCGGCTGGCCCGGACGCTGCGCCACCCGATGCTCATGGGCGTCGTGCTCTGGGCCGTGGCGCACCTGCTGGTGAACGGTGACACGCCGTCCTTCGTACTCTTCGGCGGATTGCTGATCTGGGCGCTGCTGGAGATGGTGATGATCAACCAGGCCGAACCCTGGACCCCGCCTGAGCCCGTGCCCGCCCGCAAGGAGATCATGGCGATCGCCGGCGGCGTGATCGTCTATGCGGTGATCGCGGGGATCCACACCTGGCTCGGCTACCCAACCTTCGGATGATGCGATGAAACTCTACCGATTTCTCAGCGCGGACGACACCTCCGCCTTTTGCCACAAGGTGACCGAGGCCCTGAACAAGGGCTGGGCGCTGCACGGCGACCCCACCTATGCCTATGACCAGGCCAACGGCGTCATGCGCTGCGGGCAGGCGGTGACCAAGGAGGTGGAGGGCGACTATTCCCCCGACCTCAAGCTGGGGCAGCTCTGATGGCAAAGACCGGCGCGGGCCGCTTCTTCGAGGATTACCGGCTGGGCGAGGAGATCGCCCATGCCGTCCCGCGCACGGTCACCGAGGGCGAGCGCGCGCTCTACCACGCGCTCTACCCGGCGCGCCACGCGCTGCATTCCTCGGACGCCTTCGCACAGGCCTGCGGGCTGAAGGCGAGCCCGCTCGACGACCTCGCGGCCTTCCACGTGGTCTTCGGCAAGACGGTGCCGGACATCTCGCTGAACGCGGTGGCGAACCTGGGCTACGCGGAGGGGCGCTGGCTGCGCCCGGTCTGGCCCGGCGACACGCTGCGCAGTTTCTCCGAGGTGATCGGGCTCAAGCAGAACTCGAACGGCAGGACCGGCGTCGTCTGGGTGCGCAGCCGGGGCGAGAACCAGCGCGGCGAGACGGTGATGGACTATGTCCGCTGGGTCATGGTGCGCAAGCGCGACCCCGAGGCGCCCGCGCCCAAGACCGTGGTGCCGGAGCTGAAGCCGGCGCTCGCGGCCTCCGACCTGGTGCTGCCCGAGGGGCTGGATTTCACCGGCTATGACGACGTGCTGGCGGGCGAGCCGCATCGCTGGGGCGACTACGAGGTGGGCGAGGTGATCGACCACCGCGACGGTGTCACCATCGAGGAGGCGGAGCACATGATGGCCACGCGCCTGTGGCAGAACACCGCCCGGGTGCATTTCGACCTGACCTTCCGGCCCGAGGGGCGGCTGATCTATGGCGGCCACGTGATCTCGCTCGCCCGCGCGCTGAGCTTCAACGGGCTGGCCAATGCGCAGATGATCGTGGGGCTGAACGGCGGGGCCCATGCCAATCCCTGCTTTGCCGGCGACACGGTCAAGGCCTGGTCCGAGGTGCTGGACAAGGCCGAGACGGACAGGCCCGGCGTGGGGGCCCTGCGCCTGCGGCTGGTGGCGACGAAGGACGGCTCGGTCGGCGCGCTGAAGGATGAGGGCGGGCGCTACCTGCCGGGGGTGCTGCTGGATCTCGATTACTGGGCGCTGGTGCCGCTCTAGGCGGGCAGACCGCCAAGCAAGCAAGACGCAAGCGGCAGGTGCGCCCTTGGCGAACGCGTCGCCCATTCCCGGGTGCAGCGCCCCTGGCAGTTGAACGGCCTGCCTCCGGCGGGGATATTTATGGTCAGAAGAAGACGCGCCAGGAGGGGATGGCCCGCACCTCCCGAGAGATGCGGGCCGAGAAGAAGCTGAGCGCTTCTCCTGACACGGTCATCGGGATCCCTCCCTGTACCGCCTCATGACTTTCGCAGCAGATAGTTAAGAAAGTGTTTCTTCTGACCATAAATATCCCCGCCGGAGGCAAGAAAATCCTCGCGGGGCCGATCCACCAGGGCTCCGCCGGGGCGAGGCGCGGGGGCGGCCAAGGGTCCGACTTATGTGATCACACCCTTCCGGCTAGTGATCACAAGCCGGGGGATTTCATGCAATCCGATGAAAAATAACGCGGCTCCCGCTGGCCTCCCCCGTGACAGCCGGGTAAAAGGCGTTATTGGTAGTCGCGCGCCACAGGAGAGGAAAGGACCGTACCCATGGCTGACGTGAACCGGGGCAATCGCCCGCTTTCACCTTTCATGCTTGGACAATATTACAAGCTGCAGCTCACCTCCGTCACCTCCATCCTGACGCGGATCACCGGGCTTTCGCTGCTCGCGGGGACCGTGCTGGTGGTCTGGTGGTTCCTCGCCGCCGCCACCTCGCCCGAGGCCTTCGCCTGGGCCGACTGGGCGCTGACCTCCTGGCTGGGCGACCTGGTGCTGTTTCTCTCGGTCTGGGCGCTCTGGTACCACAGCCTCGCCGGCATCCGGCACCTGATCTGGGACACCGGCCGCGGGCTCGACCTGCCGACCGCCTACAAGCTGGGCTGGACCGTCGTCATCGGCTCGGTCGTGCTGGCCGTGCTGACCGCCATCATCATGCTGGTCTGGGGGTAAGAGACATGGATTACGTGACCGACCGCAAACGCGCCGAGGGGCTGGGCAGCGCCAAGTCCGGGACCGCGCATCACTGGTCCATGACCGTCACCTCCTGGGCGCTCATCGTGCTGGTGCCGCTCTTCGTCTTCACCTTCGGCCCGATGCTGGGCAAGAGCCACGAGGCGGTGCTGGCCTACTTCGCGCGGCCCTTCCCGGCGATCGTCGCGGCGCTCACGCTGCTGGTGGGGATGCACCATTTCCGCAAGGGCGCGCAGACCGCGGTGGAGGATTACGTCCACGGCGGGACCGGCCGCTTCACCATCATCGCCGTGACCTGCGTGGCCTATGCGCTGGCCGCGGCCGGCCTCTTCGCCATCGCCAAGATCGCGCTTTAAGTTCCGGGGACTTCCACATGGCTGAATACGAATACGAGACGCATGAATATGACGTCGTGGTCGTGGGTGCCGGCGGCGCCGGGCTGCGCGCGACGCTTGGCATGGCCGAGCAGGGTCTGCGCACCGCCTGCGTGACCAAGGTCTTCCCGACCCGCTCGCACACCGTGGCCGCGCAGGGGGGCATCGCCGCCTCGCTGTCCAACATGGGCCCCGACAACTGGCAGTGGCACATGTACGACACCGTGAAGGGGTCGGACTGGCTGGGCGATACGGACGCCATGGAATACCTCGCCCGCGAGGCGCCCAAGGCGGTCTACGAGCTGGAGCATTACGGCGTGCCCTTCTCGCGCACCGAGGAAGGCAAGATCTACCAGCGGCCCTTCGGCGGCCACACCACCGAATTCGGCGAAGGCCCCGCCGTGCAGCGCACCTGCGCCGCCGCCGACCGCACCGGCCACGCCATCCTGCACACGCTCTATGGCCAGTCGCTCAAGCAGAAGGCCGAGTTCTACGTCGAGTATTTCGCCATCGACCTGCTGATGAGCGAGGACGGCGCCTGCCAGGGCGTGCTGTGCTGGAAGCTCGACGACGGGACCATGCATGTCTTTGCCGCCAAGACCGTGGTGCTGGCCACCGGCGGCTACGGCCGGGCCTATTTCTCCGCCACCTCGGCGCATACCTGCACCGGCGATGGCGGTGGCATGGTGGCGCGCGCGGGCTTGCCGCTCCAGGACATGGAATTCGTGCAGTTCCACCCCACCGGCATCTATGGCTCGGGCTGCCTGATCACCGAGGGCGCGCGCGGCGAGGGTGGCTATCTCACCAACTCCGAGGGCGAGCGCTTCATGGAGCGCTATGCGCCGCAGTACAAAGACCTCGCGCCGCGCGACTACGTCTCGCGCTCCATGACCATGGAGATCCGCGAGGGCCGGGGCGTGGGCGAGCATGGCGACCACATCCACCTGAACCTCAGCCACCTGCCCGCCGAGGCGCTGCACGAGCGGCTGCCGGGGATCAGCGAATCGGCCAAAATTTTTGCCGGCGTCGACGTCACGAAAGAGCCGATCCCGGTCCTGCCGACGGTGCACTACAACATGGGCGGCATCCCCACGAATTACTGGGGCGAGGTGCTGAACCCGACCGAGTCGGACCCCAACGCCGTGGTTCCCGGCCTGATGGCCGTGGGCGAGGCAGGGTGCGCCTCCGTCCACGGGGCGAACCGTCTGGGCTCCAACTCGCTGATCGACCTCGTGGTCTTCGGCCGCGCCGCGGCGATCCGGGCGGGCAAGACGGTCGATGCGGCCTCTGCCGTGCCGGCGCCGCGCAAGGCGGCCATCGACAAGGCCTTCGACCGGTTCGACGGGCTTCGCAACGCCAGGGGCGGCACGCCCACGGCCGAGCTGCGCAACGAGATGCAGCGCACCATGCAGGAGGATGCGGCCGTGTTCCGCACCGCCAAGACCATGGCCGAGGGTGTCGAGAAGATGAAGGCGATCGCGGCCAAGCTCGACGATCTGCATGTCACCGACCGCAGCCTCGTCTGGAACTCCGACCTGATGGAGACGCTTGAGCTGACCAACCTCATGCCCAACGCGCTGGCCACCATCGTCGGCGCCGAGGCGCGCAAGGAAAGCCGCGGGGCGCATGCCCACGAGGATCATCCGACGCGCGACGACGAGAACTGGCGCGTGCATTCCATCGCCCGGGTCGAGGGCAACGAGGTGGTGCTGAGCTACCGCTCGGTCATCCTCGATCCGCTCACCACGCCGGACGAAGGCGGGATCGAGCCGAAGCGCATCGCGCCCAAGGAACGGACGTTCTGATCCTGCCAGGACGGCGTTTCATTGCAGACACGGGCCTCTGATCCGATCGCGGTCAGGGGCCCTTTGCTTGCCCGGTCAAAGGCCCATTCGCTCGCGCAGGATGCCGACCGAGCGGTCCATGCTGAACCGCTCCGCCACCCGTGCCCGCGCCGCATCGCCAAGACCGGCGGCCCAGTCCGGATCGGCAAGCGCGCGGTCGATGGCCGCCGTCATGGCAGCGACGTCATGCTCATCGGTCAGCAGTCCGCTTTCGCCCTCGATCACGGCCTCGGGAATGCCGCTATGCCGGGTGGAAATGACACAATGCCCCGCGCTCATCGCCTCGAGGATCGCGACCGGCAGCCCCTCGGTATCGCCGCTGGGCGCGGTGACGGAATGCTGCAGGAAGATGGAGGCCCGCGCCATCAGCCGGCGAACCTCGTCATGCGCAAGGACGCCGTGAAAGGTGATCCGCTCGACCAGTCCGTGCTCTTCGGCGATCTTGCGGCAGGCCTCCAGCCGCGGCCCGTCGCCGACGAAATCCAGCCGCGCCTCGGGGTGGCGCGAGGCGGCGGCGGCGAAGGCGGCCACCGTGACCTCGGGGGCCTTCTTGTCCACGAAGCGGCCCACGGCAAGCGCGCGGCCGGGCTGCCGCCGCGACAGCGGGAAGTTCTCGGGGTCGACGCCGCAGGGGGTGACCTCGATGGCGCTTGCGGGGCAGCCGACCGCGATCAGCCGGTCCGCGATGAAGCGCGAGGGGGCGAAAAAGCCGGCGGCCCGGTCCCAGAGCATCTGGTACTTGCGCAGGGTGCGCGCATCCGACAGCACGCGCGAGGCGTCCCAGCCGTGGAAATGCACGAAATGCCGGGCCCCGGCGCGTTCGGCCGCGGGCAGCAGGCGATAGCCGAAGGGGCCGAACTCCGCCAGCATGGTGCCCACGTCGTTCCGCTTCAGGAAGCTGGCCACGACCCGGGTCCGCAGCGCTTCGAGCCCGGTGAAGGGCAGGGCGGGGCGCTGGGTGCTTCCGGTGATGCGCGGCCAGGTGTTGGCATGGTAAAGCAGCGGGCCGGGCAGCGGGTCGTCCGGCGCGTCGTCGAAACAGACATAGGCGCTTTGTCCCGGCGCGATCCGCTCCGCATGGGCGCGGACGAAGGTTTCCGAGGCGTTGCGGAAACTTCTGGCTGCCAAGGTGAACATCGGCCCTATATCCCTCTGAGCGGTTCCGGTATGTCATCCGGCAAATTCGTCCGGGCTTCAACCGGCGCGGCACAGGAAACGGGAAACGGGGCAAAGGTGCGCCACATCCATCTGATCGACACGGCCGTGGCATCGGACAACCCGGGGGACGAGATCATCGTTTCGGAGGCCCGCGCCGCGCTGGAGCCGGTTCTCGAAGGGGCCTATGTCACCAGTTCCTCGGGGCATGACGGCCTGGGCGGCTGGAGCCGGCGGCACGTGGACGCGGCCGACCTCGTCCTGCTGCTGGGGACAAACGCGCTCGATCCCCGGTACCGGGTGGGGAAGCGGGCGATCTGGACCCTGACGCGGCGGGATCTGCCGCTGCTCGAAGGCAAGGTCGTGCTGCTTGGCGTCGGCGCGAACCGGGATTTCACCAAGGTCTCGTGGCGGCAGAAGAGGCTGCTGAACCGGCTGCTCGCGCCCGGGCGGCCGCATTCGGTGCGCGACGCGCTCGGGGCGAAGATCGTGCAGGAGGCCGGGCGCGAGGCGCTGAATACCTCCTGCCCCACGCTCTGGGCATCGGTGCCGACGGAGGAGGTGCCGGAAGGCCCCGCCTCGCGCGTGATCTTCACGCTGACCCGGCACAAGGCGGGGCCGGAAGACGCGGAGATGCTGCGCATCCTGCTCGATCTCTACGACGAGGTCTGGTTCTGGCCGCAGCAGCCGCGCGATGGCGGCTACCTCGATTCCCTGCCGGGGCAGGAGCGCGTGCGGCGGCTGGCACCCAACCTTGCCGATTACGACCGCTTCCTCGCCGCGGCGCCCTGCGACGTGGTGGGCACGCGGCTGCACGGGACGATCCGGGGGTTGCACCACCGTCGCCGCAGCCTCGTCCTGTCGATCGACAACCGGGCGCGGGAAATCGGCGCCGAAACGGGGCTTCCCGTGCTGGCTCGGGCCGATGTAGCGGCCTCGCTCGCGGACAGGCTGCGGGCCCGCTGGCCGACGCGGCTGGACGTCCCGCGCGCATCCATCGACCGGTTTCTGGAGAGCTTGAGATGACCGCAGACCTGCTGAGGCCAGCGCGCCGCGCCGCTCCTTTCGTCGATGCGCCTGATGCCGAAAAGCGCCTCAGGCGGCCGGCCGCCCGAGACACTCGGACCGAGGTGCCCGCATGACCGGCAGCGCAGAAGATCCCCGCCTGCTGTGCTTTGCCACCCACCACAAGGGCGGCACCCATTGGATCAAGCGGGCGATCCGCAGCCTGGCGGCCGAGATCGACCTGCCCTGGATCGACATCTCCGACGGCGACGTGCGCGCAGCCATCCCTTCGGCGGGCAGGGCGATCCTGTGCCATTTCTCCGGCACATTCCCCCGGCCGTTGCTGGAGCGCGGCGATGCGGCGGTGGTCCATATCCTGCGCGATCCGCGCGACATCCTGATCTCGGGCTGCCATGACCATCACATCGCCCAGGCCGAGGGCGGGGCGGGGTTCCTTCACCGGCCGCGCGCCGATCTCGGCGGGCGGACCTATGCCGAGCATCTGAACGCTCTGGAAGGGGCCGAGGCCAAGCTGCTCTTCGAGATGCGCAACCGCCATGCCGAGACGGTGGAGGAGATGCTGGCCTTTCCCGGCGATGCGGGCAATGCCGTCACCCTGCGCTACGAGGAGCTGATCGCCGATACCGACTGCTTCCTGATCCAGGCGGCGCTGGCGCGGCTGGGGCTCGATACCCACGAGCAGGCGCAGGGGGTCAAATCCTTTTCCCGGCTCAGCCCGCTGGCCGGCGCCCGGGCGGCGGGGGTGGACGAGCGCAGCATCGCGGCGCGGCACATCCGCTGGCCCCGCGAGATGCCGCGCGCCGTGGGCGAGGTCTACGAGGCGGAATTCGGCGGCGCGCTGCGCGAGCTGGGCTACGAAAGCGACGCTGGCTGGACCGAGCGGCTGGAAGAGGCGCCGCGCGGCCCGGCCTTCCCGGTGTCGCAGCGCGCGGTGGACCGGGTGCGCGAGGGCGTGCCCCCCACCGCCGAGACCGTTCCGGGCGAGCAGGAGCGCGCCGCCATGGTGCGCCACCACCTGCGCGCCGAGGGACTGGTGGCCATTGCCGACAAACAGACGCCCTCCCACCTGCGGGCCTACGGGTTCGAGGCGAAGACGGTGATCGACGTGGGCGTGGATACCGGCACGCCCTTCCTCTACCGCGCTTTCCCCGAGGCGCATTTCCTGCTGGTCGATCCCCGCGCCGAGAGTCGCGCCGCGGTGGAGGCGCGGGGCGCGCCGCTGTTCCACGAGTTCCACCAGGTTGCCCTCGGCGCCGAGGAGGGCGAGGTCACCCTGCGCATCCCCTCCACCCGGCACGGGCCTTCCGGCGCCATGGCGGGCATCCGGCCGCGCACCGACGCGCTGGCGCAGCGGCACCGCGAGGTGGAGGAGCGGCGCGTCCCGGTCGTGCCGCTGGACAAGCTGACCGAGGGTCTGCCCGGGCCCTTCGGGCTCAAGATCGATACCGAGGGGTTCGAGCTGGAGGTGCTGCAGGGCGCCACCGAGACGCTGAAGCGCTGCACCTTCGTCATCGTCGAGATGTCGGTGACGCCGCGCTTCGAAGGCGTGGCCCCGCCGTCGCGGATGATCGCGCTGCTGGCCGAGGCCGGGCTGGAGCTGCGCGACATGCTGCGCACCACCGGCGACGGCAAGGGCGGGCCCACCCCGCGGCTCTTCGATGCGCTCTTTGCACGGTGGGACGACCAGTTGTGATCACAACCCTCCGTGAAACCGCCATTCCGGCCCAATTTTCGCGATCGCGCGGCTTTTCCTTTGCCCCCGCAGGGGTTAGTGTCGCGCCAAAAGGACGATCCGTTCCAGAGGTATCCCCATGGTTCAACTGACGCTCCCCAAGAACTCGCGCATCCGCACCGGCAAGACCTGGCCGAAGCCGGACGGCAAGAACGTGCGCAAGTTCAAGATCTATCGCTGGAGCCCCGAGGATGGTGAGAACCCGCGTGTCGACACCTATTTCCTCGACATGGACAAGTGCGGCCCGATGGTTCTGGACGCGCTGATCAAGATCAAGAACGAGATCGATCCGACGCTGACCTTCCGCCGCTCCTGCCGCGAGGGGATCTGCGGATCCTGCGCCATGAATATCGGCGGCATCAACACGCTGGCCTGCATCTACGGGCTGGACGAGGTGAAGGGCGACGTGTCGATCTACCCGCTGCCGCACATGCCGGTGGTCAAGGACCTGATCCCCGACCTCACGCATTTCTACGCGCAGCATGCGTCCATCATGCCCTGGCTGGAAACCAAGTCGAACACGCCGGCCAAGGAATGGAAGCAGTCCATCGAGGACCGCAAGAAGCTCGACGGCCTGTATGAATGCGTCATGTGCGCCTCCTGCTCGACGGCCTGCCCGTCCTACTGGTGGAACTCCGACCGTTACCTCGGGCCCGCGGCGCTGCTGCATGCCTATCGCTGGATCATCGATTCGCGCGACGAGGCGACGGGCGAGCGGCTGGACGACCTCGAGGACCCGTTCAAGCTCTACCGCTGCCACACGATCATGAACTGCGCCAAGACCTGCCCCAAGGGTCTGAACCCCGCGAAGGCCATCGCGGAGACCAAGAAACTGCTGGTCGCGCGCTCGATGTGAGCCGGGCGGCCGCGCTGACCGGGCAGGCCGCGCGGGAGGGCAGGGGATGATCCTGCCCGTCGCCGCGCCATTGCCCGGTGCGCTGCTGCTGGCCACGCTGGCCGGGCTCGCCATCCCCGTCGGCGCGGCGCTGGCCCGGCTGGAGCGGTTCCTGCCCGGCTGGCTCGAGACCGAACTGCGGCATTCGGTCATCGCCTTCGGCGGCGGGGCGCTCTTTTCCGCAATCGCGCTGGTACTGGTCCCCGAGGGCAGCCTGCGCCTGCATCCGTTCCCCGCGATCTGCTGGTTCGGCGCGGGCGGGCTGATCTTCTTCTTCCTCGACCGGAAGCTGTCGGCCCATGGCGGCAGCGCCGCGCAGTTCATGGCGATGGTGCTCGATTACCTGCCCGAGGCGATGGCGCTGGGGTCGCTCATCGCGGGGGACCCGGCGGTGGCGCTGCTGATGGCGGGGCTCATCGCGCTGCAGAACCTGCCCGAGGGGTTCAACGCCTACCGCGAGATCGAGGAAAGCGGCAAGCTCCGCGGCGGGCGGCTGATGGCGCTGTTCCTGCTGATGGTTCCGCTGGGCCCGGCGGCGGCGGCGATGGGGCTCCTGGTGCTCGACGACCAGCCCGAGGTGCTGGGCGCGGTGATGCTGTTCTCGGCCGGCGGCATCCTCTACCTGATCTTCGAGGACGTCGCGCCGCAGGTCCGGCTGGAGACGACATGGGGTCCGCCGCTGGGCGCCGTCGCCGGGTTCATGCTGGGCCTGGCCGGGGCGCTTTACACCTAGCCGCGCGGCGGGGCCAAACGGCTCTGCGGACGGGTTGGAGCTGGTGGGCGGGGCGGACGCGACGAGCGGTCACGCGAAAGGGGGCTGGAAAGCCGCGCCGCGGAGGCATAGCTCAGGACCATGCTGGCCCCCATCGGATTCGTCATCGCCCTCGTGATCGTCGCGATCGTGGCATGGAAACGCGCCCCCGTCCGCGATTGCCGCTGGCGGATGGATCGCAGCCGCGACCGCGACGGGCAGACCTTCTACCATTGCATTCATTGCGGCGCATCGACCTGGACCGACAACGGCAAGCCGCCGAAGATCTGCCATCGCGCCGGCTGAGCCTCAGCGCCCTTCCAGCACGTCGGCCCAGTCCGGGTTGCGGCGGAAGAGCGCCCCGGCAAACGGGCAGAGCGGCAGGATATGCCAGCCCTCGCGCCGCGCCTCGGCCACGGCGTGTTCGACCAGTTGTCGCCCGGCGCCGCGGCCGCGCATCGGCTCCGGCACGCCCGTATGGTCGATGATGACAAGCTCCGGGCCGGTGCGGGAATAGGTCAGTTCCGCCCCCGTCTCCCGGCCGTCCTCGACAAGCGCGTAGCGGCCCTTGCCACGCTGTTCCTCAGCGGTGATCCGCTGTGCCATCCCGTGCTCCCCCATGCTGCGCCCCGGCTCCTCCGGCGACCCGCTTGTATAGCCTGCGCCCGGACCCCGCCGTTGGCAAGCCGCGGCGTGAGGGCCCATTGCCGGCCCGCGACGGCCCGCCTAGTCTGCCGCCATGAGCAAGCTGCCCCCACCGCCGGAAGCCCCGGACGATGCCGCCGCGCGGCGCGCCCTGCGCCCCGTCATCTGCTACCCGACCGAGACGTTGCCGCGCCCCGACCTCGGCGCCTATCACGACGCGAGACGGGGGGCGGAAAAGACCGGCGAGGTGCTGATCGCCCCGCGCGAGGCGGAGTGTTTCACCGTCCAGGCCGGGCATTTCTTCCGCATCTCCAGCGTCGGCGGGCCGCAGGTCGGCGACCTCAACCTCTGGAACCCGCGCGACATGCCGGAACGCTTCTATTCCGGCAAGACCCGGGCCCTGCATGGCAGCCACGTGACCACGGGCGACCGGCTGTGGTCTGCCTTCCCGGTGCTGCGCCCAATGGCGACGATCGTCGAGGACACGCTCGGCTGGTACGGCATCGACGAATGGGGCGGGGCGGTGCATGACGTGATCGGCACCCGGTGCGATCCCTATACCGGGCGGCTGCTGTCGGGCGGCGATTACCACCATTGCTGCCATTCCAACCTGACCCGCGCGCTGGCCCGGCACCTCGACATCCCCGCCCGCGAGGCGGAGCCGCATGTCCACGACGTGCTCAACGTCTTCATGTGCACCGGCTTCACCCGCGACACGGGACAGTACTTCATGAAGGCGTCGCCCGTGCGGCCCGGCGATTACCTGGAATTCTTCGCCGAGATCGACCTGCTGGGGGCCTTGTCGGCCTGTCCCGGCGGCGATTGCGGGGCGGCGCATTCCTCGGATGCGGCGGAGTGCCATCCGCTGCTGGTGGAAACCTTCGCGCCGCTCGCCCCGCCGCACGGCTGGACCCCACCGGAGCCCAACGACTACGACCGCAGCCACGGGATGTGACGGCGGCCGCACCTGTGCAGGTCGAGCGCCGGGGGCTGACTGGAATACGTAGCGGAGCCCCCGCCGAAGCGGGCGCCCCGGCCCGGTGTCAGGTCTCGGCGTTGGTGTATTTCTTCAGCTCGGCGCGGGCGACCTGGCGGCGGTGAACCGCGTCCGGACCGTCGGCGAAGCGCAGGGTGCGGATGTGGGTGTACATGTGCGCCAGGTCGAAATCCTGGCTGATCCCGGCCGCGCCGTGCAGCTGCATCGCCTCGTCCACCACCTTGGCAGCCATCAGCGGCGCCACCACCTTGATCTTGGAAATCCAGGGCTGCGCCGCCTTCACGCCGGCGCTGTCCATCATCCAGGCGGCCTTGAGGCACAGCAGCCGCGCCATCTCGATCTCCATCCGGGCATTGGCGATGATGTCGTAATTCGCCCCCAGCTCGGTCAGCCGCTTGCCGAAGGCTTCCCGCGCGAGACCGCGGCGGCACATCATCTCCAGGGCCTTCTCGGCCTGGCCGATGGCGCGCATGCAATGGTGGATGCGCCCGGGCCCGAGCCGGCCCTGAGCCACTTCGAAGCCGCGCCCCTCGCCCAGGATCAGCGCGTCGGCCGGCAGGCGCACATCGGTAAAGCGCAGGTGCATGTGACCGTGCGGCGCGTCGTCATGACCAAAGACCTGCATCGGGCGCAGCACCTCGACGCCGGGCGTGTCCGCATCCATCACGAACATCGAATGGCGCGAATGCTTGGGCGCGTCCGGATCGGTGGCGGCCATGACGATGTAGACCGCGCAGCGCGGGTCGCCGGCGCCGGAGATCCACCACTTCTCGCCATTGAGAACCCACGCGTCGCCGTCCTTCTTCGCCTCGAAGGAAAGCTGCGCCGCGTCCGACGAGGCCACCCCCGGCTCGGTCATCACGTAGGCCGAGCGGATCTCGCCCTCCAGCAGGCGGGAGAGCCAGTTCCGCTTCATCTCCTCGGTGCCGTAACGCTCCAGCACCTCCATGTTGCCGGTATCGGGCGCCGAGCAGTTGAAGACCTCGGCGGCGATGCCGACCTTGCCCATCTCCTCCGCGAGGTAGGCATATTCCACGGTGCTTAGCCCGTAGCCCCGTTCGCTGCCCGTCAGCCAGAAGTTCCAGAGCCCGCGCTCCTTCGCCTTGGTCTTCAGCCCGTCGAGGATCTCCAGCTGCCGCGGCACGTGCTTGAACCGGTCGCCCGAGGGGTGGGTGCCCACCAGCTCGTGGAATTCGCGGTCGAGCGGCGCGATCTCCTCGTTCACCATCTTGCGCACTTGGTCGATGAGCGGCTTCACCCGCTCGGTCATGCCCAGGTCCATGTCGTCCTCCCTCAGATCCCTGTCGCCGGCACGTAGCGCGCCAGCCATTCCGCCACGAGCGCCGGGCGCGTGTGGCCTTCTATCTCCATCTCGACCTGCCAGCGCAGCTGCAGCTGGCCCGAAGCGGGCCGCGTCACCTCGCGCAGGCGGAACTGCCCGCGCACCCGCGCGCCCTCCGGCACCGGCGCGATGAAGCGCACGCGGTCGAAGCCGTAATTGAGCCCGGTCATCCCCGCGATCCCCGGCACCGTCTGGTAGACCATGGAGGTCAGCAGCGAGAGCGTGAGGAACCCCTGCGCGATGGTGCCGCCGAAGGCCGCCGCCTCGGGGCTGGCCGGATCGACATGCACCGGGGCATGATCGCCGGTCAGCTCCCCGAAGGCCGAGATCCGCGGCTGGTCAAGCCGCTCCCACCGGGTGGCGGGCAGCTCCTGGTCCAGCAGCGCCTCCACCGCCTCCGGCGAAAGCTCTGGGGCAAGGCCCGGGGCGGCGGCCTCGCTCATCCCGCGTCGGGCAGCTTGTAATCGGCGAAGCGCTTGCGCAGCGTCAGCTTGGAGACCTTGCCGGTCGCCGTCAGCGGCAGCTCGTCGACGAATTCCATCGCGTCGGGCAGCTGCCACTTGGCCACATGCTCCAGCAGCAGCGCGTCGATCTCGTCCTTGCCGGGCCGGTCATCGCCCTCGGGCACCACGATCAGCAGCGGGCGCTCGTCCCATTTCGGATGCGGCACGGCGATCACCGCGCAGCTCGCCACCTTGGGATGGGCCGAGACCACGTTCTCCAGGTCGATGGAGGAAATCCATTCCCCGCCCGACTTGATCAGGTCCTTCGCGCGGTCCTGGATCAGCAGGAAGCCCCGTTCGTCGATCGAGGCGATGTCGCCGGTGCCGAACCAGCCCTCGGAATCGAAGGCCTCCGCCGTGGCCTCCGCGTTCTCGAAATAGCCCGAGATCACGGTGTTGCCGCGCACGTAAAGCTCGCCCGACGCCTTGCCGTCATGGGGCAGGGGCTTGCCCTCCTCGTCGACGATCTTGAGATCCACGCCGAACATGCGCCGCCCCTGCCGGGACTTGAGCGCGATCTGGTCGGACAGCGGCGCCTCGCGCAGCTCGCGCGGCAGCAGGCCCTGGGTGCCGATCGGGCTCATCTCCGTCATGCCCCAGGCGTGGCAGACGCTGACGCCCATCTTCTCGAAGGCCTCGATCATCGAGGTCGGCGCGGCCGAGCCGCCCACCACCATGTCGGTAAAGCATTTCGGATGGGTGCCGCGCTTGCGGAACTCGGCCAGCAGGCCCTGCCAGACCGTCGGCACGCCCCAGGCGGCATCCACCTGCTCGCCCTCGATCAGGTCGAAGAGCGACGCGCCGTCGAGCTTGGGTCCCGGCATGATCAGCGACACGCCGGTCATCGGCGCGGCATAGGGCAGGCCCCAGGCGTTGACGTGGAACATCGGCACGACCGGGATCACCCGCTTGCCCTCGCGCAGGGAGGAATAGAGCGTGATCGCCGTTTCCATCGCGTGCAGCACGGTGGAGCGGTGGGAATAGAGCGCGCCCTTGGGATTGCCCGTGGTCCCCGAGGTGTAGCAGAGCGAGGCCGCGTCGTTCTCGTCCGGCTCGGGCCAGTCGTAGCTTTCCTCCTGGCCGTCCAGCAGGTCCTCGTAGCAGATCAGCTCGACCTTGCTCTCGGGCATGTGGGCGCGGTCGGTCATCAGCACGTAGCGCATGTCGGCGGGCAGCTTGTCGGCCAGCGCCTCCACGATGGGCAGGAAGGTGGTGTCGAGAAACAGCACCCGGTCCTCGGCATGGTGGGTGATGTAGATCAGTTGCTCGGCCGAGAGGCGGGGGTTGATCGTATGGCAGACGGCCCCGATGCCGGAGACGGCGTAGTAAAGCTCGAGATGCCGGTAGCCGTTCCAGGCCAGCGTCGCCACGCGGTCGCCCGGCGCGATGCCCAGGCCGGCCAGCCCGTGCGCCAGCCGCGCCACGCGGGCATAGGTCTCGGCATAGGTCTGGCGGTGGATGTCGCCCTCGGTGCGGACCGAGACGACCTCGGCCGTGCTGTGGATCTCAGACGCGAAGCGCAGGATCTCGATGATCGACAACGGGCGATGCATCATCATGCCTTGCATGCCGGCCTCCCTTTCCTTGATGCGTTCGGCGGCATAATGGGCGGCCCCGGGCGGCACCACAAGGGGGCGCCTCCGTGCTGTCCCGGCTTTTTCCGTGACGTTCCGGCTGGCGGAAAATCCCGCTCAGCCGCGGCCGATATAGGGCATCTTGGTCGCCATGACGGTCATGAACTGGACATTGGCCTCGGGCGGAAGCTCGGCCATGTGCAGCACGGAGCGTGCCACGTCGGCGACATCCATGGAGGGCGGCGGGTTGTCGGGGTCGGCGGCGATGATGTTCTCGATCAGGTCGGTCCGGGCATTGCCGATGTCGATCTGACCGCAGGCGATGTCGTAGGGCCGGCCGTCGAGCGAGATCTGCTTGGTCAGGCCGGTGATCGCGTGCTTGGTGGTGGTGTAGGCCGCGGCGCCCGCGCGCGGCGCATGGGCCGAGATGGAGCCGTTGTTGATGATCCGCCCGCCCTGCGGCGCCTGCCGGCGCATCGCGCCGAAGGCGGCGCGGGCGCAGTGGAACATGCCGTGGAGGTTCACCTCCACGATGTCGCGCCATTCGTCGAGCGCCAGCTCGTCGATCGGCACGGCCCGGCCGAACCGGCCGGCATTGTTGAACAGCACGTCGATCCGCCCCGCCCAGTCCAGAAAGCGGCCGAAGGCCGCGTCGACCGCCTCGGCATCGGTGACATCGGCCTCCAGCACCAGCGCGCGCTCGCGCGCGCCGGCGATCTCCTCCAGCGCGGCGCCCCGCCGCGCCAGCAGCCCGACCTGCCAGCCCGCGTCGAGGAAAGCCTCTGCCGAGGCTTTCCCGATACCGGCGCTTGCGCCGGTCACCAGAACGGTCTTCATGGATTGTCCTCCTCGCGTACCAGTTCCAGCGCCGTAGGCGCTGCCTTCTTCAGATCATCCACCTGCAGCGGCCCGGAGGGCCGCGACAGCCGGTTGCGCACCACCCAGTACAGCCGCTCCGAGGCGCGTGTGACCGCGACATAGGCCAGCCGTTTCCACAGCGGCTGTCCTGCCTCGCTGCGGCCCATCCGGGCCGCGGCATAGAGATCCGGAGCGAAGACCTGCACGTTCTCCCACTGCGAGCCCTGGGCCTTGTGGATGGTCACCGCCGCGCCATGCAGGAAGGCCGCGCCCATCCCCGCCGCGAAGGGAATGAACGGCTCTTCCTCGTCGGGCTTCTCGATCTTCACGATCGAGGCCGCCGAGACCTGCGGATCCTCCGCGCCGATCACGTGCAGCCGCGAGAAGCCGGGCTTGCGGCCCGGCCCGAGATAGACCACCTGCGCCCCCTTGATCAGGCCCCGCGCCTCCAGGTCCAGCCGCTTCTTGCGGTGCTTGAGCGGCAGCTCCAGCCCGTCGCAGATCAGCGGCTCGCCCGGCAGCAGCTCCGTCTCCGGTGCGCCGTGCACCGCGCGGAAGGCGTTGATCAGCCGGATCCGCGTGGCATTGCGCCAGACCAGCACCGGCGAGCGCGCCATCAGGTCGACCTCCACCCGCTGCGACCAGACGACCCGGTCGTCGATGCGCGCCTTCTCCTCGATCAGCCGCTCGAAATCCTCGAAGCCCAGCTCGGGGTCCGCCAGCGCATGAGCGATGTCGAGGATCGGGCTGTCGGCCTCCTGCCGGTGCACGCGGTGCAGCTCCATCTTCTGCCGCTCGCCCAGCCGGTCGAAGACCATCGCGCCGGACTGGTTCACCGGGGCCAGCTGCGCTGGATCGCCGAAAAGCAGGAGCGTGGGAAAGATCTCCTGCAAGTCCTGGAACTGGCGGTCGTCCAGCATCGAGGATTCGTCGACGAAGCCCACGTCCAGCGGCTCGTCCCGCCGTTTCCAGCCGGTGATGAAGTCCGAGCCCCTCAGCCCCGCCGCGGCCAGCGCGCCCGGCACCGACTTGTTGTTCTGGAAAAAGGCCCAGGCGCGGTCCAGCGCTTCCGGCGTCAGCCCCTCGATCTCGGGCTTCTCGCCATTGCCCATCAGCCATTCGGCGATGCGCTCGTATTCCGGGTCGTAGACGGGCGTATAGAGGATGCGGTGGATCGTGGTCGCCGGCACGCCGCGGTTGCGCAGCACGCTCGCCGCCTTGTTGGTGGGCGCGAGGATCGCCAGCGTCCGCCGGTCCTTGCGCTTGCGGCCCTCGTAATCGCCGGTCACCGTCTCCACGCCCGCGGCATCAAGCGCCTTGTAGAGCTCGGCCAGCAGCAGCGTCTTGCCCGAGCCCGCCTTGCCGATCAGCGCCATCACCTTGTCGCCGCCCTCCCGCGGGGGATGGAGCAGGCCCTCTTCGAGGTCGATGCCCACGCCCTGCAGCAGCGCGGTGACGCGGTCATAGGCCTCGGCCTGGTCATGCGAGAAGGTGAGCGCGGGGAGAGTCATGGCGCGACCCTATCCCCGGGCGCGGGGCGATGCCAGCGGGTGTGGGGGATGCGGGGGCTTTGCGTCGGGGCAGCGCGCAAGCGGATGGCTCGCACGGGCCACCGCGCGAGGAAGGGTTGGAGGGCGGGGCGCATCGTCGGGGGGATGCTGGCAGGTGCTCGGGTTGGATGGGAGCCTTCGTGGCAGGGCATCCCGAAAGCGGAAGGCTCTCATGTGGCAAGCGCAAGGGAGAAGGGCTGAAGCTGGACGTACATCGTCAGGGCGCGGGGGAGAAAGACCGAAGGTGGACCCGCCTCGTCGGGTGGCGGGGGGGGCGGCAGGCGCGTGTGGGATGCGGAGCCTTTGCGTCAGGGCCTCCCGCAAGCGGAGGGTTCGAACGTGGCTCCGGCGCGGAATCAAGGCCGAAGGCCGCCGCGCATCGCCGGGCCGCCCCCGGGCCCGGCGATCCGGTCGGGCCAGTGCTCAGCTTCGAACTTCGGCGGACATGGCCGGGATAAACCAAGGGATTCCACGGATGGATCGCCGGACCGCGGCCCGACGCTGCGCGGCTTTGCAACTGGCTAGGAGTTCAGCATCGCGAGGTGAAAGACCAAAAAAGGCCCCTCCCGCAGGAGAGGCCCCCGTTGTTCACAGCAAAACGCTCACCCCTTCCGGCCGGCCTCCAGCGCGTCCTCGAAGGTGCGCAGCCCGGTGCGCGGCGATTGCACCAGGACCGCCATGTTCCCGGGCTTGTGCTGGTTCTTCCGCATCTTCACATGCGCCGCCGGGATCTCCGCCCAGGGGAAGACCTCGGACATGCAGGGATCCAGCCGACGCTCCACCATCAGCTTGTTCGCCGCCGCCGCCTGCTTGAGATGGGCGAAATGCGAACCCTGGATGCGCTTCTGGTGCATCCAGACATAGCGCGCATCCATGGTCAGGTTGTAGCCCGTGGTCCCGGCGCAGATCACCACCATGCCGCCCTTCTTCACCACGAAGGTGGAGACCGGGAAGGTCGCCTCGCCCGGGTGCTCGAAGACCATGTCCACGTTGGTCCCCTTGCCGGTGATCTCCCAGATCGCCTTGCCGAACTTGCGGACCTCGGTGAACCACTCCTTGTATTCGGGCGTGTTCACCGTGGGCAGCTGGCCCCAGCAGTTGAAGTCCTTGCGGTTGATCACGCCCTTGG
Organism: Carideicomes alvinocaridis; assembly: GCA_005473895.2. GTDB lineage: Bacteria > Pseudomonadota > Alphaproteobacteria > Rhodobacterales > Rhodobacteraceae > Carideicomes > Carideicomes alvinocaridis. The sequence continues at coordinate 155,085 of SRJI02000004.1, forward strand.
CGCCCAGCGACATGACGAACTCGCGCTTGTCCTCTTCCGAGATCACGCCGATCGCGTTCGCCCCCGCGGTGTTGATCAGCTGGATCGCGAAGGAGCCGAGCCCGCCCGAGGCGCCCCAGACCAGCACGTTCTGCCCGGGTTTGAGCTCGTGCGGGTGGTGGCCGAAGAGCATCCGGTAGGCGGTGGCCAGCGTCAGCGTGTAGCAGGCCGACTCCTCCCAGGTCAGGTGCTTGGGCCGCGGCATGAGCTGCTGCGCCTGCACCCGCGTGAACTGCGCGAAGGAGCCGTCCGGTGTCTCGTAGCCCCAGATCCGCTGGCTGTCGGAGAACATGGGGTCGCCGCCGTTGCATTCCTCGTCGTCGCCGTCATCCTGGTTGCAGTGGATGACCACCTCGTCGCCGACCTTCCAGCGCTTCACCTTGTCGCCCACCGCCCAGACGATGCCCGACGCGTCGGAGCCCGCGATATGGTAGTCGGCGCCGTGAACGTCGAAGGGGCTGATCGGCACGCCGAGCCCGGCCCAGACGCCGTTGTAGTTCACGCCCGCCGCCATCACGAGGACCAACACCTCGAAACTGTCGAGTTCGGGCGTATCCACCACCTCCACCTGGAACGACTGGTCGGGTTCGCCGTGGCGCTCGCGCCGGATCGCCCAGGCATACATCTGCTTGGGTACATGGCCGAGCGGGGGCATCTCGCCCAGCTCGTAGAGATCCTTTTGCGGCGCGTCGTAAGACGCGATGCCGGTATTGGTGTCCAAAGCCATCCAAGCCTCCTCAAGAATGCGTGCCGCGATGCGGAATCGCGACCCATGCCCCGGACATAGCGTTGAGCGCGAAACAAAGCAACCGCTCTGAGGTAGAATTGGTAATTTTATGACCCCGCGGATGCAGCATCCTCATTCGCAGGTGCAGAAATCCGCTGATCGGCGGGCGGCAGCAGGTGGGCGACCGAATTGGCGTAGAAGCGCACCAGCTCTTCCTGTCCGGGCCGGATCCGGATCTCCTCCGATCCGCCGTCGGCCGGCCCGGTCTCAACGATGTGCCGGCTGCGCAGCAGCACCAGCGCGCGCTCCACCCGGTCCTTCGCTGAAACGCGGCTCGCCCGGCCGAGGAGGTCGAGCCTGCGGCCCACCTCCGCCTCCAGCGCGTCGCGGCGCATCGGGCCCGCCGACAGGACGGAACAGACCAGCGGCACCGCGACGACCGGCACCACGGCGCCGATGCGGGTCATCAGCTCCTGCGCCAGGTCCTCGGTCAGTTTCTCGTCCGGGGGATGGCCTTCGAGGAAGTCCGACAGGGTCAACGGGTCGCCATAGGCCACGGCGGCCGTGCCGAACCGCCGGTAGCGGCCGCGCAGCTTCAGCCAGAACAGCCGCGCGGTGTTGTAGAGCACGCTGGTGATGCGCGCCCGGAACCGGCGGGTGCCCGCCGCGCCGGCGGCGATCAGGATCCGATCCTCGAGCACCCGGTCATAGTTCAGCGCCACCGGAACGAAGACCACCTCGCGGACATCCGGATCGAACCCGTCGGTGATGTAGCGCAGAAGGCCCAGCCGGGCGGGTTGCAGCGCGCCGTCGAGGCTCAGCCCGCCCTCGGGGTAGATGCCCTGCGCGACGCCGCCATCGGTGGCCAGCCGCACGTAACGCGCCAGCACCCGGCGATAGAGCGCGTTGCGCGACCGGCGCCGGATGAAATAGGCGCCCATGGCCCGGATCAGCCGCGACATCGGCCAGACCCGCGCCCATTCGCCCACCGCATAGGCCAGCGCGTCGTTGCGCGCGGCCAGGTAGGTCACCAGCACGTAATCCATGTTGGAGCGGTGGTTCATCACGTAGATCACCGTGGCCCCGGGCTGGATCCGCGCCAGCGCTTCCTCCCCCCGTTCCAGCCGCACGTCGTAGAGCATGCGCGAGATCCGCTTGGCCAGCCGGATCGCCACGCTGAAATAGAGCGTCGCGGAAAAGCCCGGCACGATCTCCCGCGCGTAGCGGCGGGCGGTCTCGAAGGCCACGTCGACCGGCACGTCCTCCGCCCTGGCATGATCGTGGACGGCGCGGGCCACCTCCGGATCGAAGAGCAGCCGCTGGATCATGTCGTGGCGGCGGGCGAGCTTGAAGGGCTGGATCGGGCGCTGCAGCCTCCGGTTCAGCCGGCGCACCGCCCGCTCCAGCCGCCGGCGGAAGAACCAGCGGACCGAGGGGAACAGGAAATGCGACGCGAAGGTCACCGCCGCGAAGAGCAGGATCAGCAGGAAAAGCCAGAGCGGCAGGGTTACGTCGCGTGTCATGTGGCGCGACTGTCGCAGGTGCCGGACTTTTGGGCAATATGGCACTGTGCGCCGCGCGAGGACCTCGCCCGTCGCGCCCTTGTCCCGGCCGCGGCGCGGGTGGAGAAGGCGGGAGCCTCCGGCGGGAGTTTTTCCGGCAAGATGAAGGGAGTCGGCGCGGAACTCGCTGCGTTGCGGCGAATTGACAGGGTGGGTTTGTTTCAGCTACCAAGCCCAAAGCGCAATAATATTGCTCACACGATTCACCGGAGCCCGGCATGACCGAGATGACAGACGCCCCCCGATCCGACGCGGCCCCGCAGCGGGACAAGCCGTGGCTGATCCGCACCTATGCCGGCCATTCCACCGCCGCGGCGTCCAACGCGCTTTACCGCTCCAACCTCGCGCGGGGGCAGACCGGCCTTTCGGTGGCCTTCGACCTGCCGACCCAGACGGGCTATGACAGCGACCACGTGCTGGCCCGCGGCGAGGTCGGCAAGGTGGGCGTCCCGGTGGGGCACCTCGGCGACATGCGGGCGCTGTTCGACGGGATCCCGCTGGAACAGATGAACACCTCCATGACGATCAACGCCACGGCGCCCTGGCTGCTGGCGCTCTACATCGCGGTGGCCGAAGAGCAGGGGGCGGATGTCGCGAAGCTCACCGGCACGGTGCAGAACGACCTGATCAAGGAATATCTCAGCCGCGGCACCTATATCTGCCCGCCGAAACCCTCGCTGCGGATGATCGGCGACGTGGCCGAGTATTGCTATCGTCACCTGCCCAAGTGGAACCCGATGAACGTCTGCTCCTACCATCTGCAGGAGGCGGGCGCGACGCCGGAGCAGGAGCTGGCCTTTGCCCTGGCGACCGCCACCGCCGTGCTGGACGAGCTGAAGCCGCGGGTGCCGGAGGCGGATTTTCCGACGGTGGTCGGGCGGATCTCGTTCTTCGTCAATGCGGGTATCCGCTTCGTCACCGAGATGTGCAAGATGCGCGCCTTCACCGACCTCTGGGACGAGATCTGCCGCGACCGCTACGGCGTGGCGGATCCGAAGGCCCGGCGCTTCCGCTACGGGGTGCAGGTCAATTCGCTGGGCCTGACCGAGCAGCAGCCGGAGAACAACGTCTACCGCATCCTGCTGGAGATGCTGGCGGTGACGCTGTCCAAGAAGGCGCGCGCAAGGGCGGTGCAGCTGCCGGCCTGGAACGAGGCGCTGGGCCTGCCGCGGCCCTGGGATCAGCAATGGTCGCTCCGGATGCAGCAGATCCTCGCCTACGAGACCGACCTGCTGGAATATGGCGACCTCTTCGACGGCAACCCGGTGGTCGATGCCAAGGTGGAGGCGCTGAAGGAGGGGGCGCGGCACGAACTGGCGGCGATCGAGTCCATGGGCGGCGCGGTGGAGGCGATCGACTACATGAAGGCCCGCCTCGTGGACAGCAATGCCGAGCGCGTCGCCCGGATCGAGCGCAACGAGACCGTGGTGGTGGGCGTGAACCGCTGGACCGAAGGCGAGCCCTCGCCGCTGCTGGGCGAGGATGGCGGCATCATGTCCGTCGATCCCGCGGTGGAACAGGAGCAGATCGCCCGGCTGGAGGAGTGGCGCGGCCAGCGCGACCCGGAGGCGGTGGCCGCGGCCCTGCGTGACCTGCGCGCGACGGCGGAGCAGGGGGAGAACATCATGCCCGCCTCCATCGCGGCGGCGAAGGCCGGGGTGACGACGGGGGAATGGGCCGGCGAGATGCGCCGCGCCCATGGCGAATACCGCGGCCCCACCGGCGTGGCGCGCAGCCCGTCCAACCGCACCGAGGGGCTGGACGAGATCCGCGAGGCGGTCGACGCCGCATCGCTGCGGCTGGGCCGGCGGCTGTCGCTCCTGGTGGGCAAGCCAGGGCTCGACGGGCATTCCAACGGCGCCGAGCAGATTGCCAGCCGGGCGCGCGATTGCGGGATGGAGATCGAGTACGAGGGCATCCGCCTGACCCCCGAGCAGATCGTCGCCGCCGCGACCGACAAGGCTCCGCACGTGGTGGGGCTGTCGATCCTCTCGGGCTCGCACATTCCGCTGGTGGAGGCGTTGATGGAGCGGATGCGCGCCGCCGGGCTGGGCCATATCCCCGTCGTGGTGGGCGGCATCATCCCCGAGGCGGATGCGGCGCGGCTGCGCGCGATGGGTGTGGCGCGGGTCTATACGCCCAAGGATTTCGCCCTAAATCGCATCATGAAGGACATCGTGACACTGGCCGATCCCGGCGCGGTGGCGGCGGAATGACCGCCCGGCCGGGCCCGGCCGCCGAAAGGAGAGCCCATGAGCCGCATCGCCCGCTTCGTTCGCATCACCGGCCAGGTCCAGGGCGTGGCCTATCGCGCCTGGACGCGGGGGGAGGCCGAAAAGCTGGGCCTCGCCGGATGGGTCCGCAACGAGGATGACGGCTCCGTCACCGCGCTCTTTGCCGGCGAGGAACAGGCCGTCACCCGCATGGTCACCGATTGCTGGAGCGGCCCCGGCGCGGCCGAGGTGCGCAACGTGGAAGAGCGCGAGGCCGAGCCGCCGGAGGGGACGGGTTTCGAGATCCGGCACTGAGACCGGGGCGCGACAGGGCGCCGGGCGGAGGATGCGCGGCGTCACCCATTGCCGAGCGGCGCGCGGGCCGCGTATAGCTGACCGTCACAACCAGACGGGAGGCGCGACATGACCATCCATATCGGGGCGAAACCCGGCGAGATCGCCGAGACGGTGCTGATGCCCGGGGATCCCTACCGGGCGAAATGGGCCGCCGAGACCTTTCTCGACCAGCCGAAGCTGGTGAACGAGGTGCGCGGCATGCTGGGCTATACCGGCACCTGGCGCGGCAATCCCGTTAGCATCCAGGGCTCCGGCATGGGCATGCCGTCGCTGTCGATCTATGCCAACGAGCTGATCCGCGATTACGATGCGAAGACGCTGATCCGCATCGGCTCCTGCGGGGGGATGCAGCAGAGCGTCGGCATCCGCGACGTGATCGTGGCGATGACCGCCTCCTCCATGTCCACCCCGTCGCGCGGCATCTTCCGGGATTTCGATTTTGCCCCCTGCGCCGACTGGTCGCTGCTGCGTGCCGCCGTCACCGCGGCCGAGGCAAAGGGCGTCACCACCCATGTGGGCGGGATCTACTCGGCCGATGTCTTCTACGACGAGCGCCCCGATCTCAACGAGCAGATGACCCGGCACGGCATCCTCGGCGTGGAGATGGAGGCGGCGGAGCTCTACAACCTCTGCGCCCGTCACGGCATCCGGGGCCTCGCGGTGCTCACCGTCTCCGATCACCTGCTGACCGGCGACGCGCTGCCGTCCGAGGACCGCGAACGCAGCTTCGGCGACATGGTGGAGATCGCGCTGGAAGCCGCCTTCGCCTGAGCCTCGGGGGCCGGCGCGCCTCTGCCGTCAAGCGCGGGGGCGACGCTGCTCGGACCGGATCCTTGCGGAGAGGCGGGGAGGTTGGCTTTCGAGCCCCGTTGAGACACGGTCCCGCCCCACCTATCCGTACCCCATCGGCGCGAGACGACACATACGGGCGCGGCGCCACCCCGGCCGCCATGCCCCCGGGCCGGGCTACTCGAGCGGCTCCTGCTTCATCTTGCCCGAAAAACTCCCGCCGGAGGCTCCCGCATCATCCACCCTCGCGCCGCCGGGACCGGCGCGCCCGGTCGTCACGACCCGGGGCGAAGCCGCTCGAACAGGGCGCGGATCTCGTCCGGCAGGGGGCAGGGGCGATGGCTTTCGAAGTCCGTCAGGACCATGGCGAAGAACCCCTCGGCAAAGGCGCTGTCGTCGGAGTTGCGGAACAGTCCGATCTCGTAGCTCCAGGACGAATTGCCCAGTCGGCCCAGGCGCAGCCCGGCATCGACCTTGTCGGGATAGGCCGCCTCGCCGATGTAGCGGCAGCCGCTTTCGACCACCAGGTCCAGCCAGGGCGTGCCCGCGCCGGTGGCGAAGCCCGCGCCGGCCTGCCACTCGGCGACGGCGGTATCGAAAAGCTGGTAATGCACCGCGTTGTTGAGATGCCCGTAGACGTCGTTGTCGTTGAAACGCAGGTCCAGCCGGGTGAACCAGGCATAATCGGCGCGGCGGCCGGGGGCGGGGCGGGGCATGGCGTTCCCTCTCGTCTTGGCGGGGCGAGGTCAGTTCCGCTGCATCAGCCGGAACGCCGCCGAGGCGCCCCAGCCGGCGATGATGGCGATGAGCAGCGACAGCAGGCCGTAGATCAGCGGCTGGTTGCGCGACAGGTTGAACAGGAACCGCTCCAGCCCGACCTTGCGCACGTCGATGACCGTCTCGAACTCGTTCACCACCCGGCCGTCGCGGGTCAGGAAGACCCGGGTGAGGTAATCGCCCTCGGTCAGATTGGCGGGCATGGCGATCGAGGTCTGGAACAGCGTCTGCTCGGTCACCTCGACCGCGCCTTCCAGCGTCTGGTAAAGATCGTTGTTCTGCCGGATGCGGATCACCGCGTCGGTGAAGGCGCGGGCATCCTGCACCTCGCCCGGCGCGCCGACCGAGCGGATCATGCGCGGGATGGACACCCGGTGGCGCAGATCCTCGGTCCAGGTGAGCACCTCGCGCAGGGGGCCGGAGGTGGCCACCGCGTAGAAGCTGGGGGCGCGGTCGATCTCGACGGAATCGGTGTTCATCCAGATGCCGAACTGCCGTTCCTTGCGCCGCACGATCAGCGGCAGGGACGGGCCGGCGATGGCGACCACCACCTCGAGCTCTTCGGGGTCGATCGGGGCCTCGCGCTTGATCGCGCCGAAGATCAGGATCTTGGAGCCGGTGAAGCCGGTGGTGATCTGCACCTGCTGCTGGCTGAGCCCGAGCACGACCTCTTCGCCCGTCTCGGCGGCCCGCGCGGGCAGCGCGACGGCGAGGAGCAGCGTCAGGAGGAGGGAAAGCCGGATCATCCTTGCTCCTCCTGGTGCAGCGGGGACGCGATCGTATAAAGCTCGGACGGGTGGACCAGCAGGTCGAAGGCCAGCTTCGCGCAGACCAGGATGACGAGCGAGGCCAGCAGGATGCGCAGCTGCTCGGCCTTGAGCTTCAGCCCGACGCGGGTGCCGAACTGCGCGCCGATCACGCCGCCGATCAGCAGCATCACCGCCAGCGCCATGTCCACGGTGTAATTTGTGGTGGCGTGCAGCAGCGTCGTGAACCCGGTGAGAAAGGTGATCTGGAACAGCGACGTCCCGACCACGACCTTGGTGGGCATGTTCAGCAGGTAGATCATCGCCGGCACCATGATGAAGCCGCCGCCGACCCCCATGATCGCCGACAGGAGGCCCACGAAAAGGCCGACCAGGATGGGCGGGATCACCGAGATATAGAGGCCCGAGGTGCGGAACCGCATCTTGAAGGGCAGGGCATGGACCCAGCCGCGCTGCCGGCGGCGCGGGGCCGGCCCGCTGCGGCGCGACCGGCGGATGGCGCGGACGCTTTCCACGAACATCAGCCCGCCGATCACCCCGAGGAAGACGACGTAGCAGAGCCGCACCAGCAGATCGACCTGGCCCAGGCTGCGGAGGTAGTTGAACACCAGCACCCCGACCGCCGCGCCGATCAGACCGCCCAGCAGCAGCACCGTGCCCATGCGCAGATCCACGGTCTTTCGCCTGAGATGGGCCAGCACGCCGGAGATGGAGGAGGCGACGATCTGGTTGGCCGAGGTGGCCACCGCGACCGCGGGCGGAATGCCCACGAAGAACAGCAGCGGCGTGATCAGGAACCCGCCGCCGACGCCGAACATGCCCGACAGAACCCCCACCAGCCCGCCGATTCCCAGCAGGAGGAAGATGTTCACGGAGACTTCTGCGATGGGCAGGTAGATTTGCATGTTCTGCTAGTTGCGCCAGAACGCTTTCCTTGTCCAGTGCCGCGGCGCGGAATGCCGTTCGCGCTGTTCCCCTAGCGTCACGCATTCGCCCTGCGCGGTTCCGCCGGCAGGGCCTTTCCCGCTCCGATGACGCGGGTCCGCTGCCCGCTCACGCACTCGTCCGGCCCCTGCGGACCCACCCGCCGGAGGGGCGCATGCGGAACGTTCCGTCGCGGCGGACCTCGCGACTCGCCCTTGCCTCCGGAGATGCCCGGTCCTTTTACGCCGTGACCCGTCACCCCGGTTTCAGGGGGCGCCGACTCGACGGGCCGACCGGCCCGCGCGTCGCCGGCTCAGCGTTCCTTCACGTAGGGCTCGCCCCCGGCGCGGGGCGGGATGGCCCGGCCGACGAAGCCCGCGAGGATTACCACGGTCAGGATGTAGGGCAGCGCGTCCATCACCTGCACCGGGATCACGAAGGCCCCGAGGTCGATGTTCTGATAGCGCAGCGCCACCGCCTGCAGCAGCCCGAACAGCAGGCAGGCCCAGAGCGCGTACCACGGCCGCCACTTGGCAAAGATCAGCGCCGCCAGCGCGATGTAGCCGCGGCCCGCCGTCATTTCCCTGACAAAGCCCGCCTGCAGGCCCGTCGACAGGTAGGAGCCGGCCAGCCCGCACAGCACGCCCGCGATGACGATGGCGGCAAAGCGCAGCCCGACGACGGAGACGCCCGCGGTGTCCACCGCCTCGGGCGCCTCGCCCACGGCGCGCAGCCGCAGGCCGAAGCGGGTCTGGAACAGCACCCACCAGGTCAGCGGCACCATCAGGAAGGCCACGTAGACCAGGATCGTGTGCCCCGAGATCAGCTCGTAATAGAGCGGGCCCAGCACCGGCACGTCGCGCAGCGCCTCGGCGAAGGGCAGGGTGATCGGCTCGAACCGGCCGCCGGCCAGCAGAGACGGCGTGCGCCCGCCCTGGCCGAACCAGTCCTGCGCGATCAGCACGGTGACCCCCGAGGCCAGGAAGTTGAGCGCCACGCCCGAGATCAGCTGGTTGCCGCGGAAGGTGATCGAGGCCAGCCCGTGGATGAAGGAAAAGGCCATGGAGGCCGCGATCCCGGCCAGCAGGCCCATCCAGACCGAGCCGCTGACATAGGCGATGGCCGCGGAGAAGAAGGCGGCGGCAAGCATCTTGCCCTCCAGCCCGATATCGATGATGCCCGAGCGTTCCGAGAACAGCCCGGCCAGGCAGGCCAGCAGCAGCGGCGTGGCCAGCCGGACGGTCGAATCGAGGACCTGGATCAGGGTGAGGAAATCCATGGCTCAGCTCCTGGCGACGGCGAGCTTGACGCTCGCGAAGACGAAGAAGGCGCCCAGCCCGGCCTCGACCCAGCGGCGGCCGGCGCGGTAGGCGGCGCGGAAGGGGCGCGAGGACAGCAAGAGCGCCCAGGCGGCGTGACAGCCGAAGGAGATCGCGAAGGCCCCCGCGACGAAGACGGCGATCACCGCCGGTCCGCCGCCATGGGTGGCGCCGAGCGACGCGATGGCGATCCAGAACAGCACCGCCTTGGGGTTGGTGACCTGCAGCCCCAGCCCGGTCAGGAACAGGTGGTGGAAGGGGCGGCGGGGCAGCGCGGTCTCGGCCTCGATCTCGGGCGGGTGAGCGGCCTTGCGGAAGGCGCCCCAGGCCAGCCATAGCAGGTAGGCCGCGCCCACCAGGCGGAAGACGCTCAGGGTCCAGGCCGCGCCCTCCAGCATCAGGCCGATGCCGGCCATGGTGGCGAGGTTGATGACCACGCTGCCGCAGGCGATCCCCAGCGAGGCGATGAGCGCCGCGCGCCGCCCCTGGTTGGCGGAGATGCCCAGCAGCATCGCCACAGCGGGCCCGGGCGAGGAGGCCGCGACCAGCAGGATCGCGTAGGCGGCAAGGAATCCGGGCAGGAAGTCGGCGATCATCGCGCGTCCCTCCGCCGCAGCCCGAGGAACACCCGCTCCAGCGGCATCCGCACCATGTTGTCCAGCGCGCCGGTGAACAGGATCACCAGCGCCTGGATCACGGTGATCAGCTCGCGCGGGATGTTGGTCCACAGCGCCAGCTCGGCGCCGCCCTGGTAGAGAAAGCCGAAGAGCATGGCGGCCAGGAAGATGCCGAAGGGATGGTTGCGCCCCATCAGTGCCACGGCGATCCCGATGAAGCCCGCGCCTTCGGTCATGTTGAGGATCAGCCGCTCGGCCTCGCCCTGGGTGGTATTGATCGCCATCATCCCGGCCAGCCCGCCCGAGATCAGCATCGCGATCACGATCACCCGCACCGGCGAGATCCCGGCGTATTTCGCGGCGGATTCCGAGAAGCCCTGGCTGCGGATTTCATAGCCCAGCCGGGTGCGCCAGATCAGCAGCCAGACCACGACGCAGGCCGCAAGGGCGAGGAAGAAGCTGACATTCGCAGGCGAGCCGCGGAACAGCGGCGTATCGGCCGTGGCGAACATGTCCTGGAAAGAGGGCAGGTGGGTCGTCGCCGGGAAGGTGGCCGAGGCCGGGTCCATCGCGCCCACCGGCTTGAGCAGATTGACCAGCACGTAGTTCAGCAGCGCCGCGGCGATGAAGTTGAACATGATCGTGGTGATCACGATGTGGCTGCCGCGTTTCGCCTGTAGGTAGGCCGGGATCAGCGCCCAGGCGGCGCCGAAGACGATCGCCCCCGCGGTCGCGCCCAGCAGCGCCAGCGTCCAGTGCGGGAAGGGGATGTAGAGGCAGACCAGCGCCACGCCCAGCCCGCCGATCATCGCCTGTCCCTCGCCGCCGATGTTGAACAGCCGCGCGTGGAAGGCCACGGCCACCGCCAGCCCGGTGAACATGAAGTTCGTGGCGTAATACAGCATGTAGCCCCAGCCGGCGGAGCGCATCAGCGTGCCTTCCACCATCAGCTGGAGCGCATCGATCGGGTTCTCGCCGATCGCCAGGATGACCAGCGCCGAGAGGATCGCCGCCAGCAGCAGCGAGATCAGGGGAACGAGGACCGCGTCGGCCCAGCCGGGCATCCTGTCCATCAGGCGCACCCCCGCGGCCGCAAGACATCCCTGACCGGGCCCCGGTTCCTGGCCCCCTGCATCGACCTCGTCATGCGCATCTGGTCCCCGCTCTTCCCCTGGTCTGTCATTCGCCGCCGGCCGGATCCGATCCCGCCGCCTGCGCTTCCTTGCGGTCGAGCTGCTCGTCCACCGCCTGCCATTCCGGCTGATCCGGTTCCTCGCTGATCCCCGCCATGAGCAGGCCCAGCTCGCGCTCGTCGGTCTCCTCGGGCAGGCGCTCGCCCATGATCCGGCCGTCGAACATCACCGCGATCCGGTCCGAGAGCGAAAAGATCTCGTCCAGCTCGACCGAGACCAGCAGCACCGCCTTGCCTTCGTCGCGCAGGCGGATGATCTGCTGGTGGATGAACTCGATGGCGCCGATATCCACGCCGCGGGTCGGCTGACCGACCAGCAGCACGTCGGGATTGCGCTCGATCTCGCGCGCCACGACGATCTTCTGCTGGTTCCCGCCCGAGAAGTTGCGCGCATGCAGGCCCGGATCCGGCGGGCGGACGTCGAAGCGCTCCATCTTGCCGGCGGTGTCCTCGCGGATCGCGGCGTTGTTCATCAGCAGCGGGTTCAGCTGGTATCTCGGGTCGTGGTGATAGCCGAACGCCACGTTCTCCCACGCCTGGAATTCCATGATCAGGCCCTCGTGCTGCCGGTCCTCGGGCACGTGGCCGATGCCGCGGCGGCGCCGGCTCTGGCCGTCGGCGTGACGCCCCGAGAGCGGCAGCTCCGCCCCGTTGACGCGCACGTGGCCCTCGCCCTCCATGATGCCGCCCAGCACCGCCAGAAGCTCGGACTGGCCGTTGCCGGCGACGCCCGCAATGCCCAGGATCTCGCCCGCGCGCACCTCGAGCGAGACGCCGCGCAGCCGCTCGACGCCCTTGTCGTCCACGACGCGCAGGTTCTCGACCTCCAGCACCTTCTGCTTCGGCGCGGCCTTTTCCTTGTCGACCCGCAGCAGCACCTTGCGGCCGACCATCAGCTCGGCCAGCTCCTCGGGGCTGGTCTCGGCGGTCTTGACCGTGGCGGTCATCTGGCCTCGCCGCATGACCGAGACCGTGTCGGTGATCTCCATGATCTCGCGCAGCTTGTGGGTGATGAAGATGATCGTCTTCCCCTCGCGCCGCAGGTTGTCGAGAATGCGGAACAGGTGGTCGGCCTCGGCCGGGGTCAGCACGCCGGTGGGCTCGTCGAGGATCAGGATGTCGGCCTCGCGGTAGAGCGCCTTGAGGATCTCCACCCGTTGCTGGTGGCCGACCGAGAGATGCTCGATCAGGGCGTCGGGATCGACGTTCAGCTCGTATTCCTCGGCCAGGCGGGTCAGCGACTTGCGCGCCTTGGCCAGCGAGGGTTTCAGCATCTGCCCGTCCTCGGCGCCCAGCACGACGTTCTCGAGGACGGTGAAATTCTGCACCAGCTTGAAATGCTGGAAGACCATGCCGATGCCGGCGGCGATGGCGGCCTGGCTGTCGGGGATCTCGGTCCGCTTGCCGGCAACGAAGATCTCGCCCGCATCGGCCTTGTAGAACCCGTAGAGGATCGACATCAGCGTCGACTTGCCGGCGCCGTTCTCGCCGATGATGCCGTGGATCGTACCCGGCATGACGCGGATCGAGATGTCCTTGTTCGCCTGAACCGGGCCGAAGGACTTGGAAATCCCCCTGAGCTCGATCGCCGGCTGGACGTCGGCCTCGGCCGGGGCGGCGGCGGGCGCGGCTTGGATGTCGGTCATGGCGTGATTGGCTCCTGTCGGACAGGGCAGGGGCCGCGCGCCACGCGGCCCCTCGGGATGGGCGGGACGGACGCCTGGGCGCCCGCCCCCTCGGTCTGGTCGTCAGAAGCTCAGCGCCGGGCAGCTGTCGTCGGAGCTGTAGTCGTGCACCTCGATCTCGCCGTCGATGATCTTCTGCTTGGCCTCTTCCGCCGCGCTCTTCATCTCGTCGGTGATCAGGTCCTTGTTGTTGTCGTCCAGCGCGTAGCCCACGCCGTTCTCGGCCAGGCCCAGCACCTCGACGCCGGTCTCCAGGTCGGGGCCGGCGGTCATCGCGTCATAGGTCGCCACGTCCACGCGCTTGAGCATGGAGGTCAGGACCTTGCCGGGATGCAGGTAATTCTGGTTGCTGTCCACGCCGATCGAGAGGATGTCCTCGTCGGCGGCGGTCTGCAGCACGCCCAGGCCGGTGCCGCCCGCGGCGGCGAAGATCACGTCGGCGCCCTGGGAGATCTGCGCGGTGGCCAGTTCCGACCCCTTCACCGGGTCGTTCCAGGCGGCCGGCGTGGTGCCGGTCATGTTGGCGATCACGGTGGCGTCGGGGTTCACGGCCTTGACGCCCTGGGCGTAGCCGCAGGCGAACTTGCGGATCAGCGGGATGTCCATGCCGCCGACGAAGCCCACGGTGCCGCTGTCGGACGCCATGGCCGCCAGCATGCCCACGAGGTAGGAGCCCTGGTGCTCGGAGAAGAGGATCGACTTGACGTTGGGATGCTCTTCCGGGTCGACATAGCCGTCGATGGTGACGAACTTGGTGTCGGGGTAGTCGCCGGCCACATTGGCGATCGGGGTGGACATGGAGAAGCCGGTGGTCACGACCGGGTTCATCCCCGCCTCGGCGAAGCGGCGCAGGGCCTGCTCGCGCTGGGCCTCGGACTGAAGCTCGATGTCGCGGAAGCTGTTGCCGGTCTCGTCCGCCCAACGCTGGGCGCCGTTATAGGCGGCCTCGTTGAAGGATTTGTCGAACTTGCCGCCGAGGTCGTAGATCAGCGCGGGCTCGGCCAGCGCGGCGCCGGCGCAGAGCGCCAGCGTGGCGGCGGCGCCGAGGAAGGATTTCATCACGGTCATGGAGGTCTCCCAGTCAGTTGGTTCCGGGCTTGTCCGGGCCATGGCCCGGCGCCCCTGTGTTCGGCTGATCCTGTCAGATCATCCGCAATTAAGGCCGCAGGGCGGCATGAGGGTCAACAGCTAATTGGGCAGGGTTTCGCAGCGAAACCCGCGCAGCGCAAGGCGCTTGCGCGCCGCGTCAGGGATCGCCGAGGTCCTTGGCCATGACAAGCGCGGCGGTCCGGCCGTCCCCCGGCCGCGCGTAGTAATCCGGCCGCTTGCCGACGACACGGTAGCCCGCAGCGGCATAGAGCGCCCGGGCCGGCGCATTGTCGGCCGCGACCTCGAGAAAGCTCTGCGCCGCGCCGCGGGCGCGGGCCAGCGATTCGTACTCGCGCAGCCGATCCCTTCCCCGCCCCTCGCGCTGATGCGCCGGGTCTGTGGCAAGCAGGAGAAGCTCCGCTTCTCCGGCCGCCGCCCGCCCGAGGGCAAAGCTCACCCCGTCTTCCGCGAGGAAGACCGCCGGATCGCCCAGCGACGCGGCGCATTGCGCCGCGCTCCAGGCCCGCGCGCCGCGCACGGCGCGGGCGTGGATCTCGGCCATTCTCTCGGGTGTCACGGCAGCAGGACCGGCGGCGGCTCCGCCGCCGGCGCGGCATCGGCGGGCCGAATGTAGAGCGGCGCGGGCCGCGGCGCAGCCGCGGCATCCGCCGC
>SRJI02000031.1 GCA_005473895.2 Carideicomes alvinocaridis
GGCTGCGGCCGGGCGGAGGGCTGACGCTGATTCACCGGGCGGCGCGGCTGGATGCGCTGCTGTCGGGGCTGGCGGAGACCGACCTGGGCTCGGTCCGGCTGCTGCCGCTGGCGCCGCGGCCGGGACGCGACGCGCACCTGATTCTGCTGCGGGCGCGAAAGGGCGGGCGCGCCGCGCTGCGGCTGCATGCGCCGCTGGTCCTGCACGAAGGTCCGCGCCACGAGCACGACGGCGAGGATTACGCGCCTGCCGTGGCCGGGATCCTGCGGCGCGGCGATGCCCTCGAATTCCCCGATTGACGGTTCGGCGCGCCCGGCAAACAGGCAAATTAATGCTTGCTTAAGGATGGCTGCACCCGCGGCGTGACAGAATGATGACAATATGCTGTCCTACCGTCATCCACACATCTGAAAGGAGGACCCAGATGAGCTTGAGTTCGCACTTGCAGGAACTGAAGAAGAAACACGCACACCTCTCCGATGCAGTGGAAGACGCGCAGCGAAAGCCTGGGACGGACACGATCTACTTGGCCCAGATGAAAAAGCAGAAACTGCGACTCAAGGAAGAAATCACGCGCCTCTCCGCCACCCAGTAAGG
Organism: Carideicomes alvinocaridis; assembly: GCA_005473895.2. Classification (GTDB taxonomy): domain Bacteria; phylum Pseudomonadota; class Alphaproteobacteria; order Rhodobacterales; family Rhodobacteraceae; genus Carideicomes; species Carideicomes alvinocaridis. Next base: position 598 of record SRJI02000031.1, read on the forward strand.
GTCGGGCGCCCGGCCGGGTCCTGGATAGACCGGGTCGGACCGTAAAAGTCTTGAAGCAAGACTTTTGCAAGACTTTTGAGTCAAAAGTCTTTTCGGCGGCTGAATTCCGAAGGGCGGCGTGGGACAGCTTGGCGCCGCCCTTCCCGAACATGCCCTCCGACACTCCGTGCAGCCGGCGCGCGGCTCATTTCGGCGCGCCGAGGATCCGTTCCAGCCCTGCGTGGCAATATTCGATCAGCGTCTCGGTATGGTCGCGGCCCGTGCCCCCGGCGGCCCCGGCCATGGCGTCGATCCGCCAGCGCGTGGCGATCAGCGACAGCATGGCCGAGACGGAAAAGACCAGCGCCGCCGCCATCTCCTCCCGGTCGGCCCGGGGGTAGAGGCGCGCGATCTCCTCGGTGAAGATGCCGACCGTGGGGTCGAAACAGCGCTGCGTCAGCTCGCGCCATGCCGGGTCCGCGGAGACCAGCGCGATCAGCCGGGCATAGGCCCGCCAGCCCGCATCCTCCCCCGTCGCCTGCGCCAGAAGCGGCCGGATGAAAGCGCCGATGATGCCGCGCAGATCCGGGGCCGGCCCGGCCAGCACGGTGGCCAGCGCCTCGCGCCGGAGCCGCGCCAGCTCTTCCGCGCGGGCCTCCACCACCGATTCGAACAGCGCCTGCTTGCTCTGGCCGTGGAACAGGACCAGCGCCGGCGTCACCCCGGCCCGGGCGGCGATGTCGCGCGTCGAACTGCCCTCGTAGCCCCGTTCGGCGAACAGGTGCTCCGCCGCCTCGAAGACCTTGCGCCGGGTCTCGAGCGAGCGGCGGGAAGGCGCGCGCTGGCGCTTCTTCGGATTGGTCTTCGCGGCATACATATTTTCAGCTTGCTTTGTTTTGGCCGAGTGATCAAGTTAACGGTGCAACCGTCGCCGGGGAGGACAATGACGGAACCCGAGGAAAGACGCGACCGCTTCGCGCTGATCGGCGCGGGGCCAATGGGCCTTGCCACCGCCAAGGTGTTCCTGGAGGAGGGCATCGCCTTCGACGGGTTCGAGCTGCATTCCGATGTCGGCGGGCTGTGGGACATCGACGGCCCACGCTCCACCATGTACGAGACGGCGCACCTGATCTCATCCAAGCGGATGACCGAGTTCGCCGATTTCCCGATGAAGGACGAGGTCGCCGAATACCCCTCCCACCGGGAGGTGCTGGCCTATTTCCACGAGTTCGCTGACCATTACGGCCTGCGCGACCATTACCGCTTTGGCGCCGAGGTGCTGCGCACCGAGCCGCTGGGCGAGGACGGTGCCGGCTGGCGCGTCACCTGGCGCGACGCAGAGGGCGAGCATGCGGCGATCTACAAGGGCGTCCTGATCGCCAACGGCACCCTGTCGGAGCCCAATATGCCCCGCTTTCCGGGCCAGTGGGACGGCGAGCTGATCCATGCCTCCGACTACCGCCACCCCACGCAGTTCGCGGGCAAGCGCGTGCTGATCGTGGGCGCGGGCAATTCCGGCTGCGACATCGCGGTGGACGCGATCCATCACGGCGAAAGCTGCGAGATCTCCATGCGCCGCGGCTATTACTTCGTGCCGAAATACGTCTTCGGCCGGCCGGCCGACACGCTGGGCGGGGCGATCAAGCTGCCCATGTGGCTCAAGCGCAAGGTGGACGGGACGATCCTGAAATGGTTCGTCGGCGATCCGCAGAAATATGGCTTCCCCAAGCCCGATTACCGGCTCTACGAAAGCCACCCGATCGTCAACTCGCTGCTGCTGTTCCACGCGGGCCATGGCGACGTGACCGTCCGTGGCGACATCGACCGGCTCGACGGCCACACCGTGCATTTCAAGGACGGCTCCACCGGCGAATATGACATGATCCTCGCCGCCACGGGCTACAGGCTGCACTACCCGTTCATCGACGACGCGCTGCTGAACTGGCAGGGCAGCGCGCCGCATCTCTACCTCAACACCATGCATCCCGGGCGCGACGACCTCTTCGTCATGGGGATGGTGGAGGCGTCGGGGCTGGGCTGGCAGGGCCGCCACGACCAGGCGCAGATGGTGGCGCGCTACATCAAGGCGCAGGGCACGAGGCAGGGCGACAGGCTGCGGGCGGAAAAGGCCAAGGGCTTCGACCGGGCGACCGGCGGGATGCAATATCTCGACCTGCCGCGCATGGCCTATTACGTCGACAAGGCGACCTACCTCAAATCCGTGCGCCGGGTGATCGCGGATCTCGGGGGCCGGGCATGAAGAGCATCGACGAGATCACGCTCAACTTCGGCCCGGACAGCCTGCTGCTGCTGGATGCGATCCTCGCCATCGTCATGTTCTCCATCGCGCTGGACCTCAAGCCCGGCGATTTCCGCATCTTCCTGCGCCAGCCGCGGCCCGTCCTGACCGGGCTGGTGTCGCAGTTCCTCCTGCTGCCGGCGCTGACCTTCCTGCTGGTGCTGGCGCTGCAGCCGCGCCCCTCCATCGCGCTGGGCCTGATCCTCGTGGCGGCCTGCCCGGGCGGCAACATCTCCAACTTCATCACCCATCGGGCGGGGGGCAACACGGCCTTGTCCGTCTCGCTGACCGCCTTTGCCACGGTGGGGGCGATCGTGCTGACGCCGTTCAACATCGCGCTCTGGGGGTCGCTCTACGAGCCGACGGCGGAGATCCTGCGCGCGACCTATATAGACCCGGTCAAGGTGGCGATCACCGTGGGCTTCATGCTGATCCTGCCGCTCTGCCTGGGCATGCTGCTGAACCACCGCCGGCCCGACCTGGCGCGGCGCATCCACAACCCGATGCAGTGGCTGTCGATGGCGATCTTCGCGCTGTTCATCATCGGGGCGCTGGCGGCCAACTGGGCGTTCTTCCTGGGATATGCCGGCGCGGTCGCGGGGCTGGTGATCCTGCATAACGGCCTGGCGCTGCTGGGTGGCAACCTGATCTCGCGTCTCGCGGGGCTTTCGGAATACGACCGCCGCTCGATCACCATCGAGACGGGGATCCAGAATTCCGGCCTGGGGCTGGTGCTGATCTTCGCCTTCTTCGGGGGGCTGGGCGGCATGGCGGTGGCGGCGGCCTTCTGGGGCATCTGGCACGCGGTGTCGGGCATCCTGCTGGCCAGCTGGATGGGCCGGAGGGAGGCACGGCAGTGAGCATTCTCGTAACCGGGGCCGCCGGCCTGGTCGGCCAGGCCCTGCTTCGCGTCGCAGCGGAGCGGGGGCGCGACCTGGTGGCCACCGACCTGCGCCGGCCGTCGGGGATGCCGGCCGGCGCAGCGTTCCATCCGCTCGACGTGACCGGGCCAGATGCGGACCGCGTGATCGGGCAGGTGAAGCCCCGGACGGTCGTGCACCTCGCCTCCATCGTGACGCCGCCCAAGGGGTCGACGCGCGCGATGCAATACAAGGTCGACGTGGCGGGCACCCGCAACGTGCTGCGCGCCTGTCTCGCCCACGGGGTGCGGCGGCTGGTCGTGACCTCGTCGGGCGCGGCCTACGGCTATCATCCTGACAATCCCGACTGGTTGACCGAGGATGCGCCCCTGCGCGGGAACGAGGCCTTTGCCTATGCCCATCACAAGCGGCTGGTGGAGGAGTTGCTGGCCGAGGCCCGGCACAAGCATCCGCGGCTGGAGCAGGTGGTGCTGCGGGTCGGCACGGTGCTGGAGCCGGGGGCGAAGAACCAGATCACCGCCCTGTTCGAACGGCCGCGCCTGCTGGCGATCCGGGGCAGCGCCAGCCCCTTCGTCTTTGTCTGGACGGAGGACCTGGCGGAGATCCTGCTGCGCGCGGCGACCAATGGGCCCACCGGCATCTACAACGTGGCAGGGGACGGCGCGCTGTCGGTGGAGGACCTGGCCGCGCGCATGGGCAAGAAGGTGCAGCGCATCCCGGCCTGGGCGCTCAAGACCGCCCTCGCCGTGGCGCATCCCCTGGGCCTGTCGCCCTACGGGCCGGAGCAGGTCCGCTTCCTGCAATACCGCCCGGTGCTGGCCAATGACCGGCTGAAATCCGTCTTCGGCTACGCACCGCGGCGCAGTTCGGCCGAGGTCTTCGACGCCTGGTGGGAGGCCGCGAAATGAGCGTGGCGGTGATCACCGGGGCGGCCGGCGGGCTGGGCCGGGCGCTTCTGGCGCGGTTGCGGGCCGAGGGCTGGCAGGTGGCGGCGCTGGATCGGGACACCCCGGCACTGGCGGAGCTGGCGGCCGAGGGCGTCACTCTCCACCCCTGCGACCTAACCGATTCGGCGGCCATTGCCCGGACCTGTGCGGCCATCACGGCCGCCCATCCGGCTATCGACCTGGTGGTGCATTCCGCCGGCGTCACCCATATCGGCCTGTTTGCCGACAGCGACGTGGCCGCCCATCGCCGGGTGATGGAGATCAACCATTTCGCTGTGGTGGAGATCACCCGCCACCTGCTGCACCCGGTGCGGCGCGCGCGGGGGGTGCATCTTGCCATTTCCTCCGTCGCGGGGTTCGCCCCTCTGCACATGCGGACGGCCTATGCCGCCTCCAAACACGCGCTGGAGGGTTTCGTGAAATCGCTCCGGTCGGAGGAAAAGCCCCACGGCGTGGCCTGCCTGATCGCCGCGCCCTCCTTCGTCGCCACCAATCCGGGCCGGGCGGAGCGGCAGGCAGACGGCATCGCGCGGCCGGGCTCCGCCGGGGACGGGTTCGACGAGATGACGCCCGAGGCCGCGGCCGAGGCAATCCTGGCCGGGCTCCGCGCGCGCCGGCCCATGATCCCGGTCGGCCGGGTGGCGCGGCTGGCCTGGTGGGCGAACCGTCTGGCGCCGGGCTTCTACCAGCGGCAGATGGAGCGGCGCATCGGTGCGGATGGCTGAAACCACCCGGGAAGCGCGGGAATGGCGAGCAGGCCGGTAGCCTGGCTGATCTGGTAGCCAACTGGCTAGCGCCGGGCGCCTGCCAGCGGCAGCGCAACCGGCCCCGATGTCTGACCGCCTTCAGGACGCGCGGGAATAGCGCGCGCCCTCGGCCATGTGCGCGTCGTAGGCGCTGGCAATGATCCGGGTCAGGGCGCGCCCCTCGGGCAGGATGACCAGCCCGCGCGACGATTGCCTGACGAATTCGCCGAACCGGGCGGCCACCTCCGCGGTTACCGGGTCGAGCGTCGCCACCAGCGGGCCGAACTGCCGTTCCAGCGCGGCCCGGTCGAGGCGGAAGTCGCACATCAGCATCTCGATCGCGCGGCCGCGCAGCCGGTCCTCGTCGCTCAGCCGGTGGCCGCGTGCGCCCGGCAGCTCGCCCGCCGCCACCAGCCGCTCGTAGTCGCGGGTGGCCGGGGCGTTCTGCACGTAGCCGCCCGGGAACTTGGCAATGGAAGAGGCGCCGAGGCCGATCATGGCCGGGCAGGTGTCGTCGGTATAGCCCTGGAAGTTGCGGCGCAGGCGCCCCTCTTCCGCGGCGATGGCGAGCGAATCCGTGGGGCGCGCGAAATGGTCGATCCCGATGGGGTCGTAGCCTTCCGATTCGAACAGGGCGGCGGCCAGTTCCGACAGCATGTAGCGGCCGGTATCGTCGGCCAGCGCGGCCTCGTCAATCAGGCGCTGGCGCTTGGCCACCCAGGGCACGTGGGCATAGCCGAACAGCGCCATCCGGTCGGGCCCCAGATCCATGACCTTCTGCGCCGTGTCGATAAGGCGGCGGAAGGTCTGGTGGGGCAGGCCATAGACCAGGTCGGTATTCAGGGAGCCGATGCCGGCCGCGCGCAGCTCGGCGACGCAGTCGCGGGTGACCTCGTAGGGCTGGATGCGACCGATCGCGCGCTGCACGTCGGGGTCGAAATCCTGGATGCCGATGGAGGCGCGGTTCATCCCCTCCTGGGCGAGCGCGGCGATCTTGTCCGCATCCACCATGGTCGGGTCGATCTCGACCGAGAACTCGAAGTCCTCGGCCGGGGGGATCGCCGCCTTGATCGCCTGCGCCAGCCGGTGGATCAGCGCGGGCTCCAGGATGGTCGGCGTGCCGCCGCCCCAGTGCAGGCGACCCATGCGCAGCCCCTCGGGGAGGCGGGCGCGGACCAGCTCCAGCTCGTGCAGCACGGTTTCCACGTAAGCCGCCACCGGGGCCAGGGTCTTGGTCCCCTGGGTGCGGCAGGCGCAGAACCAGCAGAGCCGCTCGCAGAACGGCACGTGGAGGTAGACCGAAACCGGCTCGTCCGGGGCAAGCGCGACGAGGCTCTCGGCCTGGAAGGCCGATCCGGCCTCGGCCGAGAAGACCGGAGCGGTCGGATAGGAGGTGTAGCGGGGCACGCGCGAGTCGAAGAGACCCAGGGCACGCAGGCGGTCGATCTGTGTCATGGCGTCTGAATGCCCCATTTCCGGGGCGCCCACTTTGCGCAGGATCAAATGCGGCGGGGCCGGCGCGGAATTATCCTCGGCCCGCCGGAGCGGCCGATGCGGGCCGGGCGGCCGGTGCCTCCGAATTCGGCAGTTGAATTCGGTCGCTTTTCGGGTAGGCTTGTGCATTATATTTCACAGGCGGCGGCCCTTCGATGAGCGAGATCACCAATTTCCGGGGCGAAACCCTCGCGGCCGATGTCGCCGAGCTGGCGGTGGACGACCTGATGCAGCGGGTGGGGGAGCGGGTGCGCAAGGCGCGTGAGCTTCGGAACCTGCCCCGCCGCGTCGTGTCGGAGCGGTCCGGCGTCTCGTTGCGTTATCTTGCGCAGATCGAGGCGGGAGAGGGCAACATTTCCCTCGCCGTGCTGCTGCGCATCGCCATGGCGCTCGGCCACCGGATCGAATGGCTGGTGGGCGAGGAGGACCCCTGGACCTCCGACGTGATCCGCGTCGCCGACCTGTTCCGCAGCTCGCCCTCGACCACGCGGCGCCGGGTGCTCGACGTGCTGAGCCCGGATCCGCCCGAGGCGTTGCGCGCGCGGCGGATCTGCCTGATCGGGCTGCGCGGCGCCGGCAAGTCGACGCTGGGCGCCATGGCCGGCCAGTCCCTGCGCGTCCCCTTCGTCGAGCTCAACCGCGAGATCGAGGAGCAATCGGGCATGCCGGTGAACGAGGTCCAGGCGCTCTATGGCCCGGAGGGCTATCGCAAGCTCGAGGGGCAGGCGATCGGGCGAATCGTGGCGACCCATGACACGGTGATCCTGGCGGTCGCCGGGGGGCTGGTGGCCGAGCCCGAGACCTACAAGACCCTGCTGGCGCATTTCCACACGATCTGGATCAAGGCCCGGCCGGAGGAGCACATGGCCCGGGTCCGGTCGCAGGGCGATACGCGGCCCATGGCCGGCAACCCGGAGGCGATGGACCAGCTGCGGCAGATCCTGCGCAGCCGCGAATCGCTCTATGCCGGGGCGGCGGCCGAGCTCGACACCTCGGGCAAGTCACTACAGGCCACGGCGGAAGAGTTGGTGACGCTGATCCGCAGCCAGGGCTTCCTCGACGGCTGAGGGCACCAAGACTTTTTCTCAAAAGTCTTGCAAAAATCTTGTTTCAAGATTTTTCGTCGCCCGGCCGTCAGGAATCCAGCCGTCCCCGCAGGGCCCGGGCCACCGCGGCGCGCACCTCTTCGGGCTGATCGCCCAGGGCTTCGGCCAGCAGGCGCAGATCCTGCCGCATCCCGTGGATCTGGTCGATCAGCGAGAGCACCACCGGCAGCGCCTCGTTCGGCAGGGACAGGTCCTTGCGCAGGTCGCAGACCAGCCGGATCCGGGCGATGTCCAGCTCGTCGAAAACCGGCCCGCCTTCGCCCTGGGCGGGGCGTACCCAGCCCTCCCGTACCCAGAAGCGCAGGTCGCGCAGGCTCACCCGGCCCACCCGGGCGACGACATTCCGCTCGTCATAGGTCATGTCTGCCTCCGCAACGTCTCCCGCGGGTCGAAATGCGAGGTCTCGCGCCAGCGTTCGGCAAGCTCCTCCAATTCCGGGGTCATCTTCCTGGGCAGCACGATCTTCAGCCGCACATGCTGGTCGCCCGCGGCCCCCTTCGCCGGGTGGATGCCCTTGCCCTTGAGCCGCAGCCGGTGCCCGGAGGAGGCTCCCTTGGGAATGGTCATGGAGACCGGGCCCGCCACGGTCGGCACCTCGACCCGCGCGCCCAGCACCGCCTCGTCGAGGGTGATCGGCAGCTCGACCTCCACGTCGTTGCCGTCGCGCCGGAAGACCGGGTGCTCGCGCACCGAGATGGTGACCAGCGCGTCGCCCGCCTTGCCGCGGCCGTGGCCGGGCTGGCCCTTGCCGCGCAGGCGCAGGGTCTGGCCGTCGCGCAGGCCGCGGGGGATCGTCAGGTCGATCTTGTTGCCGTCGGGCAGCGACAGGCTTTTCTTGCCGCCGAGCGCCGCGTCGAGGAAATCGACCTCCAGCGCGTAGCGCAGGTCGGCGCCGGGCGCATCCCCGCCGCCGAAGCCGCCCCCGAACCCGCCAAAGCCGCCGAATCCGCCGCCGCCCCGGGCGCCCTCGCGGTTCCGTCGCCCGAACAGGTCGGAGAAGAGATCCGACATGTCGTCGAAATCCCCGTGCCCGGCATCGGAGGCATAGCGCCCCTGGTCGGCGCCGGCATATTGCCGGTAGAACTGCCGCTCGGGCCGTTCCTGGCCGCTGGCGTCGATCTCGCCCGCGTCGAAACGGCGCCGCTGCGCCGCGTCGCCCAGCAGGTCATAGGCCGCCTGGACCTTCTGGAACTCCGCCTGCTTGGCGGTGTCGCCGGGGTTCAGGTCGGGATGCAGGCTCTTGGCGAGCTTGCGGTAGGCTTTCTTGATCTCGTCCTGGCTGGCGGTCTTTGCCACGCCGAGGGTCTTGTAGGGATCGTCGCTCATTACAGGCAATTCCCCTTCATGTCCCGGGCCGCGCCCGGCCGGCCGTTGCCGTGAAACATTGCTTTCTCCGTCACGTGGGGCCGGTCCCGCGGCCCCGCAAACACGCGTCTGCAAAGGATAAAGGCATTCCGGCGCCGTGAAACAAGAGGGAAAGGGCGCTCTGCGCCGACGGAAATTGCCGCAGGGGAAAGGCGGGCGGCCCGCGCTCTTCGCCGGGACGGCCGGGCGCTGTAGGGGCTCAGTAGCCGCGCTTGCGGTCCACCAGGCCCTCCATCGGCTCTCCCGCCTCGTTGCGCCGGATATTGGCGGCGATCGCCTGCGCCGAGGTGCCCGGCCGCGTGGCGGAGGCCACGTGCGGTGTCACGGTCACCCGGGGATGGCTCCAGTAGGGGTGATCCTCGGGCAGGGGTTCCTCAACGAAGACGTCGAGCGTCGCGTGGCCGACCTGCGCGGCGTCCAGCGCGTTGAGCATCGCGTCGTCGTCGATGAGCGGGCCGCGGCCCGGGTTGATCACCACGGCGCCGCGGGGCAGCAGGTCCAGCGTCAGAACGTTCAGCACGTGGCGGGTCTGCGGCGTCTCGGGCAGCAGCAGCACCAGGATCTCGGCGCGGCGCAGGGCCTCTTCCATGCCGGTGTCGCCCGAAAGGCAATGCAGGCCGGGAATGTCCTTGGGCGTCCGGCTCCAGCCGGCGACGTCGAATTCCAGCGCGGCGAGCGTTTCCCCGCAGGCCCGGCCGAGCGCGCCCAGCCCGAGGATCGACACCTTGCGCTCGCGCGCCAGCGGCGGGACGTGGTAATCCCACTTCGCCTCGCTGCGGCAGATGTCGCGATCCATGTCGAGATGGTGGCGCAGCACCTGGCCCGTCACCCATTCCACCATGCCGCGGGTCAGCCCGTCCTCGACCATGCGCACCAGCGGCTGGGTCAGGGTCTCGTTGTCCACGATCTCCTCCACCCCGGCCCAAAGGTTCATGACCGCCCTGGCGCGGGTGAAGGCCGAGAAATCCTGGATCGGCCCGTTGGGCGAGACGATGAGGTAATCGACCTCCTCGGGGGGGAACTTCTCGCGCAGGTCGACGTCCAGCCCCTCCGCCTCGAAGGCTGCGCGCAGATGGGGTGCGTAGTCCGGCCACCGCTCCGACGTGCCGGAGAACAAGACGTTGATCATGGGCACCCTCAGCGTGGCCTGTGAATGTGGGCCGACTGTACCAAGCCGAACGCGACCATCAAGACCAGCATTGCCGATCCGCCGAAGGACACCAGCGGAAGCGGCACGCCCACCACCGGGGCGAGGCCCATCACCATCGACATGTTAACCGCGAAGTAGAGAAAGAAGGCCCCCGCGATCCCCAGCACCAGCAGCGCCGAGAAACGGTCGCGGTTCTGCAGCGCGATGACGATGCAGAAGACGATGATCAGCGCATAGAGCAGCAACAGGGAGAAGCCGCCGACAAAGCCGAATTCCTCGGCCAGGGTGGTGAAGATGAAGTCGGTATGCTTCTCCGGCAGGAAGTTCAGCCGCGACTGGGTGCCCTGCATGAAGCCGCGCCCGGTCCAGCCCCCCGAGCCGAGCGCGATCTTCGACTGCGTGATGTGATAGCCCGCCCCGAGCGGGTCCGACGACGGGTCCAGGAAGGTGTCGATGCGCCGGAACTGGTAGTCCTTCAGCAGCTGCCAGGGCGTGCCGCGGCTCTCGAACACCGTGCTGACCAGGCCCACACCCAGCCCGATCACCGCCGCGAAATACAGCCAGTGGACCCCGGCCATGAACATCACCATGGCGCCGCCGATCACCAGCAGCAGCGCCGTGCCCAGGTCCGGCTGGCGCAGGGTGAGGTAGGTGGGCAGCAGGACCAGCAGCACCGGCACCAGCACCCAGAGCGGGCGCGAGGTCTTGGTGACCGGCAGCCAGTCGTAATAGGCCGCCAGCATCATCACCAGGGTGATCTTGGTCAGCTCCGAGGGCTGGAGCCGCATCACGCCCAGGTCGACCCAACGCTGCGCGCCGCCCGCGGCGTCGCCGTAGAGCTCCACCAGCACCAGCAGCAGGACCGAGGCGCCGTAGGCGACGCCGGCCATGTTGCGCCAGAACCAGATCGGCACCATCGCCACCGCGAACATCAGCCCCAGCCCGAGGGCAAAGCGCTTCATCTGCAGGGCGGCCCAGGGGCTGTAGGATCCGCCCGCCACGGAATAGAGCATCAGGAAGCCGACCCCGGCCACCGCCGCCAGCACCAGCACCAGCCCCCAATTGAGGTAAAGAACCTTTCGCAGGCCCGACGGCGTGTGCTTGACCGTGTATTCGAGATAGCTCACGCGCGGCTCCGCCCGTCTGCCGAGAAGTCGATGCGTTTTTCCCGAAGCTCTTCCTGCTGGGTGCCGATGCGGCCGCGCACAGCGCTCGGATAGGCCTCGAGCGGCGGGTCGCCGTCATAGAGCGCCTGCAGGGTCACGTCCCGGGCGATGGGCGCGGCCGTGGACGAGCCGCCGCCGCCATGCTCCACCACCACCGACACCGCGATGCGCGGCATCTCGACCGGGGCGAAATCGACGAACAGCGCGTGGTCCCGGCGTTTCCACGGCAGATCCGCGTTGGAGGTCACGCCCGCCCGCCGCTCGGCCGCGGTGATGTTGCGCACCTGGCTGGTACCGGTCTTGCCGGCCATCTGGTAGCCTTCGGTCAGGATGCGCGCGCGATAGGCGGTCCCGCGGCGGCTGTTGCAGACCGCGTTCATGCCGCGCCGGATCAGGCGAAGGTGGTTCTCGTTGATGCCGAGGCTCTCGGCCGGGGGGCTTTCCTGCTCCACGCCGTTGACCGTCTTGACCAGCCGGGGCGAGACCTTGCGCCCGGTGGCGACCCGCGCGGTCATCACCGCCAGCTGCAGCGGAGAGGCCAGCACGTAGCCCTGGCCGATCGCCGCGTTCACCGTGTCGCCGATCATCCAGTCGTTGCCGAAGCGGCGCTTCTTCCAGTTCTTGTCGGGGGCGATGCCGCTGGTCTCGCCGGACATGGGCAGGCCATGTTCCTCCCCGAGGCCCAGCCGCCGGGCCATTTCCGCCATCTTCTCGATCCCGACCTTCATGGACAGGTCGTAATAGAAGACGTCGCAGCTTTCGCGCAGGGAGTTCTCGAGGTTGATGTGCCCGTGGCCGCCGCCCTTCCAACAATGGAACCGCCGGCCGCCGACCTCCAGGTAGCCGGGGCACCAGACCGTGTCTTCCGGGGTGACGAGCCCGGCCTCCAGCCCCGCCAGCGCGGTCACCACCTTGAAGGTGGAGCCCGGCGGATAGGCGTCCTGCACCGTCTTCGAGGCCAGCGGCCGGTGGTCGTTTTCGTTCAGCGCGCGGTAATCGGGCACGGAGATGCCCTGCACGAACTTGTTCGGGTCGTAGGACGGGGCCGAGACGATGGCCAGCAGGTCGCCGGTGCGGGTGTCCATCACCACCACGCTGGCGCTTTCCTCGCCCAGCCGGGCCTGCACGTAGTTCTGCAGCTTGCTGTCGATGGTCAGCTGCAGGTTGGCGCCCGGCGTCCCGTCGCGGCGGTCGAGCTCGCGCATGACGCGGCCGACGGCATTGACCTCGACGCGCTTGGCACCGGCCTTGCCGCGCAGCACGTCCTCGTATTTCGCCTCGATCCCCACCTTGCCGATCTGGAACCGGGGGATGCGCAGCACCGGCTCCGGGTCCTCGTAGCGTTCCAGGTCGCGGTCCGAGACAGGCCCGACATAGCCCGCCACGTGGGCAAAGTCGTTGCCCAGCGGGTAGCGGCGGGACAGGCCGACCTCGGGCGTAACGCCGGGCAGGGCGGGGGCGTTCACCGCCACGCGGCTGATATCGTCCCAGCTGACGCGGTCGGCCACGGTGACCGGCAGGAACGGGGCGGAGCGGTTCATCTCGGTGATCGCCCGCTCCAGGTCGTCGGGATCGAGCCGGACGAGCCGGGCGAGGGCGGCCAGCGTCTCGTCCACGTCGCCGGCATCCTCGCGCACCATGGTGATGCGGTAGGCGGGCTCGTTCTCGGCCACGGTGATGCCGTTGCGGTCGAAGATCTGCCCGCGCTTCGGCGGGATCAGCCGGATATTGACCCGGTTCTCCTCGGCCAGAAGGCGGAACTCGTCGGCCTGGTCGACCTGCATGTAGCGCATCCGCGCGCCGAGCAGCCCGATGAACCCGGCCTGCAGCCCGCCCATGACGAGGCCGCGCCGGCTGATCGTGCGCACGCTTTTCGCGGTGTCCCTGGGTGTCCGTCTCATAGGCGTCCTCCCATCGTTGCGGCTTCGCCGGGCGAGGTGCGTCGCAGGCCGAAGGCCAGGTGCGAGACCAGCACGACGAGCGGGTAGATGGCGATCGTCAGAACCATCTGCATGGCGATCAGGCCCAGCGGCAGCGAATAGGTCAGCGTCACCGCGAGGATGGCGCATCCGGCGCTGACGATGGCGGCCAGGGCCAGCGCCACGTTCAGCCATTCGGCGGCGAAGCCCGAATCGCGCAGCGCGCGCGAGCGGTGGCGCAGCCATTCGCAGGCCAGCACGGTCAGCCCGGCATGCAGCCCGGGCGGCCGCTGGAACAGCAGGTCCGACAGCAGCATCACGAAGGCGATCGACAGCATCGGGACATAGGCGGGGCGGCGCACGGTCCAGGCGAGGGTCAGCGCCATCAGCAGGTCCGGCGCGGCCCAGCGGCGCGGCATCGTTTCCAGCGGCAGCAGCTGGAAGAACATGATCAGCAGCGCCAGCGCCAGGTAGGCGCCGCGCATCAGCCACAGGCGGGGGGTGTCGGTCTCAGCCATCGGCCGCCTCCTCCGCCGCAAGCTCCTGACCCGGGCGGGGCGGCCCGGCCTCGCCCGGCGCAGACTCCGGCACGATGAGCGACCCGGTCCCGTCGATGGCCCGCGCGCCATGATTGCGCAGCACGCGCAGGAATTCCAGCCGCTCGTAATCCGCCGCCAGCCGCGCCCGCAGCCGGCCGGAGGGATCCTCTGCCACCTGTCCGATCACCAGGCCCGGCGGGAAGACCCCGCCATCGCCCGAGGTCACGATCCGGTCGCCCGGGCGCACCTGTTCGGGGTCCTCGAGGAAGTCGATGGGCGGGGCGGGGGTGTTGTCGCCGGCGATCAGCGCGTTCTGCCCCGAGGGCTGCACGATGGCCGGGATGCGGCTGGACGTGTCGGTCAGCAGGATCACCCGCGAGGTGGTGTCGCCCACGCCCGAGATCCGGCCGACCAGCCCCAGCCCGTCCATCGCCGCCCAGCCGTCGACGATGCCGTCGCGCGAGCCCACGTTCAGCAGCACCGATTGCCGGAAGGGCGAGCCGCTGTCGGCCATCACCACCCCGGTGATGAAGGTCAGCCGCGGGTCGAGCCGCACGTTGTTGAGGTCCAGCAGCCGCGCATTTTCCTGCTCGAGCTGCAGCGCCGCCTCTTTCCAGGCCTTCATCTGCTGCAGCTCGCGGCGCAGCTCCTGGTTCTGGTCGTAGATGCGCTGGTAGGAGCGGGCGTCGCGGATCAGGTTCACCGTCGCGGTGACCGGCGCCATGGCCCAGTCGAAGCCGGGCATCACCTGGTCGATCACCTGCGCGCGGAACCGTTCGACCCGCGGGCTGTCGATGCGCCAGACGATGAACAGCCCGATGAGCAACAGCACCACGACCGCTGCAAGCAAGCGCTTGAGCGGGCCGGCATATTCGTCGGATTGCGATCGGTCCCTGGCCACGTCCCCGTCCTGCCAATTCCCGTAATGGCGCCGCCGCGATTCCCCTCGGGGCGCCCCGGCGTCACTTAGTCAACGATAGGCCATTGTGGCCAATGACAAAAGCGTGGGCCGCGGCCTCAGCTGTCGTAATCGATGGCGTGGCGCAGCTGCTTCTCGTATTCCAGCGCCTTGCCGGTGCCCATGGCCACGCAGTTCAGGCTCTCGTCCGCGATGGAGACGGCCAGCCCGGTCTGTTCCCGCAGCGCGAGGTCCAGGTCGCCCAGCAGCGCGCCGCCGCCGGTCAGCATCACGCCCCGGTCGACGATGTCCGCGGCCAGGTCCGGCGGCGTCGCTTCGAGCGCGGTCATCACCGCCTCGCAGATCTGCTGCACCGGTTCGGCCAGTGCCTCGGCCACCTGCGCCTGGGAGATCTCGGTTTCCTTCGGAACGCCGTTCAGCAGGTCGCGGCCGCGGATATGCATCGACGAGCCGCGGCCGTCATCGGGCATCCGCGCCGTGCCGATGGAAGTCTTGATCCGCTCGGCGGTCGATTCGCCCACCAGCAGGTTCTGCTGACGGCGGAGGTAGGAGATGATGGCCTCGTCCATCCGGTCGCCGCCCACCCGGACGGAACGGGCATAGACGATATCGCCCAGCGACAGCACGGCCACCTCGGTGGTCCCGCCGCCGATGTCGACGACCATGTTGCCGGTCGGGTCGGTGATGGGCATCCCGGCCCCGATGGCCGCCGCGATCGGCTCCGCGATCAACCCGGCCTTGCGCGCGCCGGCGGACAGCACGGACTGGCGGATCGCGCGTTTCTCGACCGGGGTCGCGCCATGCGGCACGCAGACGATGATCTTGGGCTTGGAGAAGGTGGAGCGCTTGTGAACCTTGCGGATGAAGTGCTTGATCATCTCCTCCGCCACGTCGAAATCGGCGATGACGCCTTCGCGCATGGGGCGGATCGCCTCGATGCTGCCGGGCGTGCGGCCCAGCATCAGCTTCGCGTCCTCGCCCACGGCCAGCACCTTCTTCACGCCGTCCTTGACGTGATAGGCCACCACCGACGGTTCGCTCAGGATCACCCCGCGCCCCTTGACGTAGACCAGCGTGTTGGCCGTCCCGAGGTCGATCGCCATGTCCTGAGAGAAAAGCCCCGTCAGATTACCCAGTCCCAACATTCGCTGCCCGCATCCCCGTCGCAATTCGAAAGGGCCCGCGACTCTCTTGTCAGAGGCGGGCCACGGGCCCTTATATGGCTCCCCGCCCACCGGCGAAAGGGTGGGGAGGGGGCAAATCAGCGCGATCTTGCCGCAGGCCGCTCCCGGTGGCGTGGAAAGCGCCCGCGAAACCGGCCGCCTCCGTCCCCGGATCGGGGCGAGGTGGAGCGGCGTTCGTGAAACGCGTGGAGAGCCGTGGGCCGGGATAAGGCGGCGCAGCGTCACCGCATGCTCGCGGGTCACGACGCCGATTTTCTCGTTCGGGCGCAGCTTCATCGTCACCCGGTCCAGCCTGCCGTACCCCTTGCCGCTGGCCCACCGTCTCCGGCTGGCCGTGAAGCGGACGCGGTGGCGCGGAGGCCCCGCCCTCCCGAGAAGACGGAGGGCAGAATGGGCGCCGAGGGCTCGGGCGGTCGGTAGTCTCCCCGGCTGGCGCGCATGATCGGGCGCCATCGCCCGCGAAACGATCACTTCCCCTCTCCCTGCCGCCTTGGCGCCGGGTTTCACGGGATTGTCAGGCTGCCGCAGCGTCAGGCGCCTGTAGGCTCGCGCAAGGAGGTGCCCGATGTTCCGAACCCCTGTCGTCCCCGCCCTTGCCTGCGCGCTGGTCCTCGCCCTGCTGCCGATCTCCGCCTCCGCCCAGACGGGCGAGCAGGGGCGCCGCCCCTCCCATTGCATCGCCATCGCCGAGGCGGCGCCCGGGCTGGCCTACCTCCAGCGTGCCTCCTTCGGCGAGCCGCTGGAGGATCACGCCGTCCGGCTCTCCTACGTCTCGCATTCCATGTACCTGCTGGAGACGGCGGGCGGGTTGACCGCGGCCACCGATTTCACCGGATTTCTCGGCGGCACGCGGCTGATCCCCGACGTGGTGACCATGAACCACGCCCATTCCTCGCACTGGACGGCTCATCCCGATCCGGCGATTCCCCATGCGCTGAACGGCTGGGGCGAGGCGTTCGGCGAAGGCGTCGACCATTACCTCGACCTGGGCGAGATGCTGGTGCGCAACGTCTCCACCGATATCCGCTCGCCCATGGGCGGGGACGAGCCGCATGGCAACTCGGTCTTCATCTTCGAGGTGGCGGGGCTCTGCATCGGGCATCTCGGCCACCTGCACCACGAGCCGACGCCCGAGCAATATGCCGCGATCGGCCGGCTTGACGTGGTGATGGCGGCTGTGGACGGCTCCTACACCGTGGACCAGCCGACCATGATCCGCATCCTGAAACGGCTGAAATCCTCGCTCGTCCTGCCCATGCACTGGTTCACCGAGGGCAACCTGGAACGTTTCGCGGCCGGCATGGCCGACGATTTCGCCATCGAGCGGCCGGGGCGGAGCTGGGTCGAGGTGTCGCTCCGGACCCTGCCGGACCGGCCGACGGTCATGATCTTGCATCCCGAATGGTTGCGTGATCCAGATTAGGCCCCGACCGCCGATCCGGAGACCGCCATGCTTGCCGACGCCGACGACGCGCTGCTCGACCGCCTTCGCGCGGCCCTGTCCGAGGGCGGCGTGACCGCGCCCGAGCCGCGCTACCTCGAAGAGCCGCGTGGCCTGTGGCAGGGGCGCGCCGCCGCCGTGCTGCGCCCCCGCTCGGTCGAGGAGGTGGCCGAGATCCTGCGGATCTGCGGCGCCGCGCGGGTGGGCGTCGTGCCCTATGGTGGCGGCACCGGGCTGGTGGGCGGACAGGTCTCGCCCGATGGCCCGCTGCCGGTGCTGCTGTCGCTCGAGCGCATGAACGCCATCCGCGCGGTCTATCCGGACGAAAACGTGCTAGTCGCGGAGGCGGGCGCGATCCTCGTCGAGGTGCAGCAGGCGGCGGAGGCGGCGGACCGGCTGTTTCCCCTGTCGCTGGCCTCGGAAGGCTCGGCGCGGATCGGCGGGCTGCTGGGCACCAATGCCGGCGGCACCGGCGTGCTGCGCTACGGCAATGCCCGCGACATGGTGCTGGGGCTGGAGGCGGTGCTGCCCGACGGCACCATCTGGCACGGGCTGAAACGGCTGCGGAAGGACAATACCGGCTACGACCTGCGCCACCTGCTGGTCGGGGCAGAGGGGACGCTGGGCGTGATCACCGCCGCCGCGCTGCGCCTGTCGCCCCGGCCGGCGGGCGAGGGCACGGCGATGATGGTGGTGCCGGGCCCGGCCGAGGCGCTTCGGCTGCTGGCCCTGGCGCGCGACCGGCTGGGCGAGGCGATCTCGGCATTCGAGCTGATCGCCGGGCAGAGCTTCGACTTCCTGGCCGAGACCATGCCGGAGGTCCGCCGGCCCTGGACCGAGGCACCCGCATGGTCGGTGCTGATCGATATCGGCCTCGCGCAGGGGCTGGACCCGGCGGCGGCGCTGGAGGGCCTGTTCGAACAGGCGCTGGAGGCCGGGCTGGTGGAGGACGGCGTCATCGCCCGGTCCGAGGCGCAGCGGGCCGAGTTCTGGACCCTGCGAGAAAGCATCCCGCTGGCCAACCGCGAGGTCGGCGCGGTGTCCTCGCATGACGTTTCCCTGCCGCTGGGGGCGGTGGCGGAGTTCATCGCGCGGGGCGACGCGATCATCGCGGGGATGGGAGAGTTCCGGGTGAACTGCTTCGGCCACCTCGGCGACGGCAACCTGCATTACAACGTCTACCCGCCGAAGGGCGCGGCCCCCGGCACCGGCAAGGACCGCGCCGCGGAGGTGAAGCGGGCGGTTCATGACCTCGTCCACGAGATGGGCGGCTCGGTCAGCGCCGAGCACGGCATCGGCCGGGCCAAGACCGGCGACCTGGAGCGTTACGGCGATCCGGCCAAGCTGGCGGCGATGCGCGCGATCAAGGCGGCGCTCGACCCGGCGGGGATCATGAACCCCGGGGCGGTGCTGCGCTAGCGCCCGTGGTCTTGCTGCGCCGCTGTCCCGGCCGCGCGCGGGTTGCGCCTGCGGGAGCCTCCGGCGGGAGTTTTTCTGGCAAGATGAAGGGGAAGCCGCGCGCTCAGCCCCGGGCGTCGGGATCGGATGGCTCGGGGGTCGGCGGCTCGGGGGCGCCAAGGCCGGATTCGGCCAGCACCTCCTTCAGCCAGCGGCGGAACAGCCGTTGCGGGGCCGAGAGCGACCGGTCCTCGGCCGAGACCAGCCAATAGGCCATGTCGATCCCGTGCCAGCGCGGAATCGGCGCCACGATCTGGCCGCGGTCCAGCGCGTCCCAGCAGAGCGCCTCGAAGGCCAGGAAGACGCCCGAGCCGCTCATCGCCGCGTCGAGGCAGAGCGAGGCCTCGGAAAACTCCGGCCCGTCCCGCAGGATCGAGGCATCCCGCCCCTCGGGCCGCAGCCAGTCATCCCATGAGAACATCGCCCGCGTGTCCTGGATGATGGGCACCTGCGCCAGGTCGTCCACTTCGTGGATGCGCTCGGCCCAGCGGGCGTTGCAGACCGGGATGAAGCGGTGGTCAAAGAGCTTTTCCGCCCGCACGCCGGGATAGTTGCCCGGCCCGATGCGGATGGCGAAATCGATGTCACCGGCATTGGGGTCGACCAGCGCCACGTCCGACTCGATGCGCACCTTGATGTCGGGGTAGCGCTTGGAGAACCGCCCCAGCCGCCAGATCAGCCAGCGCGCGGCGAAGATCGGCGCGACGGAGATCGTCAGGATATGCGCCCGGTCGCGCCGCGCCAGCTCCACCCCCGAGGCGAGCCGCGCGAAGCCGTCGGACAGGAGCCGCAGGATGTCGCGGGCGCCGGGGGCGGGCACCATCCCGCCGGGGCGCCGATCGAAGAGCGCGCGGCCCAGCACCTCTTCGGCGCGGGCGACCTGCTGGCTGACCGCGCCGGGGGTGACCCCCATCTCCGCCGCCGCCCCGCGCAGGGAGCCGTGGCGCGCCACCGCTTCGGCCGCGCGCAGGGCGTTGAGGGGGACATTGGCGAGGGCGTCATGCGGGGGCAGGGCGAGCTCCTCCCTTGGGTTCAGGAAAACTATACGCCTTTGCAAGAACGCTGCAATTTTCTTCGGCAAAGGCCGCCCCCATATTGGCCATATCGAAAGCAGCTAAACAAGGAGAACAACAATGCTGGACTTTCTCAGACGCCTATCTGGTCAGCGCCCAGGGGCGCAGGCCCGACGGGATCCCATCGACGAGCCCGAGATCGCGCGGATGAGCGCGGCGGAACTGGCGGATCTGCCGCTGCCCCGCCATGCCACCCCGCCGCAGGAGCGCCGCGAAACGGTGCCGCAGCGCGACAGCCTGCGCGCCACCCGCCCCGAACGGGGCCTCGGCCGGGCCGCCGCCGCTCTCTGAGCGCCCGGCCCAGCCTCCCGCCGCTTGACGCGGCGCCCGGTCCCTGCCATCGCCAAGGCGCGAGACGGCAAGCGGACCCCACCCCATGATCCTCGGTATCGGAACGGACCTGGCGAATATCGAGCGCATCCAGCGCGTGCTCGACCGTCACGGCGACCGTTTCCGCAACCGGGTCTTCACCGACATCGAACAGGCCAAGGCCGAGCGGCGCCGCGACACGGCCGGCACCTATGCCAAGCGCTGGGCCGCGAAGGAGGCCTGTTCCAAGGCGCTGGGCACTGGCCTGCGCATGGGCATCGCCTGGAAAGACATGGCGGTCAGCAACCTGCGCACCGGCCAGCCCGTCATGGCCGTAACCGGCTGGGCCAGGGACCGGCTGGAGGCGATGACGCCGCCGGGCCACGAGGCCATCATCCACGTCACCCTGACCGACGATCATCCCTGGGCACAGGCCTTCGTGGTGATCGAGGCCCGCCCGCTGGCAGCCCCCGAGGCCGGGCCCGAACAGGCGCACGGCTAGCCGGGCCGCCCCGGGCGGATCGCGGCGCTGCGCCGGGGCGCCGCAGCGCTTTTCTCCGCGCCGCGGCGAATTGTGGCACCGGCCGCGGCGGCGCGGCGCCCGTTCTTGACACCCTGCCGCAACCCGCCCATGAAGCCCGAGGTTATCGAGGAGTGGGCAGATGGCATCCGAGACCAAGAAGGGCAACGCGATCTGGGAGACGGTGAAGACCATCTTCTGGGCCCTGCTGATCGCGGGCGTCTTCCGCACGCTGTTCTTCCAGCCCTTCTGGATCCCCTCCGGCTCGATGAAGGACACGCTGCTGATCGGCGATTTCCTCTTCGTCAACAAGATGACCTACGGCTATTCCTACGCCTCCTGCCCCTCGATCGTGATCCCCGCCGTGGGGCTCGACATCGGCGCGGACGACCTCTGCGGCTGGATGCAGGGCGACAGCCACAGCCGGCTGTTCGGCGGCGAGCCCGAGCGCGGCGACGTGGTGGTCTTTCGCCACCCGGTCAGCGGGCGCGACTTCATCAAGCGGCTGATCGGCCTGCCGGGCGACCGGATCCAGGTGGTGGATTCCGTGCTGACCATCAATGGCGAGCCGGTGACGCTCGAGGATGCGGGCACCTTCGAGGAGGTGATGGAACGCCAGGGGCCGCAGGGCCTGCTGCCGGCCTGCGAAAACGCGCCGGTGGGGCAGGGCGGCACCTGCACCAAGTCGCGCCAGCTGGAAACGCTGCCCAACGGGGTGAAGCACCCCGTGCTCAACATCCGCAACCAGGGCTCCGATCACACGGCGGTCTATACCGTGCCCGAGGACTACTACTTCTTCATGGGCGACAACCGTGACAATTCCACCGACAGCCGCGTGCCGCAGACCGCGGGCGGAGTCGGCTTCGTCCCGCGCGAGAACATCATCGGCAAGGCGCAGCGGATCATGTTCTCCTCCGCCGGGCGCTCCATGCTGTTCTTCTGGACCTGGCGCGGCGACCGCTTCTTCAAGGCGATCGAGTGAGCGGCCTGTCGCGCGAGCTCAGGGCATTCGAGGACCGGATCGGCTATGCCTTCAACCGGCCCGAATTGCTGCGCCGCGCGCTGACCCATCCCTCGGTCGTCTCGCCCACCAAGGACGACAACCAGCGGCTCGAATTCCTCGGCGACCGGGTGCTGGGCCTCGTCATGGCCGAGGCGCTGCTGGCCGAGGACCGCGCGGCCACCGAGGGCCAGCTCGCGCCGCGGTTCAACGCCCTGGTGCGCAAGGAATGCTGCGCCGAGGTCGCGCGCGAGATCGGGCTGGGCGAGGTGCTCAAGCTCGGCCGGTCCGAGATGCTGTCGGGCGGGCGGCGCAAGCAGGCGCTGCTGGGCGACGCGATGGAGGCGGTGATCGCGGCGGTATACCTCGATGCCGGCTTCACCGAGGCGCAGGCGATGATCCTGCGGCTCTGGGGCGACCGGGTGACGAGCGTCAAGGCCGATGCCCGCGACCCCAAGACGGCGCTGCAGGAATGGGCCCAGGCCCGCGGCATGACACCGCCAGCCTACCGCGAGCTGAAGCGCGAGGGGCCAGACCACGCGCCGGTCTTCACCATCGTGGCGGAACTGGCCGACGGCCGGTCGAGCGAAGCCGAGGCCGGCTCCAAGCGGCAGGCCGAGCAGGCGGCGGCCAAGGCGTTGCTGGCCCGGCTCGAGGCGAAGTGAGCACCGGCTTGCGGGGGCTGCAGGACCGGGAGGCGCGTCGCGATCCGGTCGGCCGGGCGAGGCGCGGATGACCGCCAACCGGCAGGGCGCGCTCTTCATGGTGGGCGCCATGGTCTTCTTCATGGTGGGCGCCATGGTCTTCTTCGGGATCGAGGACGCGCTCTTCAAATCCGTCACCGAAAGTTACCCGCCGGGCCTCGCCCTGGCGCTGTTCGGGCTGACCGGGTTGGTCCTCTACGCCCTGCAATCACTGCGCGCGGGCGAGCAGGTGCTGCATCCCGAGGCGCTGCGCCCCCGGCTGCTCCTCCGCTCCGGGGTGGAGATCGCGGGGCGGCTTTTCTACGCGCTGGCGCTGGCCTTCACCCCGCTCTCGGCGACGACGGCGATCCTGCAGGCGACGCCGCTGGTGGTGACCGCGGGGGCGGCGCTGATCCTCGGCGAAAAGGTCGGGCCCCGGCGCTGGCTGGCGATGGGCGTGGGCTTTGCCGGCGTGCTTCTGATCCTGCGGCCGACGCCAGAGGCCTTCCGGCTGGACGCGCTGCTGGCGGTGGCCGGGATGCTGGGCTTTGCCGGCCGCGACCTCGCCACCCGCGCCAGCCCGCCCGCGGTCTCCGCCCGGCAGCTCGGCACGCTGGGCTTCCTCGTGGTGACCACCGCTGGGCTCATCCTGCTGCCTTTCGATAGCGCCGCCCCCCGGCTGCCCGACGCGTCCGAGGGCCTGCGCCTCGTCCTGACCGGCGCCGTGGGCGTCACCGCCTACCGGCTGCTGACCGGCGCCATGCGCAGCGGCGAGATCGGGGTCGTCGCGCCCTTCCGCTACTTCCGGCTGCTGGTGGCGCTGGTGCTGGGGCTGGCGATCTTCGGCGAGCGGCCCGACCTCTGGACCTGGGCCGGCTCCACGCTGATCGTCGGCAGCGGCCTCTACACCCTCGCCCGCTCCCGCCGCGCCTGAGCCGCCGCGTCGTTTCTCGCGCCCCTCGGCCCCACGCATCCCGGCCCCTCCACCGCGCGCCCGGCCCGGGGTCGCACCGCTTCTTCTGACCATAAATATCCCCGCCGGAGGCATGAAATCGCCCCTTGGCCGCTCTCCGCCGGCGGAGCCTCCCCGTCCGGCTCGACATGGGACGCCCCCGCACGGCGGGACTGGTCGCGGGGCGCATTCTCGGCTATGCCCCGGTCGAACCCAGACGAGGCTGCCCCGATGACCACACGCGCCGGATTTGTCGCCCTGATCGGCGAGCCCAATGCGGGCAAGTCCACGCTCCTGAACCGCATGGTGGGGGCGAAGGTCTCCATCGTGACCCACAAGGTGCAGACCACGCGGGCCCGGATCCGCGGCGTGGCGATGGCGGGGGACAGCCAGATCGTCTTTGTCGACACGCCCGGCCTGTTCAAGCCGCGCCGGCGGCTCGACCGGGCGATGGTCGCCGCCGCTTGGGGCGGCGCGGCGGATGCCGACGTGATCGTGCTGTTGATCGAGGCCCATCGCGGCATCACCGACGGCGTGGAACGCATCCTCGACCGGCTGGGCGAGGTCAGCCAGGGGCGGCGCGTGGCGCTGGCCATCAACAAGATCGACCGGGTCAAGGCCGAGGCGCTGCTGGGCCTGTCGCAGGAGATGAACGCGCGGTTCGGCTTCGCCACCACCTTCATGATCTCGGCCGAGCGGGGCCACGGGGTCGAGGACCTGCGCGACTGGCTGGCCGGCGAGATGCCCGAGGGGCCGTTCCTCTATCCCGAGGACCAGATCGCCGACCTGCCGATGCGGATGATCGCCGCCGAGATGACGCGCGAGAAGCTGACCCTGCGCCTGCACCAGGAACTGCCCTACCAGCTGACGGTGGAAACCGAGGCCTGGGAGGAGCGGGAGGACGGATCGGCCCGGATCGACCAGGTGATCTACGTCTCGCGCCCCGGCCATAAGGGGATCCTGCTGGGCCACAAGGGCGAGACGATCAAGGCGGTGTCCAAGGCCGCGCGCGAGGAGCTGGAAGAGTTTCTCGGCCGCAAGGTCCACCTGTTCACCCAGGTCAAGGTGCGGGAGAAATGGCTCGACGAGGCGGAGCGCTATTCCGAGATGGGGCTCGATTTCTCGGACGGGAATTCTTGACCCGTCTGTTGGCAAGCGGGGCGCCTGCGGCGCGCATTTTCTCTCGTCGGCGGCCTCCGGCCTTCTCCTCGGGATGCCTCCGGCGGGGATATTTCCGGTCAGAAGAAGCGCGGATGCGGTTGCGGCGTGCCGGGGGGATGTCGTGGCGCGGCTGACGACGGAATTCTGGGTGCATGCCTACTTGGCGCGGCTGCGGCTGCTGCAGATCCCGGCCTTCGTGGTGGCGCATGGGGACAATCACGCGGGCGCCGTGCTGGTGAAGCTGAACACGCTGGATGGGCAGGCGCGGGCCTTTTCGCGGACCTTCGACCTGATGACCGGGGAGCGGCGCTGGATGGAACTGGCCGCGGGGGCGGAGCCCGAGGTGGACGCCGCGGTGGAACGCCAGCGCCGGAGCGATCCGGATCTCTGGGTGATCGAGGTGGAGGATCGCGAGGGGCGACACCTGCTGGAGGAGGAGGGGCTCGCGGAGTGAGCCGCCCCGATGGGCCTTGCGGGCCGCGCGGCCCGGGCCGATGGTGAGCGCATGGAATGGCGTGACCAGGGTTTCGTTCTGAATATGCGGCGGCACGGGGAAAGTGCCGCCATCCTCGAGGTGTTCACGCCCTCGCGCGGTCGTCATGCGGGGGTCGTGCCCGGCGGGGCCAGCCGCAAGTTCGCCGCCACGCTTCAGCCCGGGGCGCAGGTCGACCTGCATTGGCGGGCGCGGCTGGAGGATCATCTCGGCAGTTTCCGGGTGGAGCCGCTGCGCAGCCGCGCGGCGCAGGCCATGGGCGACCGGTTGTCGCTTTCGGGGCTGAACGCGGTCTGCGCGCTCCTGTCCTTCTGCCTGCCGGAGCGGGAGGCGCACGAGGCGCTCTACCGCCGGAGCGAGACATTGCTCGACCTGCTGGGCGACGCCGATCTCTGGCCGCTGGCCTACATGCGGTGGGAGCTGGCGCTGCTGGAGGAGATGGGGTTCGGGCTGGACCTCACGGCCTGCGCGGTGACCGGGTCGAACGACCACCTGGCCTATATCTCGCCGCGCACGGGGCGGGCGGTGACCTCCATGGGGGCGGGCGAGTGGGTGGACCGGCTGCTGCCCCTGCCGCAGGTGTTGCTGGGGCGGGGCGATGCGCCGGACACGGAGGTGCTGGAGGCGCTGCGGGTGCTGGGCCATTTCCTGGGCAACCACATGGCGCCGGCCCTGGCGCACAAGCCGCTGCCCGAGGCGCGGGAGCGGTTCGTCGCGGCCTTTGCCCGGCGGGTGGCGCAAGAGGGGGTGCGATGAGCGACAGGGCAAGAGCGGGCGAGGCGGGGTTCGGCTTTGATCCTGGTGAGGAGAGCGACGCGACGCTGGCCTTCATCGGGCATGTGCGCTCGCACTGGCGGCGGGGCGACTGCCCGAAGAACCTGCGCGAAGCGCGGGAGAGGGGGGCGGCTGCGCGGGTGGTGCTGCGGCCGGGCTATGGCGCCGCGCTGGAGGGGCTGGAGGTGGGGCAGGCGATCTGGCTCATCTGCTGGATGGACGGGGCGCATCGGGACCTCGCATTGCAGCGCCCGCGCCATGCGGACGGGCCGCGGGGGACGTTTTCGCTGCGCTCGCCGGTGCGGCCGAACCCGATCTCCCTGCAGGCGGTGCGGATCACCGCGCTGGACCCGGTCGCGGGGATCATCGGGATCGACGCGACCGATGCTTTCGACGGCACGCCGGTGCTGGACATCAAGCCGTGGATCGGGCGGGTGGATGTCCCGCCCGAATTGGACTGACGCTCAGCCCAGCAGGCGGCGGGCGATGACCTGCGCCTGGATCTCGGCCGCGCCCTCGAAGATGTTGAGGATCCGCGCGTCGCAGAGCAGGCGCGAGATGCGGTATTCTAGCGCGAAGCCGTTGCCGCCATGGATCTGCAGCCCGTTATCCGCCGCCGCCCAGGCGACGCGGGCGCCCAGCAGCTTGGCCATCCCGGCCTCCAGGTCGCAGCGGTGGCCCTGATCCTTCCGGAAGGCGGAGTAATAGGTGAGCTGGCGCGCCACCATGATCTCCACCGCCATCATGGCAAGCTTGGACGACACGCGCGGGAAGTCGATCAGCGGCTTGCCGAATTGCTGCCGCGTCTCGGCATAGTCCATCGCGGTATCCAGCGCCGATTGCGCCACGCCTATGGCGCGGGCGGCGGTCTGGATGCGCGCGCTCTCGAAGGTCTGCATCAGCTGCTTGAAACCCTTCCCTTCCTCGCCGCCCAGCAGGTTGGCGCCGGGCACCGGGAAATCGTCGAAGCCGAGCTCGTATTCCTTCATGCCGCGGTAGCCCAGCACCTCGATCTCGCCGCCGGTGATGCCGGTATCCGGGAAGGGCGCCGCGTCATCGCCGGGCGTCTTCTCGGCCAGGAACATCGACAACCCGCGGTAATCGTCGGTCGAGGGATCGGTGCGCGCCAGCAGGGTCATCACGTTGGCGCGGGCGGCATGGGTGATCCAGGTCTTGTTGCCGGTCACGCGGTAATCGCCGTCCTCGCCCTTCACCGCCCGGGTGCGCAGGGAACCCAGGTCGGAGCCGGTATTGGGCTCGGTGAAGACGGCGGTGGGCAGCACCTCCCCGCTGGCGATGCGGGGCAGCCAGTGCGACTTCTGCTCGTCGGTACCACCGGCCAGGATCAGCTCTGCCGCGATCTCCGACCGGGTGCCGAGAGAGCCGACGCCGATATAGCCGCGCGACAGCTCTTCGGAGACGACGACCATGGAAGCCTTGCTGAGGCCCAGCCCGCCGAGATTCTCCGGGATGGTCAGGCCGAAGACCCCCATCTCGGCCAGCGCCTCGATCACCTCCATGGGGATCAACTCGTCCTTCAGGTGCCATTCGTGGGCATGGGGTTCGACCTGCTCGACCGCGAAACGGCGGAACTGGTCGCGGATCATCTCCAGCTCCTCGTCGAGGCCGGTGGCGCCGAGCGTGGCATTGGCGGTCTGGTCGCGCATCAGCGTCACCAGCCGGGCGCGGGCGGCGGGGCTGTTGCCCTCTCGCACGAGGCGCGTGACCTCCGCGGTCTGGAAGGCGGCGACCTCGTCCTGCGTCAGGCCCATGTCGGCGGGGCGCAGCATCTCGCCCTGGCTCATTGGGATGCCGCCGGCGATCTGGGCCAGGTATTCCCCGAAGGCGATCTGGTGGAGCAGTGATTCCAGCTCGCCGAAGCGGGCCTCCTGCTGCAACCGCTCGGCCCAGTTCTGCATTTGGCGCAGCGCCTCCACGTAGGTGGCAAGCCAGGCCAGGCCGTGGGCCGCGCCCTGGTTGGCCTCGATCCGCGCGCCCGAGACGCGCCCGTCCTCGGTGACCATCTCGCGCAGGCGGGCGGTCGCGCGCTCCAGCAGCGTCTCGGCGGCGGGCAGGGCGGCCGCGGTGAGGGCTGTCAGCTCTCCAAGAATGGCCGGGTCGCTCATCGTCCGATCCTGTCCGTCATGCGCCATGGAGTCATCCTTTGTCCTGTCGGGTTTCCCCTAGTCTCTTCGCAAGTGCAGCGCAACAAAAATACAAAACTCATATCTGCTATCAACTATTGTTTCGCAGAGGCATTTCGGCGGAGGCGGGGCGGGAGGGCATTCCGCTGGCCGGCCCGGCGGTCTACAAGGGGCGGATGGACTGGCCGCTTACCGTCATCACGCCCGAGCTTTTCGCGCTGGCCGCCGCCGTGGCGCTGGTGGCCGGGACCGTCAAGGGCATGGTGGGGTTCGCCATGCCGATGATCTTCGTCTCGGGGCTGGGGATGCTGATGGATCCGCAGCTTGCGCTGGCCGGGCTGATCCTGCCGACGCTCGTCTCCAACGGGGTGCAGGCACTGCGGCAGGGACGGCGCGCGGCGTGGGAGTCGTTGCGGCGGTTCCGGGTCTTCCTGATCGTCGGGGGGCTGGCGCTTCTGGTGTCGTCGCAGCTGGTGCGGGTCCTGCCGGACCAGGCGATGCTGCTGCTGATCGGGGTGCCCGTGACGGTCTTTGCCCTGACCCAGCTGGCGGGGATCGGGCTGGCCTCTCGCGCGCTGACCAGCCGGCCGGGCGAGCTGCTGATCGCGGTCTTCGCGGGGTTCATCGGCGGCATCTCGGGCGTCTGGGGGCCGCCGACCGTGGCCTACCTGACCGCGCTCGACACCGAGAAGCGCGAACAGATCCGCATCCAGGGGGTGATCTACGGCATGGGGGCCGTGGCGCTGTTCCTGGCGCATATCGGCTCGGGCGTGCTGCGGCTGGAGACGGCGGCCTTCTCGGCGGCGCTGCTGCCGCCCGCCTTGCTGGGGCTCTGGGTGGGGACGCTGATGCAGGACCGGATCGAGCAGGTGCTCTTTCGGCGACTGACCCTGCTCATCCTGGTTGTTGCGGGTGTCAACCTGATCAGGCGTGGCCTGGTCGGTTGACGTGCCCCCGCAACGGGATATCGCGATCGGAACACAACGTGGCTGAAATAGCCGTTCCTCACACAGGGATCGCAATAATCCCAACCCAGTCTGAATAAACCCTGCTTCTTGCAGGTCTTCCGCCGGTTCCCGGCCATGACCAGGGCAAGCCCGCGCTCACGGCACCTACTTCTGAACCAGACACTTGCAATCGGACCGGGGCATAAACAAGGAACTCGCAAGCCTGGAGAAAACATCCAGAGTGCCGCCGGGCCAATAAAAAAATCGACTCGTTAACAATGCAAGCAGTCTGCGGCCGGTCCGAAGCGATTCCAATTGGTGAAAGATGTTCCCGTGCTGGACCATGGATCACCCAAGGATGGGTGATTGGTTGACCATAGCGTCAACCTGGGTCCGGACCGTCGCGGGGGACGGCGGGTCAGATGATTGAATATCGGGAAAAGCGGGGCTGTCTACACGAAAATGCCCCCGCACCGTCCGGTTTGAAGGGACGGTGCAGGTTACTTGCAACACCTTACCATGAAACGAAAACGCCCCGGCATCGGAGCCCACTCTCTACTGTACAGACTAAATGTGGCAGAGACTGCGCCGGTTCCAATTGGGTATCGGTTAACTTTTCGTGACGTAGGGTCATCCGGGGGTGGGTGATGGATCATACATCTCTGTCCGCGTGACGGAGCGGCCCGCGGGCGCGGGGAGGATCGAGGCCGGTCTGTGCGGGAAAGGGGCTTTGCCCCGGGACACGCCGCGTTTTGCGGCGTCGCGGGCGCGCTCAGCTCGCCAGTTCGGTGATGAAATTCCGGATCTGCGATCTCAGCCGATCGTCCTTGATGCGCGACACCATCGACGCGATCTTGGTGGCCTCGTCATCCAGCGCGCGGCCCTCGCCACCCGTCTCCTCGTCGATCCCGTCAAAGAAGTAGGCCGGCGGCACGTCCAGGATGCGGGACAGCTCGAACAGCCGGCTGGCGGAGATGCGGTTGCGGCCAAGCTCGTACTTCTGGACCTGCTGGAACGATATGCTGAGGCCATTGGCCACATCGGTCTGCGTCAGACCCCGCAGCACCCGCAGGTGCTTGAGCCTCTTGCCGACGTGAACGTCCACGGGATGCGCCATCTCTACTCCTTCCATGGTGGAACAAATGCTACCGGCGCGAGAATGTAGAAATCCGAATATTGATCAATTGGTTAAACATACGCTATTCAGTTATATGGATTTGTCGGGTATGGATGATTTGTTTACCATCTGGCCTGTACCCGGCCACGGAGCCCGCAGCGGGATGATATTGGGGCCCGCCAAAGGAGCTTCGGCATGCTGTCAAGGGACTGAGGAGGGATCATGGACCGGCCGCAAAATCAGGCGATTCTGCATGACCTCCTTCGATCCTTCACCACGCTGGCAAAGACGCTGAACCTCTCGCAGGCCGTGCGCGAACTCAACAGCACGCGGCAGACCGTGCGCCGGCATATCTCGATCCTCGAGGAATCCCGCGGCGAGAAGCTGTTCGAGCTCAGGGACCGGCAATACGTCCTGACCGAGGCGGGCAAGCGCGCCCTGCCGGAGGCGGAGGTCCTGCTGTCGCGCGGCCAGGCCTGGCTGGAGGCGCGGATCGGCCACGTCAACGGGCTGAGCCACTTCAATTTCGAGAATGACGACGGCTATTTCTACTGCCTCCAGCAGCATCCGATCTCGCGGCTGTGGACCGGCGAATCCGAGCTGCTGCGCCAGGCCGTGCAGGCCTGGTCCCGGGCCGAGGGCCGGATCGAGGACGATGCCTTTGTCGCCCTGCGGGACAACACGCTGGTCTTCCGGCCCGTCGACGGCCGCTGGCTCTGCACCGAGGTGGGGCCGGATTCGGCCTTCGCGCAATGGTTCGGCTGGGCCTGGGCCAAGAGCACGGTGGGCCGGCCGGTCGATGCGCTGCCCGGCGGGGGCCGCTTCAACATCATCGCCGCCCAATCCTACGAGGAGATGCGGCTGACCCACGGGCTCCGTCTTGATCACGTGGTCACCCGGATGCCCTACGGCCAGGAAAACGTGATGAAGACCATCGGGTTCGAGCGGATCCTGCTGGGATGCCGTTTTCCCGACGAAAGCTTTGCACTTGTCTCGGTCGTTCACCTGACCCGCAATCTGGACGTGATCGGGCTGACCGACGCCCGGCGCGAGTCCATTCACCTGGAAGACGGGCAGAGATTATGTGCGGGTTAACGATTCAATGGTCACGATTACGGGACAATTCGTTTACAGTTCGTCGTTAGTCGAGACTGAAGGAGCCGATGGATGACCATTCAGGATTTCTTCCTTCGCCGCCCCGCGATGGCGGAATTGCTGGCCGAGATCCGGCGCTGCGGGATGGTGATCGAGCTTGGCTTCGACTTTGCCCATCTGCGCGAGGTCCTGCTGGAGAACAAGGGGCAGGAGATCAGCCCGCCCTTTGACATCCGGCAGCATAACCTTTCGGAAGATAACGCTTTCTGGATCATCGGCCGCACTCTCGACGGGGAGATCGCGCATACCCAGGCGGTGCGCTTCTTCGACATGACCCGCATGGCGCTCGGCGAATACATGGAAGAGCATTTCCGCGACTTCCCCCCGGTGGGCGTCGATCTGGACATGGAGCGGTCGCGCTACCGCGCGGGGCCGGGGGCGCGTCGAATCAGGGGGCGCGTCTGCTACCACGGGGAAATGTGGCTCGACGAACAGCGCGGCCAGTTTCGCGGCAAGGGCATGGCCGGAATGTTAACGCAACTCGGCTTCATGATCACGATGGAGCGGATGTCGCCGGATTACGTCTTTGCCTTCATGGCGGCACCGGTGGCGACCAAGGGGCTGCCGCAGCGGGCGGGCTTCATGCATACCGAACCGGGATCGCTGACCTGGCGGCTGGCCAATTCGGAGCGCGCCTTCGAGGGCTTCCTTGCCTACAATTCCGCCGAGGACATCCATTACCTGCTGCGGCTCGGCCTCGACCGCACGGCGTGACCCGAGGCGGCGGGGCACGCCGCCAAGTCCCACTCACAGGATGAAGGCGGCGCGGTTTCCCATCGCGCCGCCTTTCTCGTGCGCGCCCTTCCGGCAAGCGCGAACCGGCAAGAAGAAAGGCGCGGTGACCGAAGCCCCGCGCCTTGCAATCGTTCCGAAGCGTGACCGCGCTCAGCCGATCGCGGCGGCCTTCACGTCGTCGTCGATATAGGGGACGTATTGCTCGAAATTGTCGGCAAACATCTCCACCAGCTTGCGGGCCTGGGCGTCGTAGGCCTCCTGGTCGTCCCAGGTACGGCGCGGATCGAGCAGCACTTCCGGAACGCCCGGCACCGAGACAGGAACGTCGAAGCCGAAATTCGGATCCTTGCGGAACTCCGCCTCGGCCAGCGAGCCGTCCAGCGCGGCCGAGAGCAGGGCGCGCGTGGCCTTGATCGGCATCCGCTGGCCCGTGCCGTAGGCGCCGCCGGTCCAGCCGGTATTGACCAGCCAGCAGGTCGCGCCGTGCTTGGCGATCTTTTCCTGCAGCAGCTTGCCGTATACTTCCGGCCGGCGCGGCATGAAGGGCGCGCCGAAGCAGGTGGAGAAGGTGGGCTCGGGCTCGGTCACGCCGCGCTCGGTCCCCGCCACCTTGGAGGTGAAGCCGGACAGGAAGTGGTACATCGCCTGCGCGGGCGTCAGCCGGGCGATCGGGGGCAGGACCCCGAAGGCGTCGCAGGTCAGCATGATGACGTTCTTCGGATGCCCGCCCATCGCCGTTTCCGACGCGTTGGAGATGTATTCCAGCGGGTAGGCGCAGCGCATGTTCGCGGTCAGCGAGTCGTCGTCGAAGTCGAGCTCCAGCGTCTCCTCGTCGAAGACCATGTTCTCGATCACCGTGCCGAATTTCTTCGTCGTGGCGTAGATCTCCGGCTCGGCCTCGGCGTTGAGGTTGATGGTCTTGGCATAGCAGCCGCCTTCGAAGTTGAAGGTGCCGCGATCCGACCAGCCGTGTTCGTCGTCGCCGATCAGCGTCCGCTCGGGATCGGCCGAGAGCGTGGTCTTGCCGGTGCCCGACAGACCGAAGAAGACTGCCGCATCCACAGGGTTGCCGTGGGCATGGTTGGCCGAGCAGTGCATCGGCATGATGCCTTTCTCGGGCAGCAGGTAGTTCAGCAGGGTAAAGACCGATTTCTTGTTCTCGCCCGCATATTCGGTGCCGCCGATCAGGATCATCTTCTTGGCGAAGTTCATCGCGATGACGGTGTCGCTGCGGCAATCATGCTTGGCCGGGTCGGCGCGGAAGCTGGGGCAGTTGATGATGGTGAAATCGGCGGTGAAGCTGTCCAGCGCCTCGCGCTCGGGACGGCGCAGCAGGTGCCGGATGAACAGCCCGTGCCAGGCCAGCTCGGTGATCACGCGCACGTCGATGGAATAGGCCGGGTCGGCGCCGCCCACGAGGTCCTGCACGAAGTAGTCGCCGCCCTTCATATGCTCCAGCATGTCGGCGTGAAGCTGGTCGAAGCCCTCTTCGGACATGCGGGCGTTGTTGTCCCACCAGATGCTGTCGGCCACGTCCGGAGTGGCCACGACGTGCTTGTCCTTGGGCGAGCGGCCGGTGAACTTGCCGGTGGTGACCAGGAAGGTGCCGCCCTGGCCCAGCGTGCCCTCCTCGCGCTTCAGGGCCGCCTGCACCAGCGCCGGCTCCGTCAGGTTGTAGTAGACATTGCCCAGCCCTTCGATCCCCTGATCCTCGAGCCGGAATTGCGGGTTCACCCGTCCAGATGCCATTGCCTATCTCCTGGTAGCCGTGCCTCGCGCCGGCGGTTCGTGCTGCGGTGCGCCGTGGCTGCGCGCCGGCTGCCCCGTCGTTCCCGGGCCAGTGGAGAGGTCTTAACATGCTGATTTGCGGGGTGAACAGGCCGCATCGGAGTCGTTAGCGCAACCACGCAGAGTTTAGCGCAACCATGCTTCCGATCCGACACCAAGGTTCGGAAACAATACGGCGAAAGTGCGGCAATTTAGCCATCCCTTACCTTTTTCATGTCCCCTCTGGGCGAGGCACGGGGATGATTCGCAGATTTGGATTGATCGTGGGGCGCGAAAAGCCGCATAATGTGGGTAAAAAATGGCACAGCGAAAACGCATACCGAGCAGAACAAGGAATTGACCCATGTCCAAGATCGCCCTCGTGGACGATGATCGGAACATCCTGACATCCGTTGCCATGACGCTCGAGGCCGAGGGGTTCGAGGTCGAAACGTACAACGATGGACAGGCCGCCCTCGACGCCTTCAACAAGAAGCTGCCGGACATGGCCGTGTTCGACATCAAGATGCCGCGCATGGACGGTATGGACCTGTTGCAGCGGGTTCGCCAGAAATCCTCCATGCCCGTCATCTTCCTGACCTCCAAGGACGACGAGATCGACGAGGTGCTGGGCCTGCGCATGGGCGCCGACGACTACGTGAAGAAGCCGTTTTCGCAGCGCCTGCTGGTGGAGCGTATCCGCGCCCTGCTGCGCCGCCAGGAAGCGGTGGCCGGCGACATCGTGGGCGACACCGAGGAGACCAAGATCATGGTCCGCGGGGAGCTTTCGATGGACCCGCTGCGCCACTCGGTCTCGTGGAAGGGGCAGGAGGTCTCGCTGACCGTGACCGAGTTCCTGCTGCTTCAGGCGCTCGCGCAGCGGCCCGGCTTCGTCAAGTCGCGCGATCAGCTCATGGACGTGGCCTATGACGATCAGGTCTATGTCGACGATCGGACCATCGACAGCCACATCAAGCGCCTGCGCAAGAAGATGCGGACCGTCGATCCCGAATTCTCGGCGATCGAGACGCTGTACGGCATCGGTTACCGCTATAACGAAGAATAGGTCATGGCTCTGGCCGAAAGGATCGATGTGCAGCACGGGGGCGCCGGGCGCGATACCGATGTTGTCCTGGGGGAAGACTGGGTCGCCCCGGAAAGCTCGGTAGAAAGCGAGCTGCGCGAGAAACGCGCGCGGCGCAGCTGGTTCACGCTGAACCAGTCCCCCCTGACGCGCAAGATCGTCATCTTCAACCTGATTGCGCTGAACGTGCTGGTGGCGGGGATCCTGTATCTCAACTCCTCGCGCGACAGCCTCGTGGTGCAGCGCTCGGCCGGGCTGGTCAGCGAGGCGGAGCTGGTGGCCAACGTGATCGAGGCGCGGCTGCCCGGCGCGGCGCCGGTGAACCTCGCCACCGGCGACGGCGTCGACGTGGCCGCCGCGCTCGACGCCCTGGACCTGCGGCGCGGCGCGCGGGCCTATGTCTTCGACACCAGCCGCACGATGATCGGGGTGAAGGAGGGCGCGGAGACGCTGGACAGCGTGCGCGGCCTCACCGGCAGCGACCGGGTGGCGACGCCGATCCTCGATACGCTCGGCCGGCTCTGGGGGGCGGTGTCGGCGCTGTTCCCCGACTGGCAGGACAGCCCGCCCTCGATGGAGGCGCAGATCACCGCCATGATCGGCCCCACGCTGGAGGGGCAGACCCAGGTGGAACGCGACCTGCGCTTCGACGAAGGCTCTGCCATCGCCGTGCTGACCCCGATCCTGCAGGGCAACCGCGTCGTCGGCGCCATCGCCCTGACCGGCGCCCCGGGCGAAATCGACGCCTATGTCCGGGTGGAGCGGGAACGCGTGCTGCAGATGTTCGTCATCGCCACGCTGGTCTCGATCGGGCTCAGCTTGGTGCTGGCCTCCACCATCGCCAACCCGATCTCCGACCTCGCCGCCGCGGCCGAGCTGGGGCGCGACCGCGACCGCACGGGCAAGCTGAACGGCCGGGTCAGCGCCGCGCGGGTGCGCATCCCCGACCTGACCGCGCGGCCCGACGAGATCGGCCGCCTGTCGGGCGCGCTGCGCGGCATGGTCTCGGCGCTTTACGACCGGATCGACGCCAACGAGCAATTCGCGGCCGACGTGGCGCACGAGATCAAGAACCCGCTCGCCTCCCTGCGCTCCGCCGTGGGGTCGCTGCGCATGGTCAAGAAGGAAGAGCAGCGCGACAAGCTGCTCGACGTGCTGGACCATGACGTGCGGCGCCTCGACCGGCTCGTCTCCGACATCTCCAACGCCTCGCGGCTCGACAGCGAGCTGGTGAAGGAGGAGGAGGAAAGCTTCGATCTGCTGAAGATGCTGGGCAACCTCGCCAACTTCCTGACCCAGGAGGCGGACGGCAAGGGCATCGACTTCATCACCGACCTGCCCTCCGAGCCGATCATGATCAACGGGCTGGAGGCGCGGCTGGCCCAGGTCTTCGTCAACCTGATCACCAACGCCATCTCCTTCTGCGAGGATGGCGACGCGATCCGGGTCTGGGCGCGCAAGCGGCAGAACCGCGTGCTGGTAGTGGTCGAGGATACCGGCCCCGGCATCCCGGAACAGGCGCTGACCAAGATCTTCAAGCGCTTCTACTCGGAACGTCCCGCGACCGATTTCGGCAACAATTCCGGCCTTGGCCTCGCCATCTCCAAGCAGATCGTGGAGGCGCATGGCGGCGTCATCTGGGCCGAGAACATCCGCCCGACCGAGGCCGACGCCACCTCCGACCCGCTGGGTGCGCGCTTCGTCGTCGGCCTTCCGGTCTGAAGGGCGCGGGACGTGCCCGCCTCCGCCCCCGCACCGGACCCCGCGACGCCGCAGACGGGCCGGGAAGAAGAGATACTCCATGCCTCCTGCGTTGCGGTGGACGGACGCGGTGTCCTGATCCTCGGCCCTTCCGGTTCCGGCAAGAGCGCCCTGGCGCTGCAATTGATGAGCCTGGGCGCGGTGCTGGTCGCGGATGATCGCGTGCGCCTCTGGGCCGAGAACGGCACGCTCCTGGCCGCCGCGCCCGAGACGCTGCGCGGGCTGATCGAGGCGCGGGGCGTCGGGATCCTGCGGGCCGAGACGGCGGGCCCGGTCCCCGTCGCGCTGGCCGTCGACCTTGCCGCGCCCGAGCCCAAGCGCCTGCCGCCGGAACGGCGCTTCACCTGCCTGGATTGCGAGATGCCGCTGCTTCACAATCCGGGGATGGGACATTTTTCCGCCGCCATCCTTCAGTATATGAAGGCCGGACGCGATGAGTGACGCGATGAAGGATACGAGCGAGGAGATGGTGGCAAGCGAACGCCTGGTCCTGGTGACCGGTCCCTCGGGGGCCGGGCGGTCCACCGCGATCAACGCGCTGGAGGATCTGGGCTATGAGGCGATCGACAACCTCCCCATGAGCCTCATGCCCCGGCTGCTGGAAGGGCCGCCGCTCAGCCGGCCGCTGGCGCTCGGGATCGATGCGCGGAACCGCGAATTCTCCACCCTGGGCTTCCTCGAGATGCTGGCGCGCCTGCGCGATGGGGCCGGACCGCAACCGGAACTGCTGTTCCTCGATTGCAGCGAGGCCGCGCTGCTGCGCCGCTTTTCAGAGACGCGTCGCCGCCATCCGCTGTCGCCGCAGGAGGCACCGGGCGTGGGCATCGCGCGCGAGATCGAGCTGCTCGCCCCGATCCGGCAACGTGCCGACGTGCTTCTGGATACGTCCGAGCTCAGCCCGCACGACCTGCGCGCCGAGATCGAGGGCTGGTTCGGCGGCGACGGTGGCCAGCGCCTGGCCGTCTCGGTCCAGAGCTTTTCCTACAAGCGCGGGGTCCCGCGCGGGATCGACATGATGATCGACTGCCGCTTCCTGCGGAACCCGCACTGGGATCCGGAACTGCGCCCGCAGACCGGCCGCGACCCGGCGGTGGCGGAGCATGTGCGGGCCGATCCCACCTACGCGGAATTCTTCGAACGCACCCGCGATCTCCTGCTGTTGCTGCTGCCCGCCTATACCCGCGAGGGCAAGTCGCACTTTTCCATCGGCTTCGGCTGTACCGGGGGGCGGCACCGCTCCGTTGCCGTGGCGGAATCCACGGTGGAGGCTCTTGCGCAGCAGGGCTGGCGGGTGTCAATTAGGCATCGCGAGCTGGAGCGGGTCCATGGCCATGGGGATGAGCCCCCGCCGAGCGAGCGAGTTACGGACGGGGTGAGCGGGGCGTGATCGGCATCGTCATCGTGGCGCATGGCGGACTCGCCAGGGAATACCTGGCGGCCGTGGAGCATGTCGTCGGAGCGCAGAAGGGGATCCGTGCGATCGCCATCGAGGCGGAGCATGACCGCTCGCGCAAGCAGGACGAGATCTGCCGCGCCGCCGACGAGGTGGATGGCGGCGAAGGGGTCGTCGTGGTCACCGACATGTTCGGCGGCTCGCCCTCCAACCTGTCCCTGCGCGCCTGCCGGCCCGAGGGGCGCCGCATCCTCTACGGCGCCAACCTGCCGATGCTGATCAAGCTGGCCAAAAGCCGCAACCTCCCCATCGGCGACGCCGTGCGCAACGCGTTGGAGGCGGGCCGGAAATACATTGACAGCCAGAACATTTCCGCAGACTAGGGCCGAAGATGCCGGACAGCGCTTCCATTCACCGCCAGTTGAAGATCGTCAACGAGAAAGGGCTGCACGCCCGCGCCGCCGCCCGCCTCGTCGAGGTGGTCGAGGGATTTGACGCGCGGGCCGAAGTGTCCAAGGATGGGCTGAACGCCTCGGGCGACTCGATCATGGGGCTTCTGATGCTGGCCGCGCCCAAGGGCAGCACGATCGAGGTCACGACCTCGGGGCCGGACGCCGATGCGCTGGCCGACGCGCTGGACGCGCTGGTGGCCAACCGGTTCGGAGA
This sequence comes from Carideicomes alvinocaridis, assembly GCA_005473895.2. Taxonomy (GTDB): domain Bacteria; phylum Pseudomonadota; class Alphaproteobacteria; order Rhodobacterales; family Rhodobacteraceae; genus Carideicomes; species Carideicomes alvinocaridis. Next base: position 38,925 of record SRJI02000031.1, read on the forward strand.
GGATTTCTGAACCGCGGCGCGAAGGAGGCCGAAAGCTCTTGGTAGACCGTTCGACGCAGCAGCCGAGCCTGATGCATTCCCAGCCGCCCCGGCTCAAGGGGCAGGGGGATGGCGGCAACCTGGGGGACCAGCCCTATGACCGCCGGCGCCTGAGCTACGCCAATACCTTCGACAACCCGTTCCAGCAGCGCACCATCCAGACGATGGAGGTCCTGACCGGCAAGCTTCACCTGCTGCACCTGATCCGCAAGTTCGAGGCGATGGGCGTCCCGCAGGGACAGGGCTTCTGGAAACAGGCGCTCGAGGTCATGGGCATCGACCTGACCACGCCCGAGGAGCAGATCGCGCGCATCCCCCGCGAAGGGCCGCTGGTCATCACCGCCAACCACCCCCACGGCCTGGTCGACGGCATGGTCCTGGCCGAGCTGATCGGCAAGGTGCGCACCGATTACAAGATCCTCACCCGCTCGCTGCTGACCGGCGTGGGCGAGATCGACGAATTCATGATCCCGGTGCCCTTCGCCCACGAAAAGGACGCGCTTCAGCAGAACCTGGAGATGCGCAAGGTGGCGATGGAGCATCTGAAGGACGGCGGGGTGATCGTGCTCTTTCCCTCCGGCGTCGTCGCCTCATCGAAGACCATGTTCGGCCCCGCGATCGAGGCCGACTGGAACCCCTTCACCGCCAAGATGGTGCAGCGCTCGGGCGCGCGGGTCCTGCCGATCTACTTCCCCGGCTCCAATTCGCGCTGGTACCAGATGGCGAACCTCTGGTCCGCGACCCTGCGGCAGGGGCTGCTGCTCTACGAGGTGGTCCATGCGCTCAACAAGCCGCAGGCGCCGGTCGTGGGCAAGGTGATCGAGCGCGAGGAGATCGACGGCTGGACCTCGAACCCCCGCGGCTTCGTCGCCTGGCTGCGGGCGCGGACGCTGGCGCTCGGCGCAGATCCCGACGCGGGCCCCGAAAGCGTGCCCGGCCCCGAGCGGTTCGAGACCCCGCCGAAAACCTCCGAGAGCTAGTCAGTCGTCGGACGGGCCCGCGCCTCAGCGCGTCGGCACCGGCGTCTCGCCGCGGTAATCGTAGAAGCCGCGCTTGGTCTTCCGCCCCAGCCAGCCGGCCTCGACATATTTCGTCAGCAGGGGGCAGGGCCGGTACTTGGTATCCGCCAGCCCGTCATGCAGCACGTTCATGATGGCCAGGCATGTGTCCAGCCCGATGAAATCCGCCAGCTCCAGCGGCCCCATGGGGTGGTTGGCCCCCAGTTTCATCGCCTGGTCGATGGATTGCACGCCGCCCACGCCCTCGTAGAGCGTGTAGACCGCCTCGTTGATCATCGGCACGAGGATGCGGTTGACGATGAAGGCCGGGAAATCCTCGGCCGAGGCGGGGGTCTTGCCCAGCTTCTCCACCACGCCCTTGCAGGCGAGGTAGGTGTCCTCGTCCGTGGCGATGCCGCGGATCAGCTCCACCAGCTGCATCACCGGCACCGGGTTCATGAAGTGGAAACCCATGAACCGCTCGGGCCGGTCGGTGCGCGAGGCCAGCCGGGTGATCGAGATGGAGGAGGTGTTGGAGGTCAGGATCGTCTGCTCGCCCAGCGAGGGTGCGAGCGCGTCGAAGATCTTCTGCTTGACGCTCTCGTTCTCGGTCGCCGCCTCGATGATCAGGTCCGAGGGGCCGATATCGGTGATCTCGAGCGTGGTCGAGATACGGCCCATGGCCGCCTTCATCTCGTCCTCGGAGATCTTTCCCGACCCGGCCTGCCGGCCCATATTCTTCTCGATCCGGGCGATTGCGGCATCCAGCGCGTCCTGGCTGATGTCGTTCAGGGTTACCTCGTACCCGGCCAGGGCCATGACATGGGCGATCCCGTTGCCCATCTGCCCCGCGCCCACGACGCCGACACTCCTGATTTCCATCTGCGCTGACCCCGCTTGCCTGTTCGCCGCGCAACCTAATCGCGGGCGCCGGGGAAGCCAAGGGCGGCGGTTAGGCGAATCGAAAGGGTTTTGCCCCAGTCTGGACGGGCGATGAGGTGATCATGGGGCGGCCCTTGGGCGATATGCGACATGTGGGGCAGGGCGACCGGGCCCTGAACTACTTTCCCTGCAGATACGGCGGGTCGCGGCTTCTGTTCCGCGGGCCGCGCCGGGACTTGTCCGGGGCCTACCTCGCCTTTCTCGGCGGGACGGAGACCTATGGCAAGTTCCTGCCGCGCCCCTATCCGGCGGTGGTGGAACAGGCCCTCGGTCTGCCCTGCGTGAATCTCGGGGGCGTCAATGCGGGGGTGGACCTCTACCTGCGCGACCCGGCGCTGCAGGCCCTGGCCTCGGGCGCGGTCGCGACGGTGGTGCAGCTGACCGGGGCGCAGAACCTGTCGAACCGGTTCTACTCCGTCCATCCGCGCCGCAACGACCGCTTCCTGCGCAGCGCGGGCCCGCTGCACGAGCTCTATCCGGAGGTGGATTTCACCCGCTTCCACTTTACCCGCCACATGCTGGCGGCCCTGCGCGACACCTCGGACGACCGCTTTGCCCTGGTGCAGGAAGAGCTGCGTACGGCCTGGCTGGCGCGGATGCGGCAGTTGATCGCCCAGATCGCGGGGCCGGTCGTGCTGCTGTGGTTCGCGGACCATTCGCCGCCCGATCCCGGCGCCCCGGAAGAGGCCGCAGATCCGCTTTTCGTCACCCGCCCCATGGTCGAGGCGGTGCGCGACGAGGCCGCCCATTGCCTGGAGGTGGTGATCACCGACCGGGCGCGCGCGGCCGGAACGCAGGGCATGGTCTTTGCGGTGGACGAGGAGCTGGCGGCGTCGGAACTCCCCGGGGCGCTGGCCCACGAGGAAGCGGCGGACGCGCTAGCGCCCCTGTTGCGCGACATCGCCGTTGCCGCCGGCGCGCTGGATGACGGGCCGTAGGGGGCGGCTTCGCTCAAGGGCGGACAGCGAACGGCCCGCCGGGTCGGGTGAGGATAGCAGACGATGCCTTTCGGGAGGGCGCTGGACGGCAAGAGACCCGGGGGCGGGTGGCAAAGCAGAAGACCCGGGGAGCGGCCCCGCATAGCCAAAGAGCCGGGCGCCGGTCCGACAGAGCAAGTGGCCGGGGGCGGTAAAGCAACCCAGGGGCCAGTCCCGCAAAAACAAAAGGCCCGCCGGGTCGGGCGGGCCTTCCTGTCTTCGGGTCGTGCACCGTGTCAGAGCTTCTCGGTCAGCTCCGGCACCAGGGTGAACAGGTCGCCCACCAGGCCGTAATCGGCCACCTGGAAGATCGGCGCCTCCTCGTCCTTGTTGATGGCGACGATGATCTTGGAATCCTTCATCCCCGCAAGGTGCTGGATCGCGCCCGAGATGCCGACGGCGACGTAGAGATCCGGCGCCACGACCTTGCCGGTCTGGCCGACCTGCCAGTCGTTCGGGGCATAGCCCGAATCCACCGCCGCGCGCGAGGCGCCCACGGCCGCGCCGAGCTTGTCGGCCAGCTTCTCGATCAGCTTGAAGTCCTCTTCGGAGCCGATGCCGCGGCCGCCGGAGACGACGATCCCGGCCGAGGTCAGGTCGGGGCGGTCGCTTTCGGCCACCTTGTCCTCGACCCATTCGCTGAGCCCCGGATCGCCCGCGGCCTCGATGTTCTCCACCGAGGCGGAGCCGCCGGTGCCGGCCGCGTCGAAGGTCGAGGTCCGGATCGACAGGACCTTCTTGGCGTCCTTGGACTTCACCGTCTGCACGGCGTTGCCGGCATAGATCGGCCGTTCGAACGTGTCGCCGTCCACCACGCCCGAGACGTCGGTGATCACCATCACGTCGAGCAGCGCGGCGACGCGCGGCAGGATGTTCTTGGCGTCGGTCGTGGCCGGCGCGCAGATATGGTCGTAATCGCCCGCGAGCTTCACGATCAGGTCGGCGGTGGCCTCCGCCAGGCGGTGACCCAGCACCGCGTCCTCGGCGCAGAGCACCTTGGACACGCCGTCGATCGTCGCCGCCTCTTTCGCCGCGTCGGCGGCCGAGGCCCCGGCACAGAGGATCGTCACATCGCCGAGCGCCTTGGCCGCGTTCACCGCCTTGGCGGTCGCGTCCATGGACAGGTGCCCGTCATTCACTTCGGCCAGCAGAAGAACAGCCATCAGATCGCCCCCGCTTCCTTGAGTTTCGCAATCAGCTCGTCCACGTCGGCCACCTTGATGCCGGCCGCGCGTTCCGCGGGTTCCGCGGTCTTGACCACCTCGAGCCGCGGCGAGACGTCGACGCCGTAATCCTCGGCGGTCTTCTCGTCGAGCGGCTTCTTCTTGGCCTTCATGATGTTGGGCAGCGAGGCATAGCGCGGCTCGTTCAGGCGCAGGTCGACGGTCACGACGCAGGGCATCTTGACCTTGATCGTCTGCAGGCCGCCATCCACTTCCCGCGTCACCTTGGCATGATCGCCGTCGATGTCGAGCTCGGAGGCAAAGGTCGCCTGGGACCAGCCCAGCAGCGCCGACAGCATCTGCCCGGTCGCGTTCATGTCGTTGTCGATCGCCTGCTTGCCGGCGATGACGAGGCCCGGCTGTTCCTCGTCGATCACGGCCTTGAGGATCTTGGCGACGGCCAGCGGCTCGATATCCTGGTGGACGTCATCGGCGGCGACCACGAGGATCGCCCGGTCGGCACCCATGGCGAGGGCCGTGCGCAGCGTCTCCTGCGCCTGTTTCACGCCGATGGAAACCGCGACCACCTCTTCCGCGGCGCCCTTTTCCTTCAGCCGGATCGCTTCCTCGACCGCGATCTCGTCGAACGGGTTCATCGACATCTTCACGTTGGCGAGATCGACACCCGAGCCATCCGCTTTGACACGGACCTTCACGTTGTAGTCGATCACGCGCTTGACCGGTACGAGTACCTTCATCGGCGTTGCTCTCCCATTGGTTCCGCGGGGCAAGATCGACTCTCCGCCCCGCCCCTATCGCGGTGTTGATAACTTCTAGGGCGCGGCGGGGACAGGTCAAAATCGTCCCTTTAGCGCTATCGGACGCCGCGTTTTCCCGTATCCGTCACCGGCCTGCCGCCGCCAGCGTTCCCGGCGGCGGCATCCGGCTCAGGTAAAGCTGTTGTCCCGCGGGAAGCCTCGCGGCGCCATCCGGCCGGTGCCCGCGCGCTTGCCGGTCCAGTCGGCGAGGTCGCTCTCGGTCCGGGTCCGGCCCGCCGGGTCGCGCCACGACAGCCCCTGCGCGAGGTCGAAGGTGGTGGCATCGCTCAGCCCGCCATCCTTGTACTTCTGCAGCCGCACGCCCTTGCCGCGCGCCATCTCGGGCAGCTCCTCGACCGGGAAGACCAGCACCTTGCGGTTCTCGCCCACCACGGCCACGTGATCGCCCGCCACCGGCTTGCAGACCTTCGCCTTCACGTCGCCGCGCACGTTCAGCGCCTGCTTGCCGGATCGGGTCTGTGCGACCACCTCGTCCTCGGTCACGACAAACCCGTCGCCCGCCGAGGAGGCCAGCAGCAGCTTGCGCCCCGGCCGGTGGATGAACAGATCGACGATCCCCGCCTCGTTCGGCAGGTCCACCATGAGGCGCAGCGGTTCGCCCATGCCGCGGCCGCCGGGCAGGTTCGCCGCGCTTACCGTGTAGAACCGCCCGTTGGTCCCGAAGACCAGCAGCCGGTCCGTCGTCTCCGCGTGGAAGATGAAGCGCGGGCCGTCCCCGTCCTTGAACTTCAGCTCGCGGTTCAGGTCGATATGGCCGGTCATCGCACGGATCCAGCCCATCTGCGAACAGACCACGGTGATCGGCTCTCGGTCGATCATCGCCTCCAGCGGGACCTCCTCGACCTCGCCGGCCTCGGCAAAGGTGCTCTGGCGGGTGCCATTCACGTAGCTGTTGCCGAACTTGGCCTTCACCTCCTTCAGCTCGTCGGAGATGCGGGCCCATTGCAGGTCCTCGCTGTCCAGCAGGTCCTCGAGCTCCGCGCGCTCTTCCATTAGGGCGTCGCGTTCCTTGACCAGCTCGATCTCTTCCAGGCGCCGCAGGGACCGCAGGCGCATGTTGAGGATCGCCTCGGCCTGCACCTCGGTGAGGCCCGGCTCGTCCCCTTCGGCCACCCGCGGCGGGGCGACGTAATCCTTCTCGGACATCGCCCGCACGTGGTCGCGGCCCCAGTCCTCGCGCATCAGCGCGGCCTTCGGGTCGTCGTCGTAGCGGATGATGTCGATCACCCGGTCGAGGTTGAGGAAGGCGACGATCAGCCCCTCCAGCACCTCCAGCCGATGGTCGATCTTTTCCATCCGGTGCCGCGAGCGGCGGATCAGCACGTCGCGCCTGTGGTCGAGGAAGGCGCGCAGCACCTCCTTGAGCGAACAGACCTTGGGCGTCACACCGTCGATCAGCACGTTCATGTTGAGCGAGAAGCGGATCTCCAGGTCGGAATTGCGATAGAGCATCCCCATCAGCACCTCGGGGTCCACGTTCTTGGACCGCGGCTCGAGGATGATGCGGATGTCGTCGGCGCTTTCGTCCCGGACATCGGCAAGGACCGGCACCTTCTTGGTCTGGATGACCTCGGCGATCTTCTCGATCAGCTTGGATTTCTGCACCTGGTAGGGGATTTCCGTGACCACCACCTGCCACAGGCCGCGCCCCAAATCCTCCTTGTGCCAGCGGGCGCGCAGGCGGAAGGCGCCGCGGCCGGTGCGATAGGCCTGGGCGATGCTTTCCTTCGGCTCCACGATCACGCCGCCGGTGGGGAAGTCCGGGCCCGGCACGTAGTTCAGCAGCGTGTCGTCGCGCACGTCCGGCACCTTGATCATGTGCCGGCAGGCATCCACCAGCTCGCCGATATTGTGCGGCGGGATCGAGGTCGCCATGCCCACGGCGATGCCGCTGGCGCCGTTGGCCAGAAGGTTCGGGAAGGCGGCGGGCAGCACCACGGGTTCGCGCAGGGTGCCGTCGTAATTGTCGCGGAAGTCGACCGAATCCTCGTTCAGCCCTTCCAGCAGCGCCTCGGCCACCACGGTCAGCCGCGCCTCGGTGTAGCGCGAGGCCGCCGGGTTGTCGCCGTCGATATTGCCGAAGTTGCCCTGGCCGTCGACCAGCGGGTAGCGCACGTTGAACGGCTGGGCGAGCCGAGCCATCGCATCGTAGATCGCGCTGTCGCCGTGGGGGTGGTAGTTCCCCATCACGTCACCCGAGATCTTGGCCGACTTTCGGAAACCTCCGGTTGCGGAAAGTCTGAGTTCACGCATCGCGAACAATATCCGGCGATGCACCGGCTTCAGGCCATCGCGGGCATCCGGCAGCGCCCGGTGCATGATGGTCGACAGCGCATAGGTCAGGTAGCGGTCGCCGATCGCCCGGCGCAACGGCTCGGCGGTGACATTGGGGTTCATGTTGGGGTCTTCAACATCGTCGGACATAGATGATGTGTAGCCTCGCGCAGGTTCAGCGTAAAGGTGCGACCGCCCCCTGACCCGGGATCAATCGCGGCTGCCCCCGGCCTCGCCCGGCGCCGGCGGGGGGATGCTGCGGCGGTGCATTGGCGGCCGCGCCGGGCGGTTTCAAGCAAAACGTCAGGGAACCGGCGGAAGATTGCCACGTTGCCTCTTCAACGGCTGCTACCGGCCAAGCACTCGATTTGAAGAGGAATTAGCGATGTGGCGCTTCATCTGCCTGACTTTCGGCTTTCTCGCCGTGACGTTCTACCAGCTCAGCGGCGGGGCGAATTTCCAGCCCATTGACCGCAACGCGCCACAGGCCGGGGCCGCAGAGGCCGCGACGGCCGAGGCCGAGACCGACGCCGCCGTGCCGCAGGATCCGACTCAGACCGCCTCGCGTCGGGCGGCGGAGCGTCCGATGGACGACACGGTCGAAGGGCTGGGCATCACCCTTGCCTCGATGCGCGCCCCCGCCAGCGTTCCCGAGGCCAGCGCCCAGGCCGCCCGCGTTTCTGCTCCCGCCGGCACGCCCTCCGCGGCGATTGCCGACACGGAGCTGGCCAGCGCGGACGATTCCCATGCGTTCACCTTCACCGCCGCCCGCTCGGCCGCGCGCCAGGACGAACTTCCCGCCGCCGCCGCATCGGCGCCCAAGGCCCGTCCCGAGGTGGTCGAGGTCTCGCTGCCGCGGTCCAGCCGCCACGAGACCCGCGAGGTGATCGCCAATGTCGTGAACATGCGCATCGGCCCGTCGACCGGCTACAGCGTGCTGGCCCAGCTCAACCGCGGCGACCGGGTCGAAGTGCTGCGCGAGCCGGGCAACGGCTGGGTCAAGCTGCGGACCGTCGAGGGCAACCGCGTGGGCTGGATGTCCGCCCGCCTGCTCGCCCGCGCCGACTGACGACAGAGGCGCCGGGCCTGCGAAATCCCGACGCATCACGTTTGGAGCGCCTTCGCTTTTGCCGGCGGAGGCGCTACATGCATGGGCAGACCGGAACGACGAGGCGCCCATGACCGAAGATCCGCTTTTCATTATGGTGGCCGTTGCCATGCTGGCGGTGGTGGTGATCCTCGCCATAGGCATCAGCCAGTTTGGCAAGGGCACGCGCGAGGCGGCCAAGCGCTCCAACAAGATGATGCAGCTCCGGATCGCGGCGCAATTCGTCGCGGTGCTTCTGATCCTCGCCTTCGTGGCGATCCGCGGCTCGATGGGGGCGCATTGATGGTCGTTCTTAACCGGATCTACACCCGCACCGGCGACAAGGGGGAAACCGCGCTCGGCGACGGCACCCGGGTGCCGAAGCAATCGGCCCGCGTGGGGGCCTATGGCACGGTGGACGAGCTCAACGCCTTCGCCGGCATCGCCCGGCAGGAGGCCGAGGGCGAGGTGGATATTGCGCTGACCCGGATCCAGAACGACCTGTTCGACCTAGGCGCCGATCTGGCGACCCCCGACCTGGCCCGCGATTCCGAGCGGAAATACACGCCCCTTCGGATGGTCGAGTCGCAGGTCACCCGGCTGGAGACGGAGATCGACGCGATGAACGACCGGCTGGAGCCGCTGCGCAGCTTTATCCTGCCCGGCGGGTCGGCCTTGGCGGCGCATCTGCATGTCTGCCGCACCGTGGCGCGCCGGGCAGAGCGCGAGGCGGTCGAGCTGGCCAGCGCCGAAGAGGTGAACCCCCACGCGGTGCGCTACCTCAACAGGCTGTCGGACTGGTTCTTCGTCGCCGCCCGCATCGCCAATGACGAGGGCCGCGCCGACGTGCTCTGGGTGCCCGGCGCGAACCGTTGATCGCGGTCTGATCGTGTGGGAGCTACGAGGCCGGGCACGGACCGACCGGGGTTTTCGGGATTGCGGTAGATGGAGCGAGCAGCTGGCCCCTGTCTCCGCTTCCGTAAGATGTGACCCGCTCCGGCTTCCTCGGACAATGTCCCGCTCCGGCCGTGCCGCTTCAGGCCAATGGCGTTCCGCTTTCCCAGTGTCGTGGGGCCATGTGGAAAGAGATCGCAACGCCCAAGCCGCAGCCTTCACTCCGCCGGATCAACCCCCTCCACCGGTTCGGCCTGCAGCCAGACCCCGCCCTCGGGCCGCAGCGTCAGGATCATCACCGGCTCCGGCGCCTTGCCCGCCACCGGGGTGAAGCGGAACCGCGACAGCAGCGTGGCGAGAATGATCACCGCTTCCTGCACGGCGAAGGAGGCGCCGATGCAGATCCGCGGCCCGTCCCCGAAGGGCAGGTAGGCATAGCGCCGGATCGCCTTGCGGTCGGCAAAGCGCTCCGGGCGGAACGCGTCGGGATCGTCCCACAGCAGGTGATTGCGATGCAGCGCGTAGATCGGGATCATCACCGTGTCGCCCGGCCGGACCTCCCGCCCGCAAAGCTCGTCGGCCTCCAGCGCCGTGCGCGAGAGCAGCCCGGCCGAGGGGTAAAGCCGCAGCGTCTCGTCCACGATCTGCCGGATATAGGGCAGATGCTCCACGTCCTCCGCCCCGGCGGCGCGCCCCTGCAGCACCGCCTGCGCTTCGGCCCGCGCCCGCGCCTGGACCTCCTGGTCGAAGGCACAGAGATAGAGCGCCCATGACAGGGCCAGCGCCGTCGTCTCGTGCCCGGCGACGATGAAGGTCAGGAGGTTGTCGCGCAGCTCGGCCGTGTTCATCCGGCGCTGCGTCTCGGGATCCTCGCCGCGCATCAGCAGGTCCAGCAGGTCGGGCACCTCGGCCGAGGGGCCGCGGGCTTCGCGCGCCTCGATGGCGCGGTCGGCCACCCGCTTCATCTGCCGCACCGCCTTGCCGGTCATCATCCGGCCCGGCCGCGGGACCCAGACGGGCAGGCCCAGCAGGTCGAACAGCGACACTTTCCCGGCCTCCGAGATATAATCGTCGATGGCGCGATGCACCGCCTCCCGGTCGAAGGCGCCGGTCCCGGAAAAGGTCACGTCCGAGATCACGTCGAAGGTCGTCTCCACCATCTCCTCGTAGAGGTCGACCGCGCGGCCCCCGGCGCGGGCCAGCCGCTCGCAGGTGCGATCCGCCGCGGCGCTCATCACCGGGGCCAGGTTGGTGACGTTGCGATGGGTGAAGGCGGGGGCGGCGGTGCGGCGCTGCCAGCGCCAATGCGCTCCCTCGGCGATGAACAGCGATTCGCCGATCGCCGGGCGCAGGATGTTCTTCGACAGGTCGGATTTCGGGTAGGCGTCCAGCCGCTCCAGCAGGATGCGGCGCAGGGCGTCCGGATCCATCACCATGTGCCAGCGCGTGCCCATCCGCCCCGAGACCATGGGCTGCCGCGTGGCGATCTCGGGGATGATCGACAGCACGTTGCGCCGCACCGCGTTCAGGCTGCGCAGGATGCCCCAGGGCTCGCGCACCAGCGGCACCCGGACCGGCAGGTCCGCGTGCTCGGGGGCGGGGGCGTTGGAGGCGGGGGCGGAGGGATCGCTCATCCCCGGAATATAGGCCCGCGGCCCGGACCCGGCAAAGGGCGGCGCGATTGCACTGGCCCGGCGCGGCCGTTAGAAGCGCCCGGACGGCCATTTCGGAGGACCCGCCATGATCCGCCACGCCATGCTTGTCGCCGCGCTGCTGCTCGGCGCCTGTTCCACCGGCAACGACCTGGACGAGGCTCCGGCGCCGCTGGGCGATTTCGCGCTTGGCCACAACGTCGTGGTGGCGCCCAACCTCGTGCAGGGCCCGCTTTCGCGCGAGGCCACGCCCGACGAATGGACCGCCGCGGTCAAGTCCGCCGTGGCGCAGCGCTTTGACCGCTACCAGTCGGAAAAGCTTTATAATTTCGGCATCTCGGTGGAGGGTTACGTGCTGGCCCAGCCCGGCGTGCCGCTGGTGATGGCGCCGAAATCGGTGCTGATCGTGCGGCTCACGGTCTGGGACGATGCCGAGGGGCGCAAGCTGAACGAGGAACCGGAAGAGATCACCGTGATCGAAAGCCTCGGCGACGGCGCGCTGATCGGCTCGGGCTACACCCTGACGCGGGAAGAGCAGATCGAGCGGCTCTCGCGCGGAATGGCCAAGCAGATCGAGAAGTTCCTGGTCAAGCAGAACCGCTACGAGGGATGGTTCGGCGGGCCCGGTGCGAAACCGGTCATCACCACCGCGGAGAACCGCCGCAAGCTGGCCGAGATCGCGGCGGCCCGCCCGGCGGCAGCGACCACGGGCCCGGCCCGGCCCGCGGCGGAGTGAAGGCAGGGCGGCGGCGCCTCGCGCCACCCCGCGTCCCGGCCGCACCTCTGTCAGGAGGCGCTTGATTTTCCGATTTCAAGCCAATACATCGGCGCGCGATGCGAAACGGGTCGTGGACCCCCAAAGGCGAGGCCAAGATGGCAAAGGAAAAGTTTGAGCGCGGCAAACCGCACTGCAACATCGGCACGATCGGACACGTGGACCACGGCAAGACGACGCTGACGGCGGCGATCACGAAGTATTTCGGCGATTTCCGGGCCTACGACCAGATCGACG
>SRJI02000166.1 GCA_005473895.2 Carideicomes alvinocaridis
GAGATCCTGCCCCGGCACCCCGCGACGAGCCCTGCGATATGGCCCTTACCCGCCTGGTTTAGGGGCCATATCGTAGGGCTCGTCCGGGAAGGGGGGCGGTCGGGACACGTCCGGTGACCCGGCGGTCAGCCGTGGCTCTGCTGGGGGCTGCTCCCTACGCTCGGAGGACGGCGCGCAGACCGCGCGTCGCCCCGAGACCATGAGGAGCACCCCGTGGCACACGACGACGCGAACACCACCACCACCGACCAGCTCACCCTGCAGGACCCCACGAAGCGCTACCCCGTGATCAGCCCGCCGGAGCAGTCGCTGCCCGGCACCGGCCTGGACGCGGAGATGACGCCGAAGGCCGACCTGGGTGAGAAGTCCTACCGCGGCACCGGCCGTCTCGAGGGCCGCAAGGCGCTCATCACCGGCGGTGACTCCGGCATCGGCGCGGCCACCGCGATCGCGTTCGCTCGCGAGGGCGCCGACGTCGTGATCAGCTACCTGCCCGAGGAGGAGAAGGACGCCCAGCACGTCCTCGAGGTTCTGCAGGCGGAGGGGCGCACCGTCGCCGGGATCCCCGGCGACCTGCGCGACAAGACGTTCTGCGCCGACCTCGTGGCCCAGGCGGTCGAGAAGCTCGGCGGGCTGGACGTGCTGGTGAACAACGGCGGCAAGCAGGTGGCGCAGGACTCGATCGAGGACATCGACGACGA
>SRJI02000032.1 GCA_005473895.2 Carideicomes alvinocaridis
GCCACCGCGCTGGCCTCCGGGCCGGGCGCGGCATCCGCCACCTCCTCGGCCGCCGCCAGGTCCCGCGCGCCACGATCCTGCCCCGCCGCACGCCGCGCGCGTAGCCGGTCGATCGCGTGGTTGCGGGCCACGGTGATCAGCCAGGTCATCGGGCTCAGCCCGTTGGCGCGGTACTTGTCCGCGTTGCGCCAGATCTTCACGAAGATCTCCTGCAGCGCATCTTCCGCCTCCGACCTGTTGTCCAAGACACGCAGGCAGATGCCGAAAAGTTTCGCCGATGTCAGGGTGTAGAGTTCCGCGAAGGAGGACCTGTCGCCCAGCGCCACGCGCGCGATCAGCCCCTCGATCTCCTCCAGTGTCGCCATAGGCTGCCGCCCCGCCCTCGTTCTGTTCATTGCCCCCAATTGTGACGCATTCCGCGCCCCGATCAAGGGAGGGACCGGTGCACGCCCCCTTCCCCTTGCCCTTCCCCGCGATATGTTGCACCACGGGTGCCGGCGCGCAGGCTCCGGCACGCGCAAGCGTACATGGCACGAGGAACCGACGATGGCGGACGGCAGCATGGATATCGACGCGAAACCCACCGAGGAGATTTCGGTCCGTGACGTGTTCGGAATCGACACCGACATGGTGGTGCGCGGCTTTGCCGACCGGACCGACCGGGTGCCGGATTTCGATTCGACCTACAAGTTCGACCCGGACACGACCCTCGCGATCCTCGCGGGCTTTTCCCACAATCGCCGCGTGATGATCCAGGGCTATCACGGCACCGGCAAGTCGACCCATATCGAACAGGTGGCGGCGCGGCTGAACTGGCCCTGCGTGCGCGTCAACCTCGACAGCCACATCAGCCGGATCGACCTGATCGGCAAGGACGCCATCAAGCTCAAGGACGGCAAGCAGGTCACCGAGTTCCAGGAGGGCATCCTGCCCTGGGCCCTGCGCACCCCCACCGCCATCGTCTTCGACGAATACGATGCGGGCCGCGCGGACGTGATGTTCGTCATCCAGCGCGTGCTGGAGGTGGACGGCAAGCTCACCCTGCTCGACCAGAACAAGGTGATCCACCCGCACAAGTATTTCCGGATCTTCGCCACCTCCAACACCGTGGGCCTCGGCGACACGACCGGGCTCTATCACGGCACCCAGCAGATCAACCAGGGCCAGATGGACCGCTGGTCGATGGTGGCGACGCTGAACTACCTGTCGATCGACGCCGAGGTGGCGATCGTCCTGTCGAAGGCGCCGCATTACAACACCGAGAAGGGCCGCAGGACGGTCCGCCAGATGGTGACCGTCGCCGACCTGACCCGCACCGCCTTCATGAACGGGGATCTCTCCACCGTCATGTCGCCGCGGACCGTGATCGCCTGGGCCCAGAACGCCGAGATCTTCCACGACCTGGGCTATGCCTTCCGCGTCTCCTTCCTCAACAAGTGCGACGAGCTGGAGCGGCAGACCGTGGCCGAGTTCTACCAGCGCTGCTTTGACGAGGAACTGCCGGAAAGCGCCGCCAGCGTGAGCCTCGGCTGATGCTCTTCGCGCTCGCCACGATCCTGCTGGCGAGCGCATCCTCCGACAAGCTTGCCCAGGAATCCGCCAAGCCGGGGATCAGCGGCCTGGCCCTCTGCCGCGGCCGCTACGAGGCGCTGGCCGATTACGTCGCGGCGCACGGCGAGAGCGCTCCCGACTTGGCCGCGTTCGACGCCCGCCTGGCGCGTGAGATCGGCACCCGCATCGACGCAGCCGACAATGACGACCGGCAGCGCCTCGACCGCCTGGCCGCGGCAAATCGCGACTATGGCCGCGCCCGCATGGCCACCGTGATCGCCCGCGCCTCGGCCGGCTACGAATACCGCGAGGCGCTGAGGGGCTTTGCCGCCTATCACGACGCGCTGACCGACTGCGAACGGCTGTTCAGGGCGGAAGGGATCGACGAGGTGCCGCCGGGCTGAGCGCCCGGCCGTCCGGCCATTTCACAACGCTTGTGCAGCCGCCGCTCCGGTCTCGCGCGGTCGCTCTGGACCGGGCCCATGGCCTACGCGGTCGTCCATTCTCTCACATCCGCCACTCTTTCACACCCGGGACAATGGCCGACCACGGCTTCGTCGCGCTGAACGAGGCAGGGCTGAGCCGTATCGTGCCAGCAGTGGCAAAGGAATTACGGGGCTCACTCTGCCATCGCACGCCTCCCACCACCGATCAGGCTGTGATCGACGGCCGATCTCCCCTACAGGGGGGCAACGCACGGAACCCTTCGCACCACCGGGAGAATGGACATGACGACATCAGCGCAACCGGAGATCCTGCTGATCGGGCGCCTCCGCTCGCCCTTCGTGCGACGCACGGCGATCCTGCTGGACCTGCTGGGGCTCGACTTCGCGCATGATCCGATCGCCGCGCTCACGGAGCAGGAGGCGCTGAGGGCGCATAACCCGGTCGGCCGCGTGCCGGCGCTTCATATCGGCGACCGGGTGCTGGTGGACAGCCTCGTCATCGCGCTGACCCTGCTCGACCTCTACGATCAGGACGGCGCCCTTCTGCCGCGCGCGGGTTGGGAGCGGGCGGATGCCCTGCGGCTGATCGCGCTGAGCAACGGCGTCACCGAACGGGCGGTGACGGCCTATTACGAGCGGACGCGGCGCCCGGAGGACAAGATCTGGCCCGACTGGGTCGAGCTGGCGCGGGGACAGGCGCGGCAGGGCCTCGACGCGCTGGAGGGCGAGGCCCCTGATCCGGCGAGCCCGCTCGATTACGTGCAGGTCTGCCTCGTCACCTCGCTGGCCTTCCTCGAGACGGCGGAACCCGGGCTGCTCGACCCCGAGCACCATCCCCGGCTGACCGCACTGCTGAGAAACCGGGAGGCGGAGCCGCCCTTCACCGCTCGGAGCTGAGGGCGGGACAGGTCGTGCACCGGGCAAGGACGCAGCGGCGCTCGGTGTAACAGCCGCCTGCGCCCGGCGCAGGGTTCGCCGGATAAAGGAGTCGGGATCGCCACTCGCAGCGAAGACGAGCGATCACCGCCCGCCTGGGTCGGAGCCGGCCCCGGCACGCAACGCCGCCCGGAACGGACGCCACCTTCATCCGCGTGCCAAGGGTCCGAGCAGCCCGGCCCGCCGTCCCGGCCCTATTGTTCCCGGAACGCGCGGCCCAAGCTGTCCTTGATCGGTTTCACCAGGTACTGCGCGAAGGTGCGCTCGGCAGTCTGGATCATGATCTCGGCGGGCATGCCGGGGGTCGGGGTGAAATTCGGCACCCGGCGCATCTGCGAGGCCGGCATCGAGACGCGGGCGATATAGACCTCCTGCGGCAGGCCGTTCTGGGTTTCCACGACCGAGTCCGCCGAGACGTAGATCACCTCGCCATAGAGGATGGGCGTCGTCCGGCGGTTGAGCGCGGTCAGCCGGATCGTCGCCGGCTGGCCCTTGCGCACGCTGTCGATATCCACCCGCGGCACCTGCACCTCGATGAT
This sequence comes from Carideicomes alvinocaridis, assembly GCA_005473895.2. Lineage (GTDB taxonomy): Bacteria > Pseudomonadota > Alphaproteobacteria > Rhodobacterales > Rhodobacteraceae > Carideicomes > Carideicomes alvinocaridis. The sequence goes on from SRJI02000032.1 coordinate 3,473, forward strand.
CAGCGGCTGTTCCGACGGCAGGATCTCGGCAATCGGGCGGCCGCTTTCGATGACGCCGCCCGCGGTGTGGTAATGCAGCCGGACCACCGTGCCGGAGACCGGCGCGATCACGTCCGTCCGTTCCCGCACGTTGCGCGCGGCGAGCAGTTGCTCGCGGATCGAGTCGAGCTCGCCCTGGATCGGCTGCAGGTCGTCGAGCGCCGTCTGCTGGTGCTGCCGCACGGTCTGTTCGATCTGCATCTCGTATTTCCGCGAAAGCTCCTCGATCTCGCCGATCTCCGCCTCGAGCCGCCCCATCTGGCCGCCCGCCTCAATCAGGGTCCGCTTGATCGCGGTCACCTGGGCTCGTGGCATAAGGCCCTTTTCGCGCAGGGTGTCGCGGGCCTCCAGTTCCTCTTCCAGCAACACGATCTGTTCGCGATGCGCCTCGAGCTGTGCTTCGTAGCCCGCCTTGCGCACGGCCAGCGCCTCGCGGTTGCGGTCCAGCAGGGCGATCTCGTTCTTCAGGCTGCGGGTGGCGCTGGAAAAGGCGGTCTCCTGCCCCGACAGGATCTGCGCGATCTCGGGATCGGCAGCCTGTTCCTGCAGGTGGACCGGGAAGGACAGCGACTTGCGCCCGTCATAGAGCGCCTTCAGCCGGGTCTCGATCGCCTCCAGCCGGCTCTGGCGCAGCAGCAGCTCGCGCTCATTGGCCAGCGCCTTGGTCTCGTCCAGCCGCAGCAGCAGCTGCCCGGCCTGGACCTGGTCCCCCTCCTCGACCAGGATCTCCTTGATGATCCCGCCTTCGAGGTGCTGGACGATCTTGTTCTGGCCGATCGCCACGAAACTGCCGAGCGAGATCACCGCGGCGGCGAGCGGGGCGAGGAAGGCCCAGGCGCCGAAGCCGCCGAAGGTGACGAACATCAGCAGCAGGCCCGCCGTCGCCTGCCGCGAGATGGAGCGCGGGACGGCAGCATACCATTCCTCGATCTGCTCCGTGCCGACGTGATCAGACATCTCCCCCTCCGTCAGGCAGGTTGTTCGGGCCGGGCGCGCCCCTCATCCGGTTCGGCGGCGCCTTGCGCCCGGCAAGCTCCTGCAGGATCGGCGTCCGCTCGCCGAACATCTGCACCGAGCCGTCGGCCAGCAGCATGATCTTGTCCACGACGCTGAGCAGCGAGGGCTTCTGCGTGATGATGACCACCGTGATCTTGTTTCGGCTGGCGTGCTGAAGCGCCTGCGCCAGCGCCTTGTCGCCCTTGGTGTCGAGGTTCGAGTTCGGCTCGTCCAGCACCACGAAGCGGGGATCGCCGAAGAACGCCCGCGCCAGCGCGATCCGCTGCTTCTGCCCGCCGGACAGCGGGAAGCCGTCGGCCTGCACCCAGGTCTCGTAGCCATGCGGCAGGTTGGCGATCATCTCGTGGACATCGGCCAGCATCGCCGCGCGGTAGATCTGCGCGTCGGTCGCGTCCTTGCGCATGCGGCCGATATTGTCCTTGATCGTGCCGGGAAACAGCTGCACGTCCTGCGGCAGGTAGCCGATATTCTCGCCCAGCTGACGCGGATCCCAGTTGCGCAAGTCCATGAGGTCGAGCCGGACGTTGCCGGAGGTGGGCAGGACCGAGCCCACCAGCATCTTGCCCAGCGTGGTCTTGCCGGCGCCGGAATTGCCGATGACCGCCAGCGACTCGCCCGGGTTCAGGCTGAAGCTGATGCTGTTGAGCACGACGTGCTTGGTCCCCGAGGGCACGTAGAGCAGGCGCTCGACATCCAGCCGGCCTTCGGGTTTCGGCAGGTTCAGCTTTTCGAACTGGAGCTTGGAATTGACCAGCAGGCTGCAGATCCGGTCATAGGCCTGCCGGGCGATGATGAACCCGTTCCAGCCCTCGATGGCGCCCTCGATCGGCGCCAGCGCGCGGCCCGCGATGATCGAGGCGGCGATCACCATGCCGCCGGTGATCTGCCCGTCGATCGCCAGGTAGGCCCCCCAGCCCAGCATGCTGACCTGGGTCAGCAGCCGCGCCGCGCGAGACACGGCGGACATGACGATGTTGCGGTCCTGCGCCCTCACCTGCGCCGTCAGCGAGGCGGCGGTGTCCCGGCCCCAGATCGTCACCGCTTCGGGGATCATGGCCAGGGCGTTGATGATCTGGCTGTTGCGGGCCATGGATTCCAGGTGGCCATTGGCGCGGGACTGCGCCTGGTTCGCCTCCGAGAAGGGTTTGTGCGTCAGGCGCTGGTTGATCATCGCGATGATCGCGAGCAGCAGCGCGCTCACCACCACGATGGAGCCGAGATGCGGGTGGACGAGGAAGATCGCGACCACGAAGAGCGGCGCGAAGGGCACGTCGAGAAAGGCCAGCAGCGTCCCCGAGGTCAGGAAGCCCCGTAGTTGCTGAAGATCGCCGAGCGTCTGGTATTCGCGCCCCGTCCCGTGCAGCGACGCATGGGCCGCGGCGCTGAGGATCGGCGCGCCGAGGCGCACGGCGACCTCGACGGCGGTGCGCATCAGGATGAAGCGGCGCAGCGCGTCGAAGCAGGTCTGCAGGATCACCGCGCCGACGATGATGACGGTCAGCATGACCAGCGTCTCGGTGGAGCGGCTCGTCAGCACGCGGTCGGAGATCTGGAACAGGTAGATCGGGATGGACAGGATCAGCAGGTTCGTGGCCAGCGTCAGGATCATGACGATGAAGAGGTTCCGGCGCACGGCCAGCGTGCCGACGCGCAGGTTCTCCCCGAAATCCTGCGGCCCCTTGCGCCGGTGGAATTTCGGCGGCGGGGGGCGGCCGCCGCCTCCGCCGGTCTCGGGCGGCTGGTCCGGCTTGCGCAGGATCGGGCCGGTATCGCCCTCGATGGTGGCCCCCGTCCCGGCGCCGCCCACCCGCGCCGTGGTCTCGGGCGTGGTGTCGTCCGCCGGACCGGGCCCTCGTGACTGCTCGGCTCCGGTGGTGGCCCCATGCATCTGGTCCGGTCCGGAGGTGGAGCCGTCTCTCTGCGCCGCACCGGAGGTGGCTCCCTGCATTTGCTCCGCGCCGGCGGCTGCCCCATGCGACCGCTCCGCTGACGGCGCCGGTTCCCGACGATCGTCCCCGGCTGACATCACAAGATTCGGTTCCGCTGCCGCGGAGCTGCCCGCCTCTACGCCCTCCGCGCCGGTCGCGCGTGACGTCGCGCCCTCGATGTCCGACGCGCTCATCCGCTCATCGGTAGGTGTCGGCTCCCCCGCCTCTGCGCCAGGCGGCTCGCTGGCCGCTTCGGGTCCGATCACCTGCTCGCCCGAGGTATCCTCTACGCGAGTCCGCTCTTCGGTCGGGGTCCGGTCCTGGACCTCCGCGGCAAGCGGCTGACCGGCCGCTTCGGGTCCGCCCTCCTGAGCGCCCGCAGAAGCCGGCGCGGGCGTCGGCCCGGGGATCGGGGTCGTGGCCTGCGCGCCTCCCACTCCCTCGGCCGCTTCAAGCGACTCCTGTGCCGGCTTGGGGGCGAGCGGAGGCTCTTCCTCGGTGGTCGCGACTTGAACGTCTTCAAGGCCCCCTGCCGGATCGGAGGATTGCGCTCCGTCCGGGGCATCCATCCGCGTTTGGTCGTCGACTGATGCCGCTGACGCTGCCGGTTCCGGCAATTCGGCGGAGGGGACCGACGTTACATCCTCGCCCGGATCCGCCGCGGTAACCGCCTCGGGCGCCCCGACCCGTTCGCTGGCCTCAGCCGTCGCCGCCGCCGTGTCTCTTCCGTCGGAAACAGGCACCTCGGAGGCTACCGCTTCGACCTCCGGCTCGCCCGGGCCCTCGGCGACCGGGACCTCGGCACGCTCCGCCCCAACCGGTTCCCCCTCGGGCACGCGCAACGTGGCATCGTCGACCGGGGCATCCGGTCCGCGGGCGTCCACATTCTCTGCCGCCGCCTCGGGGGTGTTTGCCCGGCCTGTGGCCCGGCCCGGCGGTTCCGTGAGCGGGAGTTCCGAATTCCCCCGGGCAGCGGCATCTTCCGGGCCTGGCATGGCCCGGAAAGACCGGTCCTTTCGCCGCGACGGCGCGCGGGCGCCGGGCGTGGTGGGTGCGGGGCGCCAGCGGCAGGCATGCTCCGCCACGTTGACCCTCTGATCGACGCTCAGATAGAGCGGCAGGGCTGTCCGGACTGTACGGAAGGCGCCACGGGGTTCGGGATCCGTGGCCTGCGCGTCCTCCAGATCCATCTCGGTCGAATAATCTTTCACATCAAAACTCTACTTACTGAAATTAAGCCAACATCGACTGCATCACGTCCGCGCTCGGCATCCCGGCATCCATCTGGGCAAACATGTCCGCCTTGAAGGCGTCGGGCGACGGATCGGCGACCAGGTCGTCGGAAAGGAAGGCCACCGCCTCGGTGGCGAGCTGCGCCTTCATGCCGGACATGTCGGGCATGTCGGGCATCTCCGGCATGACGAATTCCGCCTGGTGCAGGACAGCGTCGGAATAGGTCTGGCCCTGCGCCGCGATCTTGGAATCCATTCCGCTGTCCTTGACCGAGGCAAGGTTGGCAAGCGCGTTGGAGCCCATGGTGACCTGCATGGAATCCTGCAGCCCGGCGGCGAATTCGTCGATCTCCAGCTGCAGGCTGTCGTCATCCCCCAGCACGTTCGTCTGCTGCACGACGTTGAGCGTCTTGAAATCGTTCTCGATGTAGAGCACCCGCAGCGTCGGGGTGTCGGCAAATTCCGACTTGGTCAGCACATCCTGCGAGACCGCCTGCTGCTTATTCTGGAAGCTTTCCAGCGTGTCGCGATAGGCCTCGTCCATCTCCGCCTGCAGGTCCTCGCCGACGGTGTTGATCTTGGCCTGGTTCACCAGCATGTTGTCCGCGAGCGTGGCCTTGAGCCCGGTCGTCCCGAGCGGCTCCTGAGCGTCATTGGTCTGAGTGGAGGCGGACGCGCCCGGCCCGGCCTCGGCGGAGGGCATCGCGGCCTTTGCCCCGCCGGGCGTCGCGGATGACGACCCGTGGTCTGCGTCCTGCGAGGTGGCTTTGATCGCCGTCTCTGCGGTCTTCGTCTGAACCGGCTTGGAGGGCAGCTGCCCGGTCGGGGACGGCGAGCCGAGCTGGAGCGGTGTCGTGCCTGCCATCCCCTGGCTGTTGCCTGCGGCCACCAGGTCTCCACCGGTGGCTGAGTGCACGGGCCCGTCCGCGGGCGCATCGGAGGATGCAGCCTTTTGCACCATCGCGGCCGAGGGGCCGGACCCCGCACTCGCCTGCATATCGCCGGCCGATGCGGCATGGGACAGGTAGGTGCCGGGCCCCGCCTCGTGCGATCCCGCAGCGGTTTCCGCCGGCGCCTTGGCTTGGGCGGGCATCCCACCCGCCTTCGGCGCGGCCGCGAGTCCGCCGTCACCGGCAGACCCCGAGTCTGCCGAAGACTTGACGGGCGCTGCGGCCTGGGCCGTGCCGGCCGGAGACATCGCCGCATTCCCCCCGGCAAGGCCCGCCGGCTGACCGTCGCTGTGCGCTGCCGCGAGGGCGCTGCCGGCGGAGGGTGTCTCGGCTTCGGCGACCGCGAGGGCCTCCTCCTGGCCCTCTGCCGAAACCTCCACCTCGAACCTGTCGGAATCGAGCAGGATGTTCATCTGCTTGATGATCGTCGCGTCGATCATGTTGCCGCCGACGATGATCAGGTCGTACTGGAACCCCAGCTCCCAGGCGTTGAAATCGTTGACCAGGAAGTTCTCGCCGGTCGAGAGCATCGTGGCGCTGGCCGTGAAGCCGAAGCTGACCGTGTCACTGTCGGAGACGAAGTTCGTCTGCTCTGACCAGTTGATCTGGATGAGATCGCCGCTGATCGTCGTCACCGCCCAGTTGGTGGGAAAGAACGGCGCGGCGGGGGCATGGCTGGCAGGCCCGTCCGCTCCCCCCTCATCCGCGGTCCCGTTCGCCCCGGCCACCGCATCCCCGCCACCGTTCCCGCAGGCAGCTTCCCCGTCCTCCCCGGCATAGGATTTGGCCGAGACCGAGATATCCACGCCCTCCCCGGTCGCATCCGCTTCGGCCGCGTCGGCGATCGGATCCTCCGAGGGGGTCTCCGACCCGGCCTCGGCCTCTGCCTTCTTCGCCTCCTCGGCCTTCTGCCGGTCGTATTCGACGCGCGAGATCGTCTCGATGCTGGCGAGGTTGTGCGCCTGCGTGGCCCCCGCCCCGGACAGGCCCGCCCCGCCCCAGGCGGCAGACGCCCCGGCCAACATGCTGTCGGTCTCGACGATCAGGTTGGTCTGGGAAATGCCGTCGAAGCGCAGGTAGTCGCCGCCCACCACGAAGACCTTGGCATCGAGCCAGGTGGACTGGATCGTCGTCTCGTTGACCAGCTCGTTGCCGCCGGTGACGACGTGATGGCCCAGTTCGTGGGCGGAGATGCCGGGCTGCCCGTCCTGGAAATCCTTGGCGAAATCGTGCGGAGCCTCCTCCGCCTCCGGCGTGCCGCTGTCCTCCTCGGCCTCTTCTTCCTCGGCCAGGAAGTCGGGCAGAAAATCCTGCCATTCCGGCAGCTCGGCCAGCAGGGCGCCATCGACATGGACGCCCTGCGCCGCGATGCCGGTGGCAAAGCTCATCTGCAACGCGCCATCGCCGAAGGCGGCATGGATCGTCATCTCGCCGGTCTCGGCGGTCTCGGTCACCGCACCGGGCAGGCTGCCGACGGCAAAAGCCAGGTCGGCCGCGGACTGGACGAGCGTGTCGACGATCGCGAACCACTCTGCGTCGATGTCCTGCAGCGACAGGTGAAAGGGCGTCAGCGACTGGGCCAGGGCCTCGAGCGCGGACATGGCGGCCTCGGACGCGACCCTCGCCTCGAGGCCGAGCCGGGGGTCGGCGCCCACCACGTCGTTGTCCGACAGCGCGTTGGTCTGCACGACCACGGCGGCCATCGAGCTGGGCGCCGGGAGGCTGAGATGCAGGTTCATGGAGGACGAGGCCAACCCATGCGGGAGGATGGCCGCCTGCTCCGGCGGGGTCAGCGCAACGGCCATGGCGGCCGGCGGCGGCGGGACCGGCATCGCGGAGGCGAGCGGCGCATCGGGCTGCGGCGCCTGGGCCGGTGCCTTGAAATCGAGTTCGGGCTCGTAGTCCCGGGGATCGAGCGGCGCCTCGCGCGTCCGGCTCGTGGCCTCCAGCAGCGCCTTCTCGTTCTCCTGCGCCTGCTTGGCCTTGAATTGTTCATAGTCGAGGCGAAGCCTCGATTGCTCTTCGGTGAGCGCGAATAGTCCGATGAAGTGGGAAATGGACTCGGTGACTGCATCGTCTCTCATGGCAACAGACCGCCTGAACTGGTGAGCATGCATTACGGGCCCGGAACGGATGTGGCCTCGATACGGGCCTTCCGGAGGGGGTGACCGGGGCCGCCGCAGCGGCCCCGATCGATCTCGTTCGGCGTCGGCTTACATGCCGTCGTCGTCCTCGCCGATGTAGCTGGTGCTGAACGCACCCCCCACCACGGTCATGTCGACCGTGTTGCCGAGGACGTTGGCGCCCATGACGATGTCCTGGTTGAACGCCGAGGTCGTGACCTGTGCCGCGGCCGAGGCATAGGCCTCGCCCTGGACAAAGCCGTCGTCCCCGTTGCCCGACCCGAACGATCCGCCGTTGGAGCCGCCCATGCCGCCGTCGCCGTTGGTGGCCGTACCGCCGGCACCTGCCGTGGCCGCACCGCCCATGACGTCGCCGGACGAAGCCATGCCACCTTCGGCATAGCCCGAGGCCCCGCTGGTGCCCATCGCCGCGCCGCCCGCGCCGCCGACACCCGACATCGCGGAGACGTCTCCGGATGTCGCGGTATCCGAGCCGGCCATGACGTCGTTGGCGACACCGCCACCGGCACCGGTGGACACGGTGGTGTCGTTGTCGGTCATGGATTCGGCCAGCGCTTCGGCCGCGATGTCCGACAGGCCGCCATACCCGCCGTCACCGTCGGCATAACCCGAGCCGGTGGACGAGGAGGTGCCGTCCGTATCGGAGGAGGTGGCCCCGCTTGCGCCGCTGGCCGCCGAGGAGCTCGACGTGCCGTCGACCGCCTGGTCGGTCATCGAGGACGCATCCGCATCCGCGCTGCCGCCCGAGACTTCGGCGTAGCCCGTGCCGTCGCCCGAGGCGTCGGCATCGTTCATGGCATCGGCCGCGCCGCTGGCGCCGCCGGTGCCCGACAGCGAACCGCTGCCCGTGGCCGACGAGTCGTCGTCGGTGGACGAGGTCTGCGCCCCGCCCCCACCGGTGGTCCCGGTGTTCGCGGCGTCGCCCGTCACGTCGGTGTCGAGCATGCCGGTCGCCACGCTGTTGGCGCCGCTCGCGCCGGACTGGTTGTCCGAGCTCGCATTGCCCGCCGCGTTGGCGTCGTTGTCCGACATCCCGGCCGCACCGGCACCGCTGGTCCCGGTGACCGTGCCGTCGGCGCTGGCCGCGGCGTCGTCATCGGTTCCGACCATGCCGCCCGAGGCGTCTCCCGTGGTGGCTTCGTTGCCGGCCGCGGACTGGACGTCGTTGTCGGCCATGCCGCCATTGCCCGAGGCCGTGCCCCCGGCGCCGGTCGCCGCATTGCCCATGACGTCGGCCATCTGCGATGCGTCGTTGTCGGCCATGCCGGCACCGCCCGCTCCGGATTCGGAGTCGGTCGAACCGGTGGTCGTGCCCGAGGCGTCGTCATCGGTGGATGCCGTGCCGGCCGCACCGGCACCGCCGGTTCCGTCCGCCATCGCATCGCCCGACACGTCCGCATCGACCATGCCCGAGTCGCCGCTGGCCATGCCACCGGCACCCGACATGCCCGTCGAGGTTCCGGTGCCGGTCGCGTCGTTGTCGGCCGACCCGGTTCCGGCACCGCCGGCCCCCGAGGCACTGCTGCTGCTGCCATCCGCCGAGGACATGGCATCGTCGTCGGTGGCGGCATCACCCGTCGCACCGGCTCCGCCGTCGCCCGAGCTGGCGACATCGCCGGTCAGGTCGATATCGGCCATGCCGCCGGCCGCGTTGGAGGCCCCACCCGCAGCACCTGTGCTGGTGTTGGTGGCGTCCCCGTCGGCCATGCCGTCGATATCGGCCATGCCGGCACCGCCCGCCCCGGATTCGGAGTCGGTCGAGGCCGTTCCGGTGCCGGTCGCGGTATCGGTCGCGGTGGCATCACCGCTGCCGCCGGCCCCGCCATTGCCGCTGCTCGCGGCGTTGGAGTTGACGTCCTCGTCGATCATGCCGGTGGTGCCGGTGGCGCTGCCACCCGTCCCGCCGGTGCTGGTCGCCGTGCCGTTGGCATTGCTCGCGCCCGTGGCAGGACCCGAGGTTGCCGTACCGGCTCCGCCGTCGCCGCCGGTTCCGTCGCCGGACACGGCCACGTCGACCAGGCCGCCGCCGCCTTCGTTCTCGGCTTCGCTTTCGCCTTCGCCGCCGCTGCCGCCGTCACCTTCGGCACCGCTGAACGCCTTGCCGCTGCTGTCGCCGTCCACGTCGGCCTCGACCTCGTCGGACTCGCCGCCCTCGGCCTTGGCTTCGGCATCCGCATCGGCGTCGCCCTCGGCCTTGGCCTCGTTCTCGGCATCGCCGGCATGGCCGCCGTCACCTTCGGCTTCGGACTTGGCCTCGGCTTCGACCTCGGCGTCGATGTCGCCGTCGATGTCACCGCCGTTGCCGGCCTCGACATCGCTCTTGGCCTCGACATCGGCATCGCCTTCGGCCTTGCCTTCGACGTCACCCGAGTCGCCGCCATCGGCATCCGCCTCCGACTTGGCCTCGACGTCGTTCTCGCCCTCGGCCTCGTTCTCGGCATCGCCGCCATTGCCACCCTCGGCATCGGCGTCGCTGTCGGTCTCGGCCTCGGACTTGGCTTCGAAGTCGCTGTCCGCGTCGCCGGTGTCGCCACCTTCGGACTCCACGTCACCGTCGGTTTCGGCCTCGGCCTCGGCCTTGGCCTCCACGTCGCCGGAATCGCCGGCATCGATGTGGTTGTCGCTGTCGGCATCGCTGTCGGCGTCACCTTCGGCCTTGGCGTCGACATCGCCGCCATTGCCGCCATCGGCATCGGCATCGCTGTCGGTCTCGGCGTCGATCTTGCCTTCGACATCGCCGTCGATATCACCGGAATCGCCGCCGTCGGCATCGCCGTCGGTGTCCGCGTCGAGCTCGGCCTCGGCTTTCACCTCGGCATCGCCCGTGTCACCGGCCTCGATGTCGTTCTCGGTCTCGGCGTCGCCTTCGGCACCGGACAGAGCCACCTGGCCAAGGACGCCGGTATCGCCGCCTTCGCTTTCGGCATCGCTGTCGGTTTCCGCCTCGGCCTTGCCGTCCACGTCGCCGTCGACGTCACCGCCGTCGCCGCCGTCGGAATCGCCGTCGGTCTCGGCCTTGGCCTCCGCTTCGACATCGGTGTCGATGTCACCGGTGTCGCCGCTGTCGCCCTCGGCCTTGGCCTCGGCGTCGCCTTCGGCCTTGCCTTCGGCCTCCTGGTCGATGTCGCCGCCGTTCCCGGCTTCGCCATCGGCATGGCTGTCGGTCTCCGACTTGGTCTCGACCTCGACATCGCCGTCGGTGTCGCCGCCGTTACCGGATTCGGCCTCCACGTCGGACTTGCTCAGGCCCAGGCCAAGCCCGTTGCCCTCGCCATGCGCCTCGCCGGTCTCGCCGCCATCGGCGTCGGTCTCGGTCTTGGCCTCGGCCTCGGAGTCCTGCTCGGACTCGGATTTGGCCTCGCCGGTGTCGCCGCCATCGGTGTCGCTGTCCACCTCGGACTTGCTTTCCACCTCGACGTCGTTCTCCGAGTCGGCGTCGCCGCCATTGCCGCCCTCACCTTCGACCTTGCTCTCGGTCCGGGCCTCGGAATCACCGTCATTCTCGGAGTCGTTGTCGCCTCCGTTGCCGCCTTCGCCATCGGCCTCCACGTCGACCTCGGCGCCGTGCGCATCGTGGCCCTTGGCCTCGACCTCGCCGCTGTCACCGCCGGAGCCGGAATCGGTCTCCACCTCGCCGGTGTCGCCGCTCTCGCCGCCCTTGGCATAGGCATCGCCGCCCTCGACCTCGTCGGTCTCGGCCTTGCCGCCATCGGCGCCCGCGAAGCTGCCGCCGGCCGCGCCGTCGGAGCTTATGCTGATGCCGTCGCCGGATTCGGCCGTGCCGCCATTGGCGTCGCCCGATTGCCAGAAATGGCCGTCATTGGTGACCGAGGCCTCACCCAGGCTGTCGTTGTCCTCGAGCACGATGCTCTGCGGCACGACAAAGCCGGTGTCGTTGCCGGCACCGGTCAGCGAATTGTTCAGCAGGTTGTCGACCGAGAAGTCGTGACCGAGATCATAGTTCACGTCCCCGTCGGCCATGATGAAGTCGTTGACCTCGGAATTCTCCAGGTCGAAGTCGCCGAAGTCATCGTCGCTCGGGTCGTAGCCTTCCAGCGAGAGATCGACATCCACATCCACGTCGCTGGTATTCTCGACATGCGAGGTGCTGTCGGACGTGCTGTCCGAGGTGCTGTCGCTTTCGCTGTCACTCGAGCTTGTCCCGTCCGCGGTCGCGGCGGTGGTCGCCGTGTTCGTGTTGGTGTTGGTGTTTTCCGCCGACTGGGTACTGGTGTTGGAGTTCGAGTTGTCGTTCGACCCCGACGCGTTGCTCGAGGCATCGGTCGTGTTCGTGTTGTAGTTCTCGTTCCCCGACGTTGTGTCCGTCGTCGTGGTGGTGTCGGTATCGGTATCCGAATGGTTCTTGTTGACGTTCAGATTGCCGTTACCGTTGCCGTTCAGGTTGGCGTCCAGTTCCAGGTCGACCTCGTGGTCGCTGCCGTGGGAACCTTCGTGATCGCCGAAACCGATCAGGTTGTTTCGAATATCCTTGGCCATGATTTCACTCTCGTTTTCTGAAGTGAAAGCATCCCGACGCATCGCCACTCATCTAAAAAGCGATTACCGGAGGATGCTGTTCTGGTAATGGATGTGCCGCAATGTCTGCCGGCGCTCGGCCGGCTGCACGGGCATCGAGGCGTCAACCCCTTGACGCGGGTCCCCCTTTCTCCTCCGGACGTCCGATCTGCAATTCGGGTCGGATTCTCGCCGGTTGTCCCGGCATCAGAAAAGTCATTCGAAAAAATCGCCCGCTTTCGCGGAATCGGTCGTCGATGAAACCAGGCACCGCCCACCGGTCCCTGTGCCCTCATACTTGCCGGGTTCGACGCGCCTCACAGCCTGCCAATTCGGCTAAAACTTCGCGGAAATGAGCTAAGTCGATGATTTTTCGATGCGAAAATCTCGGGCGCCGCATACAACCCTCATTTGCATCCTGTCCGGAGGGTGAAATCGACCTGATCTTTCGATCACCCCTGTTCAGAGGGGGCGCAAAGGTCAGAAATGCTGCTATTAATTGACCAAGCCATTAAAATAACAAGTAAATCTCTTTAAGGTTGCATCACGAGGGCGTCAAATGGCTAGTTTTCGATAGGGAAATGCGTTAACCTATGAGTTGATTACAAAGTGAATATCTGCCTGGCGCCTGCGCCGAAAATTTTCATAGTGTCATAGTTCTGGGGGTGGACGATGAGAGAACATGCTTTGCGTGGCTCGTCGCCGTTTGAAGGTTACATGAATGATTCCTGTGGTTCGCTTGTTTTCGTCGGGAGTTCCCTGTTCTTTCCAGACAGCCTGATCCGCTTCGTCCGTGCCGAGTTCGGCACGGTCCGGACCCTGCGGGTCCCGGGGTGTCGCGGGTTGAAGGAGCTGGTGGCGGTCGACGGCCCGCCGCGGCTCTGCGTGGTGGAAGAGCGCTTTGCCGACGATCTGGAGGAGGAGCTGGACCTCGTGGTCGAGGCCGGTGACGGGGCCATGGTCTCCCTCGCCTATTACCGCCCCGAGATCGCGAGGCGCCTGGTGGCCCGGGAACAGGAAAGCGGGGCCTGCCGGCTGGGCTATGTCCCGATGCATGCGCATCTGGACGTCTGGCTGGCCTCCCTGCGAATCCAGCTTTGCGGCGAACGCTACGTGCCCAGCGAATTGCTGAGCGCGCTGAACGTCGAGCTGCCCAACGCCTCGGGCCACGGCCCGCGCAAGGCGCCTGCGGCACGGCCGCCGCAGCAGGGCCCCAAGACGCCACTGACCGAGCGGGAATTGCAGGTGCTGGAACTCGTCTCGGACGGCAAGCAGAACAAGTCGATCGCGGACGAGCTCGGCGTGTCGGAGCACACGGTCAAGCTGCATGTCCACAACGTGCTGACCAAGCTCAAGGTCCGCAACCGCACGGGTGCCACGACCTGGTACGTGCGACAGCGGGACAGCCCCGCGATCCAGGGCGGATCCGGCGTGTGACTGCCTCGAAGCCGCCCGGCTCGTTCGATGCCCTGCTCCTGTTGATCGGGCGGCTGACCTATGTCTGGACCAATACCGAAAGCCTGCTGATCCACCTGATCGCCGGGTTGTCCCGGACCGACAAGGAGACGGCGACGGTGATCTTCCTGACGCTCAACACGACCCGCGCCCGCGTCGACCTCGTGGAGCGGCTGGCCAAGCTGGAGCGCGTCGCCGCCGCCGAGCGCCAGCGGGTGCTGGAGCTGACCCATGACATCACGCGCCTGGCCGCCCTGCGGAACCATTACGCCCACAGCATCTATGCCTTCGATGCGGAGAAGGGCGAGGTGCGCACGATCATGATGCGCATCGCGGATCGCAAGCAGGATATCCGCCTGGGCAAGAGCCGCGCCATCGACGCGGAGGCGATTGCCGAAATCGAGGAGAACATCGCCAGCATCGCCGAGGTGAACCTGCGTTTCTGGAGCCTGATCCGGGATTACGACTACCCCGTGTGACGTGGCCGGTCTTTCTGGGCGGTGGATCGACGACGGGGCGGCATGGGGTAGACCCTCCGGAGAGGGACCGTAGACGTCGGCCCTGAAAGCTCGGGCTCTTCCTCGCCACTCGCGTCTGGCCACATCCGTGGCTCCACCCTGCCCGAGGCGCCGGTCTTCACCAGTACGGAGACACGCGCTTCCCATACCTACCTTCCAACGCCATCGCGGCCGAACCCAAGCCCGCACCCGGTCGTCGCTCGAATTCCATCGACACGGGCGGCACCGATCCCCCACAGCATCTGGGTTTCAATTCCGCACAAAAATCGTGCAGAACCCTCCGGCAGGGAGCGCTCCGCTCCCCGACCCAGCTACCGGAGACCGTCGCATGCGAGCCTGGCACCACCTGTTCCCCGCGCTTCCGCCATTTCACGCGCGGGAACAGCTGCGCGCAGGCATCGGCGCGCTGATCGGGATCAGCCTCTGCGCGCTGGTTGTCGCCCTCGGCAGCGGCTGGGGCGGGCCGGCGCTCTACCTCGTGGCGCCGCTGGGGGCGACGGCGGTGCTGGTCTTCTGCGTGCCGAACTCTCCGCTGGCGCAGCCATGGTCCGCTGTGGTGGGCAACGTGACCTCGGCGCTGGTCGCGCTGCTGGTGGTGCATTTGGTCCCCTCCCCCTGGACCGTGGGCGTGGCGGTCGGGGGCGCGATCACGGCGATGATGTTCGTCCGCGCCCTGCATCCGCCCGGCGGGGCGGTCGCGCTGCTCACGGCGCTCGATCCGGGGCCGGCGCTGCAGACCGGGCCGCTTTTCGCGCTGCTACCGGTGGGGCTGACCACCGCGACGCTGGTCCTGGCGGCCTTCGCCTACAATCGCGCGACCGGCCGGGTCTATCCGTTCCGCCAGCCGGACACCGGCAAGGCGGATACCAGCCCGCGTCTGGGGCTCACGGACGCGCAGCTGGGCGACCTGCTCGACCGCTACAATCAGTCCGCCAATGTCGGCGTGGTCGACCTAGGGCGCATGCTGGCCGCGGCCGAGGCGGAGGCCGCGCAGCACCGCTTCGACGGCACCACCTGCGCCGACATCATGACCACGACCCTCGTGACCACCACCCCCGACACCACGCTGGCCGAGGCCGCGCGGCTGTTTCGCGCCCATGCGATCAAGAGCCTGCCGGTCGTGGACGGCCAGATGCGGCTGCAGGGCCTCGTGCTTCAGGCCGACCTGCTCGCGCCGCTGGTGGCCGAGGGGGGCGTCGCCGGGTGGCGCCGGCGGCGGGGCCCGCGAAAGCTGGCCGAGGTGATGCGCCCGGCTGACGGCGCCGTGCCGCACGACATGCCGGTCGGCGCGCTGCTCAACCGCCTCGCCGCGGAGGGGAGCGAGGTCATCCCCGTGGTCAGCGAGGAGCGGCTCGTCGGTATCCTGACGCGGTCCGACATCATGCGGCTCCTGCTGCGCGGCGCGGAGGAGCGGCCGGCGCCGTAGCGGGCCAAGCCCCCTCGGGCCGCCCGGCATTGCGGGCGCAAGAGCCGTCTTCCCGCAAAGATCTTCCCGCGCTACCACGGGTGCCACGTTGACAAGCGGGAATATATTTAACATGTTCATCAACGGGACTCAAACACGCCCGCCTGCCGGGCCAGACGTGAGGACAGAAGATGACCGCCCTTGATGACAACATCGCCAAGGCCCGCACCTACATGGCCCCCTTCCGCAAGAACGGGGTGATGAACCACATCGCGGGCAAATCCGTCCCGGCGAAGTCGGGCAAGACGTTCGAGACGGTCTCTCCGGTCGACCTGGCGACGCTGGCCGATGTCGCCCGCGGCGATGCCTCCGACATCGACGAGGCGGCCGCCGCGGCAAAGGCCGCCTTCCCGGACTGGTCGAAGACGCCGGGCGCGGAACGCCGCCGGATCCTCATCAAGGTGGCCGAGGCGATCGAGGCGCGGGCCGAGGAAATCGCCTTTACCGAATGCATGGATACCGGCCAGGCGCTGCGCTTCATGTCCAAGGCCGCGATCCGGGGGGCCGCCAATTTCCGCTACTACGCCGAGCAGGCCCCCTATGCCGAAGACGGAGAGGTGACGCGCACGCCCACGCAGATGAACACGACCTCGCGCCGCCCGATCGGTCCCGTGGGGGTCATCACCCCGTGGAACACGCCCTTCATGCTATCCACCTGGAAGATCGCGCCGGCCCTCGCCGCCGGCTGCACCGTGGTCCACAAGCCGGCCGAGTTCAGCCCGATGACCGCCAAGCTGCTGGTAGAGATCGCCGAGGAGGCGGGGCTGCCGCCGGGCGTGCTCAACACCGTGAACGGCTATGGCGAGGATGCGGGCAAGCGGCTGACCGAACACCCGGACATCAAGGCCATCGCCTTTGTCGGCGAAAGCCGCACCGGCTCGCTGATCATGGCGCAGGGGGCGGCAACCCTGAAGCGCGTGCATTTCGAGCTGGGCGGCAAGAACCCGGTGATCATCTTCGACGATGCCGATATCGACCGCGCTGTCGATGCCGCGACCTTCATGATCTATTCGCTGAACGGCGAACGCTGTACCTCGTCCTCGCGCCTGCTGGTCCAGGATACGATTTATGACGAGGTCACCCGGCGCGTGGCCGAGGTCGCCGGCAAGATCAAGGTGGGCCACCCGCTCGACCCCGAAACGGTGGTCGGGCCGCTGATCCATCCGGAGCACGAGCAGAAGGTCCTGTCCTATTTCGACAAGGCGCGCGTGGAAGGCGCGACCATCGCCGCGGGCGGGCAGAAGGTGGGCGATGCGGGCTGTTTCGTGGCGCCGACGCTCTTTACCGGGGCGCGCGGGGACATGGCCATCGCGCAGGAGGAGATATTCGGCCCGGTCCTGACCGCCATCCCCTTCCGCGACGAGGAAGAGGCGCTGCAGATCGCCAACGACGTGCCCTACGGCCTGTCCGCCTATCTGTGGACCAGCGACCTCGACCGGGCGATCCGCATGACGGACGCGCTGGAGGCCGGGATGATGTGGGTGAATTCGGAAAACATCCGCCACCTCCCCACGCCCTTCGGTGGCACCAAGTCCAGCGGGATCGGCCGCGACGGCGGCGACTGGTCCTTCGATTTCTACATGGAGACTGTGAATGTCAGCTTCCCGCGGGCGGGTCACCGGATCCCCCGGCTGGGCGGCTGACCGCAGCCCACGACACCCAGGGAGGAACAGATGCCGATCCCCGAACCGAACCTGAACCCGCCGTTCAACATCCTTCGTCTCAGCCACGTGGAATTCGGCGTCACCGACCTCGCGGCCAGCCGGACATTCTATACCGACATCCTCGGCCTGCAGGTCACCGACGAGGACGAGGAGACCATCTACCTCCGGGCCATGGAGGAACGCGGGCATCACTGCCTGATCCTGCGGAAGAAGCCCGAGGCGGGGATCGACTACCTGTCCTACAAGCTCTGGTCCGAGGAGGATCTGGACAAGGCCGCGGCCTGGTTCGAGGGCGAGGGGCACGCGGTCGAGTGGGTCGATCGGCCGTACCAGGGCCGCACCCTGCGCACCCACGACTGCTTTGGCGCGCCCATGGAGTTCTATTTCAAGATGGACCGGCTGGCCCCGATCCACCAGCAATACGCGCTCTACAAGGGTGTGAAGCCGCTGCGCATCGACCATTTCAACTGCTTCGCGCCGAACGTGGACCAGGCGGTGGAATGGTATGGCAGGATCGGCTTCCGCGTGACCGAATATACCGAGGACGAGGAGACCGGCCATCTCTGGGCGGCCTGGATGCACCGCAAGGGCGGCGTCCACGACATCGCCTTCACCAACGGGCGGGGGCCGCGGCTGCACCACACCGCCTTCTGGGTGCCGACGCCTCTCAACATCATCGACCTGCTCGACCTGATGTCGACCACCGGCTATGTCGGCAATATCGAGCGTGGCCCGGGGCGGCACGGGATCTCCAACGCCTTCTTCCTCTACATCCTCGATCCCGACGGGCACCGGGTGGAGATCTACTGCTCCGACTACCAGACCGTCGATCCGGACCTGGAGCCGATCAAGTGGGACCTCAAGGACCCTCAGCGCCAGACGCTCTGGGGCGCGCCCGCTCCGCGATCCTGGTTCGAGAACGGCTCGACTTTCACCGGGGTGGACGTGCGGGAGGCCGAGCTGAAGGCGACGCCCATCATCGCCCCGTGACGCCTCTCCCGCACCCTGGCCCTGCCCCGCGCCGGTGCAGGTCAGGGCCGGCGCGCCACCATTTCTTGACGCAACGCCGCGAAACCGACGATCCCCGCCCCGGCGGGCCAGCCCCGAGGAGACCCGCATGAACACCCCCGCAAGAGTGGCATCCTTCCGTGCCGGCGGCCACGACCGTTACGGCCTGGTCACCGATAATGGCATCGTCGATCTCTGGACGGAGTTCGGCGCCCGCTTCCCCACCCTGCGCGAGGTGCTCGAGGCCGGCGCGTTGCAGGAGCTGATCGCCGCCGGCCGGGACCGGGCCCCCGCCTGGGACGAAAGCGCGGTCGAGTACGGCATCCCCGTGCCGCGACCTTCGCGCATCATCTGCGTCGGCGTGAACTTCCCCGACCGCAACGCGGAGTACAAGGACGGCACCGCCCAGCCCAAGCACATGTCGCTGTTCCCGCGCTTTCCCAGCAGCTTCACCGGCCACGGCCGCCCGCTGATCCGCCCGCCCGAGAACCATACGCTCGACTACGAGGGCGAGGTCGCGGTGGTGATCGGCAAGGGCGGGCGCCGCATCGCCGCCGAGCGGGCCTATGACCATATCGCGGCCCTGACGCTCTGCAACGAGGGCACGATCCGCGACTGGGTACGCCATGCGAAGTTCAACGTGACGCAGGGCAAGAACTGGGACGCGTCGGGGGCGATCGGGCCATGGATGGTGCCCTTCACCGAGGCGGCGCAGCTGGACGAAGCGCGGATCACCACCCGCGTCAACGGCGAGGTCCGGCAGGACGACGAGCTGAAGAACATGATGTTCCCGATCCGGGAGGAGATCGCCTATATCTCCACCTTCACCACGCTCGAGCCGGGCGACATCATCGTCACCGGCACGCCGACCGGCGCGGGCGCACGGTTCGACCCGCCCAGGTACCTCGCGCCCGGCGACGTGGTGGAGGTCGAGAGCCCCGGCATCGGCCTCCTGCGCAATACGGTCGCCGACGAGTGATAGCGGGACGGGGCCTTGACCGAGCGGGCAAGGGTGACATCCCCTTGCCCGCTGGCGGCCCGAGCCGGGGCGATGCCCGCTCGGGCCGCCGACACCCCGACCGCAGGCCTCACTTCGAATAGAGCACCGGGATCTCCGTGTGTTCGAGCAGGTGATGCGTCACCGCGCCGATGACGAAATCGTAGGCGCGCGAATGGCCGAACGCGCCCACGGCGATCATGTCCGCGCCGCGTTCCATCGCCACCTCGGTCAGCTTCCGCCCGGCATTGCCCGCCGGGGAGTCCCGCTCCAGCACCGTCACGTCGTGGCCCGCCCGGTCGAAGGCCGCGGCCATGTCCTGCCGGTAGGCCGATCCCGGCTCCTCCCCCTGCGGGCCCGCATGCAGGATGTCGACCACCGCCTTCGGCCGGGCCATGTCCAGCGCGTCATGGGCCGCGCGCGCCGCTTCGCGGGTATCGCTCCAGCCGATCAGCACGTGCCGGCCGACCGGCCCCGGTTTCCACAACTGGGGCAGCACCAGAACCGGGCGGCCGGACTGGCGGATGAGCTGTTCCAGCAGGCCCCGGTGCCGCGCATGGGGCCCCTCTCCGTAGCGGCCAGCGAGCACGAGGTCCGCGCTCCGGACATTGCCCAGCAGGAAGGTCTCGGCCCCGTAGAGCGCGTCGGGGCTGCGGAACTCGCTGGCGAAATCCTGCGCCCGCGTCAGCTCCTTGAACTGCCTGGCGATGGCATCCCGCTCCTTGGTTTCGTGGTCCTTCAGGGCCGAGATCACGCCGGCATCCATGCCGCCATAGGCGCTGCCGTAATACGAGATCTCCTGGCCCGGATAGAGACCGACCAGGTGCGCCTGGAATTGCGTCGCAAGCTCGATTGCGGCGGGCAGCAGCCAGCGCGCCTCGTCTTCGGAGAACAGGGTCAGGGCAAGGGTCTTGGGGGGCATGCGACAAACTCCATCGAGGACAGTTGCGCGACTGTCTCCATCGATCGGTGCGCCGCGCAATGACAAGGGTCAATGACGGGCATTCATTCCCCGCCGGCGAGGATCGCGCGCAGATGCGTGTCGTAGAGCGCGTCCACCCCTGCGCGGTTCAGGTGGTCGGTGTCGAAGAACAGTGCCGGATCCCCCGGCGTGTCGCGCAGGTCGTGGACCGGCAGGCCCAGCGCCGCCACCCGCTCGGCCAGCATGGACTCGAACGATCCCGTATCGGGCAGCGCCGCGCGAAACGGCTCCGACACCGGCAGGCGCAGCAGCTCCACCTCGGTTCCGGCAGCCTGGAGTTCGCGGACCATCTGCTCCAGCACGTCGAGGTAGCGTGCGGCCACCTGCCCCGCCGTTCCATCCGGGTAGAGATAGGCGGCCCGGCTCTCCAGCGCGTGGCGCGAGGGCCGGAAGCTGCGCCCGAACCCGGCCGCCCCGGCCCAGCCCGCCTGCGGGAAACGGTCGGGGGGATTCAGCTTGGAGAACGCTGTCAGGTAATCCCCCAGCGCGGTGAGCGGCACGCCCTCGTGCAGGACCAGTCCGGCCAGCAGCCCGGCGGTGGAGATTCGCCAGGGCGTGTCGCGCAGCAGGCCGCGATCTGCGACCCGCTCCTCGTTCCACGCCGCGGAGAAGAAGGCGAAGTCGTCCAGCACGTAGACCACCCGCCGCGGCGGCAGGTCCCGCAGCGCCTGCCGCGCCACGAACAGCGCGTAGAGCGGCCCTGCCCCGACCTCGGCCAGCACGACGAGGCTCTGCCCGGTCTCCGCCTCGAGCCGCGCCGGCACGTCGCCGAAGCGCAGCGGCAGCGCGTGCGAGGATCCCAGGACCGCCACGTCCACCGGGGCACCGTGCCGGGCCAGCAAGGTACGGAACGGCGTGTCCCCGGGGTCGCGGCCCACCACCGCCTCGGCGATCACGGCCGCCGCGGCATAGAGCGCCAGCGCCAGGAGCAGGAAGACGGCGATGCTGCGGCGGCTGGTGCGGCGGGCGCGGGAGGGCGGAAAGGTCATCGGCGCACCTCAGAACTGCATGTAGACGAAGGCGGTCCGCGACCAGCGGCCCAGAAGCACCAGCGCGAGCAGCAGGGCGAGCCAGCCGGCCCAATGGACCGCCCGCGGCGCGCGCCGCAGCGACCGGGCAAGGCGGGGCAGCTCCGGCACCGCCTCGACCGCCAGCAACGCCAGGATCAGCGCGGCGAGGAAGGCATGCTCGGCCGTGAACGGATAGGAGGCAAGGAGCGTCGGCAAATCCGGCAGCGCCGCCACGATCCGGCGCAGGACCAGCCAGCCCTCGGTGGCGGAACCCGCGCGGAAGAAAATCCAGCTGACCAGCACCAGGTGAAAGACCAGCAGCCCCGCGGCCACTGCATGGACCCGCGCCCAGGCCGTGCCCGCGAGCCGCTGCGCCAGTTGGCGACGCGCCGGGCGCAGGGCCCGCTCGGCCCAGAGATAAAAGCCGTTCAGCCCGCCCCAGACGATGAATCCCCAGCCGAACCCGTAGCCCAGTCCCGCATGCCACAGGCCGCTGACGAGGAAGACCAGCATCAGCGCGAGATACCGGCGCAGACCGGAGGGCGCAGGGCCAAGCACCGGCCGGTAGAGGTAGTCGCGGAACCAGGCCGACAGGGTGACGTGCCAGCGCCGCGCCCAGAACTCTCCGATGGAGGTCGCGAAATATGGACGACGAAAGTTCTCCGACAGCCGGATCCCGAAGAGCCGGGACAGCCCCCGCGCGATGTCGGTATAGCCGGAGAAGTCGCAGTAGATCTGGAAGGCGAAGAAATAGGTGGCGATCAGCAGCTCCATCGGCACGGCATAGGCGGCGATGTCGTAGCTGCGGTCGACGAAGGGGGCGAGGTTGTCGGCCACCACCACCTTCTTGACCAGCCCCCAGAGGATCAGCTGCCCCGCCACCGCCACCACGGCCGGATGCAGCCGCGCCCGCCGCCGCAGCCCGCCGCGGAAGGAGGCGATCCGCTCGATCGGGCCGGCGAGGATCTTGGGAAACCATGCGAGGTAGAGCAGGTCCTCGCCCGCCCCGGCCTCGGCCTGCGCCGGCGCGCGGTAGCGGTCGGCCAGGAGCGCGATGGCGGTGAAGGCATAGAAGGAAAAGCCCGGCGGCGCGGCGAGGCCGAGTGCGGGCAGCACCGCCACCCGCTCCGCCACCGGGTCCCAGTATTTCAGCAGCCCCATCAGCCCGAGGATCGCCAGCGTCCCGGCCCAGAAGACGAGGCCGCGCCGGCGCTTCGCGACAAGCAGCCAGCGCCCCGCGGCCAGGGCGATCGCCGCGACCGCCCCCAGCGCGGCCAGGCTTTCGGTCCCGAAAGTGCCGTAGAACAGCAGGCTGGCGCCCAGCAGCCAGGGCAGGCGCAGACGCCGCGGCAGCCAGCGAAACCCGAGCAGGACCAGTGCGAGGAAGACGAAGAAGGCGGGTTCGGTGAACAGCATTCCCCCGGCCCTCCCGCGCGTCGCCCGTCAGTACGAGGCGCCGCCCGCGCGCAATTCCTTGGGCACCTCGTCGATCGGGATCCCGGCATTCAGCACGAGGTAATCGGCCAGCAGACCGCGCTCGGGCTCGGTCATCTTGATCTCGATATGGCTGGGCGATTGCATGGTGCCGAGCCAGGCCTCGCGCGTGCGATCCTGGGTGATCACGACGGTGATGATATGGCAGGACTGGCACAGGGCCATCGCCAGGTCGCGCCCGTCCGTGGGCTTGTCCGACAGCGGAAAGGGCGCGCGCACGGCGAGGTAGCCGGCCAGCGTGTCCTCCTCCGCCCCCATGAGGCCGAGCCCGCCCGCCGCGTCGATCGCCTCGCGCCAATGGGCGGCATCGCCGGTGTCCTGGCTGATGGCGGTCGCGAAATCCTCCGGCAGACCCGCGGCCTCGGCGGTTTCGAGCAGCGTGCGCCCGCCGGCCGGGATGAAGGCAAACAGGTCATCCTCCTGCGCCAGCGCCGCGGCTGAACCGAGCGCCAGGAGCAGGGGAAGGGTGGAAAGAAAGCGAGGCGGCATGGCGATCTCCGGTCAGAACCGCAGCTCGGGGGGAACGTCCTCGAGCTTCAGCGGCATGTTGATGGCGGAATAGGCGGCAAAGGTCGCGCGTTCGGTCTCGGTCATCGGGATCTCGGCGTGGAACGGCGACTTGAAGGTGCTGAGCCAGCTCGTCTCGTCCCGCTTCTGCATCAGGTAGCCGGTGAAAAACGAGTGGCAGAACTGGCATTGCGCGATGGCCAGGTCCTTGCCGTCCGGCGGCAGGGCCGACAGGTCGCCGCCGGCAAGCGCTGCCCCTGCCGATCCCTCCAGCGGAAAGTTGAGCGCGGCATAGCCGGCCAGCGTGGCGGCCTGGCTGTCGTCGAACCCGGCCTCCCGGGCCCAATCCGCCCAGGCGTCGCGCCCGTCCTGGCGGGCGGCCAGCCCGGCCACGTCGAGGCCGGGCTGGCCCAGGACCTCGGCCACCAGGCTGCGCCCGCCGGAGGGCATGAAGGCAAAGTCGTCGCCCTGGGCGCGCAGCAGCGTCGCGACGCCGATCAGGGTTCCGAGCAGCGCCGCCCGGGCGCCGCTAGCGCAGGTCATCGCGGCCCCCGGGGAAGGTGTAGACCGGGACCTCCTGCCGGTCGATCATCTGCGCGTGCCGGAAGTCGGCCCCGCGCATCATGTCGAGCTGCATGGCGACCTCGTCTTCTGTGTACTGCTCGCCGCAGGCGTCGCAGACCAGCGAGGGGATGTCCCGGACAAGGACCAGCCGCCCCCCCGACCAGAAGGCCATGTCCACCCGCCGCCGCCGCAGGAGGCCCGAATTGCAGGCATCGCAGCGGGGATCCTCCGGCGGCCGGCTCTCGGCACCGCCCGCCAGGGGAAAGGCATGGCTGCGTTCAGACGAGGCCACGGGCCGCCTCCACCACGTTCTGCGCATCCGGGCGCATCCAGAGGAACATCTCGGGCGAGGCCGGCGGCGGCGCATCCGGGAAAGCCACGCGCTTGACCTTCACGCCGTCCACGTTCTCGACCACGCGGGCGATCACCTCGGCGCCGGGGCAGAGCGTGTAGTAGGACTGGTCCACCGTCAGCAGGCGCTTGGTCTTGCCGACCGAGTTCACCAGCGTGTCGGTGTCCATTTCCTTGAGGGTGCGCAGGTCGATCACCTCCACGCCCATGCCGTCGGCCTTGAGCGTCTCGGCGGCCTCCAGCACGCCGGGCATGCCGCCGCCGGAGCTGACGATGGTCAGGTCGCTGCCCTCCATCCGCACCGCCGCCTTGTTCAGCGGCACCTCGTAGGGCTCGTCCGGCACCTCCTCGGTCAGGGTGCGCAGACCCGCGGGATAGAGATAGACCACCGGGTCCGGCGAGCGCAGCGCGGCATGCATGAGCCCCTTGGCGTCGTAGGGCGTCGAGGGGATCACCGTGCGCACCCCGGGGATGTGCATGTAGTAGCTGTCTTCCTCGTAGCAGGAATGCTGCCCGGCAAAGCCCGGCGTCTGGCCGGTCATCTCGATCACCCAGACCACGGGCATCGACGCCTTGCCGCCGGTCATCAGCCGCAGCTTGCCGGCGACGTTCTGGATCACCTCGAAGGGGATCAGCGCGCCCTGGTAGGGAATGTAGGTGGCCGATTTCGACCCCGAGAGCCCGGCGCCCAGCACCGCCGAGGCCATCCAGTTCTCGTCGATGCCGGTATTGACCACGCGCTTGCGGCCGAACTCCGTCTCGAGGTTGATCACCGGCTTGCCGGGGTTCGAGGCGACCGGCGGGGTCAGCTCGAAGATCCAGGTCATCGCCGGATCCTGCTGCATCTCGTGTTGCACGGCCTCGAGGACCGCGTACATCCAGCTTTTCTGTGCCATTTGTCTGTCCTTTCAGATGCACCGCGGCCTCAGCCGAACTGGCGGGCGGCCACCGCGCCCTCGGCGAAGACGTGTTTCAGCCCGTCCTCCGGTTTGCAGAGCGGCTGCGCGAGCGCCCAGTCGAAGGCCTCGCGGATCTCGGCCTTGATCTCGTCTTCCATGTCGAGCGCGGCCTGCTCCTCCAGCACGCCCCAGTCGACGAGGATCGCGCGGGAGATGTCCACCGGGTCGCGCTGCATCCAGGCGCGCAGCTCGCGCTCTGGCCGGAACGAGGTGATGGCCAGCGGGTCGTAGCCGAAGGCCCCCAGCTTGCCCGCCTCGGCCCCCGGGGCGCCCCAGTGGTTGTAGTAGCGGTAGGTCTTGGCCTCGATGAAGGTCGGACCCTCGCCAGCCCGGGCCCGATCCACCGCGTCCTTGGCGGCGTTGTAGACCTGTACCACGTCCTGGCCGTCCACCGTCACCGCCGGGATGCCATAGGCCGCCGCCGCCGAGGCGATGTCGTCATGCGGGCAGGACAGGCGGTAATGGGCGTATTGGTGGTAGAGGTTGTTCTCGCACACGTAGATCAGCGGCAGGTCAAGCAGGCGCGCATTGTTGAGCGTGGAGTGGAAATGCGGCGCGGCATAATTGCCGTCCCCGGCAAAGACGACGGCCACCTGGTCGGACCCGCGCGCCCGCATCGCAAAGGCGGAGCCCGAAGCGATCACCGGGGCCGGGCCGATCATCCCGTCCGCGCCGATGAAGCCCACCGACGGGTCGGAGATATGCATCTCGGCCCCGTAGCCGCCGTTCATGCCGGTGGCGCGGAAATCCATTTCGGCCACCATGGTCGGGATGTCGACGCCCTTGGCGATGGCATGGCCCGAGGGCCGGTGCGAGGAATAGACTAGGTCGATCTGCTCGAACGGGCCGTCATTGCGCAGCGCGGCGCAGACGCCCGTGGCGACCGCCTCCTGCCCGGCATAGAAGTGGTTGTAGCCGCGATACTCGGTATTGGTGAGCATCTCGTCGGCCTGGGTCCGTTCGTGCCACCGGATCTTGAGGATCGTGCGGTACATGTCGATCAGCTTTTCGTCGGACAGGTCCTTGGCGAAGAAGGTCATCTCCTTCTGCACGGCGAAAGCCGGGCGGCGCGCGACCGACACCGCCGCGCCGGTAAATGCCGCGAGCTTGAGAAAGTTGCGGCGCGAATCCGACGATGGAGCCTCCTCCGACATGCGCACCAGGTTTCGGTCGATGTCTTTCATGGTTCTCTCTCCCTTCTGGTAACGGCGGCCAGCGGCGCGCCCGGCTTCTGCCATCGAGCGTAGGAATCGCGTCGCGGGGTGGCATTGACCGCCGTCAACGGCCCTGCCGCCGGCCTCTCATTCCCGTCGATCGCGTCCCGCGGCCGCCTGCCCCGCTTGATGGCCGTCAATGAGCCCGCCGGGGTCCGGCCCCATGCTTTCGGGGCAACCGGAATGGCAGCATGGGAGGACCCGACGATGAGACTGATTTCAGCACTGACCACGGCGCTTCTGAGCGTCACCACGAGCGCCGCGCTGGCGCAGGACGCGGGAAAGGTGGAATACATGAACAGCTGCGTGATCTGCCACGGCGAGAACGGCAAGGGACACGGAAGCCTGACCAAGCTGCTCACCGTGGAGGTCCCAGACCTGACGCAGATAGCGGCACGCAATGACGGCGAATTCCCGATGCTCTCCGTCATCCACATCATCGACGGGCGGACCCGGATCCGCGGCCATGGCGACCCGATGCCGATCTGGGGCCAGCGGTTCAAGGAGGCGTCGGCCGGCCTCGGCAGCTACGAGTCCGAATTGCTGGTGCGCGGCCGGGTCCTGGCCCTGGCGACCTACCTGGAGGGTATCCAGGAATGAGGCCCACCCGAGGAGCGCAGGTCGTGCCGATGGGTCTGCCCACGGCCGGCCTGCCCCCGGGACGCGATCTCAGTGTCGCAACGAGGCCACCTCCCGGCGGTCCGGCACCGGCGAAAGGGGGTGTGCCTGGGTCTCCTTCGCGCCCACCACCAGGGCCGGGCGGCGGTCCCGCCAGGACGGGATTTCGTCCAGCTCCGCCAGGTCCTTGAGGGCACGGATATCCCGCAGGCGATAGCGCTGCTTGCCGAGGCTTTCGACCAGGCCCCGCGCGTTCAGGTCCGAGATCTGACGGCTGATGGATTCGACGGTCGTGTTGCACAGGTCGGCCCAGTCCCGCCGGGTGAGCGGGACAGTCACGATCACGCTGCCGTCGGGCTGCGGCGCCGAGGGGCCCAGATCCCTGGCCAGGATCAGGAAGGCCACGATGCGTTCGATCCGGCGGTTCGCCCGGCGCAGCCAGGCAAAGACCAGCTCCTGCCGGTATTGTTCCTCCAAGTCGGCCACGATCCCGCGCCGCAGCTCGAGATCCTCGGTGGCGAGACGGTTCGCGGCCCGCGCCGGGAACAGGCAGATCTCGCAATCGGTCACCGCCTCGAGCGCATAGGCCGCGGTCCGGCCGGGCAGCTCGCCCACCAGCCCGCCGGGCAGCACGAGGCCGAGCAATGTCCGGTTTCCGTCGCGGCTCATGTATTCCCGCCGCAGGTAGCCCTTGCGGAGGATGCCGATCAGGCCGGGGCGGGTCCCGACCTCGAACAGCGTCTCGTCGCGCGCCACCTTTCGGCTCACGGTTTGCAGGTCTTGCTGGGTGTTGGCGTTCTGCCGGATCGCGCGGCACAGGCGTGCGCCGCGCAGATGGCACATGGAACAGGACGGGATGTCAGCCACAATCGATTCTCCCCACAGGCGAATACCACTCTCCCCTGTTTTCGCCGGCAGGGCATTGACGAGACGCAACCGCAGCGGCCGAGGGCGGGAAGGACGGCCCCCTACTCCCGCTCGCCCTCGAAGAACGAGGCCCTGATCTCCTTCACCACCCTCTCGCGCAGGTCGTCCTCGCGCAGGTGCATCAGGTTCTGGCTCCGCTCGAAGAAGACCGTGCTTTTCAGCGCCCGCGACATTTCCTGGCGCAGCGTGCCCAGCATGTCCGGCGCGGCGAAGATCGCCAGTCGCGCGAAATCGCGGGCGCGGCGATGGCTGTCCAGGCGATCCACGATCTCCCGCGCGAAATCCCGCATGTCCTCCTTGATCGGGTCGGTGCCGTAGTCCAGCGAGGATCGCCGGCCGCTATGGTCGGAAGATTGGGTCCGGCCCGGCTTGTCGGACATGACGTCGCGCAGGTGCTGCGAGCGGCTGCGGCTGATCAACTCCGTCGGCGGGAAGGACGGCGGCGCGCCATCTTCCAGCCCGCGCAGGATGCGGGCCCTGACCCCATCGGCGACCAACGCCCAGGTTCTCGGCTTGTGCATGACGTGAGCCTCCATGCGATGCACCATCAACACATCGTCCCGGGCCCGCAGGCATTGACGCACGTCAAGGCATCCTGCCGCCGTGATCCTGCAAGGAGGGTGGAGAGCACGCTTGGCACACACTCATATGGCGAATTACTCTGCCCACAGGGTCGCAGAGCGGATTCGGAAGCCGCCGGTCGAGCGCGTTCGGCCCGAGGGATGGCCGGACCAGTGCATGACAGGAGGCCGACTTGGACAATCGTGGAAACCGCACCGGCCAGGCGGATGGCCTGAAGATGCTGCACCCGTTCACGGGATTGCCCGAGCCGCTTCTGGCCGAACTCGAAGCGATCTGCACGCGACGGTCCTATGCGCATGGTCAGGTGATCGCCGAGGAGATGGAACATCTGACCTTCGTCGGCTTCATCGCGAAGGGGATGCTGCGGATGCAGAAGCTGCAGGCCGACGGGCGGCTGAGCATCGTCGGCCTGATGGTGGAGGGCGACATGTTCGGCCGGGTCTTCAACGGTCCGCTGCATTTCTCAATCGCCGCCACCGGCGAGGCCGAGGTCTACACCTTCCCGCGTGACGCGTTCGAGACCCTGACGACCGAGTGGCCGGAACTCGAACGTCTGGTGATGCTCAGCATCCTCAACGAGCTGGACGCAGCGCGGGAATGGATGCTGATCCTGACCAATTACCGCGTGACCGAGCGGCTGGCCGGGTTCCTGATGCTGCTGTGCCGGCGATGGGGCAACGTGGCCAACCTCGCCCGGATCGACGACAGCCGCCTGTCCCTGACCATCCCGCTCAGCCGGGCGGACCTGGCGCATTTCCTCGCCACCCGGCCGGAATCGCTCAGCCGTGCGTTCCATGCGCTGGCCGATGACGGGCTGATCGTGCTGCGCACCCCCTACGACATCGAGATACAGGACCTGTCCGCGCTGATGGACCTGGCCGGCAGCGAGGACCTGTTCATGCCGAGCCACTTCATGGACCTGGTCTCGCGCCTGTCCTGAGCGTTGCGCTTCCGCGTCTACCTGACGGTGACCACCGTACAGGGCGCGTGCAGCAGCACCTTCTGCGACACGCTGCCCAGGACCAGCCCGCGCACCCGGCCAAGCCCGCGGCTGCCCAGGACGATCATCCGCACCCCCTCGGCATCCGCCCGGTCGAGGATCTCGTCCGCGTCGTCGCCGACCTCCAGGTGGGTCTCGATCCCCGTCGCGCCGGCCTTTTTCGCCCGCTCCGCCGCGCGCCTGACGATCTCCTCGCCGATGTCCCTGATCACCTGGTGGGCGCGGGTCTCCTCCTCGGCCGCGGCCATGAGCCGCCCGAAATCGCCCGGCACCATGGCGGCCGACAGTCCCATGGTCGGCGCCGCGACGGAGATCATGTGCTCGACCTCCGCCATCCGCTGAAGCTCCTGGCTCGGGCGGCCATGCATGAGCACGTGAACGATATCGAGGTCGTGCCCCAGCTTCGCGGAAAGCTCCGCCGCCAGATCGACCGCCCGGTTGCCGTGCGCCGATCCGTCGACGGCCACGAGAATGCGCTTGCCTGCCATGCCCTGGTCTCCCTCTCGCCTGCGCAATTGCGCCGATGACCCAGCATGAGGCCGGGCGGGGCCCCGCCGGCAATGACCGTCGTCAACGGCCCCCTTGCTTGCCGTCAATGCCCGGAGAGCGCCGACTCATAGACTTGCCCCATCGCTTCAACGGGAAGCGGTCTGCTTTGGAGGACATCATGGACGACAAGACCCTGCGCCAGAACGTGATCGACGAGCTGGATTTCGAGCCAAGCATCGATTCCGCGGATATCGGCGTGGCCGTGGAAGAGGGCGTGGTCACGCTCTCCGGTCACGTCCGCACCTACGCGGAGAAGGTGACCACCATCGAGACGGTGGAGAGCGTGCGCGGTGTCAAGGCCATCGCCGACGAGATCGAGGTCCGGCCCGCCGGGGCTCATATCACCGCCGACGACGAGATCGCCAAGCGCCTGCTCAACACGCTGAAATGGAATTCCTCGGTGCCCGAGGACAAGATCCATTCGAAGATCAAGAATGGCTGGGTGACGCTCTCGGGCGAGGTGGAGTGGCGTTACCAGGCCGAAGCGGCCGAGCGTGCCGCCCACCGGCTGAGCGGCGTCACGGGCGTGTCGAACCTCATCAAGGTGACGCCCTCGGTCAAGGCGCCCGACGTGAGCGACAAGATCAAGAGGGCCTTCCACCGCGATGCCGAGCTTGATTCCTCGGGCATCCGCGTGAACGTGCGCGACGGCACGGTGACGCTGGAAGGAAAGGTGCGCTATTTCGGCGAGCGCAAGGTGGCCGAGCGGGCCGCATGGGCCGTGCCCGGCGTCTCGCACGTGGTCGATCACCTCACGGTGCAATGACCCCGTCACGCTTTGCGGTGTCCCGGCCGGGGCACCGCCACCCCTCATGCGGGCCACCGCCGGACCGAACCACGTGATCGCACGCCCGGAACAGAACCGGGGCGCGGACCAGCCGAAGTATCGCGACCTCGCGCTCGAGCGTCTTGCCTACGGGGGGCGCGGGATCGGCGTGTCCGTCTCCGTCCTGCACGAGACGCCGTTCTACACGCTGCGCCAGTTCC
The DNA here is from genome assembly GCA_005473895.2 of Carideicomes alvinocaridis. GTDB lineage: Bacteria > Pseudomonadota > Alphaproteobacteria > Rhodobacterales > Rhodobacteraceae > Carideicomes > Carideicomes alvinocaridis. The sequence continues at coordinate 34,149 of SRJI02000032.1, forward strand.
GGCGCGAGGATGGCGCCGCCCTGCCCGACCTGCTCGTGGTGCCGCCCCTGTCCGGGCATTTTCCCATCCTGCTGCGCGACATGGTGCTCGACCTTCTGCCCGACTTCCGCGTGGCCCTGATGGACTGGGCGAATGTCCGTCACGTCCCGGCAAGCTGCGGCGCCTTCGGCTTCGATGACAATGTCGATGCCATCGTCACCGCCTTGACCCTGCTCGGGCCGGACCTGTCGGTCGTGGCGCTGTGCCAGGCCGGGGTGCCGGCCTTGGCCGCCATCGCCGATCTTGCCGCGCGGGAGCGGGACAGCGGCCCCGGCGCGCTGGTCCTGATCGCGAGCCCGGTCGATCCGCTGGCCCGGGCGACCCCCGTGGTGGACCTGATCCGCAGCTTTCCCGCCTTCTGGTACGAAACCGTGCCCATCGACCGCGTCGCGGCGGACCATGCGGGCCAGGGCCGCCGGGTCTACCGCGCCGAGTCCCAGCTCGCGGGGCTCACGCAATACCTGCGCCGCCACGCGGAGATCGCCGGCGACGAGCTTGCCGAGAAGATGACCGACGACGACGGCGCCGAGCCCGAGCGGTTTCCCTTCGCCGACCTCTACACCTCGATCATGGATCTCGACGCCCGCCATTTCGCCGAGAACATCGCCCGGGTGTTCCTGCAGCGGGACATGGCACGCGGGCGGCTGCATGTCGGGGGCCGGCGCGTGGATCCCGGGTATATCCGCCGAAGCTCGCTGCTGACGGTGGAGGGGGCGCTCGACGACATCGCCGCGCCCGGTCAGACGCGGGCGGCCCATCGCCTGTGCACCGGCATCCGCCAGGAGCGGCGGCAGGCGCTGGTGGTCCCCGGCTGTGGCCATTTCGGCCTGTTCCATGGCCGCCCCTGGCGGGACAGCGTGTTGCCGGTCCTCCGAGAGCACTGCCTGCGGAATGCTCTCTCGGGGTAACGATGCCCGGCTGACCGTCGGAAGGGCACTGGCAACCCGGCCGGAGCAAGGCCGAGCGGAGCGCTTCATGGACCGAGCGGGCATTACCTCCGCCCCGCCTCCCCCCGCCTACCCTCCGCCCCACATGCCCGTGCGTCGCGGGCCGCCCTTGACGGCCATCAATGCGCGACAGGCCAGGTTCGGCAATGTGGGCCACTGAAACGCCCGTGGATATTAGGAGAAAGGTGCCATGGAACAGAAACACTGGCAGGATTGGGTCACGCTCCTCGTGGGGCTCTGGCTGATCATTTCGCCCTGGGCTCTCGGAGCCGGGGCCGCGGAGGGTGCCTTCGGCTCTCTCGCCACCTGGAACTTCGTGCTGAGCGGTGCGGCGGCGGCAATTCTCGCGGCCTCGGCGCTTTTCGCCTTCCGGCAATGGGAGGAATGGCTGGACCTCGTCGTGGGCCTCTGGCTGGTCATATCGCCCTGGATCCTCGGCTTCAGCGACACGACGATGCTGCTGTGGAACGCGCTGCTCTGCGGGGCGGTGATCGCGGTGATGAGCGGCTGGACCGCCATGGATGCCGGGCGCGAAGGCACGGTGTAGCGGCACCGGCCTGACCGGCTGAGAAAGCCCGCTCACCCTCGGAGCGGGTCGTGGCTCCGTGCCGGGTTCGCCCCCGGCACGGGGCTGCGCTTTCACGTGGTACGGGCGGACGGCACCCTTGCCGCCGCCCGCTCGCGGTTACAGCGGCATCTGCCGGTAGGGGCCGGAGGCCGGCGGGCGCGGCTTGATCCGCCCCGCCTGCTGCACCGGGCCGGACTCGCGGCCCACCCGCAGGCGATGTACCAGCGCGGGCGAGACGCGGTAGTAGCGGGCGATCTCGGCATCCTGCAGGCCGAGATCGGCCAGGGCCAGGACCGCCCTCCGCGGCCGCGGGCCCAGTGGTCCGTCGTCTTTCGAAGTGCAGTCTTTGCGTTCGCAGGTCATGGCACATCCTCCAGGTGGCTCCCGGGGGCGTTCTGCAGAAGCGAGGGGCGCGGTTCATTGATCTCGCGCAACGTCGCGGAAGATGAGCGGGCGCCTGCCTGCGGACCGTCGCCCTGCCGAAGGATGCGCACAGGGCCCCTACATGGCCGCTGGGGCCGCTGCGGGAGCCAAGTTGGCCCGCGGAGGAAGGGGTTTCGCCCTCTGCCCGTCATTCCCGCCTGGAAGGAGCCCCGACCGTGCCTGCCCTCTGACGGCTTGCAGATGTTCGGCCCGCACGACCCCTGCACCGGAGGGCGGCCCCACTCCCTGGCCCCTGCCCTGCCATTACGGTCGAGCTGCCATCGCAGGCGATCGACTCAAGAAAGGGTCGGCGCCGCCCCCTCTGCGCGCAGGGCGTCCCGGCTCGCCATGTGGAGGGAACGGGCGATCCGCTCCGCGCTTTCGATGACCCGGCTCGCGCCTTCCGGCGTGCAGACCTGGTGGGCGGTTTCGCGGAAAAGCTCCAGCCAGCGCTCGAAATGCGCCCACTCGACCGGCAGACCCGCATGTTTGGGCACCGGCTTGCCGTGGTAGCGCCCGGTCATCAGCACGACGGAGGACCAGAAGGCCACCATCCGCTCCAGATGCGGCCCCCAATCCGAAATGCGCTCGGCGAAGATCGGGCCGAGCAGCGGATCGACGCGGACCTTCGCGTAGAATCCGTGGACCAGCACTTCCAGCACGGACTCGTCCAGCGCGGTCTCCGCCATCACCTCGGCCGTCATCGCCGGCCGCGCAGACTGAACGGATGGGAGGGACGGATGGCTCTGGGACATGGCGGACCTGCCTCGCTGGGTGTTGCCGTCCGACCATAAGAATCGTAATAGGCATTGTAAATGCCAATTAAGGGAGAAGACGTCGCATGCGCCTGACCAGCTTCACCGATTACGGGCTCCGCGCCCTGATGCGGATGGCGAGCGCCCCGGGCCGCGCCTTCTCCACCGCGGAGATCGCCGATGAATTCGGTGTCTCGCGCAACCACCTCAACAAGATCATTCAGCGCCTCGCCCGCGAGGGCATCGTCGTCACCCGCCGCGGCGCCGGCGGCGGTGCGCAGCTGGCCCGCCCTGCCACCGAGATCGTCGTGGGCGACATCGTCCGTTTGCTGGAGCGGGACCAGGCGCTGGTGGAGTGCTTTTCCCCGGACGGAGCCTGCTGCGTCACGGCCGTCTGCCGGCTGAAATCGAGGCTCCGGGCCGCGGAGGCCGCCTTTCTCGCGGAACTCGACCGCATCACGCTGGCAGACGTTGTCCTGCCTCTGCCCCACCCCGCCGGGGTCTGAGCCGCCTGTCCCCTCGCGCAGCCCGTGGACAGCTGACAAGGCACCGCCATGTCGGCCGGTCGTTCCACGACAGCGTCCGCGCGGCGAGGACCTGTCCTCCGGGCGGCGGCAATCTCAGCCCCCCGGGCGTGCCGCATTCCGCCTCACCATTCCGTCGAAGCGACACGGGCCACCCCGTCCCTTTCGATCCGAACAGCCTGCCCGCCCCCGTGGCAATTGCGGCCTCCGGGGCGCCCGCCCTTGTATCGACCGGATTTAGCCTCCAAAATCGGCCCGACGCTGCCGCGGCAGCCCCTGGAACGAGCGGCCGGCCCCTGGATGGAAGACAATTCGATCGACACCCCCGACTCCTCTGACCCGGAGATCACGGAAGAACGTCTCGCGCGGCTCGTCAGGCTGGCGGCGCGGGCGTTCAACAGGTCCCTGCAATTGCGGCTCCAGGCCGAGGGCGTGACCTTCGGCCAGTGGATCTTTCTTCGGATCCTCTGGTACAATGACGGCCTGTCGCAGCGGGAACTCAGCAAGCGGGCCAACCTGACCGAGCCGACGACCCACACTGCCCTCACCCGGCTGGAAAATCACGGCATCATCGTTCGCAAGCAGGACGAGACCAATCGCCGCCGCTTCCGCTCTTTCCTCACGCGCAAGGGCTGGGAGCTGCGGGACCGGCTGGAGCCGATGGCGGTCGAGGCCAATACACGCGCGCTGCACGGCGTCTCTTCCGAAGAGGAGCGCATCATCCGCAAGGGGCTGCTCAAGATCATCGAGAACCTGGAAGATGACGAACGGGAAGCGGCGGCGCGCGGCGTCCACGTCCCGGCGACGCGGGTTCAGTAGCAAGATGCGAGGATGGGGCACGGCCAGTGCGCTGTGACCTACGGGCCCTCATGACGCGAAAGGGCCGGCACGTTGCCATGCCGGCCCCCGTTTCTCGAGCGTTCGGATATCAGCGCTTGTTGCGCTTCCGGGCGGCCCCCAGCGCGCCGATCCCGGCGAGCAGCAGGAAGCCGGCCGCCGGCACCGGAACGGCCGCGACGTCGAAGGTCGCCTTCACGTAGCCGCCGCTTACGGCGCCGTCATCGTCATTGCTGAAATCGAAGTAGAGGTTGTCGGTATCGAAGCTTGTCAGGACCACGTCTTCATACGTGTTCTCGACGATCTGGAGATTGCTGAAATCCCCGATGGTGCCCAAGTAGTCGCTGATCCGGACCCCCTGAAAATCCGCGGACTCGGCCAGCGTGTAATTCCCCGTGCTGGAGGCCCTTATCGGCCGGTCACGGATTCCGGCCCAGCCGAGGACGTACCGGCTTCCAGCCGGCCGGCCCCCAGACGGCTGAGCCCCACCAGCACGGCCGCCGTGGCGAGGCAGAGCGGCAACCCGCCAAGCTGGAAGGTCAGCCCCGAAAGCAGGGTCCCAAGAAGCCGCCCGGCGGCATTGGCCATGTAGTAGAACCCCACATCCATGGTGACCCGCTCAGCCCTCGCGAAGGCGAGCACGAGGTAGGAATGCAGCGAGGAGTTCACGGCGAAGATCGCCCCGAAGGCCAGCAGCCCCGCCACCAGCGTGACGGTGAGCCAGGGGGCGGGGCCGCCCGCCGCCCAGACAATCACCGCCAGCAGCGCGGGCACGACGAAAAGCAGGCCGGCCCAGCGGCGGGCTTCGTGAACGAGCTCGGGCTCGGGCCGGTCGGCCGCGCGCAGCAGGCGGGGCGCCCCGGCCTGCACGGCGCCGTAAAGGATGGTCCAGATCGCCATGAAGCCGCCCACCATGAAGAAGGCCGCGCGGTTGCCGGCCTCCGACCCGTCCGAGAGGACCGCGTAGAAGTAGATCGGGATCCCCACCACGAACCACACGTCGCGCGCCCCGAACAGGAAGACACGCGCGGCGGAGAGCCAGTTGATGTTGCGGTCCTTCGATAAGACCTCGGTGAATTTCACGCCCTTCCGGCCCCGCGGCAATCCGGCCGGCATCTTCCAGACGACGAGGAGGAGGATCACGGCCAGCACCGCCGCCATGGCCAGCACCGCCGGGCCGAAGCCGAGACCGGCAAGCAGCGCGGCCCCCAGCAGAAAGCCCAGCCCCTTCACCGCGTTCTTCGACCCGGTCAGCACCGCCACCCAGCGAAACAGGCCGCCGCGGACCGTGGGGGCCAGGCCCTTCACCGCGCTCTTGGCGCTCATCTTGGACAGGTCCTTGGCCACGCCGCTCGCGCCTTGCACCGCCATGACATAGGCGACGGAGGCCCAGAGGCTCCAGCCCGGGTCGAGCGCCGCCAGCGCCAGAAGCGCCGCCACCTGCAGGCCGAGCCCGGTGTAGAGCGTGGAGGTCAGGCCGAACCGTGCGGCGATCCAGCCGGCGCAGAGGTTGGTCACGACCCCCGCGATCTCGTAGAGGACGAAGAGATAGGCCAGTTGCACCGGCGAGAAGCCCAGCATGTGGAAATGCAGCAGCACCAGCATCCGCAGCGCGCCGTCGGTCAGCATGAAGGCCCAGTAGGCGGCGGTCACGGCGATATAGGCCCCGAGGCCCGACGGACGGTCGGTCACAGCGACGCTCCGACCATGCGCGCCCCGACCATGCGCGCCACGTCCACAAGGCGATGCGCATAGCCCATCTCGTTGTCGTACCAGGCGTAGATCTTCACCTGCGTGCCACCCACCACCATGGTCGAGGGCGCGTCCACGATGGAGGATCGCGTGTCGTTCACGTAATCGGCCGAGACGAGCGGCCGGGTCTCGAAGCCCAGCACGCCCTTCAGCGGCCCGGCGGCGGCACGGGCGAGCATGGCGTTCACCTCCTCCGCCGTGGTCGCGCGCGCCACCTCGAAGACGCAGTCGGTGAGCGAGGCGTTGAGCAGCGGCACGCGCACCGCATGGCCGTTCAGCCGCCCCTCCAGCTCGGGAAAGATCGCCGTGATCGCCCTGGCCGATCCGGTGGTGGTCGGGATCAGCGAATTCAGCGCGGAGCGGGCGCGCCGAAGGTCCTTGGCGGGCCGGTCCACGATGGTCTGCGTGTTGGTGACATCGTGGATCGTGGTGATCGACCCGTGCCGGATGCCCAGCCCCTCGTGGATCACCTTGACCACCGGCGCGAGGCAATTGGTCGTGCAGCTTGCCGCCGTGACGATGTCATGCGCCGCCGGGTCATAGGCCGCGTCGTTGACGCCGTGGACGATGTTCACCGTCCGGCCGTCCTTGACCGGCGCGCTGACCACCACCTTCTTCACGCCACCCGCGAAATAGGGGGCGAGCTTTGCCTCGGACTTGAAGACGCCGGTGCAGTCGATGACCACGTCGATCCCGTCGAGCAGCAGATCCTCGATCCGGGTCGCGCCATGGACCGGCAGGCGCCGGCCGTCGATCGTCACGCTCTCGCCGTCGGCCGCGAAGTCGGCCTCCCACCGGCCGTGGACGCTGTCGAATTCCAGCAAATGCGCATGCATCTCCGGATCGCCCACCGCATCGTTGATCCAGGCGATTTGTGCGCCGCTTTCCAGCAACGGCCGGAGCGCCAGCTTGCCGATGCGGCCCAGTCCGTTCAGTGCGTAGGTCGTCATGCCATGTCCTTGTTCTGCGCGCCGATCTCGTCCACGGCCCGTTGCAGCGCGGCGCGGTCGAGCGCGGCCGGGTCGAGCGCGGCGAATTGCTCGATCCGCCTGCGCAGCGCGCCGTAGCATCGGCGGAAGGCGAGGCTCTTCTCCGCCTCCGTGCCCGTGGCCCTGACCGGGTCTGGCTGCCCCCAATGGGACGTGACCGGCTGCCCTGGCCAGGCCGGGCAATCCTCGTTGGCCGCGCGGTCGCAGACGGTGAACACGAAATCGAGATGCGGCGCGTCCCTGCCCCGGAACTCTTCGATGGTCTTGGCCCGCAGCCCCGAGACGTCATGCCCGTTTGCCTCCAGCACCCGGAGCGCCATGGGGTTGAGCTCCGAGTAAGGCCGCGTCCCGGCCGAGTGGGCGCGGAACCGGTCGCCCCCGAGATCGCGCAGCAGCGCCTCGGCAAAGATCGAACGGGCGGAATTCCCCGTGCAGATGAAGAGCACGTCATAGGTCCTTGATGCCATGGGCGTTTCCCCCGTCGGAGGTATTCCCGGAAGCGTCGGGCAAAGCTCGGCCCGGCCCCGGCAGCAATCGGCGAAGAGGAAGGACATGAGGCCCCCCGCTCGGTCCATATCCACCCGGTAGAGCAGCGACCGGCCCTGCCGCGCCTGGAGGATCAAGCCCGCATGGCGCAACTCGTTGAGGTAGGAGGAGAGTGTGTTCTGCCGCACGCCCAGCGTCTCGGCAATCTCGCCCGCCGGAAGCTCGTCCGGGTAGCGCCGCACCAGCAGCCGGAACAGCGCGAGGCGCTGCGGATGGGCGAGTGCGGCCAGTTGATCGACATGCGTTGATTCCATATTTCTCGAATATACGAAATAATGAATCGCCGCAAGCCGGCATCGCTACGCCCTGCGCGGATTATCCGCACGGTCCGACGCGTTGCCGGAGGTTCGGCCCGTCACCGCGGGTCGTGGCGCCGCGGGCGTCGGTGCCGGCGCCCGCGGCAGTCGCATGGCCCGGCCGGACGGAGGCATCTCCGCCCGGCCGGCGACCCTCAGTTTGTGGGCGCGGACATCGCCTTGTCGCCCGGCATCCGCATCGCGAGATCGTCGATCGAGACCCGGTGCGTACCGGTCGCCGCATCGAAGGACACGCTCCAGGAATTGGGCAGCGACACCGCCTCGGCCACCAGTTCCGGTTGGCCGACCTTGCCGCCGAGTGCCCGGCCGGAGGTCAGCAGGTCCAGCGTCACCATCGGCTCGACGAAGGTGACCTCGCCGTCCCAGGCGCCGTAGATCAGCACGCCCTCGAAGGGCTGGCCCGAAAAGACCGGGTCCGTCGTGTCGACCCAGTGCTCGCCCATGGCCGGAATCGCCTCCACCACCGGCGGCGGCGCGTAATTCGCCGGCATGAAAGTGGGCGCGGGCCGGTTCGCGGCCTTCTCGTCGAAGCGCGGATCCGAGGGGTCGATCGCCATCTGCTCCTCCTCGGTCGTCAGGTAGAAATGGACATCGAAATGCGGCGCGCCGAACAGCTCGGCCGGGGGGTGACCATGCGCCATCCAGTTGAGCGAGACATGGTCGTAACCCGCATCGCTCGCCGCCTCGGGCAGCGGAATGTTGAGGTAGACATCGTCATGGCCGAGCGAGGCCAGGGCCTCGTGCGACATCTCCACGCCGATGCGGGTGGCCAGGCCGTCGGCATTGGTCTCGGTGAAGGTGCGGACAGTGCCGTCGCCGAGGGGCTGTTCGGGGCCGAATTCGAGGCCCTGAGCCGCAGCGGCGAAGGGGGCGATGCCGGCGAGCAGCGCGGCACGAAGGATATGGGAACAGGTCATATGCGTTACTCCAGGTTCAGGTTTCCAGGGTGGTCACACCGCGGGCCGCTGACGGCCCGCGGCAATCTCGGTCACTCCGCGGCCACGGCGGCCGGCCAGCTGCGCCGGTGGAACAGGCCCGCGGGGTCGTAACGGCGGCGCAGGATGGCAAGCCGCTCCGCCGCCTCCGCGCTCAGGGTCCGCAGCGCCCGGTCCGGCCGGTCGAGATCGGCCTCGCCGACATAGGCGCCGGTGCAGAGGGGCGTCAGACGGTCGATCCCGGCACGCAGCCAGCCGGTATTCTCGGCATCGTCCTCTTCGTCCGCCCAGATCGCGTAGAGCGCCCCGAAGACACGGCCGTGGCGCGAAAAGGCGGCGGTCTCGGGGGTGGTCACGGCGTTGGATCGCAGCACGGCGAGCGCCATGCTGTCCCCGGAGGGGGCCTGCGCCATGGTCTTCACGATCCGTCCCAGGATTTCGCCGTAGCCCGCCTCGGACCAGGCCGAGTCGACGGCATAGCGCCGGCCCTTGGGCATCGACGGGTCGGAGGCCTCGTAGAGGGCCGCGAAGGGCGCCGGCATCGGCCCGATCACCTGCAGCGCCTCGGGCGCCCCCACGGCAAGCGCCGCGTGGATGGTTCCGGCCTCGGCCTCGGTACCGGCAAACACAGTGGCGATCGCGGCCAGGACCGGGCCGTCCGGGCCGGGCGTGACCTTGGTGGTGAACTCCACGCTGGCCGGGGCCTTGGCCATCACCGTTTCGGCCCAGTGGGCAACCGCCAGGGCGGCCGAGGCCGGGTAGACGCGGATCGCCGTTGTGATCGCCCTGCGCGCCGGCTGCAGCGTCAGGTGGTAGGCGGTCACGACGCCGAAGAAGTCCGGCCCCGCGCCACGGGCGGCCCAGTAGACCTCGGCGTGATCGGTGGCATTGGCGGTCACCAGGCTGCCATCGGCAAGCACGACCTCCACGGCCGTCACCGAGAAACAGGCAAAGCCCCACTCGGCCGAGTTCCAGCCCACGCCGCCGCCAAGCAGGTAGCCCGACATCGGGACGCTGCCGCAATGGCCGAGCGGGAAGGCGAGTCCGTGCCGCTCCAGCGCCGCGGCCATGCGGAGGTTGGTCACCGCCGGCTCCACCCGGGCGGTCCGCCGCCCGACATCGAGCGTCAGCCCGTCGAGGGCGCCGAGGTCGATCACCATGTCGGCCTGCGCCGCGATGCCGGTGAACTGGTGCCCGCCGCCGCGCGGCGAGACGGTCAGCCCGTTGCCGGCGGCAAAGCGGATCGCCTCGGCCACGTCTTCGGCACAGGCGGCCCGCACGATGAGCCGGGCGCGGCGGGCAGGCTTGCGCCCGTTCCAGATCAGCGCGTCGCTCTCGGCGGCATGTCGGGGCTCGAGGGATGTAATGAGGGCCCCGCGGAGGCGGTTCTGTAGAATTTCTGTATGCATTGTCGTCTCTTTCGGACGGGTACGGCGAAAAGGCCGCCCCGTGTGGGTGGGTCGATGGCGGCGCGGACGCGCCGAAGACTTGGGTATTTGCGGGTGGCGCGGTGCCCTGCCTGAAATGCCGGCAGCCACCGCGTCCTGCGGCGGCTTATAGGGGCAGCCGGCGCGGAAGACTTGCTAAGTCTCGCCTACGGAAAGCCTAAATGAATGCTAAGAAATTGCTCACGGCCGGGGGGGGGCGTCAGGGGGGGTGTCAGGCCATCTCGGCCGGCTCGCCCTCGCCGGCATCCTCCAGCACCAGCCCGCACATGCTGACGAGTCGGAAGCGCCCGCGCCCCGTCTTGTCGAGCCTCAGACACCTGCCCCGTTCCTCGAGCCGCCGGCGCAGCAGCACGAGCCGCGCATCGAGATTCTCCGCATGTCTGGGCAGCTTGAGCGACCGGTCGAGGCGCAGCTCCCTTGTGGTGAACTCGGTGCGCCCGGTCGCCGCCTGTTCCCGCAGGAGCCGCCAGAGGATCGCCCCCGCGACCCCCTTGATGAGGTATTCGTGGTCGATGAACACGCTGTCGTCGCGCCGGTAATGGCGCACGCAGAGAGTCGTGGCGGGGGCCGCGGCAGGTTCCGCGGCGGGCGGCGCCTCCTCGGTCTCCTCCTCGCCGAGCAGCACCATCATCGCACCGAGCTGACTGGCGACGAGGACCATGGCGTCCTCGCATTCGTGGTCGAAGCGCAGCACCTCGTCCGATTCGGCAAACAGCACGCCCAGTACCCGGTTCGCCGCCATCACCGGCACGGCGATCTGGCTGTGCGGCGTTCCGAGCCCGGGAAAGCTCACCCCGTCCGGCGACTCGGCCAGAAGCCCCGCGCTGCGCGCCGCGGCTCCGAGCGCGGCGCCGTAGCGGTAATCGGCGCTGAAATGCCCGATCCGGATCGGCACGCCCTCGCGCGCGGCGACGCCGATCACCCCCTCGCCCGGCAGGATCTCGGCGCCGACACCCGAGACCGCGTAACCGCGCGACCCCAGGGCAAAGAGCCGGCCATCGTTCTCGGCCAGCAGGATCATCGCGTTGGAGATGCCCAGGTGCCGCGTCATCCCGTCCAGCGCGGCCTCGGTCAGCTCGTCGAAATCGCGGCAGCGGGCCAGCGCCTCGACGCAGGACCGCGCCGCCGAGAGAAGCGATATCCCCCGGCAGGAGGGGGCGAGGCTTGGCGGGGCCACCTCCTCGATCCCTGCGACGCGAAAGATGTCGGCGCCCAGAAGGCGAAAGACCTTCTCCAGCCCGTGATGCGAGGCGATGCCGGCCAGCCTCGCCTTCATCTTTTCGAAAAGCGGCCCGGAGCTGCGCGTCTCCACGTGGTCGAGCTCCAGCCGGTAGACGGCCAGCGATTGCGGGTCGAGCAGAAGGACGCTCGCCTGCCGGGTCGCCAGCAGGTTCGCCCGCGTCTTGTTGAAGAATTGGTAGGACAGCGCGACATGTTCGTCATCGACCCAGTGGACCTGGCTGATCATCGAGGCGTTGGGCAACCCGTCGAGGTCGCAGGTCCCGAGCATGGAGGCCGAGATGCCCTCCATCGCGCCGCGCAGGGCGCGCAGCTCGGGCGCGCTCATCTCTCCAGCTCCGCGCCGGCGCCCGGGCCGGGGGTCTGGGTGAAGACGCGCTCGGGCCGGAAGACGAGCGAGATCAGGTCGGTCGCGTGACAGCCGGCATAGGCCTCGGCCTGCAGACGGGTGTAACCCAGCTCCATCAGCTCCTCGGCGAGAATGGCGCTTTGCCGGGCCGCTTCGCCGTGGTCGTCGGGCGCAGCGTCGCCGAGGCGGGCGCGCAGGGTCTTCAGCTGGATCGACCGGTGATCCCGCGCCCGGGTGAATGTCGCGGCCAGGGCGCTGCCATGCCGCACCGCCTCCACCAGCGGCAGGTTCGCGCCTTGCGACAGCAGGACGCGCAGCTCTGCCATGTCGCGCACCCGGCAGGCGACGCCGACCCCGATGACCGGCCGCCCCGCCACACTCCTGGCGCAAAGCGTGACCGAGACGCCCCCCTGCAGAAAGGCCACGAGATGGGCGGGCAAAAGATGCGAATGATCGGCCTGGCGCCAGGAGTCCTGGTCGTCGACGGGCGTCGCATAAGCTGTCTTGGACACTTTCGGATACCGGGATTTTTACGCCACCTTGCCTGATACCATTTTAGCACGAATCCTACCGTCACGAAGGATTTTCGATGCAGGCGGCCCGGTCGGGCGGCCCCGCGCATGCGGCCCCCGGGGGGATCGCGGCGCGCGGCCTGGCGGATGATGCACGCGCGCGCCCCGCGCTCAGAGAAGCCCGGCCAACAGCGCCCCGCCCCAGAGGACCAGCGCCGCCCCGGCGACCCGGCTCACCACCTCTCCGAACGGGGTGAGCCGTTCGATCGCCACGAAGGCCGTCAGCCCGACGATCCAGTAGAGGTTCATGATCCCGCCCACGAACAGCAGGGCCATCAGGAACCAGCAACAGGCGACGCAATAGGCGCCATGTTCCGCCCCCATCACGAAGGCACCCGACAGGCCGGGCCGTCTGCGCCGGGTGAGGAACTCCGCCGGCGAGCGGCAATGATGCAGGCAGGCGCTCTTGAGCGGCGTGAACTGGAAGAGGCCAGCGGCGATCAGCAGGAGCGCGCCGGGCGCGCTGCCGGTCAGGGTCATCATGCCGGGCGAGACCAGGCCCGCCGCTTCCAGCCCCCATTGCGCCGTACCCGCGAGGGCGGAGAACACCGCCCATATCGCCAGGTAGCCCAACAGAAACACCGCCGAGATCGCCGGCACCCTGCCCGCCGAGCCGCCCCGCCGCAGCAGCGCGCCGTATAGCAGCACGGTGGGCGAGACGCTCGGCAGCATCATGGCGATCATCATCACCCACCACATCAGGAAGATCAGGACCGCGTAGCGCAGGGACCAGCCGACAGGCGCGTACATGTCGGCCATGTCGCCCATCCCGGGCATCGAGGTCATCTCGAGCGCCGACATGTTCATGCCGACCCCGCTGACCGTGTAGAGCCAGGCGAGAAGGGCCAGGATGGCGAGGGCCGCCAGCAGGATCGCGCGGTCGCGCCGCAGCAGCCGCTCCGCCGCGCCTGGCGAAACCGACCCGGCGGCCATCACGCGGCCGCCTCTAGCACTCCGCTGTTGGAGAGGTGAATTTCGACCATGTGGACATGCGTGTCCTTGTTGGCCTTCAGTTCGATCTCTCCGCTGGTTTTGGTCGTGCCCTTCGCCATCTCGGCCACGTGGAATTCAAAGCCGTGCGGCAGGTTGATCCGCGCCCTGTGTTCCTGTCCGCTCACCGGGTTGATGATCGGGCCGGCCTCCGTCTCGAAGACGCCGGGGATCTTCACGCGTCCCTTGCGGGTCTCCATGTCCATGTCGATCTCGATCGGCTTGTAGAGGGTCTCGAGCTTGTGGGGGCTCATGGCGGAAAAGACCCACCACATCGTCGCCATCTCGTCGGTGTCTTCGCCGGTCATGATCTTGAAGAGCGCCTCCCTCTGCTCGGGCGAGGCCTTCTCGTCGATGATGATCTGCATGGTGCCGTCGCCCTCGTGGATCGCCCCGGGCCAGCGCACGACCAGGGCGGATTTCGTGCCGCTCAGATCGGTGTCGCCATAATGGCCCTTGTCGAATTCGAAGGTCGCAACGGCTTCGCAGTTTCCGTGCGTCGGGAGCGCCATGAATTGGCAAGGGCATCCCGTCGCGCAATTGCAGTTGGCCAGCTCGTGACCATGAAGTTCCCAGGAAGTCATCTCGAAATTCCTTTCCCACTACATGCCTACGATACTTGACGTAACGTTAACATAATCGCGCTCGAAATGCAGCAGAAATGACGAGCGGGGGCGCCATGCGCTTCGCCTGGCTGGCCGATGTCATCCCCTTTCTAATTGTTTTCTCGCCCGAATTTCTGCTCATTGGCGGCCGGGTCGAGGTGGCCAGGGCGTGACTTACCACTACCGCCAGGGTGATTTTCTATCGGCCGCACTGATGAATATTTCCACGGCGACCTAGCGCCGCGCGACCGAAAGCCTGGCCCCGGGACTCAGACCGGGACGGCCACCGCGGAGCCGTCTGCGCGGTGCAGCACCTCCATCTCCGCGCCGTAGATGCTGCGCAGGATGTCCGGCGTCATCAGGCCCGCCGTCTCCCCCTCGTGAACCAGCCGGCCCTGCCGCAGCGCCACCACCCGGTCGCAGTAGCGCGCTGCCATGTTGATGTCGTGCAGCACCACCAACACCGACCGACCGCGCGCGCGGCAGAGGCGACGGACCAGTGCCATGACCTCCACCTGGTGCACGATGTCGAGCGCCGAGATCGGCTCGTCCAGCAGCAGGCACTCGGCCTCCTGCGCGATCAACATGGAGAGCCAGGCACGCTGCGCCTCCCCGCCCGACAGGGTATCGACCCGGCGGTCCGCCAGCGCGTCCAGCCCGCAATCGGCCAGCGCCGCCTCCACCGCCGCCCTGTCCCCCGGCCCCGGGCGGCCCAGCGGCCCGTGCCAGGTGTAGCGGCCCAGCGCGGCCAGTTCGCGCACGCAGAGCCCTTCTGCAGTGGGCAGGTGCTGCGGCAGGTAGGCCAGCCGCCGCGCGAGCGCCCGCCCGCCCCAGCCGTCGAGCGGCGTGCCGAAAAAGGACAGCGCGCCCGCGCTCGGCCTCTCCTGCCTGGCCAGCAGCTTGAGCAGCGTGGACTTGCCCGACCCGTTATGGCCGAGGAGCGCGGTGACCTGTCCGGCCTGCAGCTCGAGGTCGAGGCCTTCGAGAATGGTGCGCCCGGTGGCGCTGAAGCCCAGCGCGCGGGCGGTAAAGAGCGTGGTCATGCGGGCCTCCGCAACATCAGCCAGAGCAGCCAGGGCGTGCCGAGCAGCGACGCGAAGAGGCCCAGTGGCAGGTCATAGGGAAAGCTGGCCATCCGGGCGCCGAAATCCGCCGCCAGCATGAGGATCGCGCCGATCGCCACGCTCCCCGCCAGGTGGCCGGGGACCAGGGCGAACCCCAGCCGCCGGGCGAGATGCGGCGCCATCAGCCCGACGAAGCTGAGCGGCCCGACGAGGATCGTCGCGGCGCCCGTGGCCAGCCCCGCCAGCGCTACCACCGCGCCCCCGGCAGCGGTCACCGGCAGGCCGAGACCGCGGGCGATCCCGGGCCCCAGCTGCAGCGCGGTCAGCCAGCGCGACAGGCCCAGCGCCAGACCGCCGAGCAGGACCAGCGCGAGGCCCAGCACGACGGCCCCGGGCGCCGTCACCGTCGCGGCGGACCCGCTAAGCCAGGCCAGCACGGCAAAGCTCTTCTGCGTGCCGGCGGCCATCAGCACCGAGAGCACCGCCGCCGCCAGCGACGACACGGCCACCCCCGCCAGGAGCAGCCTCTCGGGGCGGGCATTGCGGCCCAGCACGAACCCCAGGATCACCGCCAGCGCCAGGGCGCCCCCCGCCGCCGCGCCGAGCGTCAGCACGATCGCCGAGGGACCCGCGACGAGGAACAGCATCCCGGCATATCCCATGGCCGCCCCGCCCGAGACGCCCAGAACCTCGGGCGAGGCCAGGGGATTGGCGGTCAGCCGTTGCAGCAGCGCGCCCGCCAGCGCCAGCAACCCGCCCGAGGCGGCGACCGCCACCAGCCGCGGCAGGCGGTTCGGCAGGAAAAGCGCCAGCGTTTCGGGGTCGAGGAGCCGCCAGCCCTCGGGCACGCGGCCCACCGCCAGCATCACGGCGACCAGAACCGCCGCCAGCCCCGCCATGGCGAGGATCCAGCGCCCCGGACGTGCCAGGCGAGGGTGCAGCGCCTCCTGCGACGGGGGTGGCGTGGCGCGCAGGCGGGGCAGCAGGACCAGCAGCAGCGGCCCGCCGATCAGCCCGGTGACGGCGCCGGTGGGAAACATCTCGCCCCCCTGGCCCGCCGCCGCCATCACCAGCCCGTCACAGAGCCACAGCAGCAGCGCCCCGGCAAGCGGCGCCGTGGCCAGCACCTGCCCCTGACGCCGCGCGCCCAGGGCCCGGACGATGGCCGGCGCCGCAAGCCCCACGAAGGCCACGAGCCCCACCGCGGCCGACACGCCCGCGGCGAGCACC